>NZ_JAQSDN010000009.1 GCF_029945925.1 Polaromonas sp. | reverse complement strand
AGCGCAGCACACGCGGCCAAATGAAGCTCCCCGCCATCGCCCAGCGGGGCGAGGGGCTGGGGGTGGGAGTGGGGAGTCCGTCCTACTGTCCAAGGCAGACCGCAGACGCAGCGTGAAGCCGGCGATCCCCGGCTCCAGGGGCGCCAGCGACGCAATGGGATCAGCGCAACCCCGCACCACCCGTATCGTTCTTGCGCTCGATCAACTCGATCTTGTAGCCGTCCGGATCAGTCACAAACGCAATCACGGTCGTCCCGCCCTTGACCGGTCCGGCCTCGCGCGTGACATTGCCGCCGGCCGCCTTGATTTTTTCGCAGGCCGCGTAGGCATCAGGCACGCCGAGTGCGATATGGCCGTAGGCGGTGCCCATCTCGTAGCTGTCGGTGTCCCAGTTCCAGGTCAGCTCGATTTCTGCCTGGCCCGGGATGCCGCCTTCATAACCGACAAAGGCCAGGCTGTATTTGTATTCCGGATTTTCCGAGGTGCGCAGCAGCGTCATGCCCAGCACCTGGGTGTAAAAGTCGATGGAGCGCTGGAGATTGCCAACGCGCAGCATGGTGTGTAGAAGTCTCATGGGCGGATTATCCCGCGGCGGGGGAAAGTTTGCTGGGCGCAGCAACTGGCCTATCATCATTCCGAGCCGGCCCCCTTTTTGTCTTGACAGGGGTTGTCCATCCATTGCCCAGGACCCAAGCCATGACCGTCAGCAAAGACGCCTTCACCAATCCCAGGGAAACCTGGGACAAACGTTTCGAGACCGAAGAATATATTTTCGGCACCGAACCCAATGCCTACCTTAAAAGCCAGCAGGCGCTGTTCGTCAAGGGCGGCTCGGCCCTGGTCATTGCCGACGGGGAAGGGCGCAACAGCGTCTGGCTGGCGCAGCAGGGCTTGAGCGTGGACGCCTTCGATATTTCGCCCAACGCCGTCGCCAAGGCAGCCAGGCTGGCTGCGAGCGCCGGGGTGCAGGTCGCGTATTCGACCTGCCGCTGGGAAGACTGGGACTGGCGCAGCGCGGCCTATGACCATGTGGTCGGCATCTTTTTCCAGTTCGCCGATCCTGTGGCGCGGCAGCGGCTGTTCGAATTGATGGCCAGGGCGCTCAAGCCCGGCGGCCTGATGCTGATCCAGGGCTACTCGCCGAAGCAACTGGAATTCAACACCGGCGGGCCGGGGCGGCTGGATTTTCTGTACGACGAAAGCCTGCTGAGAAATTCGTTCCCGGACTTTGATGTGCTCGAACTCCGGACCTACGAAGAGTTCGTCGTCGAAGGCCCCAGGCATCAGGGCATGTCGGGCCTGATCGGCATGGTGGCGCGCAAGCGCTAGTACCAGACTTGACGTCATCAACAGACAGGAAATTCAGCGTCTCTTGTCAGTGGACGTCGGGTCCGCCGGCGGCGCCGCTTCAAACACCAGGCAGGTGGTGGTGGCGTGGGCATACAGCTTGCCGTCCGGCCCGACGATGCGGGCTTCGGCGGTGGCCATTTGCCGGCCACAGTGGATGACCGTGCCGATGGCCCGAAGCGGCCCGGTTTTGTGCGATGCAGCCCGCACGATGTTGACGCCGAGTTCCGCCGTGGTGTAGGCGCGGCCGGCCGGCATCATGGTGTGCACGGCGCAACCGAGTGCCGAGTCCAGCAGCGTGGCGTACCAGCCGCCGTGCACCGTGCCCAGCGGGTTGTAATGCTTGAGCTGCGGCGTGCCCTGGAAAACGGCTTTGCCGGGGCCGACCTCCACCAGCGAAAAATCCAGCGTGTCGGCAATGTGCGGGAAGGGCAGTTCGCCGGCCAGCATGGCCTGCATGATCTCCAGCCCGCTTTTGCCGGCCACCATGGACGGGTGGGCCAGACCCGGTTTGCCACCGCCGGCCAGCATGCGTTCGACGACGGCGTTGCGTTCTTCATTCCATAACGCCAATGTTTCTTCCGGGGTCATTGCTTCTCCTTTGATTGCATCTACAACAATTGTAGCTACAATTGTCTCATGTCCAAAAAATCCGATGCCACCGTCCTGGCAGACCTGAAAGCCCTGGGCTGCACCAACCTGAAGCTGCGCCAGCTGATGCGGCGCGTTGCCAGCTACTACGACCTCGAGATGGCGAAGGCGGGCCTGAAGACCACACAGTATTCGCTGTTGTCCCATGTCGTCAAACTCGGCCCCCTGCGTCCCGGCGAGCTCGCGCAAAGCATGAAGGTCAGCGCTTCCACCCTGACGCGCAACCTCAAACCGCTGATTGATGCCGGCTGGATCGAGCTGGCCGCCGGTACCGATGCCCGCAGCCGCAGTGTGGCCATCACACCGGCGGGCCGTGCCAAACGCGAAGAGGCCCGCCACCGCTGGAAGGTGGCCCAGGAGGGGTTGAACCACCTGCTGGGCGCGGAGCGCGTGCTGGCGCTGCATGGCCTGATCAATGAGTCGCTGGAACTGCTGTCCCCCGTTGAAACCGGTTCCGGAGCTGATGATGAATAAACCTTCCCCTTCTTCCTCTTCCTCTTCCCCTTCCCCTTCCTCGTCTGCCAGGCGGCATGTCGCGCTGTGGCTGGTGCTGCTGGCGGCGGCCGGCACCTTTGCGCTAACCATGGGCGTGCGCCAGACCATGGGCCTGTTCCTGTCGGCGCTCAATACCTCGACCGCGCTGGGCATAGGCAGCATCAGCCTGGCTTTCGCCTTCGGCCAGTTGTGGTGGGGGCTGACCCAGCCTTTTGCCGGCGCGGTGGCCGACCGCATTGGCACCGGCCGCGTGATCTTCCTGGGCGTGTTGCTGGTGGCCACCGGCACCATCCTCACGCCGCTGATGACCAGCACGGCGGGCCTGATTTTTGCGATTGGCGTGCTGGCGGCCGGCGGCGCGGGCATGGCTGGCCCGTCGGTGCTGATGGCGGCGACCGCACGCCTGGTGCCGCTGGAAAAACGCGGCTTCGCCAGCGGCATCGTCAATGCGGGCGGCTCCTTCGGCCAGTTTGCGATGGCGCCGATTGCGATTGGCCTGACGGCTGCGGTCGGCTGGGCCAACGCGATGCAGTGGCTGGGTGTGCTGATCTTGCTGGCGCTGCCGGCGGTGTGGGTGCTTCAAGGCAACTCGAATGCCCTGGCGGCGCAGGCGGCGGCAGCCTCCGGCAAGAAAGCACTGAGCGCCCCCCAGGCCATCCGCCAGGCGCTGGCCACGCCTAGTTACCGCTACCTGAGCCTGGGGTTTTTCGTCTGCGGATTCCACGTCGCCTTTCTGGCCACGCACCTGCCGGGTGTGGTGGCTGCCTGTGGCTTGTCGCCTGAAATCGGCGGCTGGGCGCTGGCCATGATCGGCCTGTTCAACATCGTCGGCAGCCTGGCCATGGGCTGGGCCGTGGGCCGCTGGCGCATGAAGTCGCTGCTGGCGCTGCTGTACGCGACACGTGGCATCGCGGTGCTGGTGTTCCTGCTGGCGCCGAAAACACCGACCGTGATGCTGGTGTTTGCCGCTGTCATGGGCGTGACCTTTCTCTCGACGGTGCCGCCGACCGCGGGCCTTGTTGCCAAGATGTTCGGCACGGCCAACATGGCCATGCTGTTCGGCATCGTGATGCTGGCGCACCAGATCGGCGGCTTCTTCGGCGCCTTCCTCGGTGGTTATGTGTTCCAGGCGACCGGCAGCTACGACTGGGTCTGGTACATCGACATCGTGCTGGCTGCAGGGGCGGCACTGGTCAACCTGCCGATCCGCGAGGCGCCGATGCCGCGTGCGGCCACGCTGGCATAAGGCGTGTGAAGCATGACCACCCTGGACCCTCGAACGCGACTTCTGCTGGAAGCGCCAATCGCCCCGACCCTGCTGCGCCTAGCCGCGCCCAATGTGCTGGTCATGCTGGCGCAGGCCGGTGTCGGTCTGATCGAGACCTACTTTGTCGGCAAACTCGGCACCGACGCGCTGGCCGGCATGGCGCTGGTGTTTCCGGTGGTGATGCTGATGCAGATGACTTCGGCCGGTGCCATGGGCGGCGGCATCGCCTCGGCCATCGCGCGGGCACTCGGCGCGCGGCGCCGTGACGATGCCGATGCGCTGGTACTGCATGCCATCGTGATTGCTGGGGTGTTCGCGCTGCTGTTCACGGTGGCGGTGCTGGGCGGCGGGCGCTGGCTGTATGCCCGCATGGGCGGCACCGGCGGCGCGCTGGAGGCGGCCATGGTGTATTCCAACTGGGTGTTTGCCGGCGCGGTGCTGGTCTGGATTTTCAACACACTGTCGGCGGTGATACGCGGCACCGGCAACATGGCGGTGCCGGCCAACGTCACCGTACTGGGCGCGCTGGTGCTGCTGCCGCTGTCGCCCTTGCTGATTTTCGGCTGGGGGCCGCTGCCCGCGCTGGGCATCGCCGGCGGGGCCATTGCGCTGCTGGCCTATTACCTGGTGGGCAGCCTGGTGCTGGCGGTCTACCTGTGGTCGCCGAAAAGCCTGTTGCGCCCGTCGCTCGAACACGTCCGTTTTCGCTGGGTTTTGTTCAAGGACATCCTGCGTGTCGGCCTGGTCGGCACGGTGTCCACGGTCGCCACCAACCTGGCCATCGGCATCACCACCGCGCTGGTCGGCGGCTTCGGCACCGCGGCGATTGCCGGTTACGGCACGGCCTCGCGGCTGGAGTATCTGCTGGTGCCGCTGGTCTTCGGTTTCGGTGCGCCGCTGGTCGCGATGGTGGGCACCTGCATGGGCGCCGGCCAGCGTGAGCGCGCGCTGCACGCGACCTGGATAGGTGCGGGTATGGCCTTTGTGATGACCGAAGCCATCGGCCTGTGGGCCGCGGCGTTTCCCAAGGCCTGGCTCTCACTGTTCAACAGCGACCCGGCCATGATCGAAGCCGGTAGCGCCTACCTGCGGGTGGTGGGGCCGGTGTATGGTTTTTTCGGGCTTGGCCTAGCGCTTTATTTTGCGTCGCAGGGGGCCGGGCGGCTGCTTTGGCCGGTGCTTGGAAATCTGGCGCGGCTGGCGGTGGCCCTCGTTGGCGGCTGGCTGGCCCTGCGCTGGGGCGGCGGCCTGGCCGGGGTTTTTCTGGCGCAGGCGGTGGCGCTGGTGATCTACGGCGTGCTCAATGCCTGGACGATTGCCAGCGGCGCCTGGTTTGGCGGCATCGGCTGGCCGCGCAGCACGGCGGGGCTGCTGAAAAGAATGCCACGCGCCGGGGTTTGAAGCAAAAAAGGCCTCCAGCCCAATAACCACGGACGCAAGCAGCTATGTATTCAGTAGCAAATGGCTGCGGCCTTCAAACCGGTGGCGTGAAGGCCGCGCGTGCCGCCAGCGCCAGCTCGCGGCCGGTGCAACCTTCAAGGTGGTCGTTGACCAGGCCCATGGCCTGCATGAAGGCGTACATCGTGGTCGGCCCGACAAAGGTCCAGCCGCGTTTTTTCAGGTCTTTGGACAGCGCCGCCGAGGCGGGCGAATGGGGCAGGGCGCGCACGGCTTCCAGCGTGACTTGTTCCGGCCGGTTCGCGGCGTCCGGTTCGAGGCGCCAGACATAGGCGGCCAGCGAGCCGAACTCGCGGCGCAGCTCCAGCACACGCCGTGCGTTGTTGATGCTTGATGCGATCTTGCCGGCGTGGCGCACGATGCCTGCATCGGCTAGCAGGCGCTGGACATCGGCGGCATCAAAACGCGCCACCTGTTCGGCATCGAAGTTGACGAACGCGCTGCGAAAGGCCTCGCGCTTGTTCAGGATGGTCAGCCAGCTCAGGCCGGCCTGAAAACCTTCCAGGCAGATCTTCTCGAACAGCCGGCGTTCGTCGGCCACCGGGAAACCCCATTCGGTGTCGTGGTAGTGGCGGTACAGCGGCGTGGCCTGGCACCAGGCGCAGCGCGTGCTGGAGGTTTCGTCGGTAAACAGCCCGGGGGCGGTGACATCAGCTGGCATGCGCGATTCCTTCACCCGAGCCACACACCCAGCCAGACCGCCGCGATCATCAGCACCAGCCCCGGCACGATGCGCGCCGCGTAGGCGGCACCCCCGGCGTGGAAGGCCACCACGGCCTTCATCAGCGAATTGGTGCTCAGTCCGGCGAGGATGGGCCACAGGGCAGCGTCCGGCGGCAGCTTGCCTGCCGCCACCAGCGAGGCGACCGAGGCGGCGGTGGCATGGGCATCGACCAGCCCGGTGGCTGCGGCCGCCAGCAGGGTGCCACGCGCGCCCAGCCAGGCGCTGAGCGCTGCCGACACCACCAGCACCACCCCGACGATGGCGGCAAACGCCAGCGCGGTCTTGAGGTCGAAGGCCCGGCCCAGGTCCTGGTGTTCCGGGCGGCCGGTTGCGGGATGGGCCGCAGGTACTCCGCGCAGGAAGAACAGCAGGCTGTAGGCGCATGCCGCCACTCCGCCGAGAACCAGCGGCCACCTCAGCGTGTCGAGCAGTGCCGGTTGCACCGCAGCCACCACGACCGCCAGCTGCACCATGGTGGCCAGGCTGGAGAGCACCGCACCGGCGATGGCCCCGTCCGCCTGGATGCCCGATCCGGCCGCGCGTGTGCCCATGGCATGAATGGTGGCCGTGCTCGAGATGAAACCCGCCGCAAACCCGGCCAGCGGCAGGCCGTAACGCGGACCCAGTGCGCGCGTCGCCACGTAGCCGAGCGCGCTGACAGCCATCACCAGCACGACCAGTTGGGTGATGGCATGGGGGTTGATGGCGCCGAAGGGGCCCAGGAAGCGGTCCGGGGCCAGCGGCAGGGCGATCAGGGCCGCTGCTGAAAACAGCAGGGCGTCGTGCAGCTCTCGTTCGGTCAGCACGCTGCGCACGAAATGGTGAAGGCGGTTGCGTGCCGCCAGCAGCGCCGTCAACGCCGCGCCTACGCCGGCGGCCAGGGCCGCGTTGCGCATCGCCAGCCCGCCGAGCAGGCAGGTCAGCAGCAGGGCGATCTCGGTGGTCATGCCCGGGTCCTGTTCCCGGGTGCGCTGGTAGGCCACGACGGCCAGTGCGCCTGTGACCAGGGCGACCGTCGCCAGCAGCAGGCCGCCGCCCAGCAACACCCCGACGGCGCCCAGCACCGAGGCCACCGCAAAAGTGCGTATGCCGGCCGCGCCGCGCGTCGGCCCGCGGCCTTTGCGGCGTTCTCGTTCAGCGCCGACCAGCAGGCCGATGCCCAACGCCACGCTCAGGCCCAGCAGGGTGGAGAAGTCAGGCAGGGATGGCATGGCGGCAGTGTAAGGGCGCGCGGGCGCCCGGCCCTGCCGGACAGGCTGCGGGTGTCGCGGGCAGACCGATCACGCAGCGGTGGATAGACGTGCCTTGCGCAGCCTCAGCGCGTTGCTGATCACGGACACCGAGCTCAGGCTCATCGCCAGGGCCGCAATCATCGGCGACAGCAACCAGCCGGTGAAGGGGTAGAGCAGGCCCGCGGCCAGCGGCACGCCCAGGGCGTTGTAAACAAAGGCAAAGCCGAGGTTCTGCTTCATGTTGGCGATGGTGGCCTCCGAGATCGCCCGGGCCTGTGCGATGCCGCGCAGGTCGCCCTTGACCAACGTCACCTGGGCGCTGTTCATGGCCACGTCGGTACCCGTGCCCATCGCGATGCCCACATTGGCCTGGGCCAGGGCCGGTGCGTCATTGATGCCGTCGCCTGCCATGGCCACGATGTGGCCTTCTTCCTGCAGGCGCTTGACCAGAATCAGCTTGTCAGCGGGCTGGACGCCGCCATGGACCTCGTTGATGCCCAGGCGTGCAGCAACGGCCTTGGCGGTGGTCAGGCCATCGCCGGTGGCCATGATCACGCGCAGGCCTGCGGCCTTCAGCGTCGCCAGCGCCTCGGACGTGCTGGCCTTGACCGGATCGGCCACGGCCAGCAGGCCGGCGAGCTGGCCGTCCACGGCGAGGTGCATCACGCTGGCGCCCTCGGCACGCAGCGCTTCTGCTTGCGTCAGCAATGTGTCCACCGCCACACCGGCCTGCGTCATCAGCGCCGTGTTGCCGAGCGCGAGTGTCCGGCCGGCCACACGCCCGCTGACACCGATGCCGCTGGCCGACTCGAAACTTTCGGGTTTGTCCAGCGCCAGGCCGCGCTCGCGCGCCGCATTCACGATGGCGTCTGCCAGCGGGTGTTCACTGCCCTGGTCCAGGCTGGCGGCCAGCCGCAATACCTCGTCGGCGCTGAAACCGGCGGCCGGGACTGCCCGGTCAAAGGCCGGCTTGCCCGCCGTCAGCGTCCCGGTCTTGTCGACGATCAGCACATCGACGGTGCGCAAGTGTTCGATCGCTGCCGCATCGCGGAAAAGAATGCCCTGGCCGGCCGCCTTGCCGGTGGCCACCATGATGGACATCGGCGTGGCCAGGCCCAGCGCGCAGGGGCAGGCGATGATCAGCACGGCCACCGCGTTGATCAGGCCATAGACCCAGCTCGGCTGCGGGCCGAAAAATCCCCAGCCGAAAAAGGTCAGCACGGCCACGGCCACCACGGCCATGACAAACCAGCCCGCCACCTGGTCGGCCATGCGCTGCATGGGCGCCTTCGAGCGCTGGGCTTGCGCCACCATCTGCACGATCTGCGACAACATGGTCTGCGCGCCTACACGTTCGGAGCGCATGACCAGGGCGCCGCTGGTGTTGAGTGTGGCGCCTATGAGTTTGTCGCCCGCCCGTTTGCTGACGGGCAGAGGTTCGCCGGTCAGCATTGATTCATCGACCGCGCTGCTGCCTTCGGTGACGACGCCATCGACCGGCACTTTCTCGCCGGGGCGCACCCGCAGGCTGTCGCCCACATGCACATGGGTCAGCGGCACGTCTTCTTCCGTGCCGTCGGCCTGGATGCGCCGCGCGGTCCTGGGCGCCAGCCCAAGCAGGGACTTGATCGCGGCCGAGGTCTGCGAGCGCGCCTTCAGCTCCAGCATCTGGCCGAGCAGTGTCAGTGAAATGATGACTGCCGCCGCTTCAAAATAGACGGCCACGCGTCCCATGGAAATGAACGAGTCGGGGAACACGCCGGGCGCCACGGTTGCCACCACGCTGTAAACAAAAGCGGCGCCCGTCCCCAGGCCGATCAGGGTCCACATGTTGGGGCTGCGGTGGAAGACCGACTGCGCACCCCGCACGAAAAACGGCCAGCCCGCCCACAGGACCACGGGCAGGGTCAGCACCAGCTCGATCCAGCTCTGGGTGGCCATGTCGAACCAGCCGAGCTGGTGGCCGAACATCGCCAGCACGGTGACCACCACCGTCAGCGGCAGCGTCCACCAGAAGCGGCGGGTAAAGGACTTGAGTTCCGGGTTCTCGTCCTCGTCGAGGCTGGGCATGACCGGCTCCAGCGTCATGCCGCAGATTGGGCAGTTGCCGGGATGGTCCTGCCGGATCTCCGGGTGCATGGGGCAGGTGTAGATGGTGGACCCGGCCTGGCCATCGGCAACTGCGGTTTTTGCTTCCGGGGCGGGAGCTGCCGTCGGCTTGTCGAGGTAGGCCGAGGGATTGGCGGCGAATTTTGCTAGGCAACCGGCGCTGCAGAAATACCAGGACCTGCCTTCGTGCGCAAGCTGGTGCCCTGACGCGGTGGTGACGGTCATGCCGCAGACGGGGTCCTTGAGACCGGCTGGGTCGTCAGAGTGGGTATGACTGTGGTCATGTCCGGCGCCATGCGCGGGGCCGGCAGCCACGCCATCGGGGTGAGGTTGAGGGTAAGGAGTGTGTTTCATGGAAAGCATCCTTTTTTTTGAAGACCTGAACAGAAGATCTGAACAGCTTCATGAAAAGGATAAACCTCCCCATGATGGAAAGGTCAAGCCGCCGGGGACCTTGACCCTGCCCGCAGAAGGGGCGGCGCCGCGGATGGTGCCTCAGGCGGACCGGCCGCCGTCGCGGTCGAGCAGGGCCTTGCGCTCTTCATACTCCGCCACGGTGATTTCGCCACTGGCCAGCCGCCTGCGCAACATCTCATGCGGCGTTTCACGCCGGTCATCTTCGCGGTCCGCGTAGCGGCCCCGGCCGAAAAGAAAAACCCCGGCGAGAAGGACCAACAGAAGCAGCAGTACGAGCCACCCCAGCCCGTGCATACCCATCATGTAGCCACCGTCATAAAACAGGCCGGGCATACGCTGACCTTCTCAGGTTGTCACGGCGCCGCCGGGCGCCACCGTCAGCGCCGAGCGAACCCGCTCGAGGCGGCTGCGAACCTCGTCGGCCACACTGGCCACCTCGGGGTCGTCGGTCATCTGCATCACCGCCACCGGGTCCATGAAACCCACCGTGAAGCTGCCGTCGTCATCTTCACGCACGATGACGTTGCAGGGAAGCAGCAGTCCGATATCGGGCTGGGCGGTCAGGGCACGATGCGCCAGCGGTGGATTGCAGGCGCCCAGGATGCGGTAGGGCCGCACATCGACCCCCAGCTTGGTTTTCATGGTCGCCTGCACGTCGATATCGGTCAGCACGCCAAAGCCTTCGGCCTTGAGGGCGTCGGTGACACGGCTCACCACATGGGCAAAGCTGTTGTCGTCCGGCTTGCAGTAAAAGCCGTAGGCTGCGCCGGCGGAGGACGTGGTGTTGGAGGTCATGGTGTCTTTCAGGGTTTGGCAGGTGCCGGGGGCAGGCGGTCCATCATCATCTGCATCATGGACTGCATCATCTCCATGCGTTTTTCCATCCATTGCTGGCGTGCCGCCGGGTCGCCAGCCATGGGGCCCGGACCGGGTCCCATCATGCCACCCATGCCGCCCATGGCACCGGGTCCCATGCCGCCCATCATGCCCATGCCGTCCTGCATGAGTTTTTGGTGTTCAGCCATCAGGGCATTGCGCTCCTCCGGCGTTTTGGCGCGTGACATCCTGTCGTGCATGGAACGCATGGCGGTCATGTGGTCGTCCATGCGCGCCATAGGGCCGCCGGGACCGGCCATGGGCATGGCTTGTCCGGATGCCGGTGCTGCGCCGCCATGATGGGCCATGTGACCGTAACGTGTCTGGGCGCAACCGGCCAGGCCCAAGGTAGCGGTGACGGCGATGATCGAAACCAGGCGAAGAGGTGTCATGGCGAACTCCAGAAGTTTGAACAGCCAGTCTATGGACTCTGGTCATTTTTTGGCAGCTCGCCCGCGCGCGTCCATGATCCATGTCAACCGGAAACCGAAATTTGCCACCTTCAGCCGGCCTGTGGCGGGCGTCAGCGGGTCATGGACATGCCTCAACCTCCGTTCGGGTTGGGCGACCGGTGGTGCGTCTAGACCGCCACGGTGTAATTCAGCGTCATGCGCCCACCGTCGACCACCACGATCTCGCCGGTGATGTAACTCGCCGCGTCGCTGGCCAGGTAGGCCACGGTGTCGGCGATCTCGGAGGGTTCACCCAGGCGTTTCATGGGCGTGCGGCTCATGATTCTGGCTTTGGCTTCGTCGCTGGTCAGCACCGCTTTGGCGGCCAGCTCGGTGGCGATGGTGCCGGGCGCGACCGCGTTCACGCGAATGCCCTTGTCGGCCAGCGCCAGCGCCATCACGCGGGTGAGCTGGTTGATGCCGCCCTTGCTGACGTTGTAGCTGGCAATGGTCGGAATGGTCAGCACGGCGTTGACCGAACTCATGTTGATGATGCTGCCCCTGCCCGCGCCGGCCATCACGCGCGCCACGGCCTGGCCCACCAGAAACGAGCCCTTGAGGTTGATGCGCAGCACGGCGTCGAAGTCGGCCTCGGTGACCTCCAGAAAATCGGCGGCCCGGAAAATGCCGGCGTTGTTGACCAGCACATCGATGCGGCCGTGGGCGGCCATGGTTTGCGCCACCAGCGCATCGACCTGGGCCTTGTCGCCGACGTCGCAATGCAGGTACAGGCCGCCCAGCTCGGCGGCCAGTGCCGCGCCGCGGCTGTCGTCAATGTCGGCAATGACGACCTGGGCGCCTTCGCGCGCAAAGCGCCTTAAACACGCCTCGCCGATGCCCTGGGCGCCGCCCGTGACCATGCAGACGCGGCCCGCGAGACCAAAGGAGATGGATGATGAGTTGGAGGATGAAATAGTGCTCATGTCCTTATGGTACCAGCGCAAGCAGCTATGAATTTTGTAGCGTTTGCGGCGACTTCTGCGGCCGCCATGCCGGGCCTGTAGAGCGCCGACCCGATGCCGAAGCCGCTGGCGCCCGCTGCGAAATAAGCCGCCATGTTGTCCGGCATGATGCCGCCCACCGGCAGCACCTTGGTTGCGGCCGGCAGTACCGCGCGCAGCGCTTTCAGCACGGCGGGTGTGATCATCTCCGCCGGGAAAATTTTCAGGCCGGTGGCGCCGCATTCAAGCGCGGCAAAGGCCTCGCTGGCCGTCATCACGCCGGGCAGGCAGACCAGACCCAGCCGCACGGCTTCGCGCACGACGGCCGGGTTGAAGTTCGGCGACACAATCAGCTGGCCGCCCGCGGCCTGTACATCGCGCACGTCCTCCACACTCAGCACCGTGCCGGCGCCGACCAGGGCCTGGGGACAGGCGGCGGCCAGGGCCGCAATGCTGTCCAGCGGTTGCGGTGAATTGAGCGGGACTTCGATCAGCGTCCAGCCGGTTGACAGCAGCGCCTGGCCCACCGGGACGGCCTCGGCAGGGCGCAGGCCGCGCAGGATGGCGACCAGCGGCAGGGTCTGCAGGGCAGCGGCAAATTTTGGGGAGGCGTTCATGGGTTCATGGAAGAGGGGGGTGTAGGCAAGGTATCGGCAATGGCGCGCAGGCCGCGCCAGGTGGCACTGGCGCCCACGCGCCGGACCGTCACGTCCAGCTGCGCCAGCGCCTGTTCATAACGCGCGGTCAACGCCTCTGCACCCATGAGCACCACGGACTCGCCGCGCTGCAGGTTCTGGCCCTTGAGTTCTTCGCCGATGACCAGCCCTGACAGGTAGCTGGGCAGGGTATCGGGCGCCATGCGCTGGAACAGGGACAGGGTGCGCGTGCTGAAGGCCGTGTGCAGCAGGCCGGGGCCGGCCAGCGCGCGGGCCACGCCCTGCCCGAAAGCGGCGGTGTCTGCCGGCGGCTCCCCCGCGGGCAGCGTGCGCGCCAGAATCGAGTGCTGGCGCAGCAGGGCGTAAAACTCGCCGGTCATCCAGGTCGAAAAATCCGTGATGCGGCCGCCGGCGACCGTGACCCATTTGCTGTGGGTCCCCGGCAGCACCAGGCGTGCATCGGCGATGCCCAGCAGCAGCAGGGCACCGACGATCTGCGTTTCCTCGCCGCGCATGACATCGGGGACACCGTCCGTGCTGATGCTGAGGCCGGGCACGATGGCAATGCGGCCAGGCTCCAGCCATTCAAGCCTCGCGGCGATGTCGCTGAAACCGGCCGGACAGGCGCAGTAGGGCGCTTCCCGCCAACCCTGCTGGCTGCCGGCCATGCCCGAAATCAGGCACAGCGTGCCGGCCGTCATCCAGTCGCCAAACGCGTTTTCAAAAACTGCCGGAAATTCGCCGGCCGCCACGCTGAGGATGCCGCGCGCCAGGGCACGTTCTTCCAGCACCTGGCCATCGGGCGCGACCAGCGCCCCGCGCAGCGACGAGGTGCCCCAGTCCACGGCCAGCAGTCGTCGGCCGTTCATGCGGGACCAGGGATGGGGCCAGGCATGCCGGTGGGCATGGTTCAGGACATGCCCTGCAGGGCACCCGCCGGGTAGGCGGGGCTGCGGCAATCCTCGATGTACTGTTCAATGATGGCCTTGAAGGACGCGTCGGGCTTCAGGCCGAGGGCGTGCGCCCGGCCGGCGCTGGCGCCGCGCGCCCAGTTGGCCACGATGCCGGCGATGCGTTCGTCGCGTTCGAAGCGCACCCGCCGGCGGACCTCGGGGCCGGCAACCTCTTCCAGGGCCTGCAGCATCTCGCCGACGCTGACATTGAGGCCGGGCAGGTTGAGTGCCAGGCGCCCGCCCATGGCTTGCTGGCTGGCCTCGAACACGGTGATCAGGCCATGCACCGTGTTCGACGGCGATGACACCGGATGTGTGACGTTGGCGTCCACCGGGCAGGTGGTTTCCTCGCCGGCCAGGGGCTCGCGGATGATGCCGCTAAAAAACGAGGACGCCGCGCCGTTGGGCTTGCCCGGGCGCACGGTGACCGTCATCAGGCGCGCCGAGCGGCCATCGACAAAACCCTTGCGGGTGTAGTCGGCAATCAGGTGTTCGCACACCAGCTTGTGGGTGCCGTAGGAGGTCTGCGGCGACGGCAGGGTGTGGTCGCTCACGAGGTCGGGCAGGGGGTTGGACGCGTCGGGGCCGAATACCGCCACCGAACTGGCGAACACCAGGCGCGGGGCATTGCCGGCCTGGCGCAGGCCGTCGAGCAGAAGGCGGGTGCTGTCGAGGTTGGAACGCAGGCCCAGGTCGAAGTCCAGCTCGCACTCGCCCGACACGGCCGAGGCCAGGTGGAACACGGCGTCGAAGCCGCTGGCAAACAGGGCCGACTGATTGAGCAGCGGGCCGGTGTGCACCCGCACCCGCTTGTCGGCCGCCAGATCGGCGGGCGGTGCAAACATGTCGGCAATGTGCAGCTCGTCAATGGCCTGGCCATCGAGCCGGCCCTTCTGGAGAATCGCGCGGGCCAGCCTGGCGCCCACAAAACCGGCGCCGCCCGTGATGAGTAATTTCATGTCAAGCCTTGTGAATCAGTGGTTGTCGCGCGGCACGAAGGAGCCGCGTTTGCCGACCAGGAAGTCCAGGTCCACACCCTCGTCGGCCTGCAGCACATGGTCGACATACAGCTTCCAGTAACCCGAAGACAGCGGCGGCGGGGGTGCCTTCCATTCGGCCAGGCGGCGCGCCAGTTCCTCGTCGCTGATGTGCAGATGCAGCTTGCGCTCGGGCACATTGAGTTCGATCAGGTCGCCGTTCTGCACAATCGCCAGCGGGCCGCCGGCCGCCGCTTCGGGCGCCGTGTGCAGCACCACGGTGCCGTAGGCGGTGCCACTCATGCGGGCGTCGCTGATGCGCACCATGTCGGTGATGCCCTTGCGCAGCACCTTGGGTGGCAGCGGCATGTTGCCCACCTCGGCCATGCCGGGGTAACCCTTGGGGCCGCAGTTTTTCAGCACCATCACGCAGGTCTCGTCGATGTCGAGGTCTTCGTCGTCGATGCGCTTGTGGAAATCCTCGATGTTTTCAAACACCACCGCGCGGCCGGTGTGCACCATGAGTGCGGGCGTCGCAGCGCTCGGCTTGATGACGGCGCCGCGCGGCGACAGGTTGCCGCGCAGCACGGCAATGCCGGCCTTGTCCTTGAACGGCGTGGCCAGCGGCATGATCACTTCGGTGTTGTAGTTTTGCGCATCGGCAATGTTCTCGCCGATGGTTTTTCCGTTGGCGGTGATGGCGCCCGTGTGCAGGTGCTGCGCGATTTCCTTCATGACCACCGGCAGGCCGCCGGCGTAGCAGAAGTCTTCCATCAGGAATTTTCCCGAAGGCTGCAGGTTGACCAGGCAGGGCAACTCGCTGGCCAGGCGGTCGAAGTCGTCCACCGTGAGCTTGACGCCGATACGCCCGGCCATGGCAATCAGGTGGATCACCGCGTTGGTGGAGCCGCCAATCGCCGCCAGGGTCTTGATGGCGTTTTCGAAGGCCTCGCGTGTCAGGATTTTCGAGAGTGTCAGGTCCTCATGCACCATCTCGACCGCGCGGCGTCCGGCCATGCGCGCCAGCACATTGCGCCGGCCATCGACGGCCGGGTAGGCCGCGTTGCCCGGCAGGCCGATGCCCAGCGCCTCGACCATGCTGGCCATGGTGCTGGCCGTGCCCATGGTCATGCAGTGGCCGTGGCTGCGGTGCATGCAGCTTTCAGCTTCAAAAAAGTCGGCGAGCTTGAGGGTGCCTGCACGCACCTGCTCACTCATGCTCCAGACGCCCGTGCCCGAGCCGAGCTCCTGGCCGCGCCATTTGCCGCTGAGCATGGGGCCGCCGCTGACGCCCACGGTGGGCAGGTCCACGCTGGCCGCACCCATCACCAGCGAAGGTGTGGTCTTGTCGCAGCCCATCAAGAGCACCACGCCGTCGATCGGGTTGCCGCGAATGCTTTCCTCCACGTCCATGCTGGCGAGGTTGCGGTACAACATGGCGGTCGGGCGCAGCAGGGTTTCGCCCAAGGACATGACCGGGAACTCGAGCGGGAAACCGCCGGCCTCATACACACCGATCTTGACCTGCTCGGCAATCGTGCGGAAGTGGCTGTTGCAGGGCGTTAGTTCGCTGAAGGTGTTGCAGATGCCGATGACGGGCCGGCCGTCGAACTGGTCGTGCGGCACACCCTTGCCCTTGACCCAGCTGCGGTAGGCGAAGCCGTCGCGGTCCTGGCGGCCAAACCATTGCTGGCTGCGCAGCTCTTCGGGTTTCTTCCGGGGGGTCTTGGGGTCGGTCATAGGGAAAATCCTTAATTGATAAACATATTATCGTCATACCATTGCGCCGCGACTCCTAGTAATAACCACTAAACAGGCGGCAATGATCAAAAACGTCCACGGCAACACGGTTGACCACCTTGGCGAAGCCATTGTTGCGGGCCGGTATGCCGTGGGGGCGTCGATCCCGCCCGAGCCGGTGTTGTGCCAGGAACTCGGTGTCAGCCGCACGGTGGTGCGCGAGGCGGTCAAGTCGCTGATCGCCAAGGGCCTGATGACCACCGGGCCCAAGGTGGGCACCCGCGTGTTGTCGGAGGACCACTGGAACTGGTTCGACCCCGACGTCATCATCTGGCAGTCCAAGGCGGGACTGACCCCCGAATTCTTGCGCGACCTGCAGGACCTGCGCCGTGTGGTGGAGCCCGCCGCGATGCGCCTGGCGGCAGAGCGCGCCACGGCGCAGGACATTGCCGAGGTCGAGGCCGCTTATGCAGGTATGAAACATGCCGTCGAAGAGGGCGGCGACTATGTCACGCACGACCTGCGTTTTCACCAGGGCCTGCTGCGCGCCAGCCGCAACCGCATGCTGGTGCAGATGAGCAAGGCGCTGGGCGCGCTGCTGCGCACCAGCTTTGAAATTTCCACACGCCGCAAGGACGGCCCGGCCCACTCCCTGCCGCTGCACCGTGCCGTGCTGGACGCGGTGATCGCGCACCAGCCCGACGAAGCCGAGCGCGCGATCCGCGTGCTGATCGACGGCGCGAAAGAAGACATCGAAGAGGTGCTGGCCTCGCGGCGCCGCCTGCCCATTCTGAGCAGCCCCGCACGGCAGCTCAAGGCGGCCTGAGCCATCCCACCCGACAACAGGCGAAAGATGAATTTGCAAAAAATGATGGATGCGGCGATTTACAGGTTCTTCAAGTTCCTGGAGCTGCTGGTGGTCGTCTGCATGGTGGCCATGGTCATCATGGTGTTCGGCAACGTGGTGCTGCGTTACGCCTTCAATTCCGGCATCTCCGTCTCCGACGAAATGTCGAGGTATTTCTTCATCTGGCTGACCTACATCGGCGCGATGCTGGCCATGCACGAAGGCGGGCATCTGGGCGTGGACACGCTGATCAAGCACCTGCCGGTGCTGGGCAAAAAAGTCTGCCTCTTCCTGAGCGAAGCCCTGATGCTGTTTTGCAATGTGCTTTTTTTCATGGGCACTTTCAAGATGCACGAGCTGCAGGTCACCAATGTTTCGCCGGTGGTCGGCATTTCCATGATCTGGATTTACGGCATCGGCTACGTCGTCAGTGTGGTGATGGCCATCATCAATCTCAACGTGCTGTTCCGGCTGGTGACGGGGCGCATCAGCGAGGAAGAGCTGGTGCAGGTGATCGAAACCGAAGGCCTGGCCGACGTCGAAAAACAAATCCAGGGAAGCAAGGCATGATCTTTCGACAAGCTCAGGACGCACGGTACGGTGCAGGCGCGAGGCCAACACATGACTGTTAGCGTTTTTATCCTCAGCCTGCTGGCCGCCATGGCGATTGGCATGCCGATCGCCTATGCACTGCTGGTCTGCGGTGTCGCGCTGATGGCTTTCCTGGCCGCCACCAGCGGCCTCGTCACTTTCGACAGCCAGATCCTGGCCCAGCGTTTTGTCGACGGTGCCGACAACTTCCCCCTGCTGGCTGTGCCGTTTTTCCTGCTGGCCGGCGAGTTCATGAATGCCGGTGGCATCAGCCGCCGCATTGTCAACCTCGCGATGGCCTGGGTCGGGCATTTTCGCGGCGGCCTCGGTTACGTCACGGTGATTGCGGCGGTGATCATGGCGTCGCTGTCGGGCTCGGCGATTGCGGACACCGCTGCGCTGGCCGCGCTGCTGATTCCCATGATGCGGGCTGCCGGTTACAACGTGGGCCGGGCCTCGGGGCTGATTGCGTCTGGCGGCATCATTGCGCCGGTGATACCGCCTTCCATCGGCCTGATCATTTTCGGCGTGGCCGGCAACGTCTCCATCACCAAGCTGTTTCTGGCCGGCATCGTGCCGGGCATCCTGATGGGCGCGGCGATCGGGCTGACCTGGTGGTGGTTGGCCAGGAAGGAAAACGTGCCTGCGGCCCCCAGGATGCCCATGCCTGACCGGCTGCGCATCACGGCTCAAGGCGGCTTTGCATTGACCCTGCCCATCGTCATCATTGGCGGCATGAAGTTCGGCATCTTCACGCCGACCGAAGCGGCCGTGGTGGCCGCGGTCTACAGCTTTGTCGTCGGCATGTTCATCTACCGCGAACTCAAGTGGTCCGAGCTGTATGGCCTCATCCTGGCGGCCGGCAAGACCACGGCCGTGGTGATGTTCCTCGTGGCCGCAGCCATGGTCAGCGCCTGGCTGATCACGGTGGCCAACATTCCCACGGAAGTTGCCGGCCTGATGGCACCTTTCATGGACAACAAGATGCTGCTGATGGTGGTGATGATGGTGCTTGTCGTGGTTGTTGGCACCGCGCTCGACTTCACGCCGACGGTGCTGATCCTCACGCCGGTGCTGATGCCGGTGGTGCTCAAGGCCGGCATCGACCCGGTGTATTTCGGCATCATGTTCATCATGAACAACGCCATCGGCCTGATCACGCCGCCGGTGGGTACCGTGCTCAACGTGGTGTGCGGCGTTGCAAAGATCAGCATGGACACCGCGTTCAAGGGCGTTCTGCCCTTTCTGCTGGCGCAACTGGCCGTGTTGTCCCTGTTGATTGTTTTTCCAGCCATCGTCACCGAGCCGCTCAAATGGCTGATGCGGTGATTTCCCTTTCCCAACCCCTGTCGTTTATATAAAGGAGACAACCATGTTTTTCAAACGCAGAACCCTCGCTTCGGCCCTGGCCGCGGCCGCCTTGCTGGTGGCCACTTCAAGTTTCGCGCAGTATGCCGAGCGCACCATCAAGTTCACCAATGGCGTGAACGAGGACCACCCGGTCGGCGTCGGTGTCAAGAAGATGCAGGAAGTGCTGGCCGCCAAGACCGGCGGCAAGATGAAAATCAACGCTTTCTGGGGCGGCTCCGCCGGTGGTGATTTGCCCGCGACACAGGCGCTGCGCGCCGGCACCCAGGAGATGGTGTGCACCTCGAGCTCGCCGCTGGTGGGCATCGTCAAGGAGCTCGGCGCCTTCGATCTGCCCTTCCTGTTTGCCAACGAGAAGGAAGCCGACGCGGTGCTCGACGGCCCGGCCGGCGCCTACTTCAACAAAAAGCTGGAAGAAGCCGGCCTGATCAACCTGGCCTACTGGGAAAACGGTTTCCGCAACCTGACCAACAGCAAGCGGCCGGTCGCCAAAGCGGAAGACTTTGAAGGCGTCAAGGTCCGTGTGATGCAGAACAACATCTTCCTGGACACCTTCAAGACGCTTGGCACCAACGCCGTGCCCATGGCGTTTGGCGAGGTGTTCACCGCGCTGGAAACCAAAACCATCGATGGCCAGGAAAATCCCTTCGTGACCATCGAGACCTCGAAGTTCAGCGAGGTGCAGAAGTACCTGAGCGTGACGCGCCATGCCTACACACCGTTCCTGGTGCTGTACAGCAAGAAGCTCTGGGATCAGCTGAACCCGCAGGAGCAGGCGGTGTTGCGTGAAGCGGCGATGGAAGGCCAGAAGGTCCAGCGCGCGGCCAACCGTGCCTTGAACGAGAAGTCGCTGGCCAATCTGAGGAAGACCATGACGGTCAACGAGGTGAGTGCGGCCGAGCAGAAACGCATGTTCGACAAGGTCAAGCCCGTTTATGACAAGAACGTCCCGACGATTGGCGCCGAGCCTGTCAAGATGGTGATGGACGCGCTGAAGAAGGCACGCGGCGGCTAAACGGCGCTTCGGCCGGATCGCGACAAGGCCGTAGGGGTTCACTCTTGCGGCCTTTTTTTTCGGAGTCTTCCTTGAAAATCACCAAAGTCGAAACCCTGCGCCTGGGCGAGTTTCCCAACATCATCTGGGTCCGCATCCACACCGACGAAGGCCTGGTCGGCCTCGGCGAAACCTTCATGGGCGCGCAAGCGGTGGAAGCCTATATCCACGAGTGGGCCGGTCCCAAGCTGCTGGGCAAGGATCCGCTGGCCATCGAGGCGCGCAACAAGGACATCACCGGTTACCTCGGCTGGCGCGGCTCCGGCGTGGAAACGCGCGGCAACTCGGCCATTGACATCGCGCTGTGGGACATTTTCGGCAAGGCGGCCAACATGCCGCTGTACACCGCGCTGGGCGGCAAGAGCCGCGACAGCATACGCATCTACAACACCTGCGCCGGCTACCAGTATGTGCGCAGCACCGTCAACCAGACCAGCGCCAACTGGGGCATCGGTGACGCGAAAAAGGCCAACGCCGGGCCGTACGAAGATCTCGAAGGTTTTTTGCACCGGGCCGACGAACTCGCCGAATCGCTGCTCTCCGAAGGCGTGACGGCGATGAAGATCTGGCCCTTCGATCCAGCGGCCGAAAAAAGCGATGGGCAATACATCAGCAACGCGGACCTGGACCTCGCGCTGGAGCCGTTTCGCAAGATCCGCTCCGCGGTCGGCGAGCAGATGGACATCATGGTGGAGTTCCACAGCCTGTGGCGGCTGCCGATGGCCCAGAAAATCGCGCGCGCGCTCAAGCCCTTCAACACCTTCTGGCACGAAGACGCGATTCGCATGGACTCGCTGGACCTGCTCAAACAATATTCGAAAGACTGCGACGCGCTGATCTGCGCCAGCGAGACTCTGAGCTACAAGTGGGGCTTCAAGGACTACCTGCAGACCGGTGTGGCCGGTGTGGCCATGCTGGACCTGAGCTGGTGCGGCGGCCTGACCGAAGCCCGCAAGATTGCGGCCATGGCCGACGCCTGGCAGCTGCCGGTGGCGCCGCACGACTGCACCGGGCCGGTGGTCTGGGCGGCGTCCAGCCACCTGTCCCTGCATGCCCCCAATGCCCTGATCCAGGAAAGCGTGCGCGCTTTCTACACCGGCTGGTACAGGGAACTCGTGACCGAGTTGCCCACGGTGACCCAAGGCATGCTCAGCCTGAACGGCAAACCCGGCTTGGGGCTGGAGCTGTTGCCCGACCTGCACCAACGCGCCGACGCCACGGTGCGCTGGTCAGCCTAGGCGTTGGTTGGCAAGGCAGAATGTGACGCCAATGAGTTCCGATATTTTTGTGGTCATGGGGGTCAGCGGCTGCGGCAAAAGCACCGTGGGCGCCCAGCTGGCGGCAGCCCTGGGCCTGGAGTTCCTTGAGGGCGACAGCCTGCATCCCGCCAGCAACGTGGCGCGCATGGCGGCCGGGGTCGCGCTGAGCGACGAGGACCGCGAGGGCTGGCTGCAAACGCTGGCCGGACGGCTCCAGCAGGCGCAGGCGGCCGGGCGGGGCCTGGTGCTGTCGTGCTCGGCGCTCAAGCGGGCCTACCGCGACATCCTGCGGCGCGGTGCGCCCGACGCCCGTTTTCTCCATCTGCAGGGCGACTACGCCTTGCTCGCGGCCCGCATGGCCGCGCGAACCGGCCATTACATGCCGCTGTCGCTGCTGGCCAGCCAGCTCAGCACGCTGGAAGCGCCCGGCCCGGAGGAAAATGCACAAAGCTTCGACCTGTCCAGCCGGCCCGAAGAGATCGTGGCTGCCGTGCTGGCCTGGCGGCGAACCACCGGTGCCTGAACCCAACCTATATTTACTCTTCACACTTTTCTCGGACTTGCCATGACTGTTTTCACCAAAACCACGCTCTACACCGGCCCCGACGGTCGCGCCGGATTCCGCGACGAGCCGGTTGCGCTGACCGAAGGGTCGCCGCAAGCGCTGTTGTCGCCCTTGCTGCCGTCTACCGGTTACCAGCTGCGCCACAGCCCGGTGGGGTTTCGCAGCCAGTTTCATTGCACGGTGACACCGCAATGGGTGGTCATTCTTGGCGGCCAGATGGAAATTGGCCTGCAGGACGGCACATCGCGCGTGTTCAAGCCCGGGGCGCATTTTTATTCGGCTGATCTGCTCCCGACTGGCGCCTCGTTTGACGCGGCCATCCACGGCCACTGGAGCCGCCAAGTCGGGCCGGACCCGCTGGTAACGCTGTTTGTGCAGGGCTGAAAGCCGCACGGGCAGGGACCCATTGCTATTGAATCAGTAGCTGGTGGCGCCCGTCTGTCAAGGGCTGGTGGCCAAAATGGCTTGAAATGATCAGGCGGCTTGCAACTCGCCCGAGAGCAACACGCGGCGTCCCGGCTGGCCGGCATGGACCGCGCTCACCAGGGCCGCGGCGACGTCGGCGGCTGCCACCACGCGGTAGTTGCGCGGAATCAGCGGCTTGAACAGGCGCATGGCGACCAGGGCGAGCTGTTCGCCGGGGCGGGTGGCTTGCGCCAGCGCCTCGCGGTCGCCCGCCAGTACCGACGGGCGTGCGAACACCACGCTGTCGTAGCCGAGCTGGCTGACAGCGTCTTCCATCTCGCCCTTGACGCGGTTGTAAAAAACAGGGGACTTCGCGTCGGCACCCATGGCGCTGACGATGCCCAGGCGGGTCGCGCCGGCGTCACGCGCTGATCTGGCCAGGGCCACGACGGCGTCGAAATCGACCGCCCGGAACGCCTGCTGGCTGCCCGCCACCTTGATGGTGGTGCCCAGCGCGATGAAGACATCGTCCACTGGCGGGGCTGGAAAATCACGGAGCGAATCGGTCAGATGCACCACCAGTCCGGGGTGCACAGGAGCAGGCTTGCGGCGGCCCACGCAGTGGACCGCCGAGTAGGTTTTATCGCCCAGTAAACGAGCCAGAATTTCCCGACCGACCAGACCCGTTGCCCCTAGCACCAGGGCCACCCGAGCGGCCGCCGCCACCGCCACCGCCGGCTGGCCGGCCGCCGCCGCGGTAGTTGCCGCGGTTGCCGCCGGTGGGCTGGCCGGAGGACGGGAAGCCGGAAGAGACATGGCTGCTCGGTTGGGCGTCGCCGCGTTCTTCAGGTTCGCGCTGGCGTGGGGGTTGTGCATTGGAGTTCCTCGCTTGCAGCTGCTGTGGCTGGCCGCCTTGCGAAGAATAACCCGAGTTCTGGCGTGGCTGGCCACCCTGGGGCTGGCTGCGGCCACCACCACCACCACCACCACCACCGCTGCGGCCGCGGCCACCACCATTGCCACCACCGTTGCCGCCGCCGCCATTGCCGGCGCCGCGGCCCGCCTGGGGCTTGTTCTCGCGGATGCGCGTCATCATTTCGCTGCGTGCCGCCTTGGCGGCTGCCTGCATCACGTCACGGCTGGGCGGCTTGCCCAGGCCGCCCCAGATGGTCTGGCGGCCCATGGCCAGCGGCTCGGCTTTTTCGCCGGGTTCGGCTTCAAAACCGGGCACGATGACTTTTTCGATGTTCTGCTTGGTGAAACGCTCGATGTCCTGCATGAAGCCTTCCTCGTCCAGGCAGACCAGGCTCACCGCCTCGCCGCTGTTGCCGGCGCGGCCGGTGCGGCCGATGCGGTGCACATAGTCTTCGCTGACATTGGGGATTTCATAGTTCACGACATGTGGCAGCTCGTCGATGTCGATGCCGCGGGCGGCAATGTCGGTGGCCACCAGCGCGCGGATGCTGCCGCTCTTGAAGTCGGCCAGCGCCTGGGTACGGGCGGTCTGGCTCTTGTTGCCGTGCAGCGCCATCGCGGGGATGCCGTTTTTCGTCAGGTGTTCGGCCACATTGTTGGCGCCGAACTTGGTGCGTGTGAACACCAGCACCTGGCTCCAGTTGTGCTCGTTGATGATGTGCGTGAGCAGCGCTTTTTTCTTGCCGCGGCCGACCGGGTGGATCGTCTGCGTGATGCGCTGCACCGTGGTGTTGCGCGGCGTCACCTGGATGTGCAGCGGGTCGCGCAGCAGGCCGTTGGCCAGGTCTCGGATCTCGTCGCTGAAGGTGGCGGAAAACAGCAGCGTCTGCTTCTGCTTGGGCACCAGGGCCAGCACCTTCTTGATGTCGTGGATGAAGCCCATGTCCAGCATGCGGTCGGCCTCGTCGAGCACCAGGATCTGCACCTGGCTCAGGTCCAGCGTGCCCTGGCTGGCGTGGTCCAGCAGGCGGCCGGGGGTGGCCACCAGGATGTCGACGCCGCGGCGGAGCTTTTCAAGCTGCGCGCCCATGCCGACACCGCCGAACATCACCATGGAGGAGAGTTCGAGGTATTTGCCGTAGAGGCGAACGCTTTCCTCAACCTGCGCGGCGAGTTCGCGCGTCGGGGTCATGATCAGGGCGCGCACGGCGTTGACGCCGCGCTTGTTTTTCAGGGACGGCTCGGAGGACAGGCGCTGCAGCATGGGCAGCACGAAGGCCGCGGTTTTGCCGGTGCCGGTCTGGGCGCCGCCGAGCAGGTCGCCGCCTGCCAGGACGGCAGGAATGGCCTGGGCCTGGATGGGCGTGGGAACGGTATAGCCCTGCTCAAGCACGGCTTTAAGAATGGCCGGGGCCAAGTTCAGATTTTCAAAAGTCATTGATGGTGCACGCGGAGGTGCCAAAGATCGGCCAGTCGGGGGCTGTTGAAGCCTCCGCCAGTGAAAGGCAGACGGGTAAAAAAGTCAGGCTGGGCACCCAAACTGTCACCGAAGGTGTGCCTAATTGCTGCAGGCAACTGGAGCCAGCAACCCGTGTATTGTCGCATGGAACGATAATCGGGGGGTTCACGCCAGAAACGCGCCTTGATTCAGGGTGCCTGCCCCCCAGCTAAAGTGTGTGGTTTTTGTTTGCAGCATCACCGCCGGCCAGCCTGCTTTGCAGGCCGGCCCGGTCAGGTACCCTGCGTTGTTTTTTCCCTTATTAGAAGTTGAATCCCGATGGCCCAGTACGTATTTACCATGAACAAGGTCGGCAAGATCGTGCCGCCCAAGCGTCAGATTCTCAAGGACGTTTCCCTCAGTTTTTTCCCGGGCGCCAAGATCGGCGTGCTCGGCACCAACGGTTCCGGCAAGTCCACGTTGCTCAAGATCATGGCCGGTCTGGACAAAGAGTACGAAGGCGAGGCCATGCCCATGCCGGGCCTGAACATCGGTTACCTGCCGCAGGAGCCCAAGCTGGACCCCGAGCACACGGTGCGCGAGAGCGTGGAAGCCGGCATGGGCGCGGTGTTTGCCGCCAAGGCCCAGCTCGAAGCCGTGTACACCGCTTACGGCGAGCCCGATGCCGACTTTGACGCGCTGGCCGCCGAGCAGGCGCGGCTCGAAGCCATCATCGCCACTTCGGGCACCGACTCCGAGCACCAGCTCGAAATCGCTGCCGACGCCCTGCGCCTGCCGCCCTGGGATGCCAAGGTCGGCGTCCTCTCGGGCGGCGAAAAACGCCGCGTGGCCCTGTGCAGCCTGCTGCTGTCCAAGCCCGACATGCTGCTGCTCGACGAGCCGACCAACCACCTGGACGCCGAATCGGTGGACTGGCTGGAGCAGTTCCTGCAGCGTTACCCCGGCACCGTGGTGGCCATCACCCATGACCGCTACTTCCTGGACAACGCCGCCGAGTGGATTCTGGAGCTGGACCGCGGCCGCGGCATCCCCTGGAAAGGCAACTACAGCACCTGGCTGGAGCAAAAGGGCGAACGCCTGGCGCAGGAGCAAAAGGGCGAGGAAGCCCGCGCCAAGGCCCTGAAGAAAGAGCTCGAGTGGTCGCGCCAGAACCCGAAAGCGCGCCAGGCCAAGAGCAAGTCGCGTCTGGCGCGGTTTGAAGAGCTGTCCGATTTTGAATACCAGCAGCGCAACGAGACCCAGGAGATTTTCATTCCGGTGGCCGAGCGCCTGGGCAATGAAGTCATCGAGTTCAAGAATGTCAGCAAGTCCTTCGGCGACCGCCTGCTGATCGACAACCTGAGCTTCAAAATTCCGGCCGGCGCCATCGTCGGCATCATCGGCCCGAACGGCGCCGGCAAGTCCACGCTGTTCAAGCTGATCGCCGGCAAGGAGCAGCCCGACAGCGGCGAGGTGGTGATCGGCAAGACCGTGCGCATGGCTTTTGTCGACCAACACCGTGACGACCTGGCCAACGAAAAAACCGTCTGGGAAGACATCTCCGGCGGCCTCGACATGTTGACCGTCGGCAAGTTCACCATGCCCAGCCGTGCGTATGCGGGCCGCTTCAATTTCAACGGTGCCGACCAGCAAAAACGCGTGGGCACCCTGTCCGGTGGCGAGCGCGGGCGCCTGCACCTGGCCAAGACCCTGATTGCTGGCGGCAACGTGCTGATGCTCGACGAACCCTCGAACGACCTCGACGTGGAAACGCTGCGTTCGCTCGAAGACGCGCTGCTCGAATTCGCCGGCTCCATCATGGTGATCAGCCATGACCGCTGGTTCCTGGACCGCATCGCCACCCACATCCTGGCGGCCGAAGGCGACAGCCAGTGGACCTTCTTCGACGGCAACTACCAGGAGTACGAAGCCGACAAGAAGAAACGTCTGGGCGAAGAGGGTGCCAAGCCCAAACGCATGCGGTTCAAGGCACTTCATTAAGCCCCCACGCTTTTCACTTCGTGTAATGCGCTGCCCCCGAGGGGGCGCTGCGCCTGCGGCCCGGCGAAGCCGGTTCCGCGGCCCTTGCTGGGTTTAAGAGCCCTCTGATCGCTCATTGCGGTAGCTCTCTGGAGATGGTTATGACCGACGACGAAGTCCTCAATCAAACCCGGCACTGGCTGGAAAAAGCCGTGATCGGGCTGAACCTGTGCCCGTTTGCCAAGGCGGTGTATGTCAAGAACCAGGTGCGTCTGGTGGTCAGCCATGCGCGTCATGCTGACGATCTGCTCGAAGACCTCGACAGGGAGCTCGACCTGCTGGTGGCCACGCCGGCAGAGCAGATCGACACCACGCTGCTGATCCATCCCACGCTGTTCGATGACTTCCTGGACTTCAATGACTTCCTGGAAATAGCCGAAGGCGTGGTGGCCGAGCACGAGCTTGAAGGGGTGATCCAGCTGGCCAGTTTTCACCCGAAGTTCCAGTTTGACGGTACCGAGCCCGACGACATCGGCAACTTCACCAACCGCGCACCGTTTGCCATCCTGCACCTTCTGCGCGAAGACAGCGTGGAGCGAGCGGTCGAGGCCTTTCCCGAGGCTGATGCCATCTTTGACGTCAACATCCAGACGCTGGAAAAGCTGGGCCACGCAGGCTGGCAGGCGTTGCTGAGCAAGCCCTGAGGGGCGCGGCGCCATCCCTCCCTTGCCCCTGACCCCGGCCGGGCCAGAACTTGAACAGAGGAAAAGAGTTTGTTTTTTTCTGACCAAAAGGCGCCGCGCGCATGACGGCGGGCAGCAGCATCGCCGGCATCTTGCTGTCGCTGGTCTTGTTGATGTGGCTGGCTTACCGCGGCATCAGCGTGCTGATTCTCGCCCCGGTGCTGGCATTGCTGGCGGTGCTGCTCAGCCCCGACGCGCCCTTGCTGGCGAGCTACACCCAGGTTTTCATGAAGGCGCTGGGCGGTTTTGTGATCGCATTTTTTCCGCTTTTCCTGCTCGGCGCGCTGTTCGGCAAGCTGATGCAGGCTTCGGGCGCAGCGCGCGTGCTGGCCCTGGCCATTGTTGAACGGCTGGGTGCGCGCCGCGCCGTGTCCGCAGTGGTTCTGGCTTGCGCCTTGCTGACCTATGGCGGCGTTTCATTGTTTGTCGTGGCTTTTGCCGTGTACCCGATTTCGGTTGAACTGTTTCGCGCCGCGAACCTGCCCAAGCGCCTGATTCCGGCAACCATCGCGCTCGGCGCCTTCACCTTCACCATGACCGCGTTGCCGGGCACGCCGGCGATCCAGAATGCCATCCCCATGCCCTACTTCGGGACCACGCCCTTTGCCGCGCCCGGCCTGGGGCTGCTGGCCGGCCTGCTGATGCTGGTGCTGGGCCTGGTGTGGCTCTCGCATCGTGCGCGGCATGCAGCGGCCCGGGGCGAGACCTATGGCGAGGACGGGCCGGCGCAGGCTGCGGTCGGCGAGGCGGTCGCGTCCAGCAGCGCCAGCACGGATGTGCCGCCCCTGCCTGTCACGCTGGCGCTGGCGCCCATTGTCACGGTGGTGGCGCTGAACTACCTGATGGCCGAAATCGTGTCGCCGCGCGTGGATGCCGGCTACCTGGCACAGGCGCTGTATGGGGCCGTCGGCATGGATGCGGTGCGCGGCGTCTGGTCCATCATCGTGGCGCTGACGGCGGGTGTGCTGCTGCTGATCGTGCTGGCCTGGCGCCGTCTGCCCGCGCTGGGAGACACGCTGGACGCCGGGGCAACATCGGCGGTGGCGCCTATTTTCAACACCGCCTCGCAGGTGGGTTACGGCGCCGTGATCGCTTCGCTGGCGGGTTTTACGCTGATCCGTGACGCCGTGCTGGGCATTGCGCCAGGCAACCCGCTGGTGTCGCTGTCCATCTCCGTCAATGTGCTGGCCGGCATCACCGGCTCGGCGTCGGGCGGCATGAGCATTGCGCTGCAAACCCTGGGAAGCACCTACCTGGCCATGGCGCATGCCGCAGGCATCCACCCGGACCTGCTGCACCGCGTGACCGCCATCGCCACCGGCGGGCTGGACGCCTTGCCGCACAACGGCGCGGTCATCACGCTGCTGTCCATCTGCGGGCTGACACACCGCCAGTCCTACCTGGACATCTTTGTGGTCGCGGTGGTCGTGCCGGTGGTTGTGCTGGTGGCCGTCGTGTGGCTGGGCAGTGCTTACGGTTCTTTCTGAGGTGTCTGGCGCCGAAGCAGCTTCTTGCGCACCAGCTGGATGTTGGCGCGCAGCGCATAGAGTTCGTCGGTATAGGACAGGGGCACGCTGATTTTCTCGGCGCGGTGCTCCAGGCTGTTGAGCTCCTCGTGGAGGGCGCCGGCTTCGTCAACGCCGTCAATGCGGTTTTCGATGTCCCTGAGTTGTCCGTACCAGCGGAAGATGCGTGAGCGCACGCGGAACTCGTAAAGCGGCGGCACGATGCGTGACAGCGGCAGCAGTACCGCAATGATGATGCCCATCACCAGCCACATGCGCTCGACCAGGTTGGCCACCCAGAACGGCAGGTAGCGCTGCAGCAGCGGCGCGCCGGCCTGGATGCTGCGCTCGGCTTCCTTGGCCACTGGCCGTTCGTTGTTCTTGACATTGGGGTATTCGCGGGCGTGCTTGAACCAGCCGGCGCTGCCGTGGATCTCATTGCCGGCCAGCGCAAACAGCTGCAGCAGCGCCGGATGGGTGCTGGTGCGCGTGAGCAAGGTGGTGGTGGGCGCGACCAGGCGCACGTCCTGCGGCGGAATGTTGCCGGCCAGATCCACCACCCCGCGCGGCAGCACGGCCGGGCTCAGGAAGGCGAAGCGCCGGGAGTAGGCTTCGCTCTGGGCAAAGTCCATCAGCTTGATGCCCGGGGTCTGCAGCAGCATCTGCACCATCAGCGACTCGGGCGCCGAAGCAAACACGATCGCGTCCAGCTCACCTTGCAGGAAGGCGACGGTGGCGGGGGTCTGTTCGAGCTGGGAAATCTTCAGTGCGCCGGGCTCGATGCGGTTGCTCTCCAGCAGCTTGTTCATCAGGTTGGGCACACCGCTGCCGGGCGTGCCGACGTTGACGCGCAGGCCCTGCAATTGCGTCAGCGAGGCCAGCACCGCGCCGGCGTCCGCGCCCTGGCTGCTGTTGCCGGAGGTTGCCGCCGCGACTTTCCGTGCGGCCTCTTCGCGATAGAACAGCCACACCGGCTCCAGAAACAGGCTGCCCAGCGATTCGAGTTCCTCGTCGGTGTCCACATCGGTGGCGCTGGTGCCGCCCTGCACAAAACCGAGATCGGCCTTGCCTTCGCGCAGCAGCTGCAGGTTGGCTGCCGAGCCTTCGGAGGGCAGCAGTTCAACGGCGATGCCGTCCTTGGCCAGGATGCGCGCGTAACGCTTGCCGAATTCCTCGTACGCACTTTGTGCGGGACCGGTGGCCAGCGTGACGCGTTTGGGCGGGTTGGGGTCCAGCCACCAGTAGGCCAGCACCAGCAGCGTGGCGGCCAGCACCACAAAGGGGCCGGCGGAGACGGCCAGATCGCGCAGCGACAGCAGTGTGTAGCGTATGGTTTTGGGCATGCCGGCACCTTAACATGCGGCATGAATCGGCCGGGCGTACGACGCTGGATTATTGATAAAAACGGCCTCAAGCCCCTGATTGACGTGCGCCAGCAGCTATGAATATCATAGCAAAAAGCGGCTTCTTCCAGAAGTGCAGGCGGAGAAGGCCTCGCGTCAGGCAGCGCCGGCCATGGACACCAGCACGTCGCCGCTTCCCTCGGTCAGCACCGAGCGGGTCACGCTGCCGAGAAACAGCTCCTCGGCGGCGGAGCGGCCATGTTTGCCCAGCACCACGAGGTCGCAGTCGCACTCCTGTTCCTGCTCGACGATGCGCTGCCACGGATCGCCTTCGATCACGCGGGCGTCCCAGTGACTCGGCGCCAGGCCGGCCTGCTGGGCGATATGGTGCAACTGCTGTGTGGCGAGTGCGCCGGCCTGCCGGCGGTAATGTTCTATCGTGGCGGTGTCCACCCCGGCGACGCGCAGCTTGCCTTCAAACGGCACCTCGAAGGCGTGAAGCAGCACCAGCCGGGCATTCGGCGCCACGCGGCGGGCCAGTGCAATCGCGTGCACCGACCAGGGCGAGAAGTCCAGCGCCACCAGCACGCGGCGATAAGGCTCGTGCGGTGTTTGTTTGACGACCAGCACGGGCCGGTGGGTGTGTTTGAGCAGCCGCTCCGATGTGCTGCCCAGCACCAGCCGGCGTAGAAAGCCCGCGCCCCGGGCACCGAGCACCACCAGAGAGGCCTGCACGGCATCGGCCTCGCGCTCGATCTCGGTCACCACGGGGCCGGTGGCCAGGTGTGTCTGCGTTTTCACGCGCCGGGTGCTGGCAAGCTCCTCGGCCAGCTTGCGCAACTGTTGTTCCGCATCTTCGAGCAATTGTGCTTCTGCGGCATGGCCGGCACCCAGCCACTGCCGCAGTTCGTCCAGCGCGCGGCCGGAAACCGTATGCATCAGGGTGAGCTGCGCGCCGGTTTCGTGGGCCAGGCGTGCCGCGCGGTCAGCGGCGTGACGCGCCGGTGCCGAGAAATCGGTAGCTGCCAGTATGGAATTCATCGGGTTCATGACAGGTCCTCCTTGGGGGCGTGGATGTGGGTGGCCAGGTATTGCGCTGCATGGTCGGCGGCATCGTCGAAGGGGTTCAATATGTAGTCGGCACCTGCGGTCTTCAGGGCACGTCCGTGCGCCGCGTCGCGCACCGCACCGACGATGGTGCCCCTGAATTTCGCGGTGTGGAGCGCGTGCAGCAGGGCCCGGTTGGACTCCCACTGCGGAAAGGTCGTGATCACCCAGTGCACCTGCGCCAGGGGCAACGTTTCGACGAAGTCGGGGTCCTCGCCGTCGCCGAAGCGAACGGGCAGCCGCTGGCGGCGCAGGGTGCGCACCGCCTCGGGATCAAAGTCCACGCCAATGGCCTCCACACCGGCCGCGCGCAGCTGCGCCAGCAAGCGGCTGCCGTAGCGGCCCAGGCCGAAAACGATGGCCTCGGCCTGTTCGTTGCCGCCGGGCTGGCGCTCGACCGCCAGCTCGCGAAACGGGTGCTTGCGTTCAAACACCGTCAGCCATGGCGCAAGGCGTGTGTACAGCGGCTGTGAGTAAAGAATCATGTAGGTCGATACGGTGATGGTCACCAGTCCCACCAGCGTGGTCAGGCCCAGCGCCTGCACACCCACGTGCCCGAGCGAGATGCCCATGGCTACAAACACGATGGAGAACTCGCTGATCTGGGCCACCGTCAGCCCCGCCATGAAGCCGGTTCGCTTGCGATAACCCATGTAGCCCATGATAGCCATCACGATCAGCGGGTTGCCAATCAGCACAAAGAGCGACAGCACGACGGCAGGTGCGAGTTCCGCACCCAGCGTCGAGAAGTCCAGCTTGGCGCCCAGGTCGATGAAGAAAAACAGCAGCAGGAAATCGCGCAGGCCGGTCAGCCGTGCGTTCACGGCCTCGCGGTAGGGCGTCGAGGCCAGCGAGAAGCCCGCCAGAAAGGCCCCGGCCTCCTTGCTGAAACCAGCCCATTCGCCCAGCGCTGCAAACGCCACCCCCCAGGCGACCGCGAACACCAGCAGCAGCTCCTGTGAGCGCGCCATCGCGGCCACCAGTTTCGGCAGCGGCCAGCGCATCAGCACATACATCACCGCGGTGACGGCGCCCAGGCGCCAGGCGAGCGAAAACAGGACCTCCACCCAGGTGGCCGTGCCATCGGGTCCGCCGAGCGCGCTCATGGCCATCATCGCGATGACGACCGCCACGTCCTGAACGATCAGGAAACCGACCGCGATGCGGCCGTGCAGGCTGTCGAGCTCGCGCTTGTCGCTCAGCAGCTTGACGATGATGATGGTGCTGGAAAACGTCAGCGCCACGGCCACGTACAGCGCCTCCATGGGAGCCCTGCCCAGCAGCAGGATCAGGGCAAAGCCAAACACGATCGTGAATGCCAGTTGCCCCAGACCGGTGGCTAGCGCCACCGCGCCAATGTGGCGTATGTGCTTCAGGTCAAGCTTGAGCCCGACCACAAACAGCAGGACCGTGACGCCAATCTGCGCCAGCAGGTCGATCTGGTCGTGTGCGGCCACGAATCCGAAACCCGCCGGGCCCACGGCGATGCCAACCACGATGTAGGCGATCAGCACCGGCTGGCGCAGCCGCACAAACAGCGCGCCGACAAAGGCGCAGACCAGCAGCAGCAGTGCAAGCTCGGAGAAAGGATTTTGCAGAAAGTCCATGATGTCAGCTGCCTGTTCAGCAGTTTATTCTCAAGCACCACCGTGCAGGAACACCAGCACCGCATTGAGCAGGTAGGTGGCCAGCAGGCCCACGCTGACCCAGCTGACAAAACGCAACACGCGACCCTGGGGCCGCATCACCAGCCCGATCATCACCAGCCCGCTCATGACCACGGCGGCGATTGCCGTGCCCGCATGCACGGGCGCGGCGTCGGCGAGCAGCGGCCCGCGGGTGTAAAAGAGGTCGTCGATTGCCAGAATGGTCACGTTGAACAGGTTGCTGCCGAGCAGGTTGCCGATGGCCATGTCGAGCGCGCGCAGGCGCAGGGCCGACAGCGTGACCGCGATTTCGGGCAACGTGGTCACCAGCGCCATGAACAGCGTGCCGACAAAGCTGCGGCTCCAGCCCATGGCCTGGGCCAGCTGGTCGGCAATGGCGGGCAGCCAGCTGCCGGCCGCCAGCACCACCAGCGCTGCAAGCCCGAAGCGGCGCCACTGCCGCCTCAGCTGCTGCGGCGGCGCGGCGGCGGAATCGGGTTCAGGAGGGGTACGCAGCGACTGCTCGTGTGCGAAGACGCTGCGTAGCGCCAGCAGGTAAAGCACCAGCAGTACCGGGCTGTACAGCCCCAGATGCAGCATGGCCGGTGTGGCCGCGGGCAGCAGCAGGCTCATGGCGACAAAGCCCAGCATCACCACGCCGAAGGCGGCGGACAGCAGGTGCGCCGCGCTGGCACGGCGGTAGATCGGCTGGTGTGGCTGCAACGCGTCGATCACCACCAGGAACACGAGGTTGAACACGCAGGCGCCGAGCGCGTTGCCCACGGCCAGATTGGGCGCATTGATGAGGGTGACGGCGCTGATGCCCGAGGCCAGCTCGGGCAGCGAGGTCACCGTGGCCAGCAGCGCCAGGCCCATCCAGCCGCCCGTGAGTCCGGTTGCTTTGGCGATCTGGTCGGCACTCTGGCACAACACATACCCCGCGCCGGCGATCAACACCGCGCACAGCAGGAACTGCGGGACGAGTACGATCAGGCTCATGCGGTCCGCTTTCGGCGCAGGCGCACGATCAACTTGCGCAGTTCTTCGGCCCACAACACGCTGCTGGCCAGCAGCAACAAGGGCAGCAGGGAGGCGGGCGCCAGCGGCACCGTGTAAAACAGGGTGTTCATGAACGGGGCATACAACACCAGCAGTTGCAGCCCTATGCTCAGGGCCAGGCCGCCGAGCAGCCAGGGGTTTTTCAACAGCCCCAGCTGCAGCGCCGAGCGGGTGGCCGACTGGCAACTGAGTACGTTGAACCACTGGCACATCGCCAGCACGGTGAATGTTTCGGTACGCACCAGATCAATCGGCAAGCCCTGTCCGAGTCGCCAGGCGAACCAGCCCAAGGTCACGGCGGCGATCATCGGCGTCATCAGCGCGACGCGCAGCAACATCTGCCGGCCGAGCAGGCGGTCATTGCGCTGCACGGGGCGCTGGCGCATCTCGTCGCCGTCGGGCGGGTCCATCACCAGGTTCACCGTCACGGTACCCTCGGTGACGATGTTGATCCACAGGATCTGCACCGCCACCAGCGGCAGCGGATAACCGGCCAGCAGCGCCAGCAGCAGCACCAGTACCTCGGCCATCGAGGTGGCGAACAGGTAGAGAATGACTTTTTTCAGGTTGCCGTAAACCACACGTCCCTGCTCGACCGCGGCGACGATGGTGGCGAAGTTGTCGTCGGCGATGATGATCTTGGCCGCGCTTTTGGCCACCTCGGTGCCGGTGATGCCCATGGCCACTCCCACATCGGCGCGCGCCAGCGCGGGCGCGTCGTTGACGCCGTCGCCGGTCATCGCCACCACCTCGCCGTGCGCCTGCAGGGCTTCGACGATGCGCAGCTTTTGCGCCGGATGCACACGCGCAAAGACCGAGATGTGATCGAGCCCGTCGCGCAGGTCCGCCTCGTTCATGCGTTCGAGCTCGGCGCCGTCCACCGCGCGGTCACCGTCACGGGCAATGCCGAGTTCACGCGCAATCGCCAGGCCGGTGAGTTTGTGGTCGCCGGTCACCATGACGGGCCGGATGCCGGCCGCGCGGCATTCGGCGACGGCGGCCTTGACCTCCTCGCGCGGCGGGTCGATCTGGCCGGCCAGGCCGAGCAGGTGGGCGCGACCGGCCAGCGCGTCGAAACCGGCCTCGGGGTCCAACACATCGTCTTCCACCACGGCAAAGGCCAGCACCCGCAGGGCGCGTGCGGCCATGGCGTCGGCGGCCGCGCGGGCCGCGTGGATCACGGCGGTTCCGTCGGCCGCGCACAAATGCAGCAGCACTTCGGGTGCGCCCTTGATAAACACACGGCGCGGTGCATCGGCAAAACGATGGCGCGTGGCCATCATGCGGGTGTCGGCATCGAAGGGCAGTTCGGCCTCGCGCGGCGCCTCGCGGGCAAGTTCTTCGAGGGTTATGCCCGCCTTGGCGGCCAGCACCTTCAGCGCGCCTTCTGTCGGGTCGCCCAGCACCGACCACTGCGTGCGCGCCTCCTCGGGCGGCAGCAGCTGCGCGTCGTTGCACAGCGCGGCGGCCTGCAGCAGCGGCAGCAGGGCCGCATCATCAGAACTCAGTTGGCCCTCGGGTGCGTAGCCCGTGCCGCTGACGGACACCTCCAGCCCACCGGGCAGCCACAAGGTGTTGACCGTCATTTCGTTGCGCGTCAGGGTGCCGGTCTTGTCGGTGCAGATCACGGTGGTCGAGCCCAGGGTTTCGACGGCCGACAGGCGGCGGATGATGGCGCCGCGCCCCGCCATGCGCTGCATGCCGACCGCCAGCGCGATGGTCATGGCCACCGGCAGGCCTTCGGGCACCATGGACACCATCTGGCTGATGGCCACCATCAGCACATCGGCCAGCGGCAGATCCCGGAACATCCCGAGCGCGACCACCGCGACAAAAAGCACCAGCGCGGCGACGACCAGCGCGCGGCCAAACTGCGCGATGCGCTGCTCCAGCGGCGTCTGGGGGTCGGCTGCGGTTTCGGTAAGCCCGGCAATGCGGCCGACTTCGGTGTGACTGCCGATGGCCACGACCACCGCCCGCGCGCGGCCGGCAGTTGCGTAGGTGCCGGAGAACAGCATGTTGCGACGGTCCGCCAGCCCGGTGGACTCGGCCAGTGGCGCCACCGCCTTGCTGACCGGGACCGATTCGCCGGTCAGCGCGGCCTCGGCGACTTGCAGCTGGGCTTCCTCGATCAGGCGGGCATCGGCGCCCACCGCGTCGCCGGCCGCCAGCAGCAGCAGATCACCCGGCACCAGGTCACGCGCCGCGATCAGCGCCTCCTGTCCATCGCGCAGCACCCGCACCCGCAGCGCCGCCAGCCGGCGCAGCGAGGCCATCGAACGTTCTGCACGGCCCTCCTGGAAGGTGCCGACCACGGCGTTGACCAGCACCACGACCAGGATGACCACCGCGTCGCCGTAGTGCGCCATGGCAACCGCCAGGACGGCGGCGGCGAACAGGATGTAAATCAGCGGGCTCTTGAACTGGCGCGCAAACACCGCCAGCATGGAGCGGCGCTGCGGCTCAGGCAGGGCATTGGCGCCTTCGCGCGCGCGTCGTTGCTCCACGTCTGCGGCGCTGAGCCCGACGGCGGGGTCGCAGGCCAGTTGGGCCAGGACCTCGCCGGCCGGCAAGGCATGCCACGGTGGAGGAACGGGCGTGGGCCCGCTGTGTGAGGAGAGGGTCTTGGCGGTCATGGGCAGGGCAGGTTGTTGCCGTCAGGGTAGCGCAAAAATCGGCCACCCCGGTCCGCATGCCGCAGCCTCAGCGAACGGGATGCCCTGCCGCTTGCGTTACATCAAGCCCGTTGCCATCGCGGCGATCACGCCGCTCTTCAGGGGCCGAGGCTGCGCACAAGGAGTTCGTGACCGTTGGTAAGGTGCCACCTGCATAAGGTACCCACAGGCACCACTCCCTTTGATACATATCAATTAGCCGTTGCGGAGCCCCGTTAGCATCGACCTCAGAACCTGTACTTCCATGAAGCTTTCTTTCAGCACCCGTAGCAAACGCCACACCGCATTTCTGGTGTTGCTGGGGTGGCTGTTTGCGCTGGCTTCAGGGGTCGCCAATGCCTGCTTGCTGGAAGCGCGCATCACGCACGCCCACGCAGCACCCGTCGAATCGTCCGAAACAGCGCAGACGCCCCTTGTCTCCCCGGGTCATGCGGGAGTTGTTGCTGGTCACGATGGTGACTCGCATCCCTCCAAGGCGCCGTGCCTGAAGGTCTGCGACGATGGCGCGCACTCTCTACCCAAACAAGACTTGAAGGCGACCCAGGCCGATCCTGGTCCGGCGCCTCTCATGTCAATTCTCTGGACAGCGGTGACGCCTGCTGCTCCGACGTCTCGGCGGATGGACGACGTCCAGCCCACCTTACCTGAGCGGCCCATTCGGGTTCGCTACTCGCGGCTGGCACTTTAGCCGCCTTCTGACGGCTGGCCCGGAACCTCGCGTTCCGCAGACCTGCGTCCATTTCCCGGTCCAAAGGGCGTTGTGCCCAGGTGAAAGAGGGGGGCGTCAGGCATCGCGCCAGCGCCTGTGTTTACCCACATACGATGCATTCCCCGTTCTTTCTTCAACCCACCAGGAGTCTGTCATGACCCAATTCCGATTTATTCCCCTTGCCGTAGCGCTCACCGCTGTCGGCGCATTGACTGCCTGCAATACAGCCCCTGCCATGCGCATGGGCAGCACAAGCACCCCCAGCATGGCTGCATCTGACCAGATGACCAGGATGGATGCGCAGATGAAGACCATGCAGGGCTTGCACGAAAAAATGATGAACGCCAAGACCGCAGAAGAGCGCAACAAACTGATGGCCGAACACATGAAAACGATGCAGGACGGCATGGCCATGATGGACCGTATGTCCGGCGCTGGCATGGGCGGCATGAAAGGCATGCCGGGTATGGCCGGCGACCTGGACGCGCGCCAGCAGATGATGGAAAAACGCATGGAGATGATGCAGACCATGATGAAAATGATGATGGACCGCATGCCGCCTGCGCCCGCCAGGTGAGGAGTTGCCAGCCTTGGCGCCGAGATGGACCACGCGCTGGCGGCTGAACCTGGCATCGGCCTGCCGTTGCCGTGCGATGTCGTCGTGCCTCGGGACGCTGGCCGCAGGCTGGATTTCAGTACAGATTGTTTTTCGAGGAGATCGGCATGCTTGACACAAGAGGCTACAAATTGAGTCGGCGCTGCTTGTTCGCTGGCGGGGTGGCCTGCGCCGGCCTTGTGCTGGCGACAGTGCCCTGGGGTGTGATGGCTCAGGCAAGTCCTGATGCGATCGCCACGCAGTCGACGAGCGATCAAGGGGTAACGGTCAGGGTGACACCGAAGTCGATCGGAAACCCGGACAGCCGGTGGGAGTTCATGGTCGTGCTGGACACACACAGTGCGGACCTGAGCGATGACCTGACCCGGAGCGCCACCCTGGTGACCGACGAGGGGCGCACATTCAGGCCTGTGAGCTGGCAGGGCGCGCCACCCGGCGGCCATCACCGGGAAGGGGTGTTGGCCTTCGATGTTCCGGCGCCACGACCGGGCGTGATTGAACTCAGGATTGCGCGACCGGGTGAATCCGCCCCCCGGATTTTTCGCTGGCAGCTTTGAAGGAGAGTCATCATGGACCCGTTTGACAATGATCGACAGGTGCCATCGTTCTGGCGCCGGCCTGCCGGCATGGCGGTCGCAACGGCCGCCCTGATCGCCGGCTTCTACCTTCTGCGTGAGCACTGGGGCCATGTTCTGGGCTACTGGCCGTACCTGCTTTTGCTGGCCTGTCCGTTGATGCACCTGATGCATGGGCACGGCCATGGCGGCCATGGGCATCGGCGACAGGAGCCGGAGCACACGAGCCACGGGAAGGGGTCATGAGATGGAACTGAAAACCCTTCACCACGGCCCGCGGCGGAACCGTGCATGAATGCGCCGTTCCAGCTTCATCGGGAAGCGCTGGTCGGGATTGCCGCAGATTCCACAGCCATCTTCGCATGGCTGGACGATCACAGACGGCTGTCCGCGCACATGGAGAAGCGGTCTCTCATGATGGCGGGCGCAACGATGAAAACAGAGCTCGACAGCCAGCGGGGTCAGGCGGTCGGATCAGTGATACGCATGAAAGGCCGAGTTCTCGGTGTGTCTTTGCATGTGGAGGAAGTTGTTACCCGCTATGAGCCTCCTGTCCGGAAAACCTGGGAAACGCGCGGTCAGCCGCGCTTGCTGGTGATCGGCCGGTACCGCATGGGATTCGAACTTTCCCCGGCAGCCACCGGTACCCGCTTGCGTGTCTGGATTGACTACAGCTCTCCAACCGGCCTGGCCGGGCGCTGGCTGGGAAAACTCCTGGGCCAGGCTTACGCAGAGTGGTGCGTGACACGCATGGCCCGGGATGCAATGAATTTTTTAACAAGGAGTAATCATGTCTGGAATCAGGAACTGGCTGGTGATGGTGGCAATGCTGTCAGGATGGGGTGTCGCGGGTGTCGGCCTGGCGGCAGACAAGGTGTATGTAGCGAACGAGGAGGCCGACACGGTCAGCGTGCTGGATGCTGAGTCGTTCAAGACGCTTGCCAACGTGCGTGTAGGCGCAAAGCCGCACAACGTGCAAGTCTCACCGGATGGCACGCGGGTGTGGGTGACCAACAATGGAGAGCCGGCTACCGCAGATGCTTCTGCTCATCAAGGCATGGGCAAGGACGAGCATCAGGCCATGGGCGATGCTGGTGCCGTCTGGGTGATTGACACCACGACCCATGCGGTGGTTGCGAAAGTAGGGGTAGGTTTGCATCCAGCGCATGTTGTGCTGACTCCGGATGGTCGCTTTGCCTACGTCACCAACGGCGGCGACAACACATTGAGCGTGATAAATGCCTCGACGCAACGCCGGGTGTCAACGATAGCGGTTGGAAAATTTCCCCACGGCATTCGATTCAGCCCGGGCGGCACGCAGGCCTATGTTGCCAACCTCAAGGGGGGCACGGTATCCGTGGTGGATACAGCCAGTCAAAAGGAAGTGGCGCAAATACCGGTGGGCAAAGGGCCAGCCCAGGTTGGCTTTACGCCCGACGGGCGTCTGGCGTTCGTTTCACTGTCCGGAGAAAACGCTGTTGCGGTGATCGATCCTGCGACCCGCAAGATCTTGCACAGGATTGCTGTCGGAACGGTTCCCATTCAGTTGTTCGCGACGCCGGATTCCACCACCTTGCTTGTTGCCAACCAGGGCACGCGAAAAAAACCAGGCAAGACCGTCAGCATGATCGATCTCGGTACTTTCAAGGTAATCAAGACCGTTGAAACCGGCGCCGGCGCTCACGGCGTGGCCATTGACCGGGACGGACGATACGCCTACATCACGAACACCTACGCCGGCACGCTGTCGGTGCTCGATATCAGGAAGCGCAGTGTGGCGGCAACCGTACCCGTTGGCAAAGGGCCCAACGGCGTCAGCGTGAGACCGTGACAAGCTTCGGCCGGATTTCAGGGCGATGCGTGACCTGTGAGAAAGCGCCTCGCAGGTAGCACGGTCAGAACGTGTCCAGCCACTGCTGATTGAATGCAAACCAGCCGCCCGGGAGGTAGATCACCGCGCTCACACCGCACACCCGGGTTGAAGTTTTCCGGGTGCGCAGGCAGGCCTGGCGCAGTGCCGGATCGAGCGCGCGGGAAGCAGACCGGTTGCGCCATTGCAGCACGCCACTGAACGCCAGCATCAATCCAGCCAATGCGAATACGGCTTTCTTGCACTCGCTGGCCGCGGCTCATGTTTATTTGGCCGGCTCGATCGACATCACCGTATAGGCGCCGTTGACCTTGTCGGCCGTGAAGCTGATCTTGTCACCGGCCTGGACCTTGTCGAGCAGGGCCTTGTCCTTGACCTGGAACACCATGCTCATGGGCGGCATGTCCAGGTTCTTGATTTCGCCGTGTTTGAGGGTGATCTTGCCGGCGTCCTTGTCGACCTTGCGGACCTCGGCTTCAGAGACGGGCAGGGCAGCCTGCGCGAACGCGGCCGACGTCACGAGGGTGGCGATCAGTGTGGTGAAGTATTTCATGTCAATTCCCTTGAATGCGCTCAGGCGCGGTGATAACTTTGATAAACGCGGGTCGTCCCGCTGCGGCTGATGAGCACCACGTCATACGGGTCCTTGCGCGTGCCGTACTCGGGGCCATCCATGCCGGGCGAGCCAACCGGCATGCCAGGCACCGACAGGCCGACAGCGGCCGGACGTTCCTTGAGCAGGCGATGCACCTCGCGGGCCGGCACATGGCCTTCGATGGCGTAGCCGCCGACCAGCGCGGTGTGGCAGGAGCCGAGCTTGTCGGGCACGCCCAGCCGTTTCCGGGCGGCAGTGTTGCCGCTATCGTGCACCTTGACATCGAAACCGTTGGCTTCCATGTGGACCACCCAGTCCTTGCAGCAACCGCAGTTGGGGTCTTTCCAGACTTCGACCTGCGGCCGGGTCTGTGCCATCAGCGTGGGTGCCAGCAGAGCGGTCCCGGTGAGGCTGGCCATGGCTTGTACAAAAAATCGTCTTTGCATGAGATGCTCCTTGAGGGATTGGGTGTCGTCGGGGGTTATCGGGCTATCGGGTTAACGCGTTAGCGGGTTAATGGGTTAGTGGGTTGCCGCGGCGACGCTGATCTTGCCAACCATGCCCGCCTGGTAGTGGCCGGCGATCAGGCAGGCAAAGTCAAATTCGCCGGGGCGGTTGAAAGTCCAGATCAGGCCGCCGCGTTTGCCGGCGCCGACGTGGGCCATGTAGGGTTCGTCGTGCTGCATGGTGGGGAACTTCAGCATCAGGGCGGCATGTTCATCGAGCTCCTTTTTCGTGCCGATGACCAGCTCGTGCAGCATCTTGCCCTGGTTGCGGATGACAAAGCGCACGGTCTCCCCCTGCTTGAAGCTCAGCTTGTCGGGCGTGAAACGCATGTTGTCGTCCATGGTCAGGGTCACGGTGCGGGTGACGGATTTGGCGTCGCCGGCGATGCCCCATTCCTTTTGCTCTTTGGCAACCACGGCGGCCTTGCCGGTTTTCGGATCGTCTCCGTGGGCAAGGCTCAAGGTGGTGGCGCCTGCGAGCAGCAGCGCGGCGAGGAAAGGGTGAAGTTTTTTCATGAAGTGTTTCTTTCGGATCAGTGCTTGTGAATGGGAGCGGTGGCTGGTGCTGCGCCAGCGGCGGGCCCGGCATAAGCGCGCAGCTGCGCATAACGGGTGATCTGCGCAGGTGTCAGCAGCGCGGCTTGCTGCAGATGGGTGTCCAGATGCGACTTGCGCAGCAGGGCCTGCAGCCGGCCTATGCTTTCGGTGTGGGCCGCCAGCCGGGTTGCATCGATCTGGCGCGACGCAAAAGCCTGATCCAGCGCACGTTCGGCTTCCACCAGCTGGGTGCCCAGGTCCCGAGCCTCCGCCTTGTGGCGGTTCATCAGCGTTTCGCTGGCCTGCTTCTGTTCCGCGCTCAGTTCGAGTTGCGCGGCCAGCTCCAGCGTGTGCATGGGCCCGGGGTAGCCGTTGAGTTCGGCGGCCTTGGCCAGTTCCATGCCCTGGCCGGCCAGCAGGTCGGCGGTCTGGGTGGACGAGAGGGCCTTGATCTCGCGTATTTGCTGACCTGCATAAGGGCTGGCGTTATGTGACGGCTGGTGCGAATGTTGGCCAAATGTGCCTCCAGCCCCCATCAGTAAAGCGCCGGCAGCTATTAATTTGAGAGTAAATCGGGTTGTCATGGGTGTCCATTGAATCAGTGGCCGGCATGGCCGGAAGGTTTTCGGATCTGGACCTGTGTCACGGGGCCCGGTGAGGCGGCCGGCATGGCCTTGCTGCCCGCGCGCGGGCGCGCCGGGTCGGGCAGTGCGCCGGTCCATTCGTAGGCGACTGTGCCGGCCGGGTGCTTGTACCAGCCCGGGTCCTTGTAGTCGCCGGGCTTCTGGTTTTTGCGCACCTTGAGCATGCTGAACATGCCGCCCATTTCGACCGAGCCGAACGGGCCGGTGCCGGTCATCATGGGGGCGGTGTTCTCGGGGATTTCCATTTCCATCTCGCCCATGTCGGCCATGCCGCGTTCGCCCATGACCATGTAGTCGGGCACGGCCTTCTGCAGCTTTTTGATCAGGCCGCGGTGGTCCACACCTATCATGGTTGGCACGTCGTGGCCCATCGCATTCATGGTGTGGTGGCTCTTGTGGCAGTGGAAGGCCCAGTCGCCTTCCTCGTCGGCCAGAAATTCGATCTGCCGCATCTGGCCCACCGCGACATCGGTGGTCACCTCGTACCAGCGCGTCGATTTCGGCGTGGGGCCGCCGTCGGTGCCGGTCACCAAAAATTCATGGCCGTGCAGGTGGATCGGGTGGTTGGTCATGGTCAGGTTGCCCATGCGTATGCGCACCTTGTCGCCCTGGCGCACGTTGAGCGTGTCGATGCCCGGGAAGACCCGGCTGTTCCACGACCACAGGTTGAAGTCCAGCATGGTCATGATTTTGGGTGTCATGCTGCCGGGGTCGATGTCGTAGGCGTTGAGCAGGAACACGAAGTCGCGGTCCACCTCGTCGATCAGCGGGTGTTTCGCTCTCGGGTGGGTGATCCAGAAACCCATCATGCCCATGGCCATCTGCGTCATCTCGTCGGCGTGCGGGTGGTACATGAAGGTGCCGGGCCGCCGCGCGACAAACTCATACACAAAAGTCTTGCCGACCGGAATGGCCGGCTGGGTCAGGCCCGACACACCATCCATGCCGTTGGGCAGGCGCTGGCCGTGCCAGTGCACGCTGGTGTGTTCGGGCAGCTTGTTGGTGACAAAAATGCGCACGCGGTCGCCTTCCACCACCTCGATGGTCGGGCCGGGGCTTTGCCCGTTGTAGCCCCACATGTTGGCCTTGAAGCCTGGCGCCATCTCGCGCACCACCGGCTCGGCCACCAGGTGAAATTCCTTCACACCGTTGTTCATGCGCCAGGGCAGGGTCCAGCCGTTGAGCGTGACCACCGGGTTGTAGGGCCGGCCCGTGCCGGGGACCAGCGGCGGCATGGTGTCGGGCTTGTCCTGCAACACCGGCTCGGGCAGGGCGGCCATGGCGACGCGGCTCACCGCGCTGGCGGCCACCGCGGTCACCGTGGCAGCGGCTGCACCGGCAAAAAATCGTCTGCGTTCGTTGTTGATGTTCATGTCAATGTCCTTTGGCGTCGCTGCCGCTGGCAGCAGCGCCGGCGGCCAGGGGCGCCATGCCGGCGGAGGTCCCTGTCAGTGTGGTTTGCAGGTCGGTGTCGGCCAGCCAGAAGTCGCGCTGCGCTTCGATGCTGGCGTTGACCGCCGTGATGCTGGTGCGTGTATCGGCCAGCAACTCGAACACGCTGCTGAGCATGCCGTTGTAACGCAGCAGCAGTTCGTTGTTGATGAACTTGCGCAGCGGCACCACCTCGTCGCGGTAATGCAGCGCCAGGTCATGCGCGGTGCGCCAGGCGTGGTAACTTTCGCGCGCCTCGGAGCGGGCCTGGATGGCTGTTTCGCGCACACGCGCCACCGACTGCATGTACTGGCCCTGCGCGCGCGCGTTGCTGGCGCCGCCCCAGTCAAAAATCGGCAGTGGCAGCTCCAGCTCCCAGCCGCGCTTGATCTCCTTGTCGCCCGAGGCATTGTCAAAGGTGGTGTTGCGTGAATACTTGGCGTCGAGGGCATTGATGAAGCCGGTGCTGCGCGTCAAGCCCATGTTGTCGGCGACGTAGCCTGCCTGCGCCATGCTGGCGCGCACGTCGAGGCGGTCGCGCAGCGCGCGGGCCTCGATGTCCGGCATGTCGGCGATGGTTTTCGGCAGCTCCGGCAGGCGATCACTGAGCGTGAACTGCGTCTGCGCGCCCCACAGGCCCATCAGTCGTGTGAGTTTTTCGCGTGCGGCATAAGCTGCGTTCTGGCTGCGTGCCAGTTGTGCCGCAGCATCCGCGACAAAAGCCTGCTCGCGCGCCTGGTTCAGCTTGCTCCAGTTGCCCACACGTGCCAGGCGCCGCGCCAGTTCACCGCTGGCCTCGGCCGCCTCCTTCGCGTCCTTCATGTAGCTGGCGGTCTGCTGGGCGGCGACGGCGTTGATCCAGGCCTTGCGCGTGTCAGAGGCGAGTTTGACGACCTCCTGCGCGGCCTGCAGTTTGGCCACCTCATGCTGCTGGTTCTGGTATCTGGCGCGCCAGGGCAGGGTCAGCAGGCCGATGACGTTGAAGCCGATGCCGCGCTCGATCTCCACCTTGCTGCCTTCGACGAAACGGCCAATCGAGAAATGCGGGTTCGGCAGCGTGCCGGCGCGCACGCGGTCGGCATCACTGATACCCAGTGAGGCCATGGAGGCGTGGATGCCCGGGTTGTTCAGCAGCGCAATACGCACGGCCGACTCGGCGGTCAGCGGCCCGGCCAGCAGCCGCGTCACCGCGTCGCGGGTCTCCGCGCTGTCGCCGCGCCCGACCGGCGCGTTGATGCCCGCTGTTTTGCCGGCGGTCAGGGTGTTGATGTCCGTCTGGTTGCCGTCGGGCGACAGGCTGGCACAGCCGGCCAGTGTCGCGACCGCCAGCAGGGCCGTTGCGGATTTTTGGAATGAAAACATGGTGAGGCTCAATGTGTGTGGGGATGGGCTGCCGCAGGTGGGGCGGTATCCGGCGTGGCCGCAGGGGCCGCTGGCGCTGCCTGCTGCTGCTCCGATTTGAGGATGTCGACATGGCCGCGCGTGAATCGGCCAACGTCGGCATTGGCTTTTTTCCAGTCCTCGCGACCGACTTCCACGCCGGTGGGCAAGTCGGCAAACACGGAGCGGTAGCTCACCGCCGACACGGGCGCCGCGGGGTCGGCGGCCTGCGGGGCCGGTGCGTCTTGCGCATGGACGCTGCCCAGCGGCAGGAGCAGCATGCAAAAAAGGATACGGAAGGTCACAAAAATCTCCTGACGGACAAGCGGGGCGATCGTAAAAATCGCGCGAATCCGGCAAAAAGGGCAGGTTGCCCGTGCCGGATGGCAAGTACAGACCCAGTACGGGCCTGGAAGTCAGGAAATGGGTGGTTTTTGGCCCAGCGCGGCGACGGCGCTGGCAAATCGCGCGGTCGGCGAATGCGCCCGCGCAGGGGGAATGGCGAGGGAATCGGTGCTGGCTGTTACCGGCGACAGCGCGACCGTGTTGCAGGACTGGCAGGCGGCGCAGGAGTCGCAGTGCCCGGTGGCGCCCTGGGTCATGGGGTCGGAAGTCTGGCCAGAGGCGTGTCCTGCGCAATCCGGAGGAATTGCCGCCGAATGAGTCATGGATGCTGCCGGCTCCATCGCCATGTCATGGTCAAAATGACCGTCTGCCCTTGATTCATGGGCGTAAGCAGCTACGAATTCTGTAGCGGAAGCCACCTGTTGCAGATGACCGGCGGCCATGCCGGTAGCCATGGCATCGCCCACCATCCCGCGCAGGAGCAGCAGGAAGATCATGGCGATGAACAGGGGGCGTCGCATAAGTAGATGATACGGTGGCGGGCGGAAAGTTCAAAAAGCAAGGTGATTCGGTTACCGCAGCAGCCTGCCGGATCAGCCGGCTGAAACTGCGCATCCGCTGCGTGAACACCTGGCGGCGCTGCGCGGGCGTGAAGCTGTTCACGCAGCCTTTTGCGCCAAGCGGCCGGCCCGCAACTCGCGCCGTGCCTGCTGCATCACCGACCAGCCGCCCCAGATGGCCAGGCTGGCCATGACCGCCGCCACGGCCAGGTCCGGCCAGGCGCTCCTGGTCCCGAACACGCCGAACGCGGCCAGCATCACCGCGAGGTTGCCGATGGCGTCGTTGCGCGAGCACAGCCAGACGCTGCGCATGTTGGCGTCGCCTTCGCGCCAGGCATACAGCATGGCCGCAACCGACACGTTGGCGATCAGCGCGAGCAGCCCGATCGCGCCCATGGTCAAGGCCTCGGGCGTACCGCCCTGGGTGGCCACCCACCATGCCCGCGCCAGCACAAACACGCCGAAGGCCAGCATGCTGGAAGCCTTCAGAAGTGCGGCACGGGCACGCCAGACCACGCCCAGGGACAACACCGCCAGGCTCACGCCGTAGTTGGCGGCATCGCCGAAGAAATCGATGGCATCGGCCAGCAGCGACACCGAGCCGGAGCGAAAACCCGCCGCGATTTCCAGCGCAAACATGGTGAAGTTGATGAGCAGTGCGATCCAGAGGATTTTCCGGTAGCGCGGGCTGTTGGCCTGGGCGGCGGTGGCGTCGTGGTCGTGGTCGCAGCAGTGGGCAGACATCGAGGGGTTCTCCGGAAGCATAGTGTTGATGGCATGATTGGAAACCCTCAAGTCACTTCAAGGTCAAGCGATGCCTGTGTCAAGTCTCTCTGCCCCCAGGGCTTACCAGATCGGCGAGGCCGCGCGGCAAAGCGGCGTCAGCCCCGCGAACATCCGGTTTTATGAAAAGGAAAGCCTGCTCAGCCCGCATGGACGGGGTGAGAACAGCTATCGTTTGTATAGCGAAGGCGATGTGCACCAGCTGCGTTTTATCCGCCTGTGCCGGGCCATGGACATGTCGCTGGCCGAGGTGCGCACCCTGCTGGGGCTGGACCTGAACAACAAGACGGATTGCGCGGCCGCACGCGACGCGCTCGACGGGCACCTGGGCCATGTGCGCGCGCGGCTGGCGGAACTGAAGGCGCTGGAAAAAGACCTCAAGGCCCTGCGCAGCCGCTGCGACGGCCGGGACGCCCATTGCCACATCATTGAAGCGCTGCACGAGCTGGCCGATGCGCAGGCCTCAGCCCCATCTCGCGCGGTGCCGAAGAAGCGCCACGTTTAAGAACGCTTGGCGTTACTTGATCTCAAAACGCGCCGTGGCCGGAGGCTTGCCTGCCAACGTGACCACCGCAACACCTTTGGTGCCTTTGGCGACCTTGAAGGCGCCTTTGGCTTGCAGCTTGTCGCCGGCAGGCAGGAGCTCGATTTCGGATTTGTCGGTGCCATTGAGCAGCGTGACCTTGGCCTTCGCGCCGTCCAGCTTCATGGGTTTTCCGTGGTCGCTGACGTAAATCACGATGGCATCCGGCTTGGCGACGATTTCCAGATCGCCCGCTTTGGTTTCGACCGCCACGCCGCCGAATTTGGGGTCGTGGCCGTGGTTGCCTGCAGCCAGGGCGGCTGTGCTGGAAAGTGCAATGCAGATGGCCAGACCGAGGGGATGGAGTTTCATTGAAGTTACCTTTCAGGTGGTGGATAAAAAATGAACGGGTGAGGTTAAAACGTTTCAGAACCGGAATCGGCGACAAGCGCTTCAATGGGCTTGCGGCCAAACAGCGCGACCATCGCCGGCGTCAAAAACGAGTCGAGCAGGGTCGAGGTGATCAGGCCGGAGAAAATCACCACCGCCACCGGGTGCAAAATTTCTGTGCCCGGCATATCCGCCTCAAACAGCAGCGGGGCCAATGCCAGCGCTGCCACCAGCGCGGTCATCAGCACCGGCGTCAAGCGCTCCTGCGAACCGCGTAGCAGCATGGTGTGGCCAAAATTTTCCCCTTCAAACGCGCACAGGTTGATGTAGTGCGAGACCTTCAAAATACCGTTGCGAATCGCGATGCCAGCCAAAGTGATAAATCCCACCAGTGCAGCCACCGACAGTGGCTGACCCGACAACCACAGCCCCACCACCGCGCCGACCAAAGCCAGCGGTATGTTGGCCATGATGATGGCGGCCAGTATCCCGGAGCGGTAGCGCGAGTAAAGAATTAAAAAGATCAAGGCCACCGAGCCCAGCGAAAGCAGCCCGATCAGGCGCGAGGCGTCTTCCTGCGCCTGGAACTGACCGCCGATCGTGATGAAGTAACCCTCGGGCAGTGCAGTGGCGGCAATTGCCCCCCGTATGTCGGCTACCACGTCGCTGAGCGCCCGTCCTTGCGTATTGGCCGCCAGTACGATGCGCCTGCGCCCGTCATCTCGACTGACCTGATTGGGCCCGTCACCCTCTTCCACGTTGGCCAACTGGCTCAGGGGTACCCGGCCGCCCGGGGTGTCTATCATCAGATTGCGCAAGCCCTCGATGCCGCGCGAGGCCTCCGGGAGGCGCAGCACCAGGTTGAAGCGGCGGCTGCCTTCAACGATTTGCGTCACGCTTTCGCCGTCTATCAACACCTGCAGCTCCTGCAGCAGCTTGGCGGGTGGCAGGCCCAGACCCAGGGCACGGTCGTAGTCCACCTGGATTCTGATTTGGGGCGTCAGCACCTGCTTTTCGATTTCCAGGTCCACCACACCGTTGATGCCGGCAAGCTTTTGCCGCAGCGCCTCGGCCTGTGTGCGCAGGGTGTCCAGATCATCACCAAAAATCTTGATGGCGATCTGCGAACGCACGCCCGACAACATGTGGTCGATGCGGTGGCTGATCGGCTGGCCAATGCCGATGGCCGCTGGCAAGGTGGCGATACGGCTGCGGATGTCGGCAAACACCTCTTCCAGGCTGCGCTCGCTGCGCTTGAGTTTCAGGTCGAGCTCCGATGCATGCACACCCTCGGCATGTTCGTCCAGCTCGGCTCGGCCCGAACGGCGGCCCACATGTTCGACCTCAGGCACATTCGCCAGAGCCTTTTCGGCAATCGTGCTGATGCGGGCCGACTCAGTAAGCGTGGTGCCGGGGTTCAGGCGCAGGCCGACCAGCGCCACGCCTTCGTTAAACGGAGGTAAAAAGGTGGTAGGAAAAAACGGCACGGCCGCCATGGCCAGCAGCGCTGCCGCCGCGCCGGCCAGCACCCAGGTGCGAGGACGCCCCAGCACATATGCCAGTGCTTTCACGTAGCGTGCTTTCAGCCATAGCTGGGCCCGCGTATCTCCATGGTCCAGCCCTTTCATTCCCGGCAGCAGGTAATACGCCATCACCGGCGTGAGCGTCACCGAGACGAGCATTGAGGCAAGCATGGCGACGATGTAGGCAACAGCCAGCGGCTGCATCAAGCGCCCCTCGACACCCGGCAAAAAGAACAGCGGCACCAACACCAGCACAACAATCAAGGTGGCAATCACGATGCCCGAGCGCACTTCCAGTGTGGCCTTGGCAATCAACTTCAAGGGGTCGAGCCGCTTGGTGGGATGCGCGGCGCGGTCCATCTTCAGGCGGCGCAGCACATTTTCCACGCCCACCACGGCATCGTCGACCAACTCGCCGATGGCAATCGTCAGACCGCCCAACGTCATGGTGTTGATGGAAAAACCGAAATACTTGAAAACCAGCACGGTCGCCATGAACGAAATCGGTATAGCCACCAGCGAAATCACGGTGGTACGAACGTTCAGCAGAAATAAATACAGTACCACCGCCACAACGGCAAATGCCAGCATCAACTTGCCTTTGAGTGTGTTCACCGACGATTCAATAAAGGTAGCCTGGCGCATGGTGACTTTAGGCTCGCCCATGCCCGGCGGCATTCCTTTTTTCAGCTCTTCGATGGCGGCTTCGATTTTTTCCGTCAGTACCACGGTGTCAGCGGCAGGCTGTTTCTGGATGCTGAGAATCACGGCGGGCTGGCCGTTCAAGCCCGCATCGCCGCGCTTGATGGCTGGCGCAAACGTGACCTTGGCCACCTGGTTGAGCTGGATCGGTTTGCCGTTTTGAAAGGCTACCGGCAGGCGCTCCAGGTCCTGCAGTCGGGTGGTGCGGCCGATGTTGCGTATCAGGTACTCGCGTGAATTGAGTTCGAGAAAACCGCCGCTGGAGTTGCCTGAAAAACCCTTGAGCGCCGCTTCGATGCTTTCGAGGTCAATCTTCAGCGCTGCCATGAGGGCGGTGTCGGGTTGCACCTGGTACTGGCGCACCTCGCCGCCAATCGGCACCACCTGGGCCACGCCGGGCAGGGTGAGCAGGCGCGGGCGCATCACGAAGTCGGCGTACTCGCGCACCGCCATCGGGCTGATCTTGCTGGTGTCGATGGGCAGGGCCAGCAGCATGATCTCGCCCATGATGGAGCTGATCGGCCCCATGCCGACATGGGTCACACCTTGGGGCAATTGCTCACGCGCCAATTGCAGCCGTTCCCCGACCATCTGGCGGGCGCGGTAGATGTCGGTCTTCCAGTCGAAGGTGACGTAGACGAAGGACAGGCCGACGCTGGAGATCGAGCGAATGCTTTCCACGCCCGGGATGCCGCCCATGGCGATTTCCAGCGGCGCGGTGATCAGTTGCTCGACCTCCTCGGGCGCCATGCCGCCGGCTTCGGCCTGCAGCGTGACCGTTGGTTTGTTCAGGTCGGGGAATACGTCCACCGGCATCTTCACCAGCGTCAGCGCACCGGTCAGCAGCAGCACCACCGACAGCACCACCACCATCAGGCGGTTGGCGAGGGAGGCGTGTATGAGTTTTTCAAACATGGTGTGCGGCCCTGTTTCAGCGAACCTGGTTGACCAGCGGCGCGCCCTGCGTCACCACCCGGTCACCGGTTTTCAGGCCATCCACAATCGCAGCGGTGCTGCCGTCCAGCGGCACCTGGCGCACGGTGCGCGGCTGGAACACCTCGGCATCGGTGTGGATCCACACCATGTCCTGGTTGCTGGCATTTTTGACCACCGCACCCATCGGCACGGCAAAGCCCTTGACCTGGCTCTTGGTCTGCACCGTCACTTTGACCGGCTGGTGGATGGACAGGGGTATGGTGTTTTTGCCCGGCAGGGTGCGGAAGACCAGCGGGATCGCGCCTTCGCGCAGGCTGCTCCCGGCACCGACAAATTGCAGTGGCACGTTGGCGCCGGGCGCGGGGCTGGCGCTGGCCGAGGCGATGTTGGCGGCCAGCGCGGCATCAAAGGCGCTGGCCTCCACACCCATGCGAGAAGGATCAACAATTTCGAACAGCAGGTCGCCGGCATTGACCACCTGTCCGGCCACCACGCCGGCGGCGGCGATCACCCCCGAGACCGGTGCCACCAGAGCTTCGGTGGCCGACACGCTGCCGGCCACGGCGGCGGCGCGCTGCCGCAGACTGGAAACATCGGACTGCGCGGCTTCAATGTCTTTTTGCGGCACCGTGCCTTCAAGTTGCTGCAGGCGTTCCACGCGCCGTCGCACCAGGGCGAGGCTGGCATTGAGCTCAGCGCTTTGCGCCTGCTGGTTGGCGCGTTCAATCGCGCTGGTGGAGGCGCGCACTACTGCGAGGACTTCTCCCTTGCGAACAGCCTGGCCCAGTTGCGGCAGGCCGCGAGGACCGGCTTCGATGCGGCCGGCTTGCGTCGGCTGCACCTTGCCGCCGGCGTTGCTGTCCAGCACCACCCGGCCTGTCAGCTCGACCGTTGTCGGCAGGGACGCTTCTTCGATGCTGATGGTTCGGACGCTGAGTTGACGCTGGCTGGCCTTGGGCAAAAACACGCCACCATCGGCCAGGCGCCGCGGCGCGTTGCCACCCGCAGCAGGAGCGGACTCGTCACCGGGGTCGTGACCCGGCCCCGCCTGAGCGTCCAGGGTGGCGGTTGCGCCCAGGCCCAAGGCGCAGGCGGCAATCAACATGCCGGCCAGGCCTTTGCGGCGGCGCTTTCGCCATGCCGCACCGGCGAGCGCCGCCAGCAGCAGGGCAGCTCCCGCGTACGCTGCCCAGCGCAGCCAGGGCCGGTTTGCGTCAAGGTGCTCGTCCGCGGCGTGGGGGTCGGTGATGACCAGGTCACCAGCCAGCAGGTCGGTATCTTTACCTGCGGCGACGACAAAACTGACAGCCAGCGTGCCCGGCTGGCCAAGCAAGTCATGTTTGAAGCTGTAGCTGCCGTCCGGCTGGGGCGCGGCTGTCCCTTTGGCTGCGCCGGCCTCGACCTCGATCTTTGCATCGATGACCGGCTCGTTGCTCTCGTAACGATCCAGGTAAATTTTCATCTCGCCGTTGTCGACCACGCCGACCAGCTCGAACAGGTCGGAATGGCTGCTGATGCGCGGGGAGGTGACCACACCTGCCGCCGCTGGCGCTTCTGCACCGTGGTCTCCCCCAGCCCAGGCCGTGGCAAACAAACCAGACGCTATAAAAAAAATAGCTGCCAGCGCTTTCTGGATATGGGCTGGTGGCGTATTTGGCTTGTAAATGAGGTTCATGGGAGCAATCCAAGAGCTTGGTTTAATTGGGAAACGGCGCGTTGCAGGCCCACACGGGCGCGCGCCAGGGACAGATCGGCCTCAAACTTTTCGCTGTCGGCGCGCAACCGGGTTGGCAGGTCGGACTCGCCAAGGCGGTACGCCTTGGCCACCAGGGCTTGCACCTCGGTGCCCAGGCGCGCGCGTTCGGCCATGCTGGCCTGCGTGCGGCGGGCGGCGTCGAGCTCGGCCAGTGCCGATGCCAGTTCGGTCTGTACCTGCCGCTGGGTGGCATCCAGTTCGGCCTGCGCGGCGTCGAGTTCTGCGCGTGCCGCAGCGATGCGCGGGGCATTGCGGCTGTCGGTGCCGAAGGGAATTTTCAGTGCCAGGCGCAAGCTGTTCTCGCTCGCGGCGCCAAAGGCCGAACGTTCGCGCGTGATGCCCACACCGACGGACATCGGGTCGCGCTTGTCGGTTTCGCTCAGTTCGAGCGCAGCTTGCGCCGCCTGGACCCGTGTCTGCGCGGCCTGTAGCACCGGGTGGTCTGGACCCATGACCGGGCTCGCGGACGGCGGCGGCTCGTCCAGCAACGGCACTGCGGTCAGGCCGGTCAGTGCCCGCCACTGGTTTTGCAGACGGGCCAAGGCCTGCTGCGCCTGTTCCTGTCCGCTGGCGGCCTGTTGGACCAGGGACTGCGCCTGCAAGCCGTCCACACGGGCGCTGTCACCGGCTTTCACGCGGCGTTCCACGTCCTGCGCCAGTGTTTGTGCTTCGCTGTGTTTGCGTTGCGCCAGGTCGCGTTCGGTGCGCGCCACGGCCACGCTGGCGGCAGCTTCGCGCACCTCGGCAGCGAGTTTCAGCCGCGCCACCTGTTGCTGCGGCTCGAAACCCAGGCGCAGCGCTGCCAGCTCACGCTGGGTGGCGCCGCGCACGCCGGGGCTCCAGATCGGCAGTTCCAGCTCGGCTTCGTATTCCCGCAAGCCGCTGTTGTTGTTGAAGCGGTCGCTGCGCTGCGCCAGCAGGGCGCTGGGCGAGCCGTTGATCCAGGACGATGCCGCGCGTTCCCTGGCTTGCAATTGGGCGCGGCGGCTGTCGGCGCTGCGGGCTGCCGGGCTCAGGGCCCAGGCCGCATCCAGCGCTTCGCGCAGGCTGGTGGCGCCCGTGGGCGCTGCGGCTTCGGCCAGGGATGGCAGGGGTCGCGGCGGCACGGTCTGCGCACTGGCAAGCGTGAGGGCGGCCGGCAGCAATAACGATGTGCAGGCAAGCCGCGACAAACGGAAAGGGGAAAGATCAAGCAAGAGCGTTCTCCGAAGCAAATCAAGACTTCGGCGAACCTTTGCACTTAGGCCACTGGAAAAGAAAGACTTTTGAGGCGCCCGTCAGGTCAAAGGTTCACCACCGATGAGGTGGTGAAGCTCCATTTGGGGCGTTCGATGTTGTTGGGCTGTTCGCGGCTGGCCCAGGCTTGCGGCGTCGGCAGCGGGGCGCCGACGCTCGCATCGGTGGAACGGAACTCGGCAGCCAGCATGCCGGTCGCGTGACCATGGCCGCAGTGGCTATGGCTACAGGAATCGGTGTGGCCGTGTTCCTGGGTCATACCGGATTGATCTGTGGCCTCTGCGCCGGTCAGTTGGGCCTCGACGGCGTGGGCGGCGATGTGGCCGAGTTCCCGCGCGGCGTCGGCTGCGGCGTGCGCATAGGCGCCGCCCGACAGCAGCGCCAGCCAGACAATCAGGAGTTGACAGATAAAACGCTTCACGGGCGTCATGCTAACAGCCGGCAAAGTCCCCGCGGCGCGTAAGGGATGATCCAAGTCCGGCGAACTGCTGTTCGTGCGTGCTGGTCTCAGCGCAATTCCTCTGCACGAGCTGGCCGACGCGCAAGCCTCGGGCCAGGCGGATCCGGCACCAATAAACGCCGCGTCTAGGACGTCTGGCGCACAGTCTCCTGGGGCACTACGTCCCGCTGGCCTTCCAGCGCTGCCAGCCGCTCGATGAGCACCTCGGCCTCGGAGTAGCCGCTGGTCAGCAGCTGGGCCTGGCCATCACGGGCCGCCAGCAGCGCGGGAAAGCCGCGTATGCCCCAGCGCTGCGCCTGCAAAAAATCGTCACGTGTCTGCTGGCGCATGTCTTCACTCTCGAAGTCGCGCAGAAAATCAATGTGGCCCCAGGCTTCCTTGGTGCGGCCATGCACCTCGTCCCAGATTTCAGCGAGCACCGCCGCCTTGGTGACGTCGCGTCCCTGCGCATAAAAGGCCTGCTGGATCGCGTGGTACATGTGCAGGGCCAGCGCCGGCGCGTGCTGGCGCACCGTGACGACCGCGCGGCAGGCCGGCTCGGTGTCGTAGATGAAATCCGCGCGTTCGAACAGCGCCTGTGAAAACGGCTGGCCGGAGCGCTGCGCCACGCCGGCCCAGGCGTTGCGCAGCTTGTCCTTCAGCGCGGCGTCCATCACCTGCGTGTTGTAGGCGCGCAGGCCGCCCAGCACCAGCTGCACCGGCACCTCGGGGAAACGTTCGAGCAACTGCCCCAGCGGCACGCCAAAGCCGTAACACCAGGAGCACATCGGGTCGCCGACGTAGATCAGGGAGAGTGCGGGGGTTGGCGTGGTCATGGCGTGTTCTTTCAGGCGGAGTTTGCGGTGGCGTCGGCCACGGGCCGGACATGCGCGGGTTCAAACGCCAGCGTCAGCAGCGCCAGCAGGCCGAAGGGCACGCCCACCCAGCCGAGTTGCGACAGGTGAAGGTGGTCCAGCATGGCGCCGCTGATGACGGCGCCCAGTGCCGTGCCAACATACAGCATGGAGCCGTTCAGGCTCAGCAGCAGCGGCGCCTGGGCCGGCGCCATGCCGGCCAGGCGGCTTTGCTGCGGCGCCATCACGCCGAAACCCGCGATGCCCCAGACGATGAGTGTGGCCATGGTGGCGTAGAGGTGGCCGCGCGTGAGCGGCAGCAAGGCCATGGTGGTCACCAGCACGGCCAGTTGCACGCGCATGGTGGGCAACGCGCCGAAGCGGTCGTTGGCCCAGCCGCCCGACAGTGTGCCGGCAACGCCGGCCAGGCCGAACACCGCCAGCGTGAGGGACAGCTGCGTCGAGCTCATGGTGTTGAGCGCCTGCAGCACCGGGCCGATGTAGGCAAACACGCTGAAAATTGCCACGAAATAAAGCAGCGTGCGCAGCCAGGTGCGCAGCACAGCGGGTTGCCGCGCGGCCGCGCCGAAGCCGGAAAAGTTGGCGCCGGCCGAGGCCATGTTGGCGGGCAGCAACCAGCTCGCCGCCATCAAAGCCGCCAGGCTGGTGCCTGCCGAGAGCCAGACCGGCACGCGCCAGCCGTATTCAAAGCCGAGCCAGGCACCGACCGGCACACCCACTGCGTGGCTGATGCTCATGCCCAGAAAGGTGATGGACAGGGCCCGGCCGCGCAGTGCCGGCGCCACCAGGCTGACGGCCAGCGCCGAAGCCGCGGCGCTGAACATGGCGCCTGCGCCCATCAGCACCCGGCCCAGCAGCAGCATGACGAGGTTGCCCGACAGCGCACACACCAGGCAGCCGGCGGCGAACAGGGCCAGTGCCAGCTGCACGGCACGTTTGCGCGGCCAGCGTGCGGTGGCAATGATCAGCACCGGCGCCAGCAGCGCGGTGGACACCGCATAGGCCGTCATGGCCTGCCCGGCCGCAGCCAGGCTGATGTGGAGCGACTCGCTCAGCGGCACCAGGATGCCGCCCAGCACAAAGGCGCCGCTGCCGATGACCAGGTTGCAGAGGGCGAAGAAATAAAGGACGGGCGGCATGGGAGGCAGGTGGGCACCCAGTACCCGGGCGTTTGACGTGCACAGGGCAGGTGCTGGAAATATTCAATAAAACAGGGCCTCAGCCCAATACAACCGTGCGCAGAATGCTATCAAAAACAGAGTGACTGCCGTCCGGCCATTTGCTGATTGTGCCCGGATGGCGCGAAACGCGCGCGGCGTCCGTCGCCGCCGGGCGCTGCTTCAGCGCGGCCACACACCGGCTGACGCGGCCACAGGATTCACCGACCCCAACCCCGCCCACAGTCGCGCGGGGCGAGCGGCCGTCAATCGAGCTTGGCCCCCGACGCCTTGACCGCCTGGGCCCAGCGCGGCATTTCCGCGGCGAGGAATTTGCCAAACTCGTCGCTGCCCATGAAGGCCGGGTCGGCGCCCTGCGTGATCATGCGGTTGCGGATCTCGGCGCTGGTCATGACCTGTTTGAACGCATCGCTCAGTTTTGCCGTGACGTCCGCCGGCAAGCCGGCAGGCGCCAGGAAGCCGTAGAAGCCGACCACTTCGAAATTCTTGATGCCGGACTCCATGACGGTCGGCACGTCAGGCAACGCGGGGTTGCGCGCCTTGCTGGTGACGGCCAGGGCCCGCACCTTGCCCTGCTTGTGGTACGCGGCAGCCTGCGGAATCGACTCGCCCATGAACTGCACCTGGCCCCCCATCAGGTCGGTGAAGGCCGGGGCGCTGCCGCGGTAGGGAATGTGCACCATGAACAGCCCGGTGGCGTTCTTGAACATCTCGGGCACCAGGTGGCTGATGCCGCCATTGCCGGCCGAGCCGTAGTTGATCTGGCCGGGCCGCGCGCGGGCGTAGTCGACAAATTCTTTCAGCGTAGTCACCGGCAGCTTGGGTTTGACCAGCAGGGCCAGCGGCTGCATGGCGGTGCGGGCGATCGGCGTGAAGTCGCGCAGCGTGTTGTAGGGCAGCCGCGTGTACAGCGCCGGGTTGATGACCATCACGCCGGTGTTGGCCAGCATCAGGGTGCAGCCGTCGGGCGGGGCCTTCATCACGTCCTGCGCCCCGACCGTGCCGCCCGCGCCCGACTTGTAGTCGATGATGACGGGCTGACCCAGCACGGCCTGCAGCCGCTCGGTCAGCAGGCGCGCATGCTGGTCCAGCGGTCCGCCGGCCGGGAAACCGATCACCACGCGGATGGGCTTGTCGGGAAAGGCGGCAAACGCCGGTGACGTTGTCAGGGTGGCGGCAGCCAGCAGGCAGGCGACCAGCCACGCCCGACGCGGCCGGGGCGCTACCAGCCAGCGGAAAGAATCGGAACAATGGGAGCACTGGGAAGAATGGGAAGAGACAGGAAAGAAGGGAAGACGTGACACGGTGTTTCCGTGTTGCTGTTGTGTTTTTCTGGCGGTCCCCTCGGGGAAAGGTCTCCAGCTTCATCATAGTCAGGCGCGGTCGCTGAGGCGACAGCTTTTTATACGGAGCTTCCCCGATGCGATGACGGCGCAGCCGGGGTAGGCTGGAGGCCCGCCTGAAGTGAAACTGGAGCCCCGACTTGTCCGATCACCCCACCGCTGCACCGGCAGCGACTCACCCAGCCCCTCCCCATGACCTGCATTACAAGGTCTGGCCCCGGCGCCTGCCGCACCGCATTTCGGCACCGGCCACCTCGCTGTGGCACAACCTGGCGGTCAGCGCGCTGCGTTACCCGAACAAGGCGGCACTGGTGTTTTTTGGACGTGTCTTCACCTATGCCGAGGTGCTGGACAAAGCCGAGCGCCTGGCGGCCACGCTGCATGAGATGGGCGTCAAAAAAGGCGACCGGGTGGTGCTGGACATGCAGAACTGCCCGCAATGGGTGATTGCCCACTTTGCCATCCTGCGGGCCGACGCCGTGGTGGTGCCGGTCAACCCGATGAACCGCGCGGAAGAGCTCAAACACTACATCATCGACCCGGACGCCCGGGTGGCCATCACCGCGGCGGATCTGGCGCCCGAGCTGGTCAAGGCCAATGTCCAGCTGCCGCCCGGGCAGCAGCTGCAACACCTGATCGTCACGCATTACAGCGATGCTTTTGATGTGCAGGCCGAAACGGCCGGGCTGCCGCCAGCCTGGCAGGAGTGGCTGGGCACGCAGCACCCGGCGCCCGCGGCCGGTGATTGCCGGGTCACGTCCTGGGCCGAGGCGCTGGTGCAGGGCGCGCAGGGCCGGCTGCCCGACCACACCGCGACGCCGCAGGACCTGGCGGTGCTGCCCTACACCAGCGGCACCACCGGCCTGCCCAAGGGCTGCATGCACACACACGCGAGCATCATGCACAACGCGGTGGCCAGCGGCCTGTGGGGCAACAGCACACCGGAAAACACGGTGTTGTCGGTGGTGCCCATGTTCCACATCACCGGCATGGTGTCGGTCATGCATGCCTCGATCTACGGCGGCGCGACGCTGGTCATCATGCCGCGCTGGGACCGCGAACTGGCGGGCCGGCTGATCTCCAGATGGCGCGTGACGCACTGGACCAACATCCCGACCATGGTGATCGACCTGCTGGCCAGCCCGAACTTTGCGGAGTTTGATCTGAGCAGCCTGGTCTACATCGGCGGCGGCGGCGCGGCCATGCCGCAGGCTGTGGCCCAGCGCCTGTGGGAGCAGTACGGCCTGCGTTTTGCCGAAGGTTACGGCCTGACCGAAACCGCCGCACCCTCGCACAGCAACCCGCCCGACGCCACCAAGCAGCAATGCCTGGGTGTGCCTTTTCTCAATGTCGATGCACGCGTGATCGACCCCTTGACGCTGGAGGAAATGCCGCTGGGCGAGCAGGGCGAAATCATCATGTGCGGGCCGCAGAATTTTTCGGGCTACTGGAAGCGGCCCGAGGCCACCGCCGCCGCGTTCATCGAGATCGACGGCAAGTCTTTCTTTCGTTCGGGCGACCTCGGGCGGGTCGACGAAGAGGGCTACTTCTTCATCACCGACCGGCTCAAACGCATGATCAACGCATCGGGCTTCAAGGTCTGGCCGGCCGAGGTGGAGGCGCTGATGTTCAGGCACCCGGCCATCCAGGAGGCCTGCATCATCTCCACGCGCGACGCCTACCGCGGCGAGACCGTCAAGGCCGTGGTGGTGCTGCGGCAAAGCCACAAGGGGCAGGTCAGCGAGGCGGACATCATCGACTGGTGCAAGGAGAACATGGCAGCCTACAAGTACCCGCGTGTTGTGCAGTTTGTCGATGCCCTGCCGAAAAGTGGCTCGGGCAAGGTGATGTGGCGGACCCTGCAGGAGGCGGAAGGCGCCACCGCCTGAGGTTGTTGAATAAAAAGTGCCTGTAGCCCTTGCCTGGCGGGCGCAGGCAGCTATTAAAAGAAGAGTGTTTTGGAGGCATCGGCCCGCGGCCGGCCACATCGGTTAAGGTTCGTCTCCCGGACTTCGAACAGGTGCGACGCTCCAGAGGCGTTGCTTGCGCTCATGGAAAAACCTTCACCGCCCATCTCTGACCCCTTGCTCGACAAGCCGCTGGCCGGCTGGCGGCTGCGCCTGTACACCATCATTTTTGAAGCGGACACCCGCGCCGGACGCCTGTTCGACCAGGCGCTGATTGCCGTCATCCTGCTCAGCATTGCCGTGGTGATGGCCGACAGCGTGCAGGCCGTGCGCCTGGTTTATGGCCACGCACTGACCTACGCGGAGTGGGTTTTCACGCTGCTGTTCACCGTCGAATACATCGCGCGCCTGCTGTGTGTGCGCCGGCCGCTGAGGTACGCGACCAGCTTTTTCGGCATCATTGATCTGCTGGCGGTGTTGCCGACCTACCTGGCGCTGTTTGTCCCCGAACTGCATGCCCTCATTGATGTGCGTGTGCTGCGGCTGCTGCGGGTATTCCGGGTGTTCAAGCTCGCGGCTTATGTCGCGGAATACCAGTTCCTGGTGAGTGCCCTCGCCGCCAGCGGGCGCAAGATCCTGGTGTTTCTGTCGGCCGTGCTGATGGTGGTGCTGGTCATGGGCACGATGATGTATGTGGTGGAGGGGCAGACCAACGGTTTCACCAGCATTCCGACCTCGGTTTACTGGGCCATCAGCACCGTCACCACCGTCGGTTTCGGTGATATCACGCCCAAGACCGACCTGGGTCGGCTGATCGCGTCCTTCATGATGCTGATGGGCTGGGGCATCCTGGCGGTGCCGACCGGCATCGTGACGGCGGAGATGGCAGCGCAGCGCCGCACGCATTCGGGCCAGGCGCCGACCACGCGCACCTGCCACGAATGCCTGACCGAAGGCCATGCCGCCGATGCGAATTTCTGCTTCAACTGCGGCGCCCGGCTGCCGCCTTACCAGCAGCAGGCCGGCAAGGCGTCGTGACGGGAGACGTTCTGGCCGCAATGTGGTGCATTCCAGCGCTACAACCCCGTTCGCCCGGAGCTTGTCGAAGGGTGGTCACAGTGCAAACAGGCTTCGACCCTTCGACAAGTTCAGGACAGGCCGAGCTCAGGGCGAACGGTCAAGCGAACAGCATTGGAACTAGCCGCCGGCCGTGAGCCGGATCGGCGTGATCTCGACCGACTCGCTGCCGGTGCTCATCCAGACCGTGCCGTCCTGGATCGTTACCTGCAGTTGTATGGTGCGGTTGGCCAGTTTGGCCAGCGCCTGGCTTTGCGCCGCCTCGATCTGCCAGACCACCAGGTTGGCCGCGCGCGTGAGCTTGCTTTCGATGGCCTTCCACCACACCGGCGTGCTGCTGGCAAAGCTGTAGACGGTGACACGTTCGGCGCGCCCGGCGGCGCGCATCAGGCGCTTGTCGTCGGGCTGGCCGACGTCGATCCAGTGCAGGATCTGGTCGGTGTAGTCCTTGTGCCACAGGGCCGCCTCGTCGACATCCCACAGGTCCTTGGCGAACTCCAGCTTGCCTTTGTTGTCGTCGGCTGTCACGTTCAGGGCAAAAGCCAGCAGGCGGATCATCATGCGTTCGTCGGCCTCGGACGGGTGGCGCGCGATCGTGACGTTGTGGTCGGCATAGACGCCGCGGTCCATGTCGGCAATGGCCAGTTGTGCTTTGTAGATGGTGGCTTTGAGTGCCATGGAGGTCTGCTGGTTGGGTGAGGGGCGGGCGGTAACCCCCTATTGGAACAGACCTTTGTGCGGCCGCGTGTCCGGGCGCCTCAGGCTGGCTATAGTTAGCGCATGATCCGATTGTCCGTTCTAGACCAGTCCGTCGCCGTCACCGGCCGCAGCGAAGACGCTTCCATCCGCGAAACGCTTGCGCTTGCGCAGCACTGTGAGGCGCTCGGTTACGACCGTTTCTGGGTCAGCGAGCACCACAGCCACCCGACGATTGTCGGCAGCGCGCCCGAGGTGCTGATGGCCGCCATCGCCGCCACCACGCAGCGCATCCGCATCGGCAGTGCCGGCGTGATGCTGCCGCATTATTCGGCGCTCAAGGTCGCCGAGCAGTTCCGCGTGCTGGAGGCGCTGGCCCCGGGTCGCATCGACCTCGGTGTCGGACGTGCGCCTGGCTCGGACGGGCGCACCGCCCAGCTGCTCAACCCGAACGCGCGTCACGCGGCCGATGACTTTCCCCGGCAGGTGCGTGAACTGCAGGCCTGGGTCAGCGGCGTCGACTTGCCCGAAGGCCACCCGGGCCGCGGCGTGACCGCCAACCCGACCGGGCCGGGCACCCCCACGCTGTGGATGCTGGGCAGCTCGAATTACGGCGCGCAGCTGGCGGCGCATTATGGCCTGCCTTATGCGTTTGCGTACTTCATCACCGACGGCCAGGGAGTCGAAGAGGCGCTGGCCATTTACCGCGAGCTGTACCGGCCCAGTGCGCAACATCCCGAACCGCAACCCGCGCTGTGTGTATGGGCGCTGGCCGCTGACACCGAGGCCGAAGCCTGGCAGCTTTTCGCCAGCCGCGAGCGCTGGAAAATCGACCGCAACCAGGGCGCGCTGGGGCCGCTGCAGTCACCGGCCGAAGTCGCGCAGCGGCCCTACAGCGCGGCCGAGCAGGGCGAGGCCGACCGGCTGCGGCGCACGGCGCTGGTCGGCAGTGCCGCGCAGGTGGCTGACAAGCTGCGTGCACTCTCCGACGCCCTGCAGGTCGAGGAACTGGTGGTTATCACCTGGACGCACGACCCGGTGGCGCGCCGCCGCTCTTATGAATTGCTGGCGGCCCAATTTCCCGCGGGCTGACATTACAGAAAAAAGACATGCACAGAACAACAGGAGACCTTTCATGACACGACCACTTTTCAGCAGCACCATTGCGGGCAGCCTGCCCAAACCCGCCTGGCTGTCGGAAACCCAAAAACTCTGGCCGCGGTGGAAGGCCGAAGGCGCCGAACTGGCCCAGGCCAAAGCTGACGCTACGCTGCTGTGGATCAAGGCGCAGGAGGACGCCGGCCTGGACGTGATTGGTGACGGTGAGCAGTCGCGCCAGCATTTTGTGCACGGTTTTCTCGAGCAGGTCGAAGGCATCGACTTCGAGCACAAGGTCAAGATGGGCATACGCAACAACCGCTACGACGCCATGGTGCCGCAGGTCGTGTCCGCGCTCAAACTCAAGGGGCGTGTGCATGCGGCCGAGGCGCAGTTGCTGCGCGCGCACACGACCAGAAAGATCAAGTTCACCTTGCCCGGCCCGATGACGATTGTCGATACCGTGGCCGACCAGTTTTACGGCGACCGCGTGAAGATGGCCATGGCGTTTGCCGAGTTGCTGAACCAGGAGGCGCTGGCGCTGCAGGCCGACGGCGTGGACATCATCCAGTTCGACGAACCGGCCTTCAACGTCTACATGAAAGACGCCGCCGACTGGGGCGTGAAGGCGCTCGAGCGTGCCGCGCAGGGCCTGACCTGCACGACGGCGGTTCACATCTGCTACGGCTACGGCATCAAGGCCAACACCGACTGGAAGGAAACGCTGGGCCAGGAATGGCGCCAGTACGAGGCCGTGTTTCCCGCGCTGGCCAAAAGCAGCATCCAGCAGGTCAGCCTCGAGTGTTACCACTCGCATGTGCCGCCGCACCTGATGGCCTTGCTCGAAGGCAAGGACGTGATGGTCGGTGTGATCGATGTGGCGAGCGACGAGATTGAAACCCCCGAGCAGGTGGCCGACACCATTGGCGAAGCCCTCAAGTACGTGCCGAAGAACCGCCTGCTGCCCTGCACCAACTGCGGCCTGGCGCCCATGGACCGCGAGGTGGCTTTGAAGAAGCTGCAGGCACTGGCCCAGGGTGCGGCGCTGGCGCGTGCGCGTTACGGCGCGTGAGGCGGGCAGCCATGACCGAACTGGCTTTTGCAACGCCGGCCGAAGTCGGCCTGTGCCCTGACCACCTGCAGCGCCTGCTGGCCGTGCTGCAGGCCGACATTGACCGTGGGCGACTGCCCGGGGCGGTGGCGCTGGTGGCGCGCCGCGGCAAGATCGCCCTGTTCGAAAGCCTGGGCCAACAGGACCCGGCCGCAGGCAGCGCGATGGCCCGCGATTCGATTTTTCGCATCTACTCCATGACCAAACCCGTGGTGTCGGTGGCGGTGATGATGCTTGTGGAGCAGGGCAGGCTGCTGCTCAGTGATCCGGTGGCCAGGCACCTGCCGGAATTTGCCAACCAGAAGGTCGCCGTGGAGCGGGAGGGCAGGGTCGAACTGGAAGACCTGCATCGGCCTGCCACCGTGCAGGACCTGCTGCGCCACACGGCCGGCCTGACCTATGAATTTTTGGGGACTGCCGACGTGCAGCGCCAGTACGGCAAGCTGCAGATGGGCTCGCGCGAGCGCAGCAACGCGGAGTTTTCCAGCGTGCTGGCCGGTTTGCCCCTGATGTACCAGCCCGGCAGCGTCTGGGAATACAGCCGCGCGACGGACGTGCTGGGCCGGCTGGTCGAAATGCTCAGCGGCCAGACCCTGGGCGAGTACCTGCGCCGCGACATCTTCATTCCCCTGGGCATGCACGACACCGGGTTTTCGGTGGAGCCGGCCGATCACCCGCGTATTGCCGAGCCCTTTGCACACGACCCGGACGGCGGCGTGCCGATGCGCGTGCTGGAGCCGCGCCGCGTGGCGGCCATGGAAAGCGGCGGTGGCGGGCTGTTGTCCACGGCCATGGACTACGCGCGGTTTCTGCAGTTCATGCGCAACCGGGGTGAACTCGATGGCGTGCGCCTGCTGGGTTCGCGCACGGTGGACTTCATGACCGCCGACCACCTGGGCGCCATCCCCGTCACCGGGGACGTCTTGCCGCCCGGTTATGGCTTCGGCCTCGGCTTTGCCGTGCGCAGCGCCACCGGCATTGCGTCCGTGCCCGGCTCAAAGGGGCTGTACTACTGGGGCGGCATCGCAGGCACCACGTTTTTTGTGGACCCGGCCGAAGACTTGTATGCCGTGCTGATGATCCAGGCGCCCAACCAGCGCGACCACTACCGGCCGCTGTTTCGCAGCCTGGTGTACGCTGCCCTGCTGGACTAGAAAGCAGTTTTTTTCTTCGGAGACATACCATGAGCCACGACACCGGCCACAGCCATTCCCACGGGCACCCCCACGCGCCCGAAGGCACCGACTGGAAACACGACGGTGTGCGCGTGATCCCCGGGGGCCAGCTGGACGGCAATGTGCCGTCCACGCCCGGCATGGATCGCAAGGCGGCGATCAATTTCGCCCGCGTCGGTGCGCAAAAACTCTGGGCCGGGACCGTCACCATCCATGCCAACGCCAAGACCGGCGCACACCACCACGGCCATCTGGAAAGTGTGATTTATGTCGTCAGGGGCCGTGCCCGCATGCGCTGGGGCGAACACCTTGAGTTCACCGCCGAGGCCGGCCCGGGAGACTTCATCTATGTGCCGCCCTATGTGCCGCACCAGGAAATCAACGCGAGTCCCACCGAGCTGCTCGAGTGTGTGCTCTGCCGCAGCGACGGCGAAGCGGTGGCCATCAACCTCGATATCGCGCCGGCCGAAAAGCCCGAGCAGGTGTTGTGGATTGATCCGACCCACCCGCACGGCGGCGTGTAAAGCACGCGTCAAGCCGCGGTGAGCGGCGGGTGAAGCTGTTCACAAGTGAGCAATAACGCACACTTTCAAACAGGTCGCGGTGACGTTCCCTTACGAATGTCACGTCGTCCTACATCTGCGTTGACTTGAGTTGGTTACAACTGGGGCACAACCAAGGAGTACCCAACATGGATACAAACAACCAGACACCAGCCGCCCCCGGCAGCCAGCCCGCCTTCTCGCAACGCATGCAGCACAGCAAATCGCTGATCGCGATTGTGGCCGTGCTCGGGGTCACCGTGATGGCGCTTGCCGCCGCACTGGTGGTCAACCGCTCCGATGCGCAGCCGGGCGGCACCGAGGCCCTGGCCCCCACAACACAGTCCAGCACCGCCGCCAAGCTGGCCAGCAACAGCACGCCCAGCACCCCCGCCACGCTTGCCAGCAACAGCACGACCAGCACAACCGCTACCAGGCCGGCGCCGGCCAAACCGGTGGTCCAGCCCCGGCCTGTAGTCGTGGCCCAGGCACCGGCACCGATTCCGGCACCCAGGCCCGTGGTCTGCGCCGACTGCGGCACGGTGGAAGCCGTGACTGCCGTGCAGCGCCAGGGCGAGGTCAACGGCGTGGCCGTGGGCAACACCACGGTGGGCCTGGGCACGGTGGCCGGTGGCGTCATCGGCGGCCTGCTGGGCAACCAGGTCGGCGGCGGCAGCGGCAAGACCGCCATGACGGTGCTGGGCGCCGCCGGCGGCGCGTTTGCCGGCAACCAGGTCGAGAAAAACATGAAGAAGGTCACCGTCTACCAGGTGCGCGTGCGCATGAACGACGGTTCGGTCCGCACCGTGGAAGTGTCCAGCTCGATTCCCGTCGGCTCCCGCGTGATTGTTGAAGGCAACAACCTGCGCATGGCCTGATGGGTCGCCGCTGCGGCGGCGCAATCCCGCACAAAACCACGTCAAAGCGTGATGGTCACCCATCACGCTTTTCTTTTTGCCTTTGCCTTTGCCTTTGCCTTTTGCCGGCCGGTCTTGCGGTCACTGCAGAGTGTGCGAAGATTGTTGGCAGGCAACCCCCTTTTTTTCTTTTCCCTCCGCCCACGGCGGACCCCGGCAACCCATGAAAGAAGCGATATGAAGGCCATCTGGAACGGCGCAGTGATTGCGCAAAGCGACGACACCGTGGTGCTCGAAGGCAACCACTACTTTCCCGAAAGTTCGCTCAACCGCGACTACATCACGTTCAGCAACCACCACACCATGTGCGCGTGGAAAGGACAGGCCAGCTACTACTCGCTGCTGGTCAATGGCGAGATGAACACCGACGCCGCCTGGTATTACCCCGACCCGAAACCCGAGGCCGACAACATCAAGGGCCATGTGGCTTTCTGGAAGGGTGTGAAGATCGAACCCTGATGTCCCGGCCCGAGTGAGTTTTTATGAAGGAAGCCTGATCATGTTCAAACACATCCTGCTGCCGGTTGACGGCTCGTCCACTTCGATGATGGCGGTCGACAAGGCCTGCGGGCTGGCCCAAGCCTTCAAAAGCACGGTGACGGTGATCTACGTGATCGATCCCTACGCCTTCAGCGGGGTCGGCACCGATTTCGCCTATGGCCAGGCGCAATACCTCGGGGCGGCCACGGCGGAAGCCAGCGAAGCCCTCAAGGGCGCCACGGAGGTGCTGGAAGCGGCAGGTGTGACGGTCAAGGCCTCCATCATCGAAGGCCACGCGATTTACCGCGGCATTCTGGAGACCGCCAGTGCTGTCGGTGCCGACCTGATCGTGCTGGGTTCGCACGGGCGCCGCGGACTGGAAAAGCTCGTGCTCGGCAGCGTCGCTGCTCAGGTGCTGTCACATGCCCACCTGCCGATTCTGGTGGTGCGGGATTGAGTTCTTCACTCGGGCGCTTGCCTGATCCATCCGGTTTCTACATCAAATCGGCCTGTAGCCCTTGTCCAGTGTGCGCAGACAGCTATTGAGTTTATAGCAACCCATCTTTCAGGCTGTCATCCTGGACTTGATCCGGGATCCATGTGGGCGTTCCTCCGACTCCGTTCTGGCTAAACCTGTCGAAGCCGTCGTTGCGTCCACCGTTCGGGGTTCGCCAGCAAGCCGGGTCTCGCCCCGGCGGGCGAGGCACTTTTCTTTGCGTCGCCAAAGAAAAGTACCCAAAAGAAAGGCGACCCGATGGTCTGGGTCCCCTGCGCTTCGCTTCGGGGCGACCTGTGGTGCTCGGCAAAAGCGGGGTCTCGCTCGAACTCGCCTTCGGCTCAAACAATCGCGAGCCCTGA
>NZ_JAQSDN010000008.1 GCF_029945925.1 Polaromonas sp. | reverse complement strand
TTTGGACAGGCGACAGAGGCGAAGCGTCTCGCGAGCCGCGGCCTGCAAGGCCTCGTGCAGTACGCGAAGTGACAAGCGTGGGGGCCATGTCAGTGTCCTCCCGCCTGGGAATCGGCCACGGCAGAACCCAGGTAGGCCTCCTGCACGCGCGGGTTGGCGCGCACGGCTTCGGGCACGTCAAAGGCCAGCACCTCGCCATAGACCACCACCGCGATCTTGTCGGCCAGCCCAAACACCACGCCCATGTCGTGCTCCACCGTGAGCAGGGTCTTGCCGACCGTGACTTCCTTGATCAGGCTGATGAAGCGGCTGGTTTCGCTGCGGCTCATGCCGGCGGTCGGCTCATCGAGCAGGATGACGTTGGCGCCGCCGGCAATGGTGATGCCGATTTCCAGCGCACGCTGCTCGGCGTAGGTCAGGTTGATGGCCAGCACGTCGCGTTTTTTGTCGAGCTTGATCATCTGCATGAGTTCCTCCGCGCGCTCGTTCGCGTCGTCAAGGTCGGCCAGGAACTTCAGGAAGGTGTATTTGTAGCCCAGGCTCCAGAGCACGCCGCAGCGCAGGTTCTCGAACACGCTGAGCTTGGGGAAGATGTTGGTGATCTGGAAGCTGCGCGACAGGCCGGCCCGGTTGATCTCGAACGGCTTCTTGCCGTCGATGCGCTGGCCGTTGAGAAGAACCTCGCCGCTGGTGGGCGCGAAGCGTCCGCTGATCAGGTTGAACAGCGTGGACTTGCCGGCGCCATTGGGGCCGATGATGCCGACCCGCTCTCCGGCGGTCACTGCAAGATTGACGCCGCGGATGATTTCGGTCTTGCCGAAACTCTTGCGCAAGTCTTTGAGTTCAAGTGCGTAGGTCATATTATTTTCCACCCAGCCAGTGCACCGTACACGGCGGGGCCAGGGTACCGTCTGTACCAATTGGGGCCGCGGAACCGGCTTTGCCGGGCCGCAGGCGCAGCGCCCCCCCGGGGGGCAGCGCAGTACACGTAGTGACAAGCGTGGGGGCTCATAGACTTTCCCTGCGCTTGATTTCTTTTTCAATGTATTCCTGGATCTCGCCCCATTCGTGCAGGAACTGCCGGCGGGTGACCTCGAACAGGCCGAGCCCGGTCAGCATGACCAGTGCCGCACCGAACCAGCTGTTGACGCTCTTCGCGTCCAGCGGCACGCCCAGGAACTGAAGCTGGGACCCCAACGTGGTGTTGAGCTGCAGGTGGTAAACCATTTCGATCATGGCGCCGGCGCCCAGCAGCAGGACCAGCGCGGTGACCGCCAGCGCCAGGTAGCTGACCCACAGCTGCCTGAGCTTGCCATACAGTGCCACGCGCAGGTTCATCATGATCAGGCTGGCAATGCCGCCCGGGGCATACATGACCATGAACACGAAAATCAGGCCCAGATAGAGCAGCCAGGCCTTGGTGAACTCGGACAGCAGCACAAAGGCCAGCACCATCAGGATGGCGCCAATGATGGGCCCGAAAAAGAAGGTGGCGCCGCCCAGGAAGGTGAACAGCAGGTAGGCCCCCGACCGTGCGGCCCCGACCACTTCCGCGGTAACGATCTCAAAATTGAGCGCCGCCAGCCCGCCGGAGATGCCGGCAAAAAAACCGGCAATGATGAAGGCGATGTAGCGGACCTTCTGGGTGTCGTAGCCCACAAACTCCACACGTTCCGGGTTGTCGCGCACGGCATTGAGCATTCGGCCCAGGGGAGTACGCGTGAAGGCGAACATGGCGCCGACGGCGACAAAGGTATAGGCGGCGATCAGGTAATACACCTGGATCTGCGGACCGAAGGTGATGCCCATCCGGGCACTGCCGGTCACCCGGTTGCCTGACACGCCACCTTCCCCGCCAAAAAATTCCGGGATCATCAGCGACAGCGCAAAGACAAGTTCACCCAGCCCCAGCGTGATCATGGCAAAGGTCGTGCCGGACTTGCGGGTGGTGACATAACCGAACAGCACCGCAAACCCCACGCCGGCCAGTCCGCCCACCATGGGTACCAGCGACACCGGCAGCGGCAAGGAGCCGTTGCCGACGCTGTTGAGTGCGTGAATGGCCAGAAACGAGCCCAGGCCGGTGTACACCGCATGGCCGAAACTCAGCATGCCGCCCTGCCCCAGCAGCATGTTGTAGGACAGGCAGGCGATGATGGCAATGCCCATCTGGGACAGCACGGTCATGGCCAGCCCGCTGCCAAACATCAGCGGCGCGACGGCGAGAACCAGGGCAAACAGCCCCCAGGTGAGCCAGCGCCCGATGTTGAGTGGCGCAAATTGGTAATGGTTTTTCATGAATCAGCCCTCCCGCTTGCCCAGCAGGCCGCGGGGCCTGAAGATCAGGATGAGCACCAGGAACAGGTAGGGAAGGATGGGCGCCACCTGCGACAGCGTGAGCTTGATGTAGGAGTTGTCGGCCACGCCCGCACTGAGCGGCAAGCCGATCTGTTGCGCCAGGGTCGCCAGCGAATAGTCGAAAGCCACGGCGAAGGTCTGGATGACGCCGATCAGCAAGGACGCCACGAACGCCCCCGACAGGGAGCCCATGCCGCCAACCACCACCACCACGAAGATGACGGAGCCCACAGTGGCGGCCATGGCCGGTTCCGTGAGAAAGGTGCTGCCGCCGATCACGCCCGCCAGCCCCGCCAGGGCGGAGCCCGCACCGAACACCATCATGAACACGCGGGGAACGTTGTGGCCCAGGGACTCCACCGCTTCCGGATGTGTCAGCGCGGCCTGGATCACCATGCCAATGCGCGTGCGGGTCAGCAGCAGCCAGACGGAAGCCAGCATCACCAGCGCGACCAGCATCATGAAACCCCGGGTGGCGGGAAACGGCGAGCAGACAATCCGCACGGCGGCATCGGCAGCGCTGCAAAGCTCCGCGGGCGCGGTACCCCAGATCAGGCTCAGGCCCTTGACGGAATCGTTGATCAGGGTGAAGACAGGACCTTGAAGTGCTGCGGGCGGATGGAACTCGACGGCAATGCGGCCCCAGATCAACTGCACCAGTTCGACAATCACGTAAGACAGCCCGAAGGTGATCAGCAATTCGGGGACATGCCCGAATTTGTGCACCTTGCGCAAAAACTGGCGCTCAAACAATGCGCCCAGGGCGCCAACCACCAGCGGGGCGGCGACCAGCGCGGGCCAGAAGCCGACGAACTGGGCCACGGTGTAGCCCACATACGCGCCCAGCATGTAAAAACTGGCGTGCGCAAAATTCAGGACGCCCATCATGCTGAAAATCAGCGTGAGCCCGGAACTGAGCATGAACAGCAAAAGCCCGTAGCTCAGCCCGTTCAGCATCGAGATGATGAAAAACTCCATTCCTGCTGACCTTCCTCAACGGTAAAAATAAAAGAGCCCGATACGGCAGACCCGCTCGGGCTCTGTTTCAAGCGCTTTTGATTACGGGCGCTTCATCTGGCAGCTGGTCGGCGTGCTCGAGACATAGTTGGGATACTCTTTCAGGACCGCCAGCGTCATGCCGGTTTTCTCGGGGCTGTAGGGGTACTTTGCATCGGCCTTTTGCCAGACCGACATGTACAGCGGTTGCTGCAGCTGGTGGTCGGTCTTGCGCATTTCGACTTCACCGTTGAAGCTCTTGACCTTCAGGCCCTCCATCGCGGCGGCTACTTTCACCGGGTCGGTGGATTTGGCCTTGGCCATGGCAGCACCCAGCATCTCGAAGATGCGGATGGTCGAGCCGGTGTAGAAGTCGTCGTTGTACTTGGCATTGAACTCCTTCATCCACTTTTCCATTTGCCCACCCATGTTGTAGTGGTTGTAGGCGATCTGGTAGACGCGGCCGGCACCATTGGTGCCCAGCGCGGTCGGGGTACCCGTCACACCGGCGTAGTAGGTGAAGAACTTGCCGGTGTAGCCGTTTTCATTGGCGGCCTTGATCAGCAGGGAGAGGTCGGAACCCCAGTTGCCGGTGATCACGGTGTCGGCGCCCGAGGCCTTGATCTTGGCGATGTACGGAGCGAAGTCACGTGTCTGCGCCAGCGGATGCAGGTCTTCGCCCACGAACTGGATATCCGGACGCTTGCGCCCCAGGGACTCCTTGGCGAACTTGGCAACCTGGTGGCCGTGCGAGTAGTTCTGGTTCAGCAGGTAGATCTTCTTGATGTCTTTCTGGTCGGCCATGAAGCTGGACATGGCCTCCATCTTCATCGACGTGTCGGCATCGAAGCGGAAGTGCCAGTAACTGCACTTGCTGTTGGTCAGGTCCGGATCCACGGCCGAGTCATTGAGGTAAATCACTTCCTTGCCGGGATTGCGTTCGTTGTGTTTGGTGACAGCATCTGACAGTGCCATGGCGACCGAAGAACCATTGCCCTGAATGATGTAACGCGCGCCCTGGTCGATGGCGGCTTTCAGCGCGTTCAGGCTTTCTGCGGGGCTGAGTTTGTTGTCGATGGGCGTGACTTCGAACTTCACGCCGGCCGGGTTGCCGGCGCCGCTGAATTTTTCGGCAAAAAACTGGTAACCCTTGATCTGGCTGACGCCCACCGGCCCAAGCAGCCCGGTCAGCGGGTCAATCCTGACCATTTTGACGGTTTCGCCCTTTTGGGCGAAGGACACACCGGCAACCATCATCATGGCCGACGCTGCAACAATTTTCATGGTCAATTTCATCAAATGTCTCCTTGTTAACTGATATGGGCAGAGTACAAGTTTTTGTGCGCTGCAGCGTAGGGGATTGCCCGTAAAAACCGGCCTGGCTATCGCGCAGGTGACAAAGCGCCGCGGCAGAAAAATCCGGGCATTCTGCAGCGCGGAATGAACCGCGCAGCCAAAGCCGTTGCCAGCCGCGGCAAGGTGGGTGTCACACGCCCGGCAAGGTGTAATCCTTGAGCTGCTCGCGCAGGCGTGTCTTGAGCATTTTTCCGGTCGCGCCCAGGGGAATCGCATCGACAAACACGACGTCGTCGGGAATCTGCCACTTGGCCGTCTTGCCTTCGTAGAAACCGAGCAATTCCTCGCGGGTGACTTCGGCGCCCGGTTTTTTCACCACGGCAATGATGGGCCGCTCGTCCCACTTGGGATGTTTCACGCCAATGCACGCTGCCATGGCCACGGCGGGATGCGCCACGGCGATGTTTTCGATGTCGATGGAGCTGATCCACTCGCCGCCGGACTTGATCACGTCCTTGCTGCGGTCGGTGATCTGCATGTAGCCATCGGGGTCGATGGTGGCCACGTCGCCGGTCGGAAACCAGCCGTCCACCAGCGGGTTGCCGCCCTCGCCCTTGAAATACGCGGCGACGATCCAGGGACCTTTCACATGCAGGTCCCCGAAGGCCTTGCCGTCCCAGACGATTTCCTTGCCCTCGGGGTCGACAATTTTCATGTCCACGCCGTAGATGGCACGCCCCTGTTTGAGCCGGATCTTCATCTGCTCGTCTTTCGACATGTCCAGGTGCTTGTTCTTCAGCGTACACAGCGTGCCCAGCGGTGACATCTCGGTCATGCCCCAGGCGTGCAGCACCTCGACGCCGTAGTCTTCCTGGAAGGCATGGATCATCGCGGGCGGACAGGCCGAGCCGCCAATGACCGTGCGCTTGAGTGTCGAGAATGTCAGGCCGGCAGGCTTCATGTGGCCCAGCATCATCTGCCAGACGGTGGGTACGCCGGCGGCATAGGACACCTTCTCGGCTTCGATCAGTTCATAAATCGACTTGCCGTCCAGCGCCGGACCGGGAAACACCAGCTTGGCACCGGTCAACGCGGCCGAATACGGGATACCCCAGGCGTTGACGTGGAACATGGGCACCACCGGCAGGATGGAATCGCGTGCGCTCAGGCACATCACGTCGGGCAGCGCCGCGGCGTAGGCATGCAGGATGGTCGAGCGGTGGCTGTACAGCGCCGCTTTCGGGTTGCCCGTGGTGCCGCTGGTGTAACACATGCTCGAGGCCGAGTTTTCGTCAAAACTGGGCCAGCTGTAGTCCGGCGAATGGGGGGCGATCCAGGCCTCGTAGCTGCTCAGGTTGGGAATGCCGCTGTCCATGGGCAGCTTGTCCGCATCACACAGCGCGATGTAGTGCTTGATGGTCGTGCATTTCGCATGGAAAGCCTGAACCAGCGGGAGGAAGGACATGTCAAAACACAGCACCTGGTCTTCGGCGTGATTGGCGATCCAGGCAACCAGGTCGGGATGCAGACGCGGATTCAGCGTGTGCAGCACACGGCCGGAGCCGCTGACGCCGAAATACAGCTCGAGGTGGCGGTAGCCGTTCCAGGCCAGCGTGGCGACCCGGTCGCTGAACTGCAGCTTGAGCGCATCCAGTGCGCCGGCCACCTGGCGGGAGCGGCGCGCCACGTCCCGATAGGTGTAGCGGTGAATGTCGCCTTCGACACGGCGCGAAACAATCTCTGCATCGCCGTGATGGCGCTCCGCAAAATCGATCAGCGATGAAATCAGCAGTGGCTGGTTTTGCATCAAACCCAACATGTTTTGTTTCCTTTCTTGTCCGGTAAAAATTCTGTGCCGTTCGGCAGCCTGGTAAGCGCATGGTAACGCCCGTGATGCGGGTTCCGGACCCGCCACCGACTCAATCAGCGCCTTGGCGACAGCGCAGGGACGGTGTTTTTGTTTTTTCTTGACGTGCATCACGGTCGGCCAGATGCTGAGCCCGCAACGCGAACCGCCATGCCGCACTGTGCGCCGCTGCTTCCGGGCCGGCAAGAGATGTCGCTGCTCCGACAGTTTCTAGGTACAAACCCCATGGCGCTCCCGTGACGCCCGGCCCTGCCCATACCGGCCACGTGGTGCGCCGCGGCTGCGGAGACAATCGCCCCCATGTCACTTGAAGAAGCCGTTTTTCCGCACCACCGCTTTCTGCGCGGCCAGCCGTGGTTTGCCGCCCTGTCCGCCGACACCCAGACCCGCCTGCTGGAGCGCACCCTCACGCTGTCGGGCCGCAAAGGCGAGGTCATGCTGGCGGCGGGGTCGCCGGTCAAGGGCTGGTATGCGGTGCTGTCGGGACTGGTCAAGCTGCAAAGCACCTCCTGCGCCGGTCGGGTCTCGGCTTTTCTCGGGGTACCCGATGGCGAATGGTTTGGCGAGGGCTCGGTCCTGAAAACCGAGCCGCGCCGGTATGACGTGATTGCCCTGCGCGACACCCTGCTGCTATGCCTGCCGCGCGCCCAGTTTGACGAATTGCTGGCCCACAGCCTGCCCTTCAACCACTTTCTGGTTGCGCACCTGAACCGGCGCCTGGGCCAGGCCATGACCCTCATCGAGGCGGAGCGCCTGCGCTCCCCGGAGCAGCGCGTGGCCCTGTACCTGACCCGGGTGTTCTGGCAGGGCCGGCGCCGGCTGGTCCTGTCGCAGGAGGAACTCGGCCATCTGGCCGGGCTGTCGCGGCAGACGGTCAACCGGGCCCTCAAGACGCTGGAACAGGAGGGCCTGGTGTCGCTGGAGTTTGGCCGTGTCGCCATGCTTGAGGAACCGGCCCTGGCTGCGTATGCCGTCCGGCCTGAGGCCTCGGCGTAGGACCTGCTTTAACCCCACCGGCACGGGGCTGCTTGTGCCATAGGACAATGACCGCATGAACTCTGTCATCGGCGAGCCGCTTGCGGCGATCCCAGGCCTGAAATGGGCCAACCGCTTTGCCGGGCTGGGCACGGATTTTTATACTGATCGCCTTCCCAGCCCCCTGCCCGCACCGTATTGGGTCGGCCGCAACCAGGCCCTGGCCCGCGAACTGGGTCTGGACGAGGCCTGGTTTGCATCCCAGGAAGCGCTGGCGCTGTTCACCGGCAACCAGGTGGCCCCGGGTTCGCAGCCGCTGGCCAGCGTCTACAGCGGCCACCAGTTCGGCCAGTGGGCCGGCCAGCTCGGTGACGGCCGGGCCATCCTGCTTGGCGAGATTTCCACCCCCGACGGATCGCAGGAAGTGCAGCTCAAGGGCGCCGGCATGACGCCCTACTCCCGCATGGGTGATGGCCGCGCCGTGCTGCGCAGCTCGATCCGCGAATACCTCTGCTCCGAGGCCATGCATGGCCTGGGCATTCCGACCACGCGCGCCCTGTGTGTCACAGGCTCTGACGCCGGGGTCCGCCGCGAAGAGATCGAAACGGCGGCCGTGGTGACACGCACCTCGCCGAGTTTCATCCGTTTCGGGCACTTCGAGCATTTCAGCTACAGCGACCAACACGAACAGCTCAAGGTGCTGGCCGATTTCGTGATCGACCATTTTTACCCCGCCTGCCGCGAGAGCCCCCAGCCTTATGCCGCCCTGCTGCAGGCCGTCAGCGAACGCACGGCCCACCTGATGGCGGCGTGGCAGTCCACCGGTTTTTGCCACGGCGTGATGAACACCGACAACATGAGCATCCTGGGCCTGACCATCGATTACGGCCCTTTCCAGTTTCTCGATGCGTTTGACCCCGGCCACGTCTGCAACCACTCGGACACGCAGGGCCGCTACGCCTACAACAAGCAGCCCAACATTGCCTACTGGAACCTGTTTTGCCTGGGGCAGGCCCTGCTGCCGTTGATCGAGGCGCAGGACCAGGCGCTGGCCGCGCTGGAGTCCTACAAAACCGTTTTTCCCGAGGCGCTGGAAGCGCGCATGCGTGCCAAGCTCGGCCTGCCGGATGCTCGCCCGCAAGACAAGGCCCTGATCGAAACCACCTTCAAGCTGCTGGCCGCAGACAAGGTGGACTACACCATGTTCTGGCGCCGCCTGTGCCATTTCGGCACGCCGCCGGGGCGTGAAAAGGTGCGCGACCTGTTTCTGGACCGGGCCGCCTTTGATGCCTGGGCGCTACAGTATTCAGAGCGCCTGGCGCACGCCGATATTGGGCTACAGGCCGATTTGATGCTTAAAAACAATCCGAAGTACGTGTTACGCAACCATCTGGGCGAACAGGCGATCCAGGCCGCGAAACTAAAAGATTTTTCCGGGGTCAACACCTTGCTGACCCTGCTGCAGGCCCCATTTGAAGAACATCCGGGCCACGACAGCCATGCCGGTTTTCCGCCCGACTGGGCGGCCTCCATCGAAATCAGCTGCAGTTCGTAAGCAGGATTAAAGATCGTCTCGAAAGGTAGAACCATGCCCCCCAAAATCCAGAAAACCGATGCCGAGTGGAAAGCCCTGCTCGCCGACAAAGGGGCCGAACCCGGCGCCTTCCAGGTGACGCGCCAGGCGGCCACCGAACGCGCCTTCACTGGCAAGTACGACAAGACCTTTGCGCCGGGCACTTACCGCTGCATCTGCTGCGATGCTGAGCTGTTCGACGCCTCGTCCAAGTTTGACGCGGGCTGCGGCTGGCCCAGCTTTTCGCAGGAAGTAAAAGAAGGCGCGATCGAAGAACATGTGGACCGCGCCTACGGCATGACACGCACCGAAACCGTCTGCGCCCACTGCGGCGCCCACCTGGGCCATGTGTTCCCGGATGGGCCGACCCCCACCGGCTTGCGCTACTGCATGAATTCCGCCTCGCTGGACTTCAAAAAGGAGTGAGGCCCCCACGCTCGTCACTTCGTGTACTGCGCTGCCCCCCCGAGGGGGCGCATTTTTCCTTGGGGCGGCCCTGCGGAAAAACAGCCCCCACGGTCGCGCACTGCGTGTCGCTTCCTGCCCCCCGAGGGGGCCGCTGCGCCTGCGGCCCGGCAAAGCCAGATCCGCGGCCCCTGCTTGCAGGTCGGGCACCCTAAAGTCAAGCCAACTCCTTTTGTTCCCTCTTGCTCCGCGATAATCTGCCCATGAAAATTCTGTTCGATTTCCTGCCCATTGTTCTTTTCTTCGGCATGTTCAAGTACGCCGAGGCCAACACCGCCTGGTCTGCCCAGACGGCGACCGACTGGCTTGGCTTCATGGTCTCGGGTGGCGTGGTGGGCACCGCCGAGGCGCCGGTGTTGCTGGCGACGGTGGTGGTGATTCTGGCCACCATGGCGCAGATCCTCTGGCTGGTGGCGCGCGGCCGCAAGATAGACACCATGCTGTGGGTCAGCCTGGGGCTGGTGACCATGCTGGGCGGTGCCACGATTTATTTCCACAGCGAAAGCTTCATCAAGTGGAAACCCACCGTGCTCTACTGGGTCATGGGCGGCGCGCTGTTGGTCGGGCAGCTGGTGTTCGGTAAAAACGGCATTCAGTCGCTGATGGGCGCGCAGATGACCCTGCCTGACGCCATCTGGCGCAAGGTCAATTACAGCTGGATAGCGTTTTTCGCGGTGATGGGGGTGCTCAACCTGTGGGTGGCGTTCAACTTCCCCACAGCCACCTGGGTCAACTTCAAGCTGTTCGGCGGCATGGGCCTGATGCTGGTTTTTGTGCTGGCGCAGGCTGTCTTCCTGAACAAACACGTCAAGACCGAACCATGATGCCATCTACCCCATCTACCCCATCTACCCCATCTACCCCATCTACCCCCACCACCGCCCTGCCCGTCCACACGGTCCGGCTCGAGGAACAACTGCGCGATCGCCTGAGCCCGAGCCTGCTGGAAGTGATCGACGAAAGCGCGGCGCATGCCGGCCATGCGGGGGCCAATGCCCAGGGCTTCGGCAGCCACTTTCGCGTGCGGATTGCGAGCCCGGCGTTTGCCGGGAAAAGCCGCGTGGCCTGCCACCGGCTTGTGTATGATGCACTGCAAAATTTCATAGACCAGGGCCTGCATGCATTGGCCATTGAAATCATTAAAACCCCCTGATTTGTGCACCCGGAAACGGGGCCCCCACTCACCCCTCCAAAGAGTCCCCAAGGAAACCATGAAAAAACATCTTTTACTGGCAAGCGCGCTGACCGGCCTGATGGCCGTGGGCGCATCGGGTGCATTTGCCCAGAACATTGCCATCGTCAACGGCAAGGCCGTGCCCAAGGCCCGCGTTGACGCGCTGGCGCAGCAACTGGCGCGCTCCGGCCGTCCGGTCACGCCCGAAATGCAGGGCCAGATCAAGGAAGAAGTCATCGCCCGGGAAGTGTTCATGCAGGAAGCCGAGAAACTCGGCCTGTCGGCCAGCGACGACTTCAAGACGCAGATGGAACTGGCCCGCCAGGCCATCCTGATCCGCGAGCTGTTTGCCGATTTCCAGAAGAAAAACCCGGTGACCGATGCCGACCTCAAGGGCGAGTACGACAAGTTTGTCGCAGCCAACGGCGGCAAGGAGTACAAGGCGCGCCACATCCTGGTGGAAAAGGAAGACGAAGCCAAAGCCATCATCGCGAGCCTGAAGAAAGGCGGCAAGTTTGAAGACATCGCCAAGAAGTCCTCCAAAGACGCCGGCTCCGGCGCCAACGGGGGCGACCTGGACTGGGCCAACCCGAGCAGCTACGTGCCGGAGTTCGCCGAAGCCATGACCAAGATGAACAAGGGCCAGCTGACGGACGTGCCGGTGAAAACCCAGTTCGGTTACCACGTCATCCGCGTGGATGACATCCGCACCGCCCAGCTGCCGCCGTTTGAGGAACTCAAGCCGCAGATCGCCCAGCAGATGCAGCAGCAAAAACTCGCAGCCTTCCAGCAAGGCCTGCGCGAAAAGGCCAAGGTCGAGTGATCACCGGGGCCGGCTGAAGCGTCAGCCACCCCTGCAAGAAAAAAAGCGGCTCTCGAGCCGCTTTTTTTTACGTCTGCCCCGAGGCTCAGACCACGGGCGGGTCGGTTTCCCTTGCGGCATGCCGCGGCCCGGCGAGCGCTGTCATGAACGCCTCGATCGCGCTGGAGGCCGTGGCGGCGTCGGCCATGAGCAGGCCAGGGTCGGCCTTGCCGCCCGGCAAGGCGGCCGGCAGCCCGGCCTTGTCGATCAGCGCGCTCGAGGCGCCCAGCACCAGCAGGGTTTTGCCGTGGCGGTACTGGTCCTTGATGAACTCCATGGTGTGCCCGTCCCTTGCCAGCGCCACCACGGCCTGCTCGCCGTCGGGCAGCACGAGGGCGTCAAACAGGAAACCGGGTTCATTTTCCAGCGAGGCGTCCGCCTCCAGGGTATCGCCTTCCAGCGTGGCGACCGGTCCAATGCGCGGTGCCACCAGGCGCGGCACGGCGCCCTGCGCAAACAGCGCGGCCTGCACCTGCGCGATCGAGTCGCCGGCCACACCGGACGCCACCAGAATGGCCACCTTGCGGCCCTGGATGGAGCCGTCACCGGGCCTGGCCAGCAGCGACAGCGTCGGTGACACCGTCACCTCGGGCTTGGCCGGCTTCGCCAGTGACCGTGGCAGTGCTGCGGGCAAAACGTCCATGCCCAGGCCATCGGCCACCTTGCGGGCCAGCGCCTCCGAGGCATTGCGCAGCGAGCCCACCATGCGTTCGCGGATCGCGGGCACGGTGACCTTGCTCAGCTCGAAGCGGAAGGCGGCCGCGATGTGCGCCTGCTCGACCGGTGTCTGGCTTTCATAAAACAGCGTGGCCTGGGTGTAGTGGTCAGCAAACTTCTCGGGCTTGCCGCGAACCTTGGCCTGCTCCTCTTTGGCCTGCAGTCGCTCGGCCACCGTCACAAAGCCTTGAGCCGCGCCGGCCTGGAAGGGGCAACCCCCGGCCAGCGAGTTGGGCTCGTACGCTACCCGGCCACGGTGGATGGCCTGGCGGTGCATGCCATCGCGCTGATTGTTGTGCACCTGGGCAATCGGTGCGTTGATCGGGATTTCATGGAAGTTTGGCCCGCCCAGCCGCGTGATCTGCGTGTCCACGTAGGAATGGATGCGCCCGGCCAGCAGGGGATCGTTGGAAAAATCGATGCCCGGCACCACATGCGCGGTGCAGAAAGCGACCTGCTCGGTTTCCGCGAAAAAATTGTCGGGGTTGCGATTCAGCACCATGCGGCCCACTTTCTGCACCGGCACCAGTTCTTCCGGAATGAGCTTGGTGGCATCGAGGATGTCGAAGCTGAATTCCTCCGCCTGCGCTTCGGAGAAGATCTGCACGCCCAGTTCCCATTCGGGATAGGCACCCGACTCGACGCGCTCCCACAGGTCGCGACGGTGAAAGTCCGGGTCGGCGCCGGAGATCTTCACCGCCTCGTCCCACACGAGGGAGTGCGTGCCGTATTTCGGCTCCCAGTGGAACTTGACGAACACCGACTCGCCCGCCTCGTTGACAAAGCGGTAGCTGTGCACCCCGAAGCCCTGCATGGTGGCGTAACTGCGTGGAATGGCGCGGTCGGACATCACCCACATCAGCATGTGGGTGGACTCGGGCATCAGCGAGACGAAGTCCCAGAAGGTGTCATGCGCACTGGCGGCCTGCGGCATCTGGTGGTGCGGCTCGGGTTTGACGGCGTGCACCAGGTCGGGGAACTTCATCGCGTCCTGGATGAAAAACACCGGCATGTTGTTGCCGACCAGATCCCAGTTGCCTTCGTCGGTGTAGAACTTGACGGCAAAACCGCGCACGTCGCGCGCCGTGTCCTTGGAGCCGCGTTCGCCGGCCACGGTCGAAAAGCGCACGAACACCGGTGTGATCTTGCCGGCTTCCTTGAAAGGCGCCGCCTTGGTGAAACGCGTCAGCGGTTCATAGGCTTCGAAAAAACCGTGCGCTGCCGAACCGCGCGCATGCACGATGCGCTCGGGAATACGCTCATGGTCGAAGTGGGTGAGTTTTTCCCGCAGTACAAAATCTTCCAGCAGGGCCGGGCCGCGCAAGCCGAACTTGAGGGAGTTCTGGTTGTCGGCGATGGCCACCCCCTGGTTGGTGGTGAGGACGCGGCCGGCGGAATCGACGCGCACGCGGTCCAGCGGCTCGATGGTGGCGTTGAGGCCTTCCGGAGCGACGCTGCCGGTTTTTTCGGAACCATTGTCCTCGGTCAGGGTGCTGCCACCGGGCAGCCTCGATGCGGGCTCCACCGTGGCCCCGCGCTGGGGGGCGATGGCGTTGGCAAAGCCATGCTCGGCAGCTTTGGTCGGGTTGTGCGGCATGGCCGCCACCAGGGCCTCCACCTGGGCCATTTTTTCGGCGGGCAGGTCGGCACCGGTGTCGGACGGCAGGTGCGCGGGGCCACTGTCGGTGTTGCGTGCGGCGGCTTGGGCGCCCGGTTTGCGTATGTCGGCCGGCGGGTTGGTTTTGGGCATGGTTTTGAGGAAGTTGGTAGAGGCAAAATCGCCACTGATCACCGTAGGATTGCGCCCCCTTGCGCTGTGTAGGACAAGGTCCTGAGCGCAGGACGGAAAACCGGAGGGCGAGCTCACCGGGAAACCAGGCGACCCGCGGGGCTTCCCGGTTGACGAAGGCCGCGGCCGTCACGTCAAATGGGTGGCATACCCACCAACCAGGATCTGCCATGGAAACTCACACTGTTCATGCCGCGCTGCTGCGCGGCGTCCTCGGCGTCCTGTCGCTGCTGGCGCTGTGCAGCACCGCGGCCTTCGCCCAAAGCGGCAAGACGGAAGTGCTCTGGCTCGGCCAGGCCGCCACGCGCATCACCACGCCCACGGGCAAGGTCATCATGATCGACCCCTGGCTGACCTCCAATCCCAAGACACCGGCGAATTTCAGGGCGCTGGAAGCGCTGGGCAAGGTCGACCTGATCCTGGTCACCCATGCCCACTTCGACCACTTTGCCGATGCGCCGGCGCTGGCCAAAATGCACAAGGTGCCTATGTACGGCCCGGCCGGCATGAACCAGACGGTGTCCGCGCTGGGCATCCTGCCGGCCGAACTGGCACCGCGCTTCGGCAAGGGCGGCACCATCATGCCCTTTGGCCCGAACGGCGTGAAAATCACGGCGGTGCGCGCCGAACACTCGTCGGAACTTGCCTGGAAAAACCCGACGACCAACAAGGACGAGGTCCATGTCGGCGGCGAGCCGGTGGGCTTCATCCTCGAGATGGAAAACGGCTTCAGGATCTGGCACATGGGTGATACCGGCGTGTTCGGCGACATGCGGCTGATCGGCGACATGTACCGGCCTGATGTGGTGATGATTCCCATCGGCGGCCACTTCGTCATGAACCCGGTGGACGCCGCGATGGCGGTGCGCGACATGATCCGCCCCAAGTTCGCCATTCCCATCCACTACGGCACCACGCCGGTACTGCGCGGCACGCCGGCGGAGTTCAATGCAGCACTGGGTTCCGCGCCCGGCACGCCGCGCATGCTGTCGCTGGAGCCTGGGCAGAAGTTCGACTTCTGATACAGGCCCCGCCGCCCCTCCGGAGGCCGTGCCTGCCGCGACTGACGCGCGCGCATCCGGTAGCCGACGTCCTGCTTGACCTTGGTCAAACGCAGACTGGGTTTTCCGGCTTGCCGTCGGGCGACCCAACGGGACCTGTGCTAGATTGATTTGATATGGCAGCGCTGACCGGAACCATCACGGTACGCGCCCCGACTTGTCTGTCCAGCAACATGGCGCCAGGAGATGTGTATGTGGTCAGTACCTGTGTTTTCGGGCATTTTCCGTCTCATCACGCGACCGCCTGGATTCGCGCGGTGCAAGGCGCGGGCCGCCCGTGCGCTTGCTGCCGCGGCCCTGTGGGGCTGCGCCATGTCATCGGCGGCAGCCGCCCCGGTGCTGGTGCTGGAAGTGCGCGATGCCATCGGACCTGCCAGCGCCGACTACCTGATTCGTGGCATCGCGAAAGCAAAAGATGCGGGTGCGCCCCTGGTGGTGATCCGGCTGGACACGCCGGGTGGGCTGGACACTTCCATGCGGCAGATCATCCAGGCCATTCTTGCATCGCCTGTACCGGTCGCGGTGTATGTCAGTCCCGAGGGAGCACGCGCCGCCAGTGCCGGCACCTACATCCTGTACGCCGCCCATATCGCTGCGATGGCGCCGGCCACCACACTGGGCGCAGCCACGCCGGTGGCCATCGGCATGCCGGGCATGGAACGCAAGCCACCTGCGGACCGCAGGAGCGACAGCCCGGACAAGGGTGGGGGCGAAACGGCGAAGGACGAAAAAAAAGCCGGCACGCCGCCTATGGACATGGCCGACGCCATGACCGCCAAGCAGGTTCACGATGCATCGGCCTTTATCCGCGGGCTGGCCCAGCAGCGCGGGCGCAATGCCGAGTGGGCCGAGCGTGCGGTGCGCGAGGCGGTCAGCCTGACGGCCACCGAGGCGCTGCGGGAGAAGGTGATTGACGTGGTTGCCCGGGATGTGCCTGACCTGCTGGCACAGGTCGACGGCCGCACGGTCCGCGTGCCAGCGGGCGATGTCAAGCTCGCCACCCGGGGCCTGGGCCAGGAGACCGTGTTGCCCGACTGGCGGCAGCGGCTGCTGTCGGTGATTGCCAATCCGAGCTTTGCGCTGATCCTGATGATGATAGGCATCTACGGCTTGATGTTCGAGTTCTCGTCGCCGGGTTTTGGCGTGGCCGGGGTGACCGGCGCCATCTGCCTGTTGCTGGCGCTGTTTGCGCTGCAGATGCTGCCGGTCAACTACGCCGGGCTGGCGCTGATTCTGCTGGGCATGGCACTGTTTGCCGCGGAACTCCTGACGCCGGCCTTTGGCGTGCTTGGCGTGGGCGGCGCTGTCGCGTTCATCGCCGGCGGCCTGTTGCTGTTCGACCGCGACGTTCCGGGCCTGGGCCTGCCGCTGCCACTGATCTTCGGGCTGACCGCCAGCTCTGCCGCGTTGGTGTTGCTGGGCGGCGGCATGGCCCTGCGCGCGCGACGCCGCCCGGTGGTCAGCGGGCAGGAGGAGATGGTGGGCGCGACTGCGCGGGTGCTGGCCGTCGGAGAAGACGGCGCCTGGGCACAGGTCCATGGCGAACGCTGGAAGGTGCAAGGCCCCCAAGCCTTGCTGCCGGGGCAACGGGTCCGCGTGGTGGCGGTAAATGGCCTGACGCTGGAAGTGCGATCCGACGATCTGGAAGAAATGTAACCCTGAAAGGAGCTTCATCATGTTTTTGGACTTCAACCTGGGACTCGGCAGTGTGCTGTTGCCGCTGCTGCTGGTTCTTGCCTTCAGCTCGTTTCGCGTTCTGCGCGAATACCAGCGTGGCGTGGTTTTCCAGCTGGGCCGCTTCTGGCGCGTCAAGGGGCCGGGGCTGGTGATCGTGATCCCGGGCATCCAGCAGATGGTGCGCGTTGACCTGCGGGTGGTGACCATGGACGTGCCGCCGCAAGACGTGATCTCGCGCGACAACGTCTCGGTCAAGGTCAATGCCGTGGTTTTTTTTCGCGTGGTCGATCCACAAAAGGCCATTATCCAGGTGGAAGACTACCTGATGGCCACCAGCCAGCTGGCGCAGACGACGTTGCGCGTGGTGCTGGGCAAACATGAACTCGACGAAATGCTGGCCGAACGGGAACGGCTGAACCTGGATGTGCAGCAGATCCTGGACGCGCAGACCGACGCCTGGGGCATCAAGGTCACCAATGTGGAAATCAAACACATCGACCTGAACGAATCCATGGTGCGCGCCATCGCGCGCCAGGCTGAAGCGGAACGCGAACGCCGCGCCAAGGTCATCCACGCCGAGGGGGAAAAGCAGGCCGCGGTGGCCCTGCTGGAGGCCGCGCAGATGCTGGCGCAGCAGCCCGAAGCGATGCAGCTGCGTTACCTGCAGACCATGACGCAGGTGGCCGGCGACCGCGCGTCCACCATTGTTTTTCCGCTGCCGATGGATTTGCTGGCACGGGTACTCGACAAGGGAAAACCCGGGGCTGGGGCCTCTTAATCCCCCGGTGCTGGCGCCGGCGCCTCCCAGGTGAAGCTGCCGCGGTAGGCATGCCAGCTCGCATGCCCCAGCCAGGGGCCGACCACCAGCAGGCCCAGCGCCCAGGGCAGCAGCATCGCGCCGAGGACCAGCAGCACGATCAGTGCCCCCCAGACCAGCATGGGGCCGGTGCGCCCCGCCACCACCTGGATGCTGGCAATGCCGGCGGTGATGGCATCGGTGTCCCGGTCCAGGATCATCGGGATGGACACCACGCAGGTGGAAAACACCAGGCTGGCGAAAACGCCGCCCACCACGGTGTACACCGCGATGAATTGCCAGTTCTGGGGGTTGAAAACCGCCTTCAGCACGCCGGCCGTGCTCGGCATGCCGGTGTTGAAGAACACGGCAAAAACGACCAGCGAGGCCCGTCCCCACAGCAGCTCCAGCAGCATCACCACCAGCACCAGCATGCCCATGCTGCCCAGATGTTTATCCCAGCAGGTCAGCGAGGCGCCCAGGCTCTGCGGCAGCCCCTGCTCGCGCCGCCGGCTGGACTCGTACAGCCCCATGGCCAGGAAGGGGCCGACCAGAAAGCAGCCCGACACAAAGGACATGGTGTACTGCGGCAGGTTGCGGAACACCGCGCCCAGCACCACGGCCATGAGCCAGAAACACAGGCCGTAGAACAGGGCAATGCCGCGCGCCGCCATCAGGTCATGCCAGCCGGCGCGCAGCCAGCGCACGGGGTCGCCCAGGCGCAACGGCTGCAACACGCGAACCTGCGGCGCTGGCGGCGTGGCAGGGGCTTCGGTGGAGGACTCGGGGGGATGGGCAGAGGCGTTCATGAGGCATTGAACCGCGCGCAACGCCCCGGCGCATCAGGACCAACCCGGGGCGAGCCTCGGATGGCCTGCTATTTGCTATCTTTTAAATAGCTGTCAGCGCATAGCCATCAAGGGCTTGAGGCCTATTTCATCCATTTCCTGGCGTCGTGCCAGAGCTGCCCCTGGTGGCCGGCTCGCTCTCACCAGATGGCGAGGCCGGCCACCAGCAGTCCGCCGGCCACCAGGTACATGGCACAGGGCCACAAGGTATGGCGCAAAATGTCGGCCTCGCGCCCCGCCAGACCCACGGTGGCGGCGCCGGCAATAATGTTGTGGGGGCAGACAATATTGCCGATGGCCGCGCCAAAGCCTTGTGCTGCCACCATCAGCGCAACAGGGAGCCCGAGTGCCTGGGCCGTCTGCGCCTGAAGTGAAGTGAACAGCACATTCGACGCAGTGGCTGATCCGGTCACAAAACTGCCAAGTGCGCCCACTGCGGGCGCCACCAGCGACCAGCTATGTCCCACGCCGCTTACGGCAGCGTTTTCCAGCGCGGCGATCATGCCCGCGTGCAACATCAGCCGGGACAGGCACAACATTGCCAGCAGAGCCGCGGATACCGGCAGAAGTTGGCGGGCGGCATGCGCGAGCGAAGACCCTACATCTTTGAAGGGCACGTGCTGCAGGCGCGCGCCGATCAGCAAGGCCAACAGCAACAACGTGCCCGGATGAACCAGCGGCTGCATGCTGCCGCCGTAGCCGCCCGCCCATTGCCAGTGCAGCTTCACGCTGGCAAGCAAGCCGCTCACCGGCGGAGCACGCGTGAACAGCACCAGTGCGATGAGCACGCCGTAGGGCCACAAGGCCCGGCCGAGGCCAGGTGCCGGCCCCGGGTTCGCGTGCCCGCGGGTTCGCCAGCGAAGCACAGCGGTGAAAATGGCGCCTCCGGCAAGTGCCCCACCCAGGGTTGCGAGTTCCGGGCCAAGCAACGCGGCCAGTGCAAGGCTGGGCAACAGAAAACTTCCTGCGGCCAGAACCGGCCAGGCGATGGGTAACACCTCGCGCGCCTGATCCGGCTTGTCAGCGTTCACGCCGGTAGCGAGCACCCGCATGAAAAACAGCATCAGCAAACCACCCAGCAACGCGTGCAGCAGCGCGGTGCGCCACGCGATGTCCACCGCATCGAGCCCCGTGAGCGCCACCTGGGCCAGCACCGGCGTCCCCAAAGCACCGAAGGACACGCCCACGGCATGCCCCAGCAAGGCCAGCACGACAGCTTGCACGGCCGGTATGCCCAACCCAACAAGGATAGGCGCCGTCAATGCGACCGGTGTGCCGAACCCCGCCGCACCCTCAAAGAACAGCGCCAGGAACCATCCGACGAGCAGTGCCTGCAGGGATCGCCCGGCGGTCAGTCGGCCGAGGCCGCTGCGTATCGCATCAATGGCGCCGCGTTGCTGCTGATGGTGATGTAGCGCAAGTGCTGGCCACAGAATCCACAGGATGGTCGCAGCCATGAACGCGCCCTCTGCGCCGACGGCGGCAAATTCGCCCGCCAGGCCATGGGCACTCGCGCCACCGAAACCAAAAGCCAAGGGCGCCAGCATGCCAGCCAAAGCCAGCCCGACCAGACCCGCCCGGGCTGCCGACCAACGCCATCCCAGCATCAACCCCAGGATGGCCAGGACGGGCACCGCCGCCAGCAGCACCGCAACCGTCGAGCTTGTTGTCCCGCCGGTCATGGCTTGTTCAGGCCAGGCGTTCGACTGAGACTGGATGGGCCGGGCGCCCTTCCCGCTCGAAGGTGTCCAGGTTGTCCATCGTCGTGCTGGCGATGGCGGCCAGCGCATCTTCGGTGAAGAATGCCTGGTGGCCGGTCACCACGACGTTGGGAAAGGTCAGCAAGCGCGCAAAAATGTCGTCATGCAGCACATCGCCGGACAGGTCCCGAAAAAACAGGTCCGCCTCTTCTTCGTAGACATCCAGGCCAAGGTTTCCCAAAGTGCCCGTCTTGAGGGCGGCAATCACGGCGCGGGTGTCGACCACCGCGCCCCGGCTGGTATTGATCAGCATGGCGCCAGGTTTCATGGCGGCCAGCGCCGCGGCGTCGATAAGATGCCGCGTGGCCGGCGTGAGTGGGCAATGCAGGCTGACGATGTCACTTTGCGCCAGCAGTTCAGGCAGACCAACGTAGCGCACCCCGGACGCCACACAAGCGGGATTCGGATGCGGATCAAAGGCCAGCAGCCGACAGCCGAAGCCGGCCATGATGCCTGCAAAACACGCACCGATCTTGCCCGTGCCAATCACCCCGACCGTCCGGCCATGCAAGTCAAACCCGAGCAGGCCGTCCAGTGCAAAGTTTCCCTCGCGTACCCGGGCATAGGCCCGATGTATCTTGCGATTGAGTGTCAGCACCAGCGCCGCCGTGTGTTCAGCCACCGCGTGAGGCGAATACTCGGGGACCCGGCCAACGGCTATACCCAGCCCCGCCGCGGCGGCAAGGTCCACATGGTTGAAGCCGGCACTGCGTAAAACCACCAGTTGAACACCCAGGCGGTGCAGGGCCTCAAGTACCTGGGCATCGAGCCTGTCATTGACAAAGGCACAGACGGCGTTCGAGCCCTCTGCGCTGGACGCGGTGCTGGCGTCCAGCCGCTGCTCGAGGTAGGTCAGCGTGTGGCGCTGCTCACGGTTCGCCCGATCCAGAAACTGGCGGTCATAGGGTCGGGTACTGAAGACTGCGACGCGCATGAGGGCCTCCCAGAGCTTTGTTCAGGCGATGCTACCGCACCCACCGGCGCGCATTGCGCCAGATCTCCATCCACGGGCTGGGCGCGCTGATGTCCTGGTCCGTCCAGCTCATCTGCACATTGCGAAACACACGTTCGGGGTGCGGCATCATGGCCGTGAAGCGGCCGTCTGGCGTCGTCACGGCGGTCAGTCCGCCGGCGCTGCCATTGGGGTTGGCCGGGTAGGCTTCGGTCGGCTGGCCGTGGTGGTCGGTGAAACGCATCGCGGCAATCACTTTCCCGGCATCGCCGCGGTACGCAAAGTTGGCATAACCCTCGCCATGCGCCACGGCAATCGGCAGGCGGCTGCCAGCCATGCCCTGCAGGAAGAGGCTGGGCGATTCCAGGACTTCGACCTGGCTCAGGCGGGCTTCGAAACGCTCGCTGCGGTTCGTCGTGAAACGTGGCCAGGCTTCGGCGCCCGGAATGATGTCGGCCAGCTCGGCAAACATCTGGCAGCCGTTGCACACGCCCAGGCCAAAGGTGTCGGTGCGTCCGAAAAACGCCTTGAACTGATCCGACAGCGCCGGGTTGAAGGTGATGGAACGGGCCCAGCCTATGCCGGCACCCAGCGTGTCGCCATAACTGAAACCGCCGCAGGCCACCACGCCGGTGAAGTCGGCCAGCTGCGCGCGGCCGGTCTGCAGGTCGGTCATGTGCACGTCACAGGCCTCGAAGCCGGCCTGGGTGAAGGCGTAAGCCATTTCCACATGCGAATTGACGCCCTGCTCGCGCAGCACCGCGACCCGGGGCCGCGACAGGTTCAGCGCCGGCGCTTGCGGCCGCTTGGCCGGGTCGAACGTCAGGTGCACATGCAGGCCGGGATCGGCTGGATCGCCGGCCGCCGCGTGTTCGGCATCGGCACAGGCCGGGTTGTCGCGCTGCTGGTTGATCTTCCAGCTCACGGCGTCCCAGACCTGGTGCAGGTCCTGCAGTTTCGCGCTGAAGACCGCCTTGGTATCGCGCCAGACCAGGATCTCGCCCTTGCCCACCTCGAGCGAGGCATGTTGCGGCCGGGTCTTGCCGATGAAGTGGCTGAATCTGGACAGGCCATGTTCGCGCAGGGTCTGCATCACGGCATTGCGTGCCTCGGTCCGCACCTGGATGACCGCGCCCAGCTCTTCGTTGAACAGCGCCTTGAGCGTGAGCTCTTCCCGGCGCGCGCCGACCTGCGACGCCCAGTTCTTGCTGTCGCCGCTGTCCATGCGGCTGTCGGAAATGCCGTCGCCTTCGACCAGCAGCATGTCGATGTTGAGCGAGACGCCCACATGGCCGGCAAAAGCCATTTCGCAAACCGTGGCCAGCAGGCCGCCGTCGCTGCGGTCGTGGTAGGCCAGCACCTGCCCCTGGGCGCGCAAGGCATTGATGGCGTTGACCAGGTTGACCAGGTCTTGCGGGTCGTCGAGGTCCGGCACGGCGCCGCCTTCGAGCTCGAGCGTCTGCGCGAGGATGGAGCCGCCCATGCGGGCCTGGCCCTTGCCGAGGTCGATCAGGATCAGCGTGCTGTCCGCTTCTTCCGCGTCGAGCTGCGGCGTCAGCGTGCCGCGCACATCGGCCAGCGTCGCAAACGCGCTGACGATCAGCGACACCGGCGAGGTGACTTTCTTGCCGCCCTCGCCGTCGCTCCAGACCGTGCGCATGGACAGCGAATCCTTGCCGACCGGAATCGATACGCCCAGGGCCGGGCAGAGTTCCATGCCGACCGCCTTGACGGTTTCGTAGAGCGCCGCGTCCTGACCGGGCTCGCCGCAGGCCGCCATCCAGTTCGCCGAAAGCTTCACACGCGGAAGTTCGATCGGCGCGGCCAGCAAGTTGGTGATGGCTTCGGCGACCGCCATGCGGCCCGAAGCTGCCGCATTGACGACGGCCAGCGGTGTGCGTTCGCCCATGCTCATGGCTTCGCCGGCAAAACCCTGGTAATCGGCGAGCGTGACCGCACAGTCGGCCACCGGCACCTGCCAGGGCCCGACCATCTGGTCACGGTGCGTCAGCCCGCCCACGGTGCGGTCACCAATCGTGATCAAGAAGCGTTTGGAGGCCACGGTCGGGTGGCTCAGGACGGCGATCACGCTTTTCTGAAGGTCGACGCCGGTCAGGGTTATGGGTTTGATCTCGTTGCGGATCGACTTCACGTCGCGGTGCATCTTGGGCGGTTTGCCCAGCAGCACGTTCATCGGCATGTCGACGGGGATGCCCTCACCCCTGCCCTCTCCCAGAGGGAGAGGGGGCTTTTGAATATCGCTCCCTCGCCCCTCTGGGGAGAGGGCTGGGGTGAGGGGCTCCCCTGCATCCGACACCACCAGTTGCCGTTCTTCGGTGGCCACACCCACCACCGCAAACGGGCAGCGCTCGCGTTCGCAAAAAGCCTGGAACTGCGGCAGCGATTCCGGCGCAATCGCCATCACATAACGTTCCTGGCTCTCGTTGCTCCAGATTTCCTTGGGAGAAAGGCCGCTTTCTTCCAGCGGCACCGCGCGCAAATCGAACCGAGCGCCGCGCCCCGCGTCGTTGACAAGTTCGGGGAAGGCATTGGACAGGCCGCCGGCACCCACGTCGTGGATCGCCAGGATGGGGTTGGCGCTGCCGAGCTGGGCGCACTGGTTGATGACTTCCTGGGCACGCCGCTCGATCTCCGGGTTGCCGCGCTGCACCGAGTCGAAGTCGAGTTGGGCCGCGTTGGCGCCCGAGGCCATAGAGCTGGCGGCGCTGCCACCCATGCCGATGCGCATGCCGGGGCCACCGAGCTGGATCAGCAAGGTGCCGGCCGGGAACAGGATTTTCTTGGTGAGGCCGGCGTCAATCGTGCCGACGCCGCCGGCGATCATGATGGGCTTGTGGTAACCCCAGCGCTGGCCGCCCACGGTTTGTTCGTACTCGCGGAAATAACCGGCCAGGTTGGGCCGGCCGAATTCGTTGTTGAAGGCCGCGCCGCCCAGCGGGCCCTCGGTCATGATCTGCAGCGGGCTGGCGATGTGCTCCGGCTTGCCATAACCCTCATCCTCGCCGTCGAACAGGCGGGACACGGTGAAACCGGTCAGGCCGGCCTTGGGTCTGGAGCCGCGCCCGGTCGCGCCTTCGTCGCGGATTTCACCGCCGGCGCCCGTCGAGGCGCCGGGGAATGGCGAGATCGCCGTCGGGTGGTTGTGCGTCTCCACCTTCATCAGCACATGCATCAGCACGTCGTCCGTGGCGCTATAGGTTTGATAGCTGGTTGCGCCCGTCCCTTCTGGGCTGGAGGCCGATTTGGCATAAAACCTCTGAACGTGGACGCCTTCCATCACCGAGGCGTTGTCCGAATAGGCCACCACCGTGTGCTGCGAGTTGAGCTTTTCGGTGTTGCGGATCATCCCGAACAGGCTTTTGTCCTGGGCCACGCCGTCGATCGTGAAATCGGCGTTGAAAATCTTGTGGCGGCAATGTTCGCTGTTGGCCTGGGCGAACATCATGAGTTCGACGTCGGTCGGGTTGCGCTGCAGCTGGGTGAAGGCGTTCACCAGGTAATCGATTTCGTCCGCAGCCAGCGCCAGGCCGAACTCGCTGTTGGCCGCTTCCAGCGCGGCCTTGCCACCGGCCAGCACGTTGATGGTTTGCAACGGCGCACCTTGCAGCTCGGTGAACAGGCCGGCGGCCTGCGCCCGGTCGGTCATCACGCTTTCCGTCATGCGGTCGTGCAGCACGGCGGCGACCTGCTCGCGCTGGGCATCGGTCAGGGCATTCTTGCTGAAAAAACCGGCTTTGAGGCTGACGCGGTATTCGGTGCATCGTTCGATGCGCTTGATGGCCAGGCCGCAGTTGTGGGCAATGTCGGTGGCCTTGGAGGCCCAGGGCGACACCGTGCCGAACCGCGGCGACACGATGAACAGCAGGCCGTCCGCATCGGCCGGCGCCGCCGGTTCGCCGTAGCTGAGCAGCGCGGCCAGGCGGGCCTTGAGTTCCTCGCCCGGCGGGCTGTCGGTCGCCACCAGATGCACAAATCGGGCGCTGATGCCGCTGATGGCGGGCGCGATGGCTTGCAGGCGGGGAAGCAGTTGCTGGACGCGGAAGTCGCTCAGGGCGCTGATACCGTGGGCGTCGCCCTCGAGAGTCGTCAGATGCAGGGTCACGGTGGCGGTGGCCTTGTAGTGGGAGGTGGGCAGCTCACAAGCTGTTTTGGGGTTTAACACCGCCTGCAGGCGCAGAAGGCTGGGGGAGTCGCGTTAACCCGCCATTTTATCAGTGAGTCGGTGCCGGGCCGCGTCCGGCCGGGCCTGCCAAAGACCGGGCAAAGAGGGGTGCCATGCAGTGCCGGTGTGGCAGTGGGATAATCTTCCCATGAGTATTACGTACAAAGACGCAGCAGGCATCGAGGGGATGCGGGTCGCCTGCAAGCTGGCTTCCGAGGTGCTGGACTACCTCACGCCCTTCGTGAAGGCCGGTGTCACCACCCGGGAAATCGACAAACTCGCCAACGACTACATGGTCAACGTGCAGGGCACCGTGTCTGCCACGCTGGGTTATCAGCCACCCGGTTACCCGCCCTACCCGGCTTCGCTGTGCACCTCGCTGAACCACGTGGTCTGCCACGGCATTCCCAACGACAAGCCCTTGCGCAAAGGCGACATCATGAACATCGATGTCACCGTGATCACCAGGGAAGGCTGGTTCGGCGACAACAGCCGCATGTACATGATCGGCGACGTGTCGATTGCGGCCAGGCGCCTGTGCAGGGTCACCTACGAGGCGATGTGGCACGGCATCATGCGTGTCAAACCCGGTGCCAGGCTGGGTGACATCGGGCATGCGATCCAGACCTTCGCTGAAAAACAGGGCTTCACCATCGTGCGCGAGTTCTGCGGCCACGGCATTGGCCAGCGTTTTCACGAAGATCCGCAGGTGTTGCATTACGGCCGTCCCGGCACGCTCGAAGAGCTCAAGCCCGGCATGACCTTCACGATCGAGCCCATGATCAACGCCGGCAAGCGCGACATCAAGGACGGCCCTGAAAAAGACGGCTGGACCATCGTCACGCGCGACCACTCGCTGTCGGCGCAGTGGGAGCACACGATCCTGGTGACCGATACCGGTTATGAAGTGCTGACGCTGTCGGCCGGCAGTCCGGCCATCCCGGACTTTGTGCCACAGCCGGCGCCGCAGGCGGCCACGGCCAAGGCCGAGACCTCCTCGACCGCCGATTCGGCCGCCTGAGCCGGCTGCGCCCCGCGCCGTCCCGCGCCCACAGCGCCTGCCGCCCATGCTTTCCGCGCTGCCGCCCGCTTCGTCGCCCACCACCGAGACGGCCCGGTTGCGTGAGCACTACCGGGCCGGCAAAAATGCGCTGCTGACCTCGCTGGCCGGCAGCGGCGCGTCCACGCGCGGCATCCGCAGCCTGCTGCGCAAGCTGGCCCGGCACACCGACGACACCTTGCGCCAGCTCTGGCTGCGCGCCGGATTCCCGGCCGGCTACGGCCTGGTGGCGGTCGGCGGGTTTGGCCGGGGTGAGCTGTTTCCGCATTCCGACGTCGACGTCCTGCTGCTGCTGCCCGACGACGCCCGGGTGGACAGCGATGCGGCGCTGAAGACCCGGATCGAGCACTTCATCGGCAGCTGCTGGGACACCGGCCTGGAGATCGGCTCCAGCGTGCGCACGGTCGGCGACTGTGTCGAGGAAGCCGCCAAGGACGTGACGGTGCAGACCTCGCTGCTCGAAGCGCGCCTGCTGGCGGGCTCCAGAACGATGTTTGCCGCCCTGCTGACGCAACTCGAGGAGGTGCTGGATCCGCGGGCCTTTTTCGTGGCCAAGACGCTGGAGCAGCGCCAGCGCCACAACAAGTTTGAAGACACGCCCTACTCCCTGGAGCCCAACTGCAAGGAGTCGCCGGGCGGCCTGCGCGACCTGCAGGTCATCCTCTGGGTGGCGCGCGCGGCCGGGCTGGGCAAATCCTGGGACGACCTGGCGCAGAGCGGGCTGGCCACGGCCTTCGAGGTCCGCCAGATCAAGGCCAACGAAGCCCTGCTGAGCCTGATACGCGCCCGCCTGCACCTGCTGGCCGGCCGGCGCGAGGACCGCCTGGTGTTCGACCTGCAGACCGTGGTGGCCGAGTCCTTCGGTTATGCGACGCTGACCCACAGCGACACCGGGCGCGTGGTCTCGCGCGCCAGCGAAGCGCTGATGAAGCGCTTTTACTGGACCGCCAAGGCGGTGACCCAGCTCAACCAGATCCTGTTGCTCAACATCGAGGAGCGGCTCCATCCCAGCGGGCAGGCGCCACAGCCGATCAACGAACGTTTCCTGAACAAGGCCGGCATGATCGAGGTGGCCAGCGACGACCTCTACCTGGCCAACCCGCACGCCATCCTCGAGACCTTTCTGGTTTACCAGACCACGGTGGGCGTCAAGGGCCTGTCGGCCCGCACCCTGCGCGCGCTGTACAACGCACGCGGCGTGATGGACGCGCGCTTCAGGCGCGACCCGGTCAACCGCGACACTTTCCGGCAGATCATGCAGCAGCCCACGGGCATCACCCATGCGATGCGCCTCATGAACCAGACCTCGGTGCTGGGCCGCTACCTGTGGGTGTTCCGCCAGATCGTCGGGCAGATGCAGCACGACCTGTTCCACGTCTACACGGTGGACCAGCACATCCTGATGGTGCTGCGCAATGTGCGGCGCTTTTTCATGGCCGAACACGCGCATGAATACCCGGCGTGTTCGCAGCTGGCCGCCGGCTGGGACAAGCCCTGGATCCTGTACGTCGCCGCCCTCTTTCATGACATTGCCAAGGGCCGTGGCGGCGACCATTCCGAGCTCGGCCGCAGGGACGTGCGGGTGTTTTGCCGCCAGCACGGCATCGCCGCCGAAGACGCGAAGCTGATCGAGTTCCTGGTCGGCGAACACCTGACCATGAGCCGTATTGCCCAGAAGGAAGACCTGAGCGATCCGCAGGTCATTGCCGGGTTTGCCCAACGCGTCGGCAACGAGCGTTACCTCACCGCGCTTTACCTGCTCACGGTGGCCGACATCCGCGGCACCAGCCCCAAGGTGTGGAATGCCTGGAAAGGCAAGCTGCTCGAAGACCTCTACCGCTACACGCTGCGCGTGCTCGGCGGGCGCGCGCCCGATGCGGACGCCGAGGTCGAGGCCCGCAAACGCGAGGCCCTGACCATCCTCGCCCTGCATGCCGAACCCTTCGAGGCGCACAAGGCCTTGTGGGACTCGCTGGACGTCAGCTACTTCATGCGCCACGAGGCCGGCGACATCGCCTGGCATGCGCGCCACCTGTCACGCCACGTGGGCACGGCCAAATGTATTGTGCGGGCGCGCCGCTCGGCCGCCGGCGAAGGCCTGCAGGTGCTGGTGTACACGCCTGACGCGCCCGACCTGTTTGCCCGCATCTGCGGTTATTTCGAGGAAGCCGGTTTCAGCATCCTGGACGCCAAGGTCCACACCGCCAAGCCCGCCAAAGGCTCACCCGGTTATGCGCTGGACACCTTCCAGGTGGTCAGCCCGACCCTGGCCGACCACTACCGGGAACTCGTGGCCATGGTCGAAGCCGACTTGGACCGGGCGATTGAAGAAAACGGCCCGCTGCCGCCGCCGGGCAAAGGCCGGGTGTCGCGCCGCGTCAAGAGTTTCCCGATCACCCCGCGCGTGGACCTGCGGCCCGACGAAAAAGCCCAGCGCTGGTTGCTCAGCGTCTCGGCCAGCGATCGCGTGGGCCTGCTGTATTCGATCGCCCGCGTGCTGGCCCGCCACCGCATCAACCTGCAACTGGCCAAGGTCACCACCCTGGGCGAACGCGTGGAAGACACCTTCCTGATCGACGGGCCGGAGCTGCAGCACAACAAGGCGCAGATCGCCATCGAGACCGAACTGCTCGAAGCCCTCGGGGCCTGAGCGCACCAGCCGCAACAGGCCGGGATCGGCCGGTCCATCCGGGCGCTCACCGAAGAATGATGTTTACTTATTTAAATCAATAAGTTAAGCGGTGTTCTTCATGTTACACATGATCACTGTTTGAGGCTTGTGATGGGCTGCCAGAAGCAGACAATGAACGAACTGCGGATCGGCAACCAGGAAGCCATGGTGGCCGGTCCGGCACCCGGACATTTCACCCAAGGAGCTTGCCATGCATGCCCAGACACAAACCCTGTTGACCCGTGAGCAGCAGTTGCACGCCTCGGGCGAATGCGACGACGACGGCCGGCCCCTGGCCCGTCAGGTCTTTTTTGAACCCGACAACTGGCTGGTGCCAGAGAGTTATGACGACCTGCTGGCCGCCCATGCGGCTTGGCTGGCCGACCGGCCCGAGCAGCGGGTGCTGGTCTCCGGCCACAGCTGCGGCACCGGCAGCCACCGCTTTTTCTGGTTGATGGGCGACCGCCGTGCCATGGCCGTGCGTTCAGCGCTGGTCAAGGCCGGCGCCAGGCTCAAGCAGGTGCTGATCCAGAGCCGGGGCGCGGCCCGGCCGCTGATCGAGCTGGCCGGTGAAGAGGTCGCGCGGTACCGCCGCCGCGTCACGCTGGACTACCTGGACGCCCGGGTAGCGACCACGCCGCCGGTGCCGCCCGAAGGTTCAGCCGCCTGGTGGCGCTCGGTGTTCGGCTCCGGCGGCAAGGCGCGCCTGCCGGCCGACCGCCCGGGGTCACAGGCCGGCTGAAACCCCTGGCGGGATGACTCAATCGTCTTCAGGCGCATCCAGGCCGGGGAACAGCACCTCGGTGTAACCGAACTGCGTGAAGTCCCGGATGCGCATCGGGTACAACACCCCCATCAGGTGGTCACATTCATGCTGCACCACACGTGCGTGAAAGCCGTCCACCGTCCGGTCCATCGGATCGCCATAGGGATCGAAGCCGGTGTAGCGAATGCTTGCGAAGCGTGGCACCATGCCGCGCAGGCCGGGCACCGAAAGACAACCTTCCCAGCCGTTTTCCTCGTCGTCCGACAAGGGCGTGATGACCGGGTTGAGCAGCACGGTGCGCGGCACCAGCGGCGCATCGGGGTAACGCGGGTTCACCGCATCCGTGCCGAAAATCACCAGCTGCAGGTCCACGCCGATCTGCGGCGCGGCCAGGCCGGCCCCGTTGACGGCACGCATGGTCTCGAACATGTCGGCCACCAGCAGGTGCAGTTCATCGGTGTCGAAGCCGGTCACGGGCTGGGCTATCCGCAGGAGGCGCGGGTCACCCATTTTGAGAATGTCGCGTACGGTCATGGAAATCCTGTGTGCTCTGTCGTCAAACCATCGAGCATACAGAAACAGAAAGAAGGTGGGACGGTCCTGTGACCTGCGGCACGGCAAAATGGGGCATGTCCGAGCCCTCCTTCCGCCCGCCTGCCCTTCCCGCCGGGCCCGTCACCCCGCTTCCCCTGGTGACGCGCTGGGCGCTGCTTGCTTTGGCGCTGGTGAGCCTGGCCCTGGGTGTGATTGGCATCTTTGTGCCGGTGTTGCCGACGGTGCCCTTCGTACTGCTGTCGGCCTGGGCCGCCGCCCGCAGCTCGCCGCGCCTGCTGGCCTGGCTGGAAAGCCATACCTCTTTCGGGCCCATGCTGGTCGAGTGGCGCCGCGGCGGTGTGGTGCGCCGGCGCGCCAAATGGATGGCCACGGTGGTCATGGGCGCGAGCGCCGCCATCATGCTGTTGGTGGTGCCGCACCGCTGGGTGGCCGTGCTTGCCATCGGCTGCATGGCGGGTGTGCTGGCCTGGCTGTGGCGCCGGCCCGAACACCTCGCCGACGAAGCCACGCAGCCACAGGCGTAAACGCCGTCAGGCGGGGGGATCCGCCAGCATCGCCAGCAGGGCTGCTTCGTCGATGATGGCCACCCCCAGCTCCTGCGCCTTGGTCAGCTTGCTGCCTGCTTCCGTGCCAGCGACCACAAAATCGGTTTTTTTGCTGACCGAGCCCGCCACCTTGCCGCCCGCAGCTTCCACCCTGTCCTTGGCCTCGTCGCGGCTCAGCGAGGGCAGCGTGCCGGTGATGACAAAAGTCTTGCCCGACAGCGGCTGTGGCGCGCGCGCCGCCGGTTCGCCTTCCGGCCAGGTGACGCCGCAGGCGCGCAGCTGCTCGACCACCTCGCGGTTGTGCGGCTGGTCGAAGAAAGTACGTAGGCTCTGGGCGACGATGGGGCCGACATCGCTGACCTCGAGCAATTGCTCTTCCGTTGCATCCATGATCGCGTCGAGCTTGCCGAAATGGCGCGCCAGCTCCTTGGCCGTGGCTTCGCCGACATGGCGGATGCCCAGGCCGAACAGGAAACGCGGCAAGGTGGTCTGCTTGGATTTTTCGAGGGCCGCGAGCAGGTTGTTGGCGGATTTGTCGGCCATGCGCTCCAGGCCGGCCAGCGCCGTCAGGCCCAGGCGGTACAGGTCTGGCAGGGTGCGGACCACGCCGGCGTCGACCAGCTGCTCGACCAGCTTGTCGCCCAGGCCCTCGATCTCGACCGCGCGGCGGTGCGCGTAATGCAGGATGGCCTCCTTGCGCTGCGCGCCGCAGAACAAGCCGCCGGTGCAGCGGTAGTCGGCTTCGCCGTCTTCCCGCACGGCGTCCGAGCCGCACACCGGGCAGGTGCGCGGCATGGTGAAAACCGGACCCCGTTCGGGTTGAGCCTGTCGAAGCCCTTCGACAGGCTCAGGGAAAACGGATGGAAGAACAACACTGACCACCTCGGGAATCACGTCGCCGGCGCGGCGCACGATCACCGTGTCGCCGATGCGCACGTCCTTGCGCCTGGCTTCGTCCTCGTTGTGCAGCGTCGCGTTGGTCACGGTCACGCCGCCGACAAACACCGGCGCCAGCTTGGCCACCGGCGTGAGTTTGCCGGTGCGGCCGACCTGCACGTCAATCGCCAGCACCGTGGTCATCTGCTCCTGGGCGGGGTATTTGTGCGCCACGGCCCAACGCGGCTCGCGCGTCACGAACCCGAGCTTTTTCTGCAGCGCCAGGCTGTTGACCTTGTAGACCACGCCGTCGATGTCATAGGGCAGCTGGTCGCGCTCGCGGCCCATCTTCTCGTGGAACGCTATCAATTCAGAAGCGCCTTGCGCAGTCTGCGTCTGGGCTGCGACCGGAAAACCCCATGATTTGAGGGTCAGCAGCAACTGGAAGTGGGTGTCGAAGTCCGGCCCGCCTTCTTCCGGCGGCGTGACTTCCCCGACGCCGTAGGCAAAAAAGCTCAGGGGGCGCTGCGCGGCGATCGCCGGGTCGAGCTGGCGCACCGCGCCGGCCGCGGCATTGCGCGGGTTCACAAAGGTTTTTTCGCCCTTCGCACCTTTTGCAATTTTTTCGCGCTGCCTTTCATTGAGCGATTCGAACTGGTCGCGGCGCATGTAGACCTCGCCGCGCACTTCCAGCACCCTGGGCGCGTCTTCAGGAAGCCGCAGAGGAATCTGCCGGATGGTGCGGATGTTCTGCGTCACGTCCTCGCCGGTTTCACCATCACCGCGCGTGGCCGCCTGCACCAGCACGCCCTGTTCGTAACGCAGGTTGATCGCCAGGCCGTCGAACTTGAGTTCGACCACGTATTCCACCGGTGCATCACCCTCCCCGAGTCCGAGCTCCTTGCGCACGCGCACATCGAAATTTTTCGCACCCGTCGCCTCGGTGTCGGTTTCGGTGCGGATGCTCAGCATGGGCACGGCATGGCGCACGCTGGCGAACTGGTCCAGCGGCCGGCCACCGACCCGCCGGGTCGGCGAATCCGGGCTGGCCAGTTCGGGGTGCAGCGCTTCCAGCGCCTGCAGCTCCAGGAACAGCCGGTCGTATTCGGCGTCCGGAATGGCCGGCTCATCGAGCACGTAGTAGCGGTGCGCGTGTTCGTCGAGCTGGGCCCGCAAGGCCGCGGCGCGTTCGGCGGGCGTCGGCGTTTTCCGCGGCTCGGGCGGCGCAAACATGTCAGGGGTGACCATGGGAAGAAAATTCAGGAGAACAGGCGCCGGCCCAGAGCCGAGCCGGCCGGCATGTCGCGGCCTTCCAGTGTGTCGTAGAGCTGCTCCAGGTCGGCGTGGATGACTTCCATGGCCTCGGGCCGGATAGGCTGGCCCTGGTCGTCGATGATCACGCCGTCCATGCTGGCGGCCAGCGTGATCGCGGCTTCGCACATGCGCACAAACGGTTGTTCGGAACGCAGCACCTGCGGCACGTCCAGCGACAGCGTCAGCTCGCGCAAGGCGGTCTGCTCGGGGTCCTCGGCCATGGCCGCCTGCGTGTCGAAGGCCAGCCCCAGGATGGGCGCATGGCCGGACTCGCTGGCCGGCAGCACCATGCGGCCCGGGATGGAGCCGGTGACAAAGCCGAGCTTGGCGGCGCTCTGGTGCACATAACCGGGGCTCCAGGCGGTGTTCTTCGCGCGCAGCGTGAAGCTCAGCTGCGCATCATGAGCGCTGGCAAAGGTGTCCAGTTCACGTGCCCGGGCGACCTCGTCGAGCATGTCGGGAAACTCGGGCTGGCCGTCAATCGCGTCGGCAAAGGCCTGCGCCTTGATGACAAATTCCGAAAACTCGATCTGGTTCAGCGCGCCCGTTCGGTTGGCCAGCTGCACGCCGGCCTGGAAGGCGCTGTAGCGCTGGCCCGCGAACGGGGTTTCCCAGGCCCCGGTGGCGACATTCAGGCCTTCCACTGCAAACGGCTTGCTGCCGGCGCGGCGCGTGGCAGGCATGGCTGCCAGGGCGGCCTCGCCCGAGACCGGCGCGTCCACCAACATCGGCGCAATGACGTCGATCAGCGCATCGAGCCCGGGTTTTTTCTCTGGCGCGGTCAGGGCGGTCAGCGCGTCCAAGCCGGAGTCGCGGTCAAAACCGGGCTCCCGGCGCTCTGGTTCGGTGTCAAAGGAAGGCTCGCCGACCGGCTCCACGGCCGGGGTGGCCGCCGGGTCGGGCGTGGCGCGCCGCGGCAGGTTTTTGCGGGCGGACCAGGTGCTGTGGGCCACCACGATCGCAAGAATCAAACCGCCAAGTATGGCCAAACTGATCTGGAGTGTGCTCATCGGGCCCCCACGGTCGTTCGCTTCGCGTAACTCCCTGCCCCCCGGGGGGGCCGCTGCGCCTGCGGCCCGGCGAAGCCGGTTCCGCGGCCCCTGCTTGACTGGGAAACCCTCGGTATGCGCGCTTTACAGACATTCGTCATGCAGCCTCCGCGAAACCGAGCGCCGCTTCCATGTCCACGGCAACAATGCGCGAGACGCCCTGCTCCTGCATGGTGACGCCGATCAGCTGTTCGGCCATTTCCATGGCGATCTTGTTGTGGCTGATGAAGAGGAACTGGGTTTCCTTGCTCATGCTGGCCACCAGCTTGGCATAACGCTCGGTGTTGGCATCGTCCAGCGGCGCGTCCACCTCGTCGAGCAGGCAGAACGGTGCGGGATTGAGCTGGAAGATCGCAAACACCAGCGCAATCGCGGTCAGGGCCTTTTCGCCGCCTGACAGCAAATGGATGGTCTGGTTTTTCTTGCCCGGCGGCTGGGCCAGCACCTGCACGCCGGCATCGAGGATTTCCTCGCCGGTCATCATCAGCTTGGCGTTGCCGCCTCCGAACAGGCGCGGGAACATCTCGCCGAAATGGCGATTCACCGTCTCGAAGGTGCTCGACAGCAGGTCGCGCGTTTCGGCGTCGATCTTCTTGATCGCATCTTCCAGCGTCGTCATGGCTTCGTTCAGGTCGGCCGACTGCGCGTCGAGGAACTGCTTGCGTTCGCGGGCGCTGCTGAGTTCGTCCAGCGCGGCCAGGTTCACGGCGCCCAGGGACTGGATCTCGCGGTTGATGCGGTCGATCTCGCCCTGCAGGCCGGTCAGGCGCACATTGCCGGTCTGGATGGACAACTCGACGGCGGTGATATCGGCCTGTGCGTCCTCCAGCAGTTGCGCGTATTGCTCAAAGCCCAGGCGTGCGGCCTGCTCCTTGAGCTGGAATTCGGTGATGCGCTGGCGCAGCGGCTCGAGTTCCCGCTCCAGCTGCAGGCGGCGCTCGTCGCTGGCCCGCAGCTTGGTGGTCAGGTCGTCGTACTGGCTGCGCTTGGCACCCAGGTCAGCCTCGCGCTCGAGCTTGACGTTGAGCGCATCCTGCAGCCCGGCCTGTGCTGCGGCATCCGTCAGGCGCGAGAGTTCCTCTTTGGCGCGTTCTTCATCCCCGGCAATCGACGCGGCCTGCTGCGCGGCGATGGCCATGGAGCGCGTCAGTTCGTCGCGGCGCGAGGCCAGGCTGCGCAGCGCAAATTGCGCTTCCTGCGACTGGCGTTCCAGCGCGCGCTGCTGCTCGCGTGATTCGTTGAGTTTGCGCTCGGCCTCGATGACGCGGTCGTCGAGCTGGGCGTGGCGCTCCTGGCTGTCGGCCAGCTGCATGTCCAGCTCTTCAAAGCGCCCTTCGGCCGTTACCCGGCGCTCCTGCAGCTCGTTCATCTGCGCGTCGATTTCCGCGAGGTCGCCGGCAATCTGTTCGCTGCGCGCCCGGGTCTGTTCAGCCAGCTGCGTCAGGCGCAGCACCTCGACCTGCAGCTCATGGGTGCGGCTCTGGCCTTCGGCGGTCTCGCGGCGCGCCGTGGCCAGGCGCTGGGCCGCATCGGCATAAGCCGCTTCGGCGCGAATCAATGCGCTGCGTGCCTCGTCGCTGATCAGGGCCTGGGCGCGCAGCTGTTTTTCGAGGTTTTCGATTTCCTGCGCGCGGGCCAGCAGGCCGGCCTGCTCGGAATCCTGGGCGTAAAAACTCACGCTGTGCAGCGTGACCGCGTGGCCGCTTTTCACGTAAATGACTTCACCCGCCTGCAGCTTCTGGCGCGCCGCCAGGGCTTCGTCGAGGCTGGTCGCGGTCAGGCAGCCGTGCAGCCAGTCGCCCAGCAGCGCCGTCTGGCCGGCATCGCCCAGACGCAGCAGATCGGCCAGGGGTTTGAGGCCGCTTGCGGAAGCGCTAGCCGGTGCGGCGGCCGTTGGCGGCGAATAAAACGAGAGTTTGGCCGGCGGTGTGTCGCGCCCGTCCGTGCCGGCAAAACCACGCACCATGTCCAGGCGCGAAACTTCGAGTGCGCCAAGCCGCTCGCGCAGCGCGGCTTCGAGGGCATTTTCCCAGCCCTGCTCGATATGGATGCGGCTCCACAGGCCCTGCAGACCGTCCAGGCCATGTTTGGCCAGCCAGGGTTTGAGCTTGCCATCGGTCTTGACTTTTTCCTGCAGCGCCTTGAGCGCTTCCATGCGCGCGGACAGCTCGGCCTGTTTCGCCGATTCGGTGTTGACGGCCTGCTGTTTGGCACGCCGGTCTTCGTCGAGCTGGGGCACGCTGTCGGTCAGTTCGTGCAGGCGGGCCTCGGCTTCGTCCTGCGCTTCCCTGGCTGCGGCGAACTGGGTGTTCAGGTTGAGGAGGCGGGCTTCGTCGGGCGCGTTGAGTGCGTTTTTGTCGGCCGTCAGGCGCTCGTGGCGCAGGCTCAGGGTGCGCGACTGTTCCTCGATGTTGCGCTGGTCGGCGGCCAGCACCTGGATCTGCTGCTGCACCTGGCCCACGCTGCTGCGCTGCTCATTGGCTTTGGATTGCGCGGCGCGCAGCGCTTCTTCGAGGGCGGGCAACTGGCCGGCCTGGTCTTCGCTCTGCGCGGCCAGCAGCTCGGCCTGCTCTTCGGCCTGAATCGCCCGCTCGGTCAGGGTTTCGGTTTCCAGCGCGGCCTCTTCCTTGCGCGCGGCCCACTGGCTGGTTTGTTCCTTGAGTTGCGCCAGGCGCTGCTCGACGCGTTGCCGGCCTTCGACCACAAAACGGATTTCGGCCTCGAGCCGGCCGACTTCGGCGCTGGCTTCGTACAGCTTGCCCTGGGCCTGATTCACGTGGTCGCCGGCGGCGTAATGCGCCTGGCGGATGGTTTCCAGGTCGGCTTCGATATGGCGCAGGTCGGCGATGCGGCTTTCGAGATCGTTGACCGACTTGGCGGCGTCGGCCTTGACCTTGGCCTGGTCGGCTTCGCTTTCGGCGCGTTTGAGGAACCAGAGCTGATGCTGCTTGAGCGTGGCGTCGGCGTGCAGCGTGTTGTAGCGCAGCGCAACCTCGGCCTGCTTCTCGAGTTTTTCGAGGTTGGCATTGAGCTCGCGCAGGATGTCTTCGACACGGGTCAGGTTTTCGCGCGTGTCGCTCAGGCGGTTGGCGGTTTCGCGCCGGCGTTCCTTGTACTTGGACACGCCGGCCGCTTCTTCGAGGAACAGGCGCAGCTCTTCAGGCTTGGACTCGATGATGCGGCTGATCGTGCCCTGGCCGATGATGGCGTAGGCGCGTGGGCCCAGGCCGGTGCCGAGGAACACGTCCTGCACGTCGCGCCGGCGCACCGGCTGGTTGTTCAGGTAGTAGCTGGAGGTGCCGTCACGCGTGAGCACGCGCTTGACGGCAATTTCGGCAAACTGGCCCCACTGGCCGCCGGCACGGTGGTCGGCATTGTCGAACACCAGCTCGACGCTGGAGCGGCTGGCCGGCTTGCGCAGGTTGGTGCCGTTGAAAATCACGTCCTGCATGGATTCACCGCGCAGCTCGCTGGCCTTGCTCTCGCCGAGCACCCAGCGCACAGCATCCATGATGTTGGACTTGCCGCAGCCGTTGGGGCCGACCACGCCGATCAGTTGGCCCGGCAGCACGAAATTGGTCGGCTCCGCGAACGATTTGAAGCCGGATAACTTGATTGAATTGAGACGCACGGCGGACCCTGTTTTTTTCCTGGCGCTGGGAGACCTTTGAAGCTAAGCAGTTGATTTGTATGGCATTTTTCTGGAATGCCCGGCTTGCTTCAGGCAATGCACAGCCCGCAATGTTACCCGAGCCCGACACCCAAGCCGCTGTAAAAAATGGTGACCGGCGCCATGCGGGCCAAGGGGGTGGTGGCGGCGCACCCTCTCGTGGCCGGCTCCCGCCTGAATTCATGCATCAAAATGGCCTCCAGCCCTTGTACCTCCTGCGCCGGCAGCTATTCTTTTCGTAGCAAAGAAGCTTCGGTGGCTGGCCGGCCGCCACCTGCGTGGCGTTCACACGGGATAATCCGGGCCATGAATCCACTGTTGAAACGCCTGCAGCCCTACCCCTTCGAGCGGCTGCGCCAGCTCCACGCCGACGTCACGCCGAACCCGGCCTACCGCCCCATCAGCCTGGGCATTGGCGAGCCCCGGCATGCGACGCCGGAACTGATCAAGACCGCCCTGAGCGCCAGCCTGGCCGGACTCGCCAGCTACCCGGCCACCGCTGGCGAGCCGAAACTGCGGCAGGCCATGGCCGACTGGCTTCAGCGCCGTTACGGCCTGGCGCTGGACCCGGCGACGCAGATCCTGCCGGTCAACGGCTCGCGCGAGGCGCTGTTTGCGCTGGCGCAGACTGTCATCGACCCCACGCTGCCCGGCGCGACGGTGGTCAGCCCGAACCCGTTCTATCAAATCTACGAAGGCGCGGCGCTGCTGGCCGGTGCGGACACCTGGTTTGCACCCAGCGACCCGGCGCGCAACTTCGCGGTGGACTGGGCCGCCGTGCCGCAGGAGGTCTGGGCAAAAACGCAGTTGCTGTTTGTCTGCTCGCCCGGCAACCCGACCGGCGCGGTCATGGGTCTGGACGAGTGGAAGCTGCTGTTTGAACTGAGCGACCGGTACGGCTTTGTCATTGCCTCGGACGAGTGTTACAGCGAGATCTATTTCCGCGACGAGCCGCCGCTGGGCTCGCTGCAGGCCGCGGCGCAGTTGGGCCGGCACGACTTCAAAAACATCATCGCGCTGACCAGCCTGTCCAAACGCAGCAATGTGCCGGGCCTGCGCAGCGGCTTTGTCGCCGGTGACGCGGCGCTGATCAAGCCCTTTTTGCTTTACCGCACCTACCACGGCAGCGCCATGAGCCCCATCGTGCAGGCGGCCAGCATCGCCGCCTGGAACGACGAGAAACATGTGGTCGAGAACCGCGCGCTGTACCGCGAAAAGTTTGCCCAGGTCACCCCCCTGCTCGCCAATGTCATGGACGTGGCCCTGCCTGACGCCGGGTTTTACCTGTGGGCGCAGATTCCGGCACGTTTTGACAACAACGACCCCGCGTTTTCGCGCGAACTGCTCGCTCTTTACAATGTGGTGGTGTTGCCCGGCAGTTACCTTGCCCGCGAAGCCCGGGGCCACAACCCCGGTACCGGGCGCATCCGCATGGCGCTGGTGGCTGAAACCGCTGAATGTGTGGAAGCTGCCGAAAGAATCGTTCAATTTATCCAATCCACCTGATCTGAAAAAAAATGAATCAAGACCAACTGCAAAGCATCATCAACGCCGCCTGGGAAGACCGCGCCAACCTGTCGCCGCAGGCTGCGTCCAAAGAGATCCAGGATGCGGTCGAGCACACGATTTCCGAACTCAACGCCGGCCGCCTGCGCGTCGCCACGCGCCAGGGTGTGGGCCAGTGGACCACGCACCAGTGGATCAAGAAGGCCGTGCTGCTGAGCTTTCGCCTGAAAGACAACGTGCTGATGCGCGCCGGTGACCTGGGCTTCTATGACAAGGTGCCGACCAAGTTCTCGCACCTGAGCGAACAGGAAATGAAGGAAAGCGGCGTGCGTGTGGTGCCGCCGGCCGTGGCCCGCCGCGGCAGTTACATCGCCAAGGGCGCGATCCTGATGCCTAGCTACGTGAACATCGGCGCTTACGTGGACGAAGGCACCATGGTGGACGCCTGGGCCACCGTCGGCAGCTGCGCGCAGGTCGGCAAAAACGTGCACCTGTCCGGCGGCGTCGGTCTGGGCGGCGTGCTCGAACCGCTGCAGGCCAACCCGACCATCATTGAAGACAACTGCTTCATCGGCGCGCGGTCCGAAGTGGTTGAAGGTGTCATCGTCGAGGAAAACTCCGTCATTTCCATGGGTGTCTACATCGGCCAGAGCACACCCATTTATGACCGCGAGGCGGATACCGTGACTTATGGCCGCATTCCGGCCGGTTCTGTCGTCGTGTCGGGCAACCTGCCCAAGGCCGGTGGCAAATATTCACTGTATTGCGCGGTGATCGTCAAAAAGGTGGACGCCAAAACCCGCGCGACCACCAGCCTGAACGACCTCCTTCGTGACTGATTGACTGATTGACTGATTGACTGATTGACTGATTGATTGATCGGAACCGACGATGAATGCGCAGACCATGAGCACGATGGAACGAATCCTGCGTTTGATGGCCGATAAAAAGGCTTCGGACGTCTATCTGTCGGCCCATTCGCCGGCCCTCATCAAGATCAACGGCGAGGCCATTCCGATCAACAGCCAGATCCTGCCGCCCGAAGCACCGCGCAACCTGCTGGCCGAGGTGCTGCCGCCCGAGCGTATCGAGGAGCTCGAAGAACTCGGCGAGCTCAACATGGGTTTTCCGCTGGCCGGCGTCGGCAATTTCCGCATCAGCGGTTTCAGGCAGCGCAGCACCTATGCGGCCGTGATCCGTTACGTGCCCGGTGAAATTCCGCCGCTCGAGAGCCTCAACGTACCGCCCATCCTGGCCGACCTGATCATGGAAAAACGCGGGCTGTTGCTGATGGTGGGCTCCACCGGCGCCGGCAAAAGCACCACCCTGGCGTCCATGATGGACCACCGCAACGCGACCATGCCCGGTCACATCCTGACCATCGAAGACCCGGTCGAGTTTTTGTTCACCAACAAGAAGTCGGTGGTCAACCAGCGCGAGGTCGGCAGCGACACGCAGTCGCTGCAGGTGGCGCTGAAAAACGCGCTGCGCCAGGCGCCCGACGTGATCCTGATCGGCGAGATCCGTGACCGCGAAACCATGTCGGCCGCGATTGCCTATGCGCAGTCCGGTCACCTCTGCCTGGCCACCATGCACGCCAACAACAGCTACCAGGCGCTCAACCGCATCCTGAGTTTTTACCCGGTCGAGGTGCGTACCACCATGCTCGGCGACCTCGGCGCGGCGATGAAGGCCATCGTTTCGCAGCGCCTGCTGCGCACGCAGGCCGGTAGCCGCACGCCGGCGGTGGAAGTCATGCTCAATACCAAGCTGATCTCCGAGCTGATCGAAAAAGGCGACTTCTCCGGCGTCAAGGAGGCGATGGAGAAGTCCCTGGCCGAGGGCTCGCAGACCTTCGAGCAGGACATTGCCAAGCTAATCGTCAACGGCACCGTCACGCGCAAGGAAGGCCTGTTGTATGCCGACTCGCCGACCAACCTGATGTGGCGCCTGGAAAACGACTTCGCCATGGCCGCCAAGGCGGCGGAAGAGCCGGAAGAAGAGGACGAGGAAGCGTCCTTCACCGAAATCACACTCGATGTCCGGCACGACACCAAGACCGGCAACACCGGTTATGGCAACCCGTAAAAGCAGCCCCGGCATCCTTCTTCTCCTTCTTCATGTCTTCCACACTCCGACTTGCTGAACAACTGATTTCCCGGCCCTCGGCGACGCCCGACGACGCGGGTTGCCAGGCCCTCCTGGCCGCGCGCCTGCAGGCGCTGGGTTTTGACTGTGAAACCATCGTCAGCGGGCCGGAACACTTCCGCGTCACCAACCTGTGGGCAAAATTCAAGGGTTTTAGCCCTGTAGCCCAGGCAGGACGGGCGCAGGCAGCTTCCAATTCGATAGCACCGAAAACCCTGGTCTTTGCCGGCCACACCGATGTGGTGCCGACCGGCCCGCTCGATCAGTGGACCAGCCCGCCCTTCACACCCAGCCACCGCGACGGCGTGTTGTACGGGCGCGGCGCCGCCGACATGAAAACCTCGATCGCGGCCATGGTGGTGGCGGTGGAGGAATTTCTCGCGGCCAACCCGCAACCGAATCTGTCCATCGCCTTTTTGATCACCAGCGACGAGGAAGGCCCGTCGGTGGACGGCACCGCCGTGGTCGTCCAGCAGTTGAAGGCCCGCGGCGAGGTGCTCGACTACTGCATCGTCGGCGAACCGACCTCGGTGGACCAGCTCGGCGACATGATCAAGAACGGCCGCCGCGGCACCTTGAGCGGCAAGCTCACCGTCAAGGGCGTGCAGGGCCACATCGCCTACCCGCATCTGGCCAAAAATCCGATTCACGACTTTGCCCCCGCGCTGGCCGAGCTGGTGGCGACCGAATGGGACAAGGGCAACACCTTTTTCCCGGCCACCAGCTGGCAGGTGTCGAATGTGCACGGCGGCACCGGTGCGTCCAACATCATCCCGGGCGAGCTGGTGGTGGATTTCAACTTCCGCTTTTCCACCGAATCGACGGACTACAGCCTGAAAACGCGGCTCGAGGCCGTCCTGCAAAAACACCAGCTCGACTACACGCTGGCCTGGACCCTGGGCGGCCAGCCCTTTCTGACCACGCCCGGCGAGCTGGTCCAAGCCGTCAGCGAGTCTATACGCGTTGAGACCGGTCTGCAGACCGAGCTGTCGACCACCGGCGGCACCAGCGACGGGCGTTTTATCGCCAGCATCTGTCCGCAGCTGATCGAGTTCGGCCCGATCAATGCGTCCATCCACAAGATCGATGAACACGTTCTGGTCAGCTCGCTGGACCCGCTCAAAAACATCTACAAAGGCGTGCTGGAGCGCCTGGCCGCGCTGTGAACCCCGCGCAGCCGACAACCGTCATCGCGCTGGTCGAACACTGGGCCGACCAGCTCGAGGCGGCCGGCCTCACGCTGGCCGACGGCTTTGGCCAGGGCACGCTGACGGCTTTTGACGAAGCCGCCTGGCTGGTGCTGTGGTCGCTGGGCCTGCCGCTGGACGAGCTGGACGAAGTGGAAAATACGCCTGTATCCCCCGCCGATACTGAAAAGGTTGCTCTCCTTCTGGAAGCACGCATCAACACCCGCAAACCCGCCGCCTACCTGACGCGGGAGGCCTGGCTGCAGGGCGTGCCGTTTTATGTCGATGAACGCGTGATCATTCCGCGCTCGCTGATTGCGGAGCTGCTGGTCGATGAAAGCATAGACCCCTGGCTCAGCGACTCCACGCACCGCGTGCTCGACCTGTGCACCGGCAACGGCAGCCTGGCCGTGCTGGCGGCCATGTGTTATCCCGACGTGCAGGTTGACGCTGCCGACATCAGCACCGACGCCCTGGCCGTGGCCAGCATCAACGTGGACGTCCATGAGTTGCAGTCGCGCATCACCCTCATCGAGTCTGACGGACTGGCCGCCTGCCCCGGTCCGTATGACCTGATTCTGTGCAACCCGCCCTATGTCAATGCTGCCACCATGGCCGCCTTGCCGGCCGAATTCAGGGCCGAGCCGGCCTTGGCGCTGGCCGGTGGCGAGGATGGCATGGACTTCATTCGAAGCCTTTTTCTAAACGCGGCCGGCCATATGAGCGAAAATGGTGTTTTGGTGCTGGAAATCGGCAACGAGCGCGAGCATTTTGAACGCGCCTTCCCGCACCTGGAACCGCTCTGGTTTGAAACCAGCGCCGGCCCCGACCAGGTTCTGCTCCTCACGCGCCAACAACTGGCTTGAGACTTGCGTCTCGGGTCAGCACTGGGGCGCAACGCGCCGACTGGCTATTTTTCTTGTGTCTGCTTGGTTTAAATGATTACCCTTAAAAACGTGGTGCTGCGTCGCGGCGCCAAAGTGATTCTCGACAGCGCGTCTGTCACCCTCAACCCCGGCGAAAAAGTCGGTCTGGTGGGGCGCAATGGCGCGGGCAAGTCCTCGCTGTTTGCCATGCTCAACGGCACGCTGCATGAAGACGGTGGCGAGTTCTACATCCCCGCCCAGTGGCGCATGGCGCAGGTCGCCCAGGACATGCCCGAAACCGAGCAAAGCGCCACCAGCTACGTGATTGAAGGCGACGTGGTGCTGCAGGCCGCGCAGGCCGAGGTTGATGCCGCCGAAGCCAGCGGTGACGGCGACCGCATGGCGCATGCCTACATGGAGCTCTACGACTCGGGCGCACACGACGCGCCGGCCCGTGCCCAGGCGCTGATCCTCGGCCTGGGTTTCAAGCTCAGCGAACTCGACAACCCGGTCAACAGCTTTTCCGGCGGCTGGCGCATGCGCCTGCAGCTGGCGCGCGCGCTGATGTGCCCGTCCGACCTGCTGCTGCTCGACGAACCGACCAACCACCTGGACCTGGACGCGCTGGTCTGGCTCGAGGCCTGGCTCAAGCGTTACCAGGGCACCATGCTGGTCATCAGCCATGACCGCGAGTTTCTCGATGCCGTGACCGATGTCACCGTGCACATCGAAAGCGCCAAGCTGACCCGTTACGGCGGCAACTACAGCAAATTTGAAGACCTGCGCGCCGAGCAGATGGCGCTGCAGCAGGGTGCTTTCAACAAGCAGCAGGACAAGATTGCCCACCTGCAGAAATTCATTGCACGTTTCAAGGCCAAGGCCAGCAAGGCCAAGCAGGCGCAAAGCCGGGTCAAGGCGCTGGACCGCATGGAGAAAATCGCGCCGTTGCTGGCAGAGGCCGACTTCACCTTCGAGTTCAAGGAACCGGCGAACCTGCCCAACCCCATGCTCTCGATGCAGCACGTCGACTTCGGCTATCCGCCGCCGGCCGATGCGCCCGAAGGCACACCGCCCACGGTCATCGTGCAGAACGTCAGCAAGTCGGTGCTGGCCGGCCAGCGCATCGGCATCCTGGGCGCCAACGGCCAGGGCAAGTCCACCGTGGTCAAGACCATCGCGCGTGCGCTGGCCCCCCTCAGTGGCGAGATGCTGGAGGGCAAGGGCCTGAACATCGGCTACTTTGCGCAGCAGGAACTCGACGTGCTGCGCCCGGCCGACAACCCGCTGGAACACATGATCCGGCTCGTCAAGGAAGTCACCGCCGCCGGCAAGATAGGCGGCCAGCAAACCCGCGAGCAGGACTTGCGCAGTTTCCTGGGCAACTTCAATTTCGGCGGCGACATGGTCAAGCAGGCCGTCGGCAGCATGAGCGGCGGCGAAAAAGCCCGCCTGGTGCTGTGCATGATCGTCTGGCAGCGCCCCAACCTGCTGCTGCTCGATGAGCCGACCAACCACCTGGACCTGGCCACCCGTGAAGCCTTGTCGATGGCACTCAACGAGTTTGAAGGCACGGTCATGCTGGTGAGCCACGATCGTGCCCTCTTGAGAGCCGTGTGCGACGAGTTCTGGATGGTCTCGCGCGGCGGCGTTGCGCCGTTCGACGGCGACCTCGACGACTACCAGCGCTATCTGCTCGACGAAGCCAAACGCCAGCGCGAAGAAGCCAAAAAGTCCACCAGCACCGCTGCACAGGCCGCAGCTGCTACTAAAACAGTAGCTGCCAGCGCAACAGTGACGGGGGCTGCAGCCACTTTTGATGCAAAAAAGCCGGCCGGCAAGAAGGACGATGCACAGCGTCGGCAACAGCAGTCGGACACGACCAAACCGTTGCGCAAGGAACTGGAAAAAATCGACGCCCGCATGCAGTCGCTGACCGCGGAACGCGACAGCCTGCAGGCCTCGCTGGCAACGACCACCGCGCCGGCGGAAATGGCGCAGTCCGGCAAGCGCCTGAAGGTGATCGACACCGAGCTGGGCACGCTGGAAGAGCGCTGGCTGGAACTCACCGAGCAGATCGAAACCTCGCTGGCCTGAGCCCGCCTGGAGCGGAGGTTAACCGGGCGTTAAGCGGACGGGGTTGGGCTTGCGGCGCTAACCCCGCCGGGCATTTCGCGCTAAAGTGCATTCATGCCTACCGCCCTCCAGATGGCTTCAGACGACGCGGCCCTTGCGGCCGCGGTGATTCGCAGCCGCAAGCTTCTCAACAAACGCGCCATGGTCGCCGCCGCGGCCAGCGCCGTGCCGGTGCCCGGCCTCGACTGGGCGGTCGATGCCGCCATGCTGTCCCGGCTGATTCCTGAAATCAACCGGGAGTTTGGCCTCACGCCGCAGCAGCTCGACCTGCTCGATCCGAAAAAACGCGACCAGGTCCAGAAAGCCGTCACCCTGGTTGGCTCGGTGCTGATCGGCAAGTTCATCAGCCGCGACCTGATCCTCAAGGCCACCACCAAAATCGGCATGCGGCTGACCACCAAACAACTCGCCAGGTACGTGCCCTTCGCCGGCCAGATCGTCGCCGCCACCGTCGGTTATGCGGCCATCCGTTATCTGGGCGAGGAACACATGAAAGACTGCATTCGCGTGGCGCAGCAGGCGCAATTGGAAGTGCCTCTGCTGGGCTACTCCGCCTGAATGTTCGCTGCCGGCCATGAAGCCGTCAGGATGGTGCCGGCGACTTGAAACGACGTACCGATCAAACACAAGGCAAAGAAAAAGCGCCTGACTTTGCAGTCAGGCGCTTTAAAATTTGGTGGGGCCTGCGGGGGTCGAACCCACGACAAACGGATTAAAAGTCCGCTGCTCTACCAACTGAGCTAAGGCCCCAAGGATTTCTCCCTGGTCTGTACTGCGTGATGCAGAACAGCCTCAAATTATAGCGTCATTTTTTGGCTCTTTAAAAAACTACTCAGCAATTTTATTGAGCACCCAACCCGCAGCGCAGAAACCGAAGGCCGATGTCACGCTGACCACCGATCCATAACCATGGCAATTGAGGCTGCCATCGCTCGCCGCGTCGTCCTGGATGTCACAGGCATCCAGTGCAGCGTCAGCCCCAGGGACCAGGGCCGCAGGCTGCATCACCGCCTCGCGGCTGAACACGCAGGCCACACCGAATTTTCCCTTGCGCGCTGCGCCCTGCTCCTTGCGCAGGCGGTAACGCAGCTGCGCGAGCAGCGGGTCGTGTGTGACCAGCGACAGGTCCTCGATGTCGACCTTGTGCGCGTGGCGCTTGCCGCCGGCTGCGCCGACGCTGATGAAGTTGATCTTGTGGCGCATCGCCCAGGCGGCCATGGCGGTTTTGGCCCGGACCTGGTCGCAGGCATCGATCACCGACACTTCGCTGTTGCCGTGCGCCTCCAGCCCGGCAATCGCCGGCCAGTTGGCGGCGTCGACAAACTCTTCAATGCAATGCACCGCACAACCCGGATGGATGTGCGTTATGCGTTCGCGCATCGCCTGGACCTTGGACTGCCCCAGTGTGGTGTCGAGCGCGTGGATCTGGCGGTTGATGTTGGACTCGGCGATGTGGTCCAGGTCAATCAGGATCAAGCTCGCCACGCCGCTGCGCGCCAGGGCTTCGGCGGCCCAGGAACCCACGCCGCCCAGGCCCACCACCACCACATGGGCCGCGCGAATTTTCTGGGCACCTGACACACCATACAGACGCGCCAGCCCGCCGAAGCGACGTTCCAGGTCGGCAGGCATTTCAACTTCATTCACGGATTGAGCCACTATTGATGTTTTCGTAAATTTCATGACACCACAACGTTAGGGCTGAGCCTGTCGAAGCCCTTCGACAAGCTCAGGGCGATCGGTAGCAAGTTGCCTGTCGTGATTCAGGGAAGGCTCATCAAGCGCTGCGCTCCAGCCGCCAGATCTGGTATTTCAGACCCGCCACGGCGCCGGCGATGATGGCGGCGACAGCGACGAAGCTGGTGGCGCTCAGCGTGGAGATGCCGGACAAGCCCTGCCCGATTGTGCAACCCATGGCGGTCACGCCGCCCACCCCCATCAGCACGGCCCCGACCAGGTGGTTGGCGGTGTCTTCGGTATTTCGAAAGCCTTCCCAGCGGAAGCTGCGTGACAGCAGGGAATACAGCGCCGAGCCAACGACCACGCCAAACACGGACACAACGCCCAGCGTCAACAATTTGGTCTTGTCACTGAAAAATATCAGCCAATCGATGGTGTAGGCCATCGGAGCCACAAAACTCAGGGCTTCCATGCGGCCGGAATTGGTCACCAGAAACGTCTCCTCCAGCGTTTCCGGATGCTCTGCGACATAACCCATGTGGCCGCTGAGCCACCACATGGCGGCAATCAGCAGGCCAATGCCGAGCCCGGCGAGCAGGTTGTCAAAGCGGAGAAACTCCGGGCCGGCCAGCGCCCAGACAATCAGGCCGCCGCCCAGCACCCCGGCCAGCACCAGTCCGGCCAGCACCGGTGACACACCGAGCAAACCGGCCGCCCAGTTGGACAAGGCGGCGTTGCCGGAAAAATCGATGGCCACACGGTCTACCGTGGCCACGCGCAGCACCGCCGTGATGCCCTTGAGTGTGGCAAATGCGGCCACCGCCATGACCACAAACACCACCAGTGATTTGAGGTTGCCGCCGCCAATGCGGACCAGTGTCTTGCTGCCGCAGCCCGAAGCCAGCACCATGCCAAAGCCGAACAGCAGGCCGCCAACCAGCGCGGACAGCCAGATGAAACGGTTCGAGGCATACACTGCTTTGGCCGGGTCGATCAGCCCGGCTGCGGCCAGGCCGTAAAAGCCGATCATGGCCACGCCGATGGCCATGCCCCACACGCGCATGCGTGTCCAGTCCCCCATGTTGACGATGTCGCTGACGGCGCCCATGGTGCAGAAGTGGGTGCGCTGGACAACAGCGCCGAAAAGCGTCGCCAGAATGAAAGCCGCCCAGAGAACCTGGGCGGTGAGTGTGTTGAGCTGGGAGATATCCATCGCCCGATTTTAGGGGCTGGGCACGAAGTGCGCTGCCCCGTCGCCCACGCGGGCCTACTTGAGCCTGGCCAGGCGTTCCTTGGCGACCGAAGCGGCTTCCGACTGCGGGTAGGCCTTGATCAGGTCTGCCAGCGTCTTTTGCGCCCCCTTGACGTCCTTGAGCTCGACCTGGCAGTTGGCCACGGCCAGCACGGCTTCCGGGGCACGCACATGCTCGGGGTCGGCGGCGACCAGCGCGCGGAAATTGACCAGGGCATCGCGGTAATTGCGCAGCGCGTACTGGGCGTTGCCGAGCCAGAACAGCGCCGGTGCCTTGTAGCCGCTTTGGGGATAACGCTTGAGAAAATTGGTGAAGGCGGCCTGGGCCGGCGCGAACTCACCCTTGCGCAACACCGCCAGCGCAGCCTCGAACTCCTGCTTTTCTGCCGGATCTGCCACGAACTCACGGCCGTCAACACTGACCTTGGACGGTTCGAACCGGCTGAGCCGGTCATTCACGCCCTGTGACAAGTCCTTTTGCATGCGCTGGACTTCGGCGAGTTCGCGGGCAAACTGCTCGTCCTGCCCGCGCATTCTGGCCAGTTCGCTACGCAACTGGTCGATCTGGCTGGACAGCTCGAGCAGGCTGCGGCGCAGCTGCGCGGTTTCATCGCCGGACTTGCGCAGCTCGGTCGTGGTGGCATCGAGCCGCTGGCGCAATTCAAGAATTGCCTTGCGGGCTTCATCATCCTCGAACAGGGCCGCATGGGCGTTAAAAGCCATGGCGCAGGCCAGCGCGCACGCCACGGCCCCCAGCGAGGTCCGGAAGTTCTTCAAGGTCATGGCTGCGGCTTAACGGTAGTTGAATTCAGCGCGGCGATTTTTGGAGTACGACTCTTCATCCGAGCCCGTCACGGCAGGTTTTTCCTCGCCGAAGCTGACCGCTTCGACCTGCGCGTCGGTGGCGCCCAGCAGGCCCAACGCGCGGCGCACGGCCTCGGCGCGCTTCTGACCCAATGCCAGGTTGTACTCGCGGCCGCCGCGCTCATCGGTGCTGCCTTCAATCACCAGCTTGCGTGCCTTGTTGGCGCTGAGGAAACGCGCATGGGCTTCCACCGTCGCCTGAAATTCCGGCTTGATGACAAAGCTGTCGTAGTCGAAGTAGATCACGCGGGCCGCACCGGGCGGGCCGGCGAGCGAAGGATCGGTGGCGCCGATCTGGACCGGCGCTACATCGCGGCCGGTCACGCCGGCTGCATCGCCGGTTCCCGGTGCCGTGGTGACCGGGGTCCGGTTTTCGACAGGCACTTCATTGAGTTTGACGCCCGAGCTGCAGCCAACCAGTGCGGCGCTCAGGGTGATGATGGAGGCGAGTGAGATCAGGATGCGCTTCATGAGTGGATACTTTCCGTAAAAATCAAAGGGGTTGGGATCAAGGTGGCTGGTTACCTCTGGAAAGGTCCCCAGTCAGGCTCACGTATGTCTCCGGCGGCACCGGTCAGGCGGGCTTTGATCTTGCCGTCCAGGGTGGTGGTCAGCAGGGCTTCCCTACCCTGTTGCTGCGTGGCATACACGATCAGCCGGCTGTTCGGCGCAAAACTCGGGCTTTCATCGGCGCTGGTGTCGGTGATCGAGATGGCGGTTCCCTTGCCAAGGTCCATCAGGTGCAGCTTGAAGGCGCCTCCTATGCGTGAAATATAGGCCAGCCAGCGACCATCCGGGCTCAAGGCCGGCGATATGTTGTAACTCCCGGTAAAGGTGACACGTTCGACATTGCCGCCGCCGGCACCCATGCGGTAGATCTGCGGCGAGCCGCCGCGGTCGCTCACGAAATAGACATATTTCCCGTCCGGTGAAAACGCCGGCTCGGTGTCGATGCTGGCCGATTGGGTCAAGCGGCGCGCCTCCCCGCCTGTTGCCGGGATGGCATACAGCTGCGAGCCGCCATCGCGGCTCAGCGTCGCGACCAGCTGGTTGCCGTTCGGCGCCCATGCCGGCGCGCTGTTGGAGCCGCGGAAGTTCGCCAGCAGGCGGCGTTTTCCCGAAGCCACGTCATGGGCATAAATCACCGGCTTGCGCGATTCAAACGACACATACGCCAGCTGCGCGCCGTTGGGCGACCACGCCGGGGAAATGATCGGCTCGGGGCTGGTCAGCGCCGACTGGGCGCCTTCGCCGTCGGAGTCGGCCACCCACAGGTTGTAGCGCGGGCCGACCTTGGTCACATAGGCGATGCGGGTGGAGAAAACACCTTTCTCGCCGGTCAGTTTTTCATAGACAAAGTCGGCGATGCGGTGGGCCGACAGGCGCAGGTCGCCCTGCGGTATCACGTAGCTTTGCCCGCCGAGGTCCTGCCCGCGCACCACGTCCCAAAGACGGCAGCGAACGTCGAAGCGGCCATCGGCCAGACGCGTCACGCTGCCGGTCAGCAGCGAATCGGCAGCGCGCTGGCGCCACACCGACAGGTCGGGCCGGGAATTTTCGTCCAGATTCTGGCCGGCGGTATCGACCGCGCGGAACTGGCCGCTTCGCTCCAGGTCGGCCTGCACAATGGCGGCGATTTTCTGCGGCGACTGCGCATCGCCGCGAAAGCCGGCAATGGCAATCGGCAACTGGGTCAGGCCGACGCCCGACACCTCGACCCGGAACTGGGCCCAGGCGGGTTGTACCGCCAGGGCGCCCAGACTGCCGGTCAGGCCTGCGATGAAACTGCGACGGCCTGCAGAAAGGCCTCGGATCGAAGAAGGGTCAGGTTTTTTGAGGTGCATTTTTCTGGTTCAAACAATACAGGGTGAAGTACTTGCCGAAGGCGGCTTGGGCCTGCATGGCACACACGGCAAAACCCATGCTGCCATCGAGGATGCCGAGGCGAAAGAAATAGCTTTTGACGAAAGCGACCACGCCCGATATTACCGCCCTCGGCATGGAGCTGGACCTGCCGCGCGCATGCGCCTGCGTGGCCCAGGCCAGACTGTATTGCTCCAGCTTGCGCCAGTAGTGGGCGGGCGACGGGTAGCTGTAGTGCAACAGCTTGGCGTTCAGCCGTGAAACAGCGCCGGAGCTCAGGATCACGCGCTCATGCACCAGATCGTCGCTGAACCGGGCCTGTCCGCGCCGGAAAAGGCGCAGCACCGGGTCCGGTGTCCAGCCGCAGTGGTGAATCCACTGGCCGCAGAACTGGGTGAGGCGGGGAATTTCAAAGGCATCCGCCGCGCCATGGAGGACCGCCTGCTGGATCTCGGCGGCCAGCTCGGGCGTCACCCGCTCATCCGCATCGAGGGACAGCACCCATTCCTGGGTGGCCAGGCCCAGGGCGAGGTTTTTTTGCGGTCCAAAGCCGGGCCAGGGGGCGGTTTCAGTCACTTCCGCCCCGAAGGCTCTGGCAATGGCGCGCGTGTTGTCGGTGCTGGCGTTGTCAACCACGACCCACTGGTCGGCGAACCGCACAGACTCCAGGCATGCCTGCAAATTGGCCTCTTCGTTTTTCGTGATGATGATGACGGACAGGGTCATGGGCGCTCGGGTGTTGGTGAATTTCGCAAACCAGCCGCCCTCATTTAACGCTCCGCAAACAAGCCGTTGATTGTGGGCGCTGCTGGCAGGCGTGTTTGTAGGAATTGGCCACCAATTGTTCCACGATAATGCAGGCTTGCCCACTTCACGGTCCTGATACGGCGCCCATGCCAACTATCGCTGCCCTTCCCCGCACCGTCACTGCTGACCCGCTCCCGGCTCCCGGTGGGGTGGCTGCGACTGCCAGCCAGATGCAAATGGGCTTGGCCGTGGTTGCCCCGGTCAGTATCCACGACGAGGTTCCGGTTTGACGACCGGCCCCGAGCAGACCACCGCCGCTGCCGCCACGGGGGCGGTGTCACCGGCGCCCATCGGCCAGCGTCTGCGCCGCATCTGGCCTTATTTCAGCCAGTCACCGAGCGCCTGGGCCATCGCCGTTGGCGCCACTGTGGTGGCTTCCGCCACCGAACCGCTGGTGCCGGCCCTGCTGCAGCCCCTGCTGGACAAGGGTTTTCGCAAGGGGGGCATCGATATCTGGATGGTTCCCGTGTCGCTGATGCTGCTGTTCGGCGTGCGCGGCTTCGCCGGTTTTCTCGCGCAGATTGCGCTGGCCAAGGTCACCAACATCGGCTTGCTGGAATTGCGCAAGGCCATGTTCCGCAAGCTGATGACGGCCCGCCTGGACCTTTTTTCGAACCAGTCAGCCAGCGCCCTGGCCAACACCGTGGTCTACGAGGTGCAAAACGGCTCGTCCATGCTGGTCAACTCGTTGATGGGCCTGGCCCGGGACACCCTGACGCTGCTGGCGCTGTCCAGTTACCTGCTGTACCTGAACTGGCGGCTGACCCTGATTGTCACGCTGCTGATTCCGGCCATTGCCTGGGTCATGCGTGTGCTCTCCAGCCGCCTGTACCGCCTGACCAAGGCCAGCCAGGCGGCCACCGACTCGCTGGCTTACGTGGTGGAAGAAAACGTGCTGGCGCACCGCGATGTCCGGCTGCATGCGGCGCAGGAGAGCCAGGCCACGCGTTTTGCGCAGCTCAGCGATGCCTTGCGGCGCCTCTCCATGAAATCCGTGGTGGCCTCCGCCGCCATGACCCCGGCCACGCAGATGCTGGCGGCGGCCGCCCTGTCGGCCGTCATTTCGGTCGCCCTGCTGCAAAGCTCCACCGACACCACGTCCGTCGGCTCGTTTGTGGCTTTTGTGACCGCCATGCTGATGCTGGTTGCACCGATCAAGCACCTGTCGGAGGTCGCCAGCCCGATCACACGCGGCCTGGCGGCGCTGGAACGCGGGCTGGACCTGATGGAGAAAACGCCCGACGAACCGGGCGGCGATTTTTCGAAACCGCGGGCGGAAGGAAAAATCAGTTTCATCAATGCGCGTGTGGCCTACAGCGACGATGGCGCGCCCGCGGTGGACGCACTGAACCTGACCATCACCCCCGGCGAAACCGTGGCCCTGGTCGGTGCTTCAGGCGCGGGCAAAACCACGCTGGTCAATTTGCTGCCGCGTTTTGTCGAGCCCACATCCGGAAGCATCGAGCTCGACGGCCACGAACTGCGTGAATGGCAGATCGACTCATTGCGCGGCCAGTTCGCGCTGGTCAGCCAGCACGTGGTGATGCTCAACGACACCGTGGCCGCCAATGTGGCACTGGGCATGGCGGTGGACAGGGACAAGGTGCTGGCCTGCCTGAAGGCTGCCAACCTGGAGCGTTTTGTGGCCGAGCTGCCCCGGGGCATGGACACGCTGGTGGGCCACAACGCCACGCAGCTGTCGGGCGGCCAGCGCCAGCGCCTGGCGATCGCCCGCGCCCTGTACAAGGACGCGCCTGTGCTGATTCTGGACGAGGCCACCTCGGCGCTGGACACGGAATCCGAACGCGCGGTGCAGGAAGCGCTGCAGCGGCTGATGCGCAACCGCACCACGCTGGTCATTGCACACCGCCTCTCCACGGTCCAGCACGCCAGCCGCATCGTCGTGATGGATGCCGGCCGCATCATCGAAACCGGCACACACGCCGAACTGATTGAACGCGACGGCCCCTATTCCCGCCTCTACAAGCTCGGGCTGTACGACGCCGATCTATCGCAAAGTCCCCCCGTGGCGCAACTTTCATGACAATTTCCATCAGTGGTTTTACCTTCATCCGCAACGGCGTCGAGCTGGGCTTCCCGTTTGAAGCCTCGATCCGCTCCCTGCTGCCGCTGGTCGACGAATTTGTCGTGGCGGTGGGCCGCGGCAGCGACGAGACGCTGGCCCGCGTGCTGGCCATCGGCGACCCGAAAATCCGCGTGATCGAAACCCTCTGGAACGAACGCATGGCCGACCGCGGCTTTGTCTACGCGCAGCAGAAAATGATTGCCCAGTATTCCTGCACCGGCGACTGGGCCTTCTACCTCGAGGGTGACGAGGTGGTCCACGAGGAAGACCTGGCCGCGATCCGCGCCAGCGTCGAGAAGCACCATGGCAACCCGGCGGTGGAAGCGCTGGTCTTTGATTACCACCATTTTTACGGCTCGGCGCAGTGGGTCTCGGTCAGCCCGGGCTGGTACCGCCGCGAGTGCCGGCTGATCAGGAACACCATCCGTTCCTACGCGCCCGACGGCCAGTACTGGCTGGTGACCACCGAGCACAAGCGCCCGCGCAATCCGCAGGCGGCACTGGCCAACGCCCACATCTACCACTATGGCTGGATTCGCCGCAACGAAGACATGCAGAAAAAGCTCGATCAGGTCAGCAAGTACTGGGCAGACTCAACGACCATGCAGATCAAGTACAGCCAGTTCGATGCGCGCGCCCTGGAGGCTTTCAAGGGAACCCACCCGAAATCCGTGCAGGCGTGGCTGCTCACGGGTGCCGAGCAGGACCTGCAGATCGACCCGGCTTACCAGCCTACCCGGAAGGAAAACAAATACCACCTGATGCGCAGAATCGAGCTGCTCACCGGGCAGGACTTCAGCCGCAAACACTTCAAGCTGGTGGCCTGAAGGCCCGAAGGCCTGAACGCAGCTTGTCAGCGCTGCTCCGCGGCCAGCGTTGCGAGATACACCACTTCCTGCTGGCGCGCAATGGCCGGCCACTGGTAGCGGCTCGCAAACGCCCTCGCCTGGTTACCCAACTGCTGCCGCAAGGCCTCATCGCCGAGTACCTGCTTGAGGGTGCCGGCCAGCTTCGCGGCATCCTGCGGATCGTCCAGGAGCAGCGCATCGGCACCATGGCTGAGCAGGCTGGAAATACCGCAGTACGCCGCACTGCTGACCACCACCGGCAGGCCGTGCGCCATGGCCTCCAGGACCACCATGGCAAACGTGTCCTCCAGCGTCGGGTGCACCAGGCAGTCCGCCGCGCGGTACGCAGGCGCCACGTCCTGCAGCGAGCCGAGAAAAAACACGCGCCCGGCCACACCTTCCGCTTGCGCCTGACGTTCAAAGACCGGGATTTGCCCCGGGTTGCCTACCACCGCCAGCACCACGTCCGCCGGCAGGTCGCGCAGCACCCGCAGCAGCGTCCCCAGGCCTTTTTTTCGGTAGTCATTTCCGACAAGCAGCAGGCAACGTCCCCTGGGCGGCAGGCCCAGCTGCACGCGGGCCGCACTTTGTTCCTGCGCGCCGGTGGGGGCCGCGGGCAACACCACCCCCGGCGTGATGACGGTGGTGACCGCCGCCGTGCCCGGGTAGGTCGCAGCCAGGGTGTCCCCCAGGCTGGCCGACGTCACCACCACACAGCGCCCGCCCCGGGCCGCGACACGCAGGCGCTCCAGCCCCAGGTAGGTCAGCAGGCGCGGGCTGCTCCAGACCTTGGCCCAGGCCAGCACGCGCCGCCAGCCGGTCCGGCCATGAAACAGGTTGTATTTCACCGGCAACACGTGCACGGTCTGCACCTGGCCCTGCCAGGTGTTTTCATGGGAATGGACTACATCAAAACCCCGGCGTGTGGCCCACCAGGTGGCGGTGGCGTACCAGAGTTGGTTCAGCCAGCGCGGTTTGCGCAGGGGCATGGAAACGAGGTGGTAAGTCACGCCCGGCGCGTGGTGCCTGATCTGCTGCGCAAACACATGTATCTCGTGACGCTGTGCAAGCTGTTCCACCAGTGCGATCGAATAACGCTCTGCCCCACCCCCGGCCGGGTCAAAAACGCGGTTCAGCACCGCAATACGCAGCCTGCGCGGGGCCTCAAGCGGGACGGGCGAGTCGCTCACGTGCGGTCCCGGTCTTCGTAGGCCGTCGCAACCTTGAGCCAGAACACCGGCAGGCTGGTGGAACGCACGACGGGCACCCGCGGCAACTCCATCAGGTCGTTCCGGGCGGAGCTGCGGCCGCGCTGCGTCGTGGTGACGGTCTGGAACCCGGCCTGGCGAGCCATGGCCACGTGTTGCGGCGCGTATTCACCGAAGGGATAACAAAAATGCCGCACGGGGGTGGCCAGCAGTCCTTCGAGTGCCGCCCTGTCCCCGGTCATGTCAAGAAGCGCGGTGGGGTCGTCGCTTTGCAGCAGACGCGCGTGGTTTTGCGTGTGTGATCCGACCTCCTGGCCACCGGCCACCCACAGGCGCAACTCGTCCGCTGTCATCAGCGGCACCTGCGCCATGCCGATGCCCTGGTCCCATTCGTTGGTCTTGCCCAGCAGCCCGCTGACGGCATAACAGGTCGAGGAAAACCCCTGGCGCTGCAGCACCGGCAGTGCATGGGTCAGGTTGTTGCGGTAACCATCGTCAAAGGTGATGCCCACCACCTTGCCGGTTTTTTCACCGCGCAGATAGGGCAACAGCGCGCTCATCGACAGCCCATGGTAGCCGAGCAGCTTCAGCATGGCCATCTGGCGCGAAAAGGAGGCCGGCGAGACGTAGAGGCTGCGGAAAGGCGCACCTTTGGGCGGCGCTTCGCTGATCTGGTGGTAGACCAGAATCGGTATCGGTCGCTGGGGGCTGGCGGGCGTGGCTGGCATGCAGGACGGGGGCAGTGCTTCAGAGCAGGACGATATCGTACTGTTCCTGCGCCATGGCGGCTTCGGACTGCAGCGAAATCGGCTTGCCGATGAAGTCGCTCAGGCCGGCCAGGTGCTGGCTTTCCTCGTCGAGAAACAGCTCGATCACCTTGGGCGAGGCAATCACCCGGAACTCCCGGGGATTGAACTGGCGGGCCTCGCGCAGGATTTCCCGCAGGATGTCGTAGCCGACGCTGCGCGCCGTCTTGACCACGCCCTTGCCCTGGCAGGCGTTGCACGGTTCGCACAGCTGGTGCGCCAGCGACTCGCGTGTGCGCTTGCGCGTCATCTCGAGCAGGCCCAGCGCCGAAAAGCCGTTGACGCTGGTCTTGATGCGGTCGCGCGCGAGCTGCTTCTGGAACTCCGCCAGCACCGCGTCGCGGTGGCTGTCCCGCAGCATGTCGATGAAATCGACAATCACAATGCCGCCCAGGTTGCGCAGGCGCAGTTGCCGCGCAATCGCCTGCGAGGCTTCCAGGTTGGTCTTGAAAATTGTGTCGTCGAAATTGCGCGCACCGACAAAACCACCGGTGTTGACGTCTACCGTGGTCAGCGCCTCGGTCTGGTCGATGATCAGGTAGCCTCCCGACTTCAGGTCCACCCGCCGGCCCAGCGCCTTGGCAATTTCCTCGTCGATGTTGAAGAGGTCAAAAATCGGGCGCTCGCCGCTGTGCAACTGCAACCGCTGCAGGGTCGCCGGCATGAACTCCGTGGCGAACAGCTTGAGCTTGTCGAACTGCTCGCGTGAGTCGATGCGTATGCTCTGGGTGGTTTCCACCACCATGTCGCGCAGCACGCGCTGCAGCAGGTTCAGGTCCTGGTGCAGCACCGAGGTTGGCGGCAAGCGCAGCGCGGCGTCCTTGATGCGGGCCCAGGTCTTGCGCAGGTAGGCGATGTCCTCGCCGAGTTCCGCGTCGGTGGCATCCTCGCCATTGGTGCGCAGGATGAAGCCGCCGCCCATGTCGCCGGTCAGGGCCTGCAGGCGCTGGCGCAAGTCCTCGCGTTGTGCGGCAGGGATCTTCTGCGACACGCCGATGTGATTGTCCTGCGGCAAAAACACCAGCAGCCGGCCGGCGATGCTGACCTGCGCGGTCAGCCTCGCGCCCTTGGTGCCAATCGGTTCCTTGAGCACCTGCACCATCAGCGACTGGCCTACAAACAGCTGTTTTTCAATCGGCTGCAGTACTGCCGCAGGCGTCGCCGCGCTGTCGGCATCGGCATGCCGGCTGTTGATGCTGCTCATCAAATCCGCCACATGCAAAAACGCGGCCCGTTCCAGGCCGATGTCGATGAAAGCCGACTGCATGCCCGGCAGCACCCGGACGACCTTGCCGAGGTAGACATTGCCGACCAGGCCGCGCTCCAGCGTGCGCTCGACATGCAGCTCCTGCACCGCCCCGTACTCGACCATGGCCACACGGGTTTCCTGGGGCGACCAGTTGATCAGGATGTCTTGTTGCATGGTGCTTTCTTGTGGCGCGCTTTTTTATATTTTCAGGCCTGCAGCTTGCAGCAGCAGCGCGGTTTCATGCAGCGGCAGGCCCATGATGCCGGAATAACTGCCGCTCATGTGCGAGATGAACATAGCCACCTTGCCCTGGATGGCATAGGCGCCGGCCTTGCCCAGCGGCTCACCCGTGGCGACGTAGGCGCGGATCTGGGCCCGGCTCATGGGCGCAAAGGTCACCCGCGACACGCTCAGCGCCTGAACCCGCTTGCGGCCATGCTGCACCGCCACGGCCGTCAGCACCCGGTGCGTGTGCCCGGCCAGTTCAGCCAGCATGCTTTCGGCATGGGCGGCATCGTCAGGTTTGCCATAGATACGGCGCCCCATCGCCACCGTGGTGTCCGAACACAAAATCGGTGCCGGCGGCAAACCGCGTTGTTTCAGGCGAGTCACGGCGGCGTCGAGCTTGAGCTGCGTAACGCGCTGGACATAACCGGTCGGCGCCTCGCCAGCCAGCACCACTTCAATCGCCTCGCTGTCTTCCTCCGCGCCGGGCAGCAGCAGTTCGCAGGACACGCCCAGTTGCTCCAGCAACTGGCGGCGGCGCGGACTTTGGGACGCCAGGTAAATGAAGTCGGTCATGTTTGAAGTCCTGAGGCAAGCCACATCCCCGATTCAGCCCAGCAGGGGCCGCGGGCCCGGCTTCGCCGGACCGCAGGCGCAGCGGCCCCCTCGGGGGGCAGAGAGTTACACGCAGTGAACGAACGTGGGGGCTTCATTCCCGATGATAGGGATGGTTGACCGTGATGCTCCAGGCGCGGTAGAGCTGCTCGATCAGCAGCACACGCACCATGGCATGCGGCAGGGTCAGGTCCGACAGGCGCAGGCGCTCGTGGGCGGCCTGTTTGAACGCGGGGTCCAGCCCGTCCGGGCCGCCGATGACGATGGCCACGTCATCGCCTTCGCGCTGCCAGCTCTTTAGCTTCTCGGCCAGCGCCACCGTGGTCATCGCGGTGCCGCGTTCGTCCAGCGCGACGATGCGGGTCCCCTTGGGAATCACGCCTTCGATGCGCTGGCGTTCAGCCGCCAGCAGGGTGTCCAGGGTTTTGGAGGCGCGCGGCTCGGTCTTGACGGCCTTGAGTTCGACACGCAGTTCCGACGGAAAACGCTTGGCGTAGTCGTCGTAGGCTGTTTGCGCCCAGTCGGGCACTTTCTGCCCGACGGCGACAATCGTCAGCCTCATTTGCTCCGGGTCGTGGTTTTCTTCGCAGCGGGTTTCCTGGCAGCCGTCTTGGCTGCTGCTTTTGCAACTGTTTTCTTCGCCGCGACTTTTTTGGCGACAGGAATCTTGACGATGGGTGTTTTCGCGGGCGCCTTTTTCACCGCCGTTTTGGCAGCCGCCTTGACGGGCTTGGCCGCAGGCTCCGCAGCCGGTGCGGCGGCATTGCGCTTGGCGGTCCAGTCGGTCATCTTGCCGACGCGGCCCACGTAAGTGCCGTCATCGGTCCGGGCAACCACTTTTCTGGCGGCGGGTTTGGCAGCAGCCTTGCCCGACGATTTCGCACCAGCACGTGACCTGGCGGGCTTGGGCGCTTCCTCGACTTCGGGCTTGGACGCCTTCACCAGCGGTGCAGGTGCGCCCAGCTTGAGCTTGACGGGTTTGTCGCCCCACAACTCTTCGAGGTGGTAATACTGGCGGATCGTCGGCTGCATGATGTGCGCCACGGCGGCCCCGCAATCCACAATGATCCACTCGCCGTTTTCCTCGCCCTCGATGCGCGGCTTGGCAAAACCGGCGTCGCGCACGGCATCACGGACACTGGCGGCCAGCGCCTTGGTCTGCCGGTTGGAACTGCCCGAGGCGATGATCACGCGCTCGAACAGCGAGGTGATGTGCTCCGTGTCGAACACCTGGATGTCTGCCGCCTTCACATCCTCCAGCCCATCAATGATGGCTCGCTGCAGTTTCTGGACGTCTTTTTTCGCAGCGGTGCTGGCGGTGTTGGCAGGGTTGGAAGTCATGCAGTGGTTTGCTTCAATGAGTGAGTTGACGGGAATTACGGGGAAATGTAGAGATGATGGCGCTCAATATAACGCGCAACCGGCTCCGGAACCAAGGGGGTCCAGCCCGGTGGGCTGGCGCTGCCTGAACTGATTTGCCGCCGGATGTCGGTGGCACTGACGGGCATCAGGGGCATTTTCAGGGTCAAAACCGCGTGCCTGGCCTGATTTTCAGGGTCAAAACCGGCACCAGTGCTTGTCGAACCGGCGCGGTTTGCTATACAAATTATAGCTATTTCCAGAACCGCCTGCCATCGGTGCCATGTCTTGAGGGCGGCGAACTGGTCGTTTCCAATGACCAGGTAGAGCTGGGCGCCGGGGTTTTCGGCCTGCAGGGCCTCCAGCGTGTCGATGGTGAAGCTGGGGCCGGCACGCCGGATTTCCCGGTCGTCGACCACCACCCGGTCCAGCCCGGCAAATGCAAGCCGGGCCATGGCCAGCCGGTGTTCGGGGGCGCTGAGCGCCCGGGTCTTGTGCCAGGCCTGGCCGGTCGGAATGATGTGCAGGGCATCGAGCGCGAGCTGCGCCGTCGCAGCCTTCGCCAGGGCCACATGGGCCAAGTGCGGCGGGTCAAACGCGCCGCCAAAAATGCCGATACGTCTTGCGCCCGTTGACGGCACAGCACTCAAAGCCAGTCCCGCCTGACCAGAAACTCGGTGGACAGCCGCGCCTCGGGCGAGCCGGTCTCGACGGGGCGCTGGTAGGACCAGGCCGCCAGCGGCGGCATCGACATCAGGATGGACTCGGTGCGCCCGCCTGACTGCAGGCCAAAGTGGGTGCCGCGGTCCCAGACCAGGTTGAACTCCACATAACGGCCGCGGCGGTAGAGCTGGAAATCGCGCTCGCGCTCGCCGTAAGCCATGTCCTTGCGCCGTTCGACAATGGGCAGGTAGGCGGCCAGGAAGGCGTCGCCGACCGAACGCATCATGGCCAGACTACCCTCGAAGCCCAGTTCCTGGAAATCGTCGAAAAACACGCCGCCTATGCCGCGCTGCTCATCGCGGTGCTTGAGGTAGAAATACTCGTCACACCAGGTCTTGAAGCGCGGGTACTTGTCCTCACCAAACGGGCCCAGGGCGTCCTTGCAGGTCTGGTGGAAGTGCACGGCATCCTCGTCAAAGCCGTAATACGGCGTCAAATCCATGCCGCCGCCGAACCAGTAGGCTGTCGGGCCCGAGGCCGGCGTTGCCGCCAGCATGCGCACATTCATGTGCACGGTGGGCACATAGGGGTTGCGCGGGTGAAACACCAGCGACACACCCATGGCCTCGAAAGGCGCACCGGACAGCTCGGGCCGGTGTTGCGTGGCCGAGGGCGGCAACTTGGGGCCACGCACATGCGAAAACCCGCAGCCGGCGCGCTCAAACACCCCGCCCTGCTCCAGGATACGGGTGATGCCGTTGCCCTGCAGGGTTTCGCCGGGTTCCTTGTGCCAGTGGTCGGCCACAAAGGGCTGGCCATCGATTGCGGCGACGGTGCTGATGATGCGCTCCTGCAACTCCAGCAAGTAGCTGCGGACATGGGAAGAATCGGTCATGGGGGTCATTTCACGATGGTATCGGCCTGGGACAGGCCTGAATTGATCAAACGCACGGGGGCGGCAGCGCCGGTCCGAAAGCCGTGGAAATCCTGCAGGGCCCCGGCCATGTATTCCAGGTCGCGGTCTTCATCGCCGGTCAGCCGAAGAAAATCGCGAAAGACCAGGCGTTTGCGTGAATAGTCGAGTCCGGCCAGGCCCACCGGCACACCAGCCTCCAACGCCAGCCGGTAAAACCCGCTGCGCCAGCCCGCGGTGAGCCGGCGTGTTCCTTCCGGCGACAGCGCCAACCAGAAATATTCCCCGTCGGCCTTTTTCTGTTTCATCATGGCCGTCATCTGCCCGACCACGCCCTGCGGGGCAGAGCGCCTGACGGGCACGCCGCCCAGCCAGCGCAGCCACGTGCCGAACAGCGGAATCCGAAACAGCGTGTCCTTGCCCCAGAACTGCACCGGAATGCCGACCGCCCACTTCAGCAGCACGGCGACGGGGAAGTCCCAGTTCGAGGTGTGCGGGTAGACCACAATCACGCCCTGCAGCGTCGGCAGGCCTGCAAAATCCACGCGCCAGCCGAGGGCCCGCACCAGCGCCCTGGCCAGACCGCTGCCCTGAAACTGCACGGGATGCGGCGGCTGGAAATCCATGCCCATCAGGACTTGATGGCCCGAAATCCGATGTCCCTGCGGTACTGGGCGCCGTCGAAATGAATCGCCTGCGTCGCCTCGTAGGCCAGGTGCTGGGCCTCACGCACGGAACTCGCCAGCGCCGTGACACACAACACACGGCCGCCGGAGGTCACCACGCCGGCCTTGACGCCACCCGCGGCCGTGGCGGTTCCGGCGTGGAACACCACCACGTCTTCAGGCGCCCCGGACGGATGCACCACCGGCAGGCCGGTGATCAGATCGCCCTTGCGGGGCTGTAGCGGGTAGCCGTGCGCGGCCATGACCACGCCCAGCGCCACGCGGCGGTCCCATTCCAGCTCCACCTCGTCGAGCTTGCCCGCGGTGGCCGCCAGCATGACCTCGAACAGGTCGGACTTGAGCCGCATCATGATGGGCTGGGTCTCGGGGTCGCCCATGCGGCAGTTGAATTCCAGCGTCTTGACCTTGCCGTCGGCGGAGATCATCAGGCCGGCATACAGGAAGCCGGTGAAGGGAATGCCGTCTTTTTCCATGCCCTTGATGGTCGGCAGGATGATCTCGCGCATGGCCCGCGCGTGCACCGTGGGCGTGACCACCGGCGCTGGCGAATACGCGCCCATGCCGCCGGTGTTGGGGCCCTGGTCGGCGTCCAGCAGGCGTTTGTGGTCCTGGCTGGTGGCCATGGCGGCCACGTTTTTACCGTCGCACATCACGATGAAACTGGCTTCCTCGCCCTGCAAAAACTCCTCGATCACGACACGCGCGCCGCCGGCGTTGTGCGTCACGCCCAGCGGGTTGAAGCTCGGGTCGGGCGCCAGCATGAACTCGATGGCTTCGTGCGCCTCGTGCAGGCTCATGGCCACCACCACGCCCTTGCCGGCGGCCAGGCCATCGGCCTTGACCACAATCGGCGCGCCTTTTTCGTCGACATAGGCATGGGCCGCCGTGGCGTCGGTGAAGGTCTCGTACTCGGCCGTCGGGATGCCGTGGCGCTTCATGAAGGCCTTGGAAAAGGCTTTCGAGCTTTCCAGTTGCGCGGCGGCCTTGGTCGGGCCGAACACCCGCAGACCGTGCACACGGAACTCGTCGACGATGCCGGCCGCAAGTGGCTGCTCCGGTCCGACCACCGTCAGTGCTATCTTTTCTGTAGCTGCCCACGCCCGCAGTTCTTGCACATCCGTGATATTGATGTTCTCAAGGCGAGGGTCCAGCGCGGTGCCCCCGTTGCCCGGGGCGACGTACACCGCCTGCACCTTGGGGGACTGCGCCAGCTTCCAGGCCAGCGCATGTTCACGGCCACCGCCGCCGACCACTAGAACTTTCATGCGGAAACTTTCATGGTTTGATGTTTATTCTGAAATGGCGGCGTTGTGGAAGACGTCCTGCGTGTCGTCCAGGTCTTCCAGCACGTCCAGCAGTTTCTGCATCTTCTGGCCCTCGGCACCCGTGAGCTCGATGGTGTTGTCGGCGCGCATGGTCACTTCGGCCACTTCGTGCACCAGGCCGGCCGCTTCAAGGGCGTTCTTGACGGCTTCGAACGCGGTGTAGGGCGTCAGCACCTCGATGACGCCGTCCTCGTCGGTGATCACGTCGTCGGCGCCGGCCTCCAGCGCCACTTCCATGATCTTGTCTTCGTCGCTGCCCGGGGCAAAAATCAGCTGGCCGCAATGCTTGAACTGGAAAGCCACCGAGCCCTCGGTGCCCATGTTGCCGCCGTGTTTGGAAAAGGCGTGGCGCACCTCGGCCACGGTGCGCACCTTGTTGTCGGTCATGCAGTCCACGATGATGGCCGCGCCGCCTATGCCGTAGCCCTCATACCGGACTTCCTCGTAATGCACGCCTTCCAGGCTGCCGGTGGCCTTGGCAATGCCGTATTTGACGTTTTCGTTGGGCATGTTGGCCGCCTTGGCCTTGTCCACCGCCAGCCGCAGCCGCGGATTGGTGCCCAGGTCGCCGCCCCCCATGCGAGCCGCAACCATGATTTCGCGCATGACACGGGTCCAGATACGCTGGCGCTTCTCGTCCTGGCGACCCTTGCGGTGCTGAATATTCGCCCATTTACTGTGACCAGCCACGGAAATCCTTTGGAATTGATTTAATCTACAAAGCGCATTTTACTTTTTCACCTACAGGACCCGCCATGGCCGAGCCGTTTTTGATTGCCAGGAATGCTTCCACCCACTGTGAGCTGCTTCCCGGGCTGGCCAACCGCCATGGCCTGATCACCGGCGCCACCGGCACCGGCAAGACGGTGACGCTGCAAGCCCTGGCCGAAAATTTCTCGAAAATCGGCGTGCCGGTCTTCATGGCCGACGTCAAGGGCGACCTGGCCGGCATCAGCCAGGCCGGCAACATCGGCGAAAAAATGGCGGCCGTGCTCAAGGAGCGCGGCATCGACAAGCCCGTGCCCCTGGCCTGCCCCACCACGCTGTGGGATGTGTTCGGCGAGCAGGGCCACCCGGTGCGCGCCACCGTGTCCGACATGGGGCCGCTGCTGCTGGGCCGCATGCTCGGCCTGAACGAGACCCAGGCCGGCGTGATCAACCTCGTCTTCAAGATCGCCGACGACGCGGGCATGCTGCTGCTGAACCTGAAAGACCTGCGCGCCATGCTGCAGCACGTGGGCGACAACGCCAGCAAGTTCACCACCGAGTACGGCAACATCAGCGCCGCCAGCGTGGGCGCCATCCAGCGCGGGCTGATGCAGATCGAAACCCAGGGCGGCGACAAGTTCTTCGGCGAGCCCATGCTCAACATCAGCGACTTCATGCAGACCGTGGATGGCAAGGGCGTCATCAACATCCTGGCCGCCGACAAACTCATGAACTCGCCGCGCCTGTACGCGACCTTTCTGCTCTGGATGCTGTCCGAGCTGTTCGAGCAGCTGCCCGAGATCGGCGACCCCGACAAACCAAAGCTGGTGTTTTTCTTCGACGAGGCGCATCTGCTGTTCGACGAAGCGCCCAAGGTCCTGATCGACCGCATCGAGCTGGTCGTGCGCCTGGTGCGCTCCAAGGGCGTCGGCGTTTATTTCGTCACGCAGAACCCGCTGGACATTCCTGACTCGGTGTTGGCCCAGCTCGGCAACCGGGTGCAGCACGCGCTGCGCGCCTACACCCCGCGCGACCAGAAAGCCGTCAAGGCCACCGCACAGACCATGCGGCAAAAGCCCGGCCTGGACATTGAAACCGCCATCACCGAACTGGCGGTCGGCGAGGCGCTGGTGAGTTTTCTCGACAGCAAGGGCCGCCCCAGCGTCACCGAGCGCGCCTATGTGCTGCCGCCGGGCAGCCAGATCGGCCCGATCACGCCGCAGCAGCGCCAGGCCCTGCTGCAGAGCTCGCTGGTGGCAGGCGTGTATGAAAAAGCCATCGACAGCGAATCAGCCTACGAAATATTGAAGGCCCGCACCGAAGCCTTGCAGGCCGAAACCGCCAAGGCCACCGAAGCTTCCGGCGGTTTCATGGGCGGCCTGAGCGACGTGCTGTTCGGCTCCAAGGGTCCGCGCGGGGGCCAGCGCGACGGCATGGTGCAGTCCGTGCTCAAGGCCGAAGCACGCATGATGGCGCGGCAGGTACTGCGGGGCGCGCTGGGCACCATCTTCGGCGGCAAGAAGCGCTGAACCTTTCAACCAACCAGTAAAGCAAAGATATTTATGAGCAAGGTTCACCTGATCGACCACCCGCTGGTGCAGCACAAGCTGACCCTGATGCGCCGCAAGGACGCTTCCACCAACACCTTTCGCACCCTGCTCAACGAGCTCAGCAGCCTGATGGCCTATGAAGTCACCCGTGACATGCCGGTGCAGGACGTCGAAATCGAGACCCCGCTGGAAACCACCACCGGCACCATGATCGACGGCAAGAAGCTGGTGTTTGTGTCCATCCTGCGTGCCGGCAACGGCATCCTGGAGGGCATGCTCAACGTGGTGCCGGGCGCCCGCGTCGGGCACGTCGGGCTGTACCGCGACCCGATAACCCTGGAGCCGGTGGAGTACTACTTCAAGATGCCGCAGGAAATGGAAGAGCGCGACATCGTGATCGTCGACCCCATGCTGGCCACCGGCAACTCCGCCATTGCCGCCGTGACCCGGCTCAAAAAGCTCAAGCCCAAGTCCATCAAGTTCGTCTGCCTGCTGACCTGCCCCGAAGGGATTGCCGCCATGCAGAAGGCCCACCCCGACGTGGACATCTACACCGCGGCCATAGACCGCCAGCTCGACGAACACGGCTACATCCTGCCCGGCCTGGGGGATGCGGGTGACCGCATCTTTGGAACGAAATAGGCCGCCAGCCCAATAAACACGGGCGCAACCAGCTATTACTTTAGTAGCACCAATCGTCCGTGCTTGACCTGCTGACAAGTCGCGCACATGGGCCTGGATGTGGCCCAGATGACCAGCTAGAAAGGCATTCGCCCGTGTTTTGCCGCCGTCACGCTGAACGCCGCGAAAGTGATGCACCTCGAAAACTACGGCAACGCGTCAGGTTGCGATGCGAGTTGTGTGCTGCTGCAAGCGCCTTGAGACTTGCCGGCCAAGTGTGGGGCATCCCGACAGGCGTGGCCGACCAGTCGTGCGCGCGCATCAGCGCGCCCAACTCTCCCCTGCCCTGCAGGAAGGAAATGTCTGGGGCGGATGAGTTGGCCAAAATGAATTCTCTATGTGCGGTGGTCATGAGGGCGTCGGGCTCCCTACGACGTCGACTTGTCCGAGGCTCCGGCAAGCTTGCACGTCAGCTTATGCCAAAACCTCGTTACGTTGCCCGCTGAGGCGGGTGGTGCGGACAACAAGATGGCTCGCAGCAAGCGAGTTCAGTGACGGTGGCTGGGTGCGCTCCTGAACAACCCGCGATTTGAAGTGATGTCGGAATTGTCTGTAGAACATTTATGCTTTACAGAGCAGCGTCTCTATAAGCTCAATTGTCACCGGTTTCACGAGGTGCCCGTCGAACCCCGCCTGGGCGCTGCGACGCCGGTCGTTGGCGCTGCCATAGCCAGTGAGTGCGAACAATCTGGCTTTCGAGCCGAAGCGCCGGCGCCATTCCCGGGCCGTTTCGTAGCCATCCATTCCTGGAAGGCCGATGTCCAGGAAGACCAATTCAGGGTGCGGGTCTCGCGTACCCAGCGCCAGCGCCTGCGCCCCGTCATACGCTACGCTCACGCGCGCGCCCATCAGACGCAGGACTTCCGCCAGCGTCTCGGCAGCATCCACGTTGTCGTCTACAACCAAAATTTCGGCGACAGAACTTGCTCCGCTTGGCGCTTCATTGCCCACCGCTGCGGGCCGCTCACCCTCAACAAGGGGCAGCGCCACAACAAACGCGCTGCCGCGACCCACACCTTCACTGCGCGCCTCCACACGGCCTCCGTGCAGTTCAATCAGCGTCCTGACGAGCGTGAGGCCGATACCGAGTCCACCCGGCGCCCGGTCAAGAGACCCGGGCACTTGCGTAAACAGGACGAAGACCGCCTTCAACATCTCCGGCGGAATACCCAGCCCGTTGTCGCACACGCGCACTTCGACATTACCAGCCGTGCCATCCACATGTACAACGATATCTCCACCGGGATCCGTGTACTTCGCGGCGTTGTTCAGGAGATTCGAAAACACTTGGGTCAGCCGTACGCGATCGCCACTCACATGCAGGTCCCCTACAGCACAAGCCAACCGAAAGTTGTGTCGCCGGCTGTCGATGAGCGGTCGGCTGGCCTCTACCGCCGCGGCGACCACCTCCTGAATCGACAGGACCTCGTGACGCAACTCGATCAGGCCGCGGCTCACTCGCGAGATGTCCAGTAGGTCATCCACAAGATGTGTCACCTGCTGCATCTGCCGGCCCATCACCGCCAGCTGGCGATCACGGCAATCCGCGTCTTGCGCTCCCGTCCGCTTGAGCACTTCGATGGCGGTGACGATGGGGGCAAGCGGGTTACGCAGCTCGTGGGCGAGCATGGCAAGGAATTCGTCCTTTTGCTGGTGCTCCAGCCGCAGTTGCCGATTCAGCTCCGCCGCTGAGGCTCGCGCCGTATCGAGTGCCGTTGCGAGTTGGTGCGCGCGCGCCGCAGCGTCTCGCGCGTCAGCCGCAGTGGCGTTGCCGATTCCTAAAGCTTGCTGCGCGCACAGAACTGCTGCAAGAAGCGGCAAACTCTCGAGCAGGTCATGCGGAAATGGGGAGGGGGTGTCGCATAAAAGCACGAACGCGCAGTCGCTTTCGACGCACGCATTCGCATGCCAGTCACGGCCTTCGAGTTCGACGCTTCCCTCCAGTCGAACCTCTTGCAGGCAGCGCTGGAGAAAGGTCCGCCAGGAGGGTCCCGCGACATGCGTTTTGCGCATTCCCGGCGCGGGCAGGAGAACGCCCAGTTCCGGGTCCTTCACGAGAAGAAGCAAGTGTTTCGCGCCAATCACGTTGGCGAGCGCCTGCGCGGCTTGCTCACGTCCGGTTTCGCTGGCTAACGCGTCTATCAACGGCCGCGGCGAATGCGGCATCGGCGTCACTCGGGCAGCACGCAGACAACCGCCGTGCAGTTGTGAAAGCCGCCGAATTGCCCTTCGGCCCGCGCGATCTGCCCATAGGTATTGCACCCTACGAAACCCGCAGGCTCCAGCAGCTTTGCACACGCCTGCAATTCGTTCTCAAATGCCCGTCCGAGGCGCAAGCGCGTCGCCACACAGTCAAAAACGAGAGCCGCCGCTGGTTTATTTCCCGCGAGCGCACGCAGGGCAGCTTCAGTGGCCTGCTGTGCAGCTCGCACGGCCGACTGGGCATCCGTTTTCATGATGTGCACAACGGAGCCCTCAGGTACAGCGGCCGCGCAATGAATCGAGCCGTTCTCGCCAATGGACAGTGGCACGCGCAACCGATAGCCTTCGGCTGAGCGGATTCCCAGGACATTGTGGAGGAAAAAGGGGAGTGGGTCGGAGGTGTCCAATTCCTGACCCGTGTTGCGAGCGTATTCCCGGATCGCTTCGAGTGCGGGGCCCCCGTTCAGGCCGATCAAGCGCGTTCCCTGCGCCTCCGTGACCCGCATGCCGTCGCTGGCGGGCTCCCATCCATGCGACACACCGATTCCAATGGGCTTTGTAGACAATATCTCTAGCGCCGAAACAGCATTGTTGTACGACCGGGTTCCGGCGAATACGTGGGTGGCGTGAAACTGGCCATCGTCACCCGCTCCGCCGCCAAAAAATCGGTAATCGCCCTGGGTTCGAAGCGTAAGTTCTTCGACGAGTGCATCCGCGTGGCCCGCCAGCGCATCCGTCATCACCAGAGCACTGTGATGGTTAGGGCCGGACGAACCAATACCGCGAAATCCTTCCAACAACTGGTGCGCCGCTGTTTGTGCGTTTTCGCTCACGCCCTGGCCCAAGCCGACGGCGAATTTCATGTCCGAATTGCGGATGCCCAACGCAGACACTTGGCCCTCGCCCCGGCCGCTATGAGTGAATTCCCCGGCCGACGAAGAACCCGCGATCAAATGTGTTCCGGCTTCGTTCGCAAGCCCCTGAAGAAGCGCATCGTAGTCGTGCTGTGCCGAGGCAAATACGATCACTGCATCGGCAGGCGCGCCGTTAAATGCGGCGCGAATGGCTTGTCCAAGTTCCGCGCCCGCCGTGGCGCTATGTGCGGTTTCGGTCAGGGCAATGTGGGTCTGGGTTTTGGGCATGGCGCACAGATGAGGTTGAGGTCGTCAGTATGCCCGGGGCGTCCCCGGCACGGCGTAAGACGGGCCCGATTGCAGAGTCGGCGCGGTCCTACGCACGCATGCGTTTCGAAACGCGGAGTGCATGGCAAACCCCTCCCACCGCGCCAGCCCCACTTCACGAACGAAAGCGGCGACTCGTTCAATGACGGTCGCTTGCCAACCTAGTGGACTGTAACGATTGAATCGGAAGCGGTCTACTCAGGCAAAAGCAGACTCTCTTTTATCTGTTACAGGCCGATGGCCTTACCTGGGCTGAGATTCGCGTCAAGCTGGACTGCAGCGACAGCTACATTGACCGGTGGAGCAAACGCTTCGCCAGTGACCGCTTGGCGGGCCTGTTTGCTCGCCACGCCGGGCGTGAGCCGTACAAAGTGACAGATCGCCTGGAAGCTCGGGTGCTGGCGCGCACCACCAAACACAAACCTGCTGACGGCTCCACACATTGGTCCTCGCGCAAACTGGCTGCCGAGTTGGGTGGTGACATCTCGCACATGACGGTGGCCCGCATTTGGACCAAGCACGGCATCAAGCCGCATTTGCTTGAGGGCTATGGTAGGCATTGCCCTGCTTACCCTGAAGCCGGGGGAAATCGGGAATAATAGATGAGGCGACATTCATGGCATCAGACGGCGGGCACTGCGAGCTCAGGTGTCCGTCCCTGGGATTTCTAAGCCTGCTGGCCTGACTCGCAACACAGATGAAACACTCGCGAATCACGAGAGAGAGCCAAGTACCCAAGGCGGGGCAGCTTCGGCAAGCGCGATACTGCGCCGTGGAAACTGTCTACCTGGCTTGTGTGGGTCAAAATTCGATGGAAACTCGGGTTGGACCTCAGGACAACTCAACATGCTCGGGCGCGATACCCTGGAGAACGGCCCGACGATGCCGTGGCAACTCCATGCGCGATGTAGCGCAGTTCATAAAAACTGCAACCTGCGGCACTTGACCTGGTTCTCGATTGACCACGACGACACGCGCGACATGGACCAGTTCAGTGTGGCCGAGCCGCTGGCCGCGGGTACCAGCGCTCGATGGACCACGCGTCAAGAAACCGGGTTGACAGGGACGTCAGCTGCGCGGGGGCGAACAACAACGTCCAGCAGTGGCGTAACGGTCCGTGCGGAGGTCACACCCGCCAGTGTCACCCGCCCGAGGGTCCCGGCCTCGAGCGCCTTCTCCAGTCGGGGATAGGTGGCGACGAAAACTGTAGCCGCGGCCAGCATGCCGGCCATTGCCCACACCCCTTCCCGGCGCCCGCTGCCCGCGGCCGCTGCCGCTGTGCCCGGGCAGTAGCCGGACAGCGCCATCCCGGCCCCGAACAGAACCGCGCCGCCGACGAGGCCCACCGGGTTCATCGGCTTCGGCTCGTGGGTCGTCAGCCCGCGCCGGTGCAGCCAGCGGTGGCCAAGCGCGCCGACCGCGACGGCCGTGCCCATCGTCTTCGCGACGCGTGCATCGTCGCCGGTCAACTGGCCAACAATCGTCCGCGAATCTGCCAGCCCGCCGCGCTGCAGCAGCGCGCCGAATATGATGCCGGTCGCCAGGCCAAGCGCGTTACGCGTGCTCTCGTTCATCTCGGCCATCAGACCTCCCCGCCCTGGCGCCTTGCGCTGCGTGCAAGCCGCGCCAGCACCGATCCGACCCCGAACATCAGTGGCGTGAACAACCAGCTCGACCCCGCACCCTGCGCGGTGCCTGACAGCCCATGTCCACTGGTGCAGCCGTCGGCCATGCGGGCGCCGAACATCAGCATCGCTCCGCCGGCCGCACTCGCGAGCGGCGAACGCTTCGGTTCAGCGCCGGGGCGGTCGTCGACCCATGCAGCGTCGTTGCCGCCTGGCGTCCGCGCGGCCGCCAAGCCGCCGAGGCTGGTGGCGGGCACCCGCCACGCCACCCCAATAAACA
>NZ_JAQSDN010000007.1 GCF_029945925.1 Polaromonas sp. | reverse complement strand
CTCGCTCGAACTCGCCTTCGGCTCAAACAATCGCGAGCCCTGATCCGCTTTTGCCCGCGCTCCTCGGCCCAGCCCGACGGGTGGTGGGAACGAATGCGGGTTCGGATGCGGGGACATGACGCGCGAAGCGCGCCATGTCGGATTCACGGAGCTGTCATCTGTCATGTATGCACGCGCTTGCAGCACACGCGGCCAAATGAAGCTCCCCACCATCGCCCAGCGGGGCAAGGGGCGGGGGGAGGGAGTGGGGAGTTCAACCTACTGCCAGAGGCAGACCGCAGGCGCAGCGTGATGCCGGAATGACTTCGATGCCGAAACAAAGCGAAACACAGCGCAACCGGCATGAAACCCCCCGCGTCACCAGCACGCGCACCATGCAAGGCTTCATTCACTTCTTTGCAAGGTCACGTCATGAAATCCTTTCTCCGCAAAACATTGCTGGGTCTTTTCGGCGGTGCGCTCATCGTCGGCAGCCTGGGCGCGTGTTCGCATCGCGGTCCCGGCGGCTGGCAGTCCGGCACCGAGGCTTCGGCGGAGTCGCGTGCGCGCATGGTCGAAAAAATCGGCTCCCGGCTGGACCTGGATGCGGCGCAGAAGCAGAAGCTGGCGGTGCTGGCCGACAAGCTGCAGGCCCAGCGCGCGGCGCTGCGTGGTGCCAGTGATCCCCGCGCCGACATGCGCGCCCTGTTCGCGGGCAGCAAGCTGGACCAGGCCGGTGCCAAGAAGCTGATTGACGAAAAAACCGCCGCCCTGCAGGCCGGCGGCCCGGCGGTGATTGCCGCTGCCGCCGACTTCTTCGACAACCTGCGTCCCGACCAGCAGCAGAAGGTGCGCGAGTTCATGGAGCGCGGCCGCCGCTGGGGCCGCCATGGTTGAGCCGCTGGACGCGGTGCTTGGGCCAAAGTTCTTATGATGGCCGCATGCCCCGCATCCTGCTGATTGACGACGACGAACATCTGGCCGCACCGCTGGCGACTTACCTGGCGCGTTTCGGCCTGGTGCTCGACAGCGCCCTGCGACCCGGCCAGGGCCTGGCCATGCTGCGTGCCACGACTTACGACGCGGCCATTCTCGACGTCATGCTGCCCGAGATGGACGGTTTTGCGCTGTGCCGCGAGATCCGCAAGGAAAGCGATATTCCGGTGGTGATGCTGACCGCACGCGGCGACGTGATGGACCGGGTGGTCGGCCTGGAGCTCGGTGCCGACGATTACCTGCCCAAACCTTTCGAGCCGCGTGAGCTGGTGGCGCGCCTGCAGACCATTCTGCGGCGCCAGCGGACGGCGCCCGTGCCGGCGCGGCAACCGCGCCGGGTGTTCCAGGACCTGGTCATCGACCTGGAGGCGCGTGAGGTCTTGCGCCAGGGGCAGCCGGTGGACCTGACGGGCACCGAGTTCGAACTGCTCGCGCTGCTGACCGCCGAGCCCGGCAAGGTGTTCAGCCGCGACGACATCCTGAACCGGCTGCGCGGCCACGAGGCGGACCTTTACACCCGCGCCGTCGACATCGTGGTGAGCCGGCTGCGCAAGAAGCTGGAACCGCTCGACTGCATCAAGACCCTGCGCAATGCGGGCTACACGCTGGCCGTGGGCAAGGCCGCGGCGCCATGACACATGCACCGACCGCACCGGCGGCCCGCCGGCGCTGGCGGCATTCGCTGCGGCTGCGGCTGGTGACGGTGTTCCTGCTGCTGGCGCTGGCCATGGCGGCCGTGTTCATGGGCGGCATGCAGCGGATTTTTTCCACCGGCTGGCGCGATGCCGCCAGGCCGCTGGTGGCGGACTACATGGACCGGCTGGTGCAGGAGATCGGCACGCCGCCCGATGTGACCCGGGCCCAGGCGCTGGCCGAACGGCTGCCGATTGCCATCCGCATCGAAGGGCCGCGGGTGAACTGGCAGTCGCACCCGGACCGGCCGGAGCACCGCGAGCGCCCCGGCTTTGGCGGCCGCCCGGGGGACTGGCTCAGCCGCCCCACGGCCGACGGCCACCGCGTGAGTTTTGGCCTGGGCACTGTGCCCTGGCAGCGCGGGCCGCACAGCCCGGTCGGCTGGATCACGCTGGCGCTGCTGCTGGCCCTGATTGCCGCGGCCTATGCTTATGTGCGGCGCCTGCTGCGGCCGCTGGACGACATAGGCGCGGGGGCCGAGCGCTTCGGCCACGGCGACTTCGACACCCCGATCCCGCTGCGCCGGCGCGACGAACTGGGCGACCTGGCGCAGCGCATCAACACCATGGCGCGGGACATCAAGGGCATGCTGGACGCCAAGCGCGGCCTGCTGCTGGCGCTCAGCCACGAACTGCGTTCGCCGCTGACACGCGCGCGCCTGAATGCCGAACTATTGCCCATCAGCGCCGACGGCAGCGGCCCTGGCGAGCGCGAGCGCGCCGCCCTTCTGCGCGACCTGGGCGAGATGCGCGACCTGATCAGCGACCTGCTCGAAAGCGAACGCCTGGCCAGCCCGCATGCAACGTTGCAGCGCGAGCCGGTGGACCTGGCCGCGCTGGTGCGCGAGGTGGTGGCCGACATGCCCGACGCCGCAGCGGTGGCGCTGGACCTCGCAGCGGACCTGCCCGTGCTGTCGCTGGACCGCACGCGCATGCGCCTGCTGGTGCGCAACCTGCTCGACAACGCCCTGCGTTACAGCGCGGAGGCCGATCAGCCACCGCGCATCACGCTCACCCGCCAGGACGACGGTGTGCTGCTGGAGGTGCGCGATTTCGGCCCGGGTGTGGATGCCGAACAGCTGGCGCGCCTGACCGAACCTTTTTACCGCACCGACAGCGCGCGCCAGCGCGCCACCGGCGGTGTGGGCCTGGGCATGTATTTGTGCCGGCTGGTGGCGCAGGCGCATGGCAGCCGGCTGCAGGTGGACAATGCGGCGCCCGGCCTGCGTGTTCAATTGCTACTGAAAGAATAGCTGCTGGCGCCCGTGGGGTAAGGGCCCAGGCCCAATTTTTCGCAATTTTATTCATTGAAGCGCTACAGCCCCGTTCGCCCTGAGCTTGTCGAAGGATCGTCACAGTGCAAACAGGCTTCGACCCTTCGACTAGCTCAGAACAGGCTTCGACAGGCTCAGCCCGAACGGTTCAGCGAACAGTATTGCTATTTGGTGCGTGTGCCCAGCACGGCGGCGCCAATGATCATGGCCGCCGCCAGGCCGATGCTCCACGACAGGGCACGGCCACTGACCAGCATCAGCAAGGCGGTGGAGCCCAGCGGCGTGAGGTAACTCAGGATGCCGATTTGCCGCGCATCGCCGAGCTTGAGTGCCTTGTCCCAGAGAAAAAACGCCGCGCCCAGCGGGCCCAGCCCCATCACCGCGATCAGGGCCCAGTCGCGGCCCGACATGGCCACGGACGGTTCCAGCGCCCAGTGGCACAGCAGCGACAGAAGGCCAGAGACCAGGCCGAACAGGCCGATGGCCGCGGTCGGAAACGCCGGCACGCGTTGGCTGAGCAACGAGTAGCTCGCCCAGATGAAGGCCGAGGCGAGCGCCGGCAGGTAGCCCCAGGACCAGCCGCCGCCCTGGCCGCTGTTGCCACCGCTGCCGGCCCCCAGGATGGCAATGGCCGCGCCGGCAAAACCGAGCAGGGCGGCGGCCACATGCACCGCGCGCAGCGTCACACCGCGCAGGAACAGCGGCGCCAGCACCACCATGAACAGCGGCCACAGGTAATTGACGAGGTTGGCTTCGACCGGCGGTGCGTGGCGCAGGGCGATGAACAGCAGGAAGTGAAAACCGAACAGGCCGTAAACGCCCAGCAGCAGCGTGCTGGCCGGGATGCGCCATTGCCGCCTGTCTTTGAGCACAAAGGGCAGCGCCAGCAGGCTGCCGACCAGCAGGGCGATGCCGGTCAGCAGAAAGGGCGGAACGTGGCGCAGTGACACGCCAAGGGAGGCGAGGCTGGCCCACAGGGCGATGGCGCCCAGGGCGTACAGATTGGCGTGCATGGGCGTCAGCGTTGACGGTTCATGGTGGGTGATGGGCGCGCATGGTGTTCAGCCCAGCGGCTTGAGCAGCTCCGCCACATCGCTCTCGGTAAACAGCGGCTGCTTGCGTGCCTGCGAGGCGCTGTACATGCTCTCGGCCAGCGCCGCCTTGCGTTCCTGCAGTGCCAGGATGCGTTCTTCAATCGTGCCCTGGGCCACCAGCTTGTAGACCATCACGCGCTGGGTCTGGCCGATGCGGTGGGCGCGGTCGGTTGCCTGGGTTTCCACGGCCGGGTTCCACCACGGGTCGTAGTGGATCACGGTGTCGGCCTGCGTCAGGTTCAGGCCCACGCCGCCGGCCTTGAGGCTGATGAGAAACAGGGGCACCGCGCCCGAGGTGAAACGTTCGATGAGGGCGTCCCTTTTCTGGGACTGGCCCGTCAGCTTGACCCACGCGATGCCGCGCGCCTTGAGTTCATCCTCGATCAGTGCCAGCATGCTGGTGAACTGTGAAAAGAGCAGCACCTTGCGCCCCTCGGCCAGCAGCTCGGGCAGCAGCTCCATCAGCAGTTCGAGTTTGGCCGATTGTTTTATTTTTTTGGCGGCAGCCACCGGCACCAGGCGCGGGTCGCAGCACACCTGGCGCAGCTTGAGCAGCGCGTCCAGAATCTGAATCTGCGATTTGGCCAAGCCTTTGCTGGCCAGCGCTTCACGCACGGCGTTTTCCGTAGTCAGGCGGATGGTCTCGTACAGGTCGGCTTGTTGATCGCCGAGCTCCACGCTGGAAATCGCCACCTGTTTTTCCGGCAGATCCGTGGCGACATCGCTTTTATGTCGGCGCAGCATGAAGGGCGCCACGCGGCGGCGCAATTGCTCGGCGCGCTCGCTGTCTCCGTGTTTTTCAATCGGCGTGCGGTACAGGGTCTTGAACCTGGCCTGGCTGCCGAGAAAGCCGGGCATCAGGAAGTGAAACAGGCTCCACAACTCGCCCAGGTGGTTTTCCATGGGGGTGCCCGACAGGCACAGGCGATGGCGGGTGTTGAGCTCGCCGACGACTTGTGCCGCATGGCTGCTGGCGTTCTTGATGTTCTGCGCTTCATCGAGCACCACCAGGTGCCAGGGCTGCTCCAGCCAGCGCTCGCGGTCGCGTTGCAGCAGGGAGTAGGGCGCGATCACGATGTCGTGCCGGGCGATGTCGGCCGCCAGCGCGTGCCTGTCTTTGCCGTGCAGCACCAGGGCGCGCAGATCCGGCGTGAAACGTTCGGTCTCCTTGCGCCAATTGCCCATCAGGCTGACCGGCGCGATGATGAGCACCGGCAGGTCCAGCCGCCCGGCTTCTTTTTCAACCAGGATGTGTGCCAGGGTCTGCAGGGTTTTTCCCAGCCCCATGTCGTCGGCCAAAATGCCGGCCAGCCCATGCGTGCGCAGAAACTGCAGCCACACCAGGCCCTGCAACTGGTAGGGCCTCAAATCGGCCTTCAGGCCGGCGGGCGGGGCCACCTCGGGCAGCGCGTTGCGCCCGGCCAGCTGGCCCACCATCTTGCGCAGTCCATCGGCGCCTTGCCACCGGGTTCCGGCGCCAAGGGCCGCGCCCACACGCATGGCCTCCAGGCGCGACAGGCGCAGGGCCGCGCCATTGAAGTCACTGCCCTGCGTGCTGCTGCGGTCGCCCACCAGATCCAGCAGGGCTTGCAACCACGGGCGCAGCGGTTCGGTGGGCAGGCGCAACCAGCAGTCGCCTTCCTGCGCCAGATACACAAAAGGCGACAATTGCAGTGTGCTTGCTTCGGATGCCGTCGATGACCCGGGTGATCCCGACGCAGGGGCCTGACTGTGGCGGGCTGCGCCCAGTTGCGCCAGCAGCTCGGGCAGCAGCGGCAGGATGTTGCGACGCTGGCCGTCGATGAACATACCCAGGGACAAGTCGAACCAGGGCGACTGGCTGTCATCCTGGCCGTGGGCCGCATTCCGGGCCGCGGCGGGCGGGGGCGACATCTGTACCTCCAGCGCATCGGCCCTGGCAATCCGGCTGGCCAGGCCGGGTTCCGCGGTCACCACCAGGCCGGCCGCACGCAAGGCGGCGAAATCGTCATCCAGCCACTGCAGCCAGGCATGCTGACCGGCCGCGGAGTCGAAGGGACGGTAAAACCGTCCGGCCGTGTCTCCGGCCAGCCCCAGGCCATGCAGCGCCTGATGGGCGCCGCGTTCGGCAGCCAGGTCCCGGTACAGCTGAATGCGCCGGATACCTGGGTCTGCGTCGGCGGCACCGCCGGCTTGCTCCAGCAGCACCGGATTGTGCTCATGCAAGGCATAGTGCTGCAAGCCGGCGTAGTCAAAACGCAGCGTGGCGCGCAACAGGCCGAGCTGGTCACGCTCGTCGGCCGCAACGGTGCTGATGTGCAGGTGCGCCGTCGGTGTGATGCCCTCGACGCGCTCCGGCGCCTTCATGACAGGCGGCAGGGGCAGGCCCGCCAGACGCCGCAGCAAGGTGGTTTCGTGAAGTGCAAAAGCCGACTGCGGAATCGGTGGCGCCTTCATCAGCAGCAGCAAGTGCTCGCTGGACACCCCGGGCGTCTCCAGCAGGCCGCACAGCCCGGCGCTGGTGTTCAGGTAAAGGGGCGGCATGTTGGCAAAACACCGGGCGCCGCGCGCCTCATCCGGCAACTGCGGGGCCAGTGTCCACACCGGCTCGGGCGTCTGCAGCGTGACACCCGCCTTGCCCGCCTTTTTTTCCAAGGCTGTCCGGGCTGTCTTGTCTGGTTTGACTTCGCTCCAGCGCCATGCCAGGGGTTGCGGGGCGCCCCAGACCAGGGGCTGACCCAGGAAGCGGTCCTCGGTGCAGGAAAACAAGCGGCCGGTGCTGGAGGCCAGTTGCAGCGCCAGCAGGCCGGTCGGGCCAGCCACCAGCCCCTGGTTGGTGGAATACGGATAGGCGTAGGTACGGTCGGCCAGGCTTTCGATCAGGCGAACGATTTCCAGGTCTTCGCCGTCGGCGTTGTGTTCGCCGATGTAGCGGGGCTGTTTGAGTTTGGCCCAGTTGCCATTTTTCAGGCGGCGCGTCGTGCCAAAACCGAGTTGCAGTACGGGCTGCCCGTTCATCGTGGCCGGACTCAGCGTGAACACCATGTGCTCCTGCGCGTCGGCATGCTCCTGCCCGCGGCTGTCGTCAGCCGGCCTGTCGGCGCCGTCGTCGCCGAACAGGCCCAGCCACTGGCTGACCTTTTGCTGCGCCTGCCGGCGCTCCTGGTCGAGGCGGGCTTGCGCCTGCGCTTCCTGTTGGGCCTGCAGTTGGTCAGGGCTCAGCGCTGCGGCGGTCGGCTGGCCCGGGCGCTCGCCGCCGGGGCTGTCCCTGCGCATACCGCCTGATTTGTAGGCGGCCCTGAGTGTCAGCGCCACGCTGTGTTTGCAGTTGTGGCCCACCGGGCAGCTGCAGTCCGCGTCGAAAAAAACGATCTGCCCGTCGCCCGTCACTTCAAGCGTGACGGACAGGTCGTAAATCTCGCTTTTGCTGCCTTGCACGGCCCCGTTGATGGCCCACTCCTGGCTGCCCGCGCCAGAGAGTGTGCATTCCAGCACTTGCTGGTTGCGCAATACCTCCAGGCCGCGCTCAAAAGTGGCCGGCGGTACCCGCTGGCCCAGCGATTGCGGGTCCAGCAAAAACTTCGGCCCACTCATTGCGCCGTGATCATCCCTGGATCTCTATCGCCAACCCCCGCGGCGTGGGCCTGCTGGTCGGCGTGGTAGCTGGAGCGCACCATGGCACCGACGGCGGCATGGGTGAAGCCCATCTTGTAGGCCTCCTGCTCGAACATCTTGAAGGTGTCGGGGTGCACGTAGCGGCGTACCGGCAGGTGGCTGGTCGAGGGCGCGAGGTACTGGCCGATGGTCAGCATGTCGATGTGGTGCGCGCGCATGTCGCGCATGACCTGCAGGATTTCCTCATCGGTCTCGCCCAGGCCGACCATGATGCCGCTTTTGGTCGGCACGTCCGGGTGCAGGGCCTTGAATTTTTTCAGCAGGTTCAGCGAGAACTGGTAGTCCGAGCCGGGGCGCGCTTCCTTGTACAGGCGCGGCGCGGTTTCCAGGTTGTGGTTCATCACGTCGGGCGGCGCGGCTTTGAGGATCGCCAACGCGCGGTCGTCGCGGCCACGGAAGTCGGGCACCAGGATCTCGATGGTGGTCTGCGGCGACAGCTCGCGGATGCGCGTGATGCAGTCCACAAAATGCTGGCTGCCGCCGTCGCGCAGGTCGTCGCGGTCCACGCTGGTGATCACCACGTACTTGAGCTTGAGCGCGGCAATCGTCCTGGCCAGGTTCTCGGGCTCGTTGACATCGAGCGGGTCAGGCCGGCCGTGGCCGACGTCGCAAAACGGGCAGCGGCGTGTGCACTTGTCGCCCATGATCATGAAGGTGGCCGTGCCCTTGCCGAAACATTCGCCGATGTTGGGGCAAGACGCTTCCTCGCACACCGTCACCAGCTTGTTGCTGCGCAGGATGTCCTTGATTTCGTAAAAACGTGTGCTCGGGCTGCCGGCCTTGACGCGAATCCACTCGGGCTTTTTGAGCAGCTCGCCGGGCACCACCTTGACCGGGATGCGCGACAGCTTGGCCGCCGCCTTCTGCTTGGCCAGCGGGTTGTAGGCCTCCTGGCTCTGGACGTCGCGAACCACGGGGCTGGTGGCGGGGGTGACAACTTCAGGTGTGCTCATGGTGTGTTGGTGTTTCTGTCGGGTCAGGGTGCCAGGTAGGTGACGAGCTTGTGGCTCAGCACGTCCGCGGCCTCCTGCCAGCTGGCCGATACCCCGATTGTAGAAAGGTCTGTGGTTTGCAGCCCGGCATACCCACAGGGGTTGATGCGCGAGAAGGGTTCAAGGTCCATCGCCACATTGAGCGCGACGCCGTGGTAAGTGCAGTGCCGGCTGACCTTGATGCCCAGCGCGGCGATCTTGCCCAGGCCGCGGAAAGGGTCGGCCGGGCTCTGCGGGCCGCTCAGCGCCGCGTGGGAGGCCGGGTCCGCGAGACGGACATAAATGCCGGGCGAGCCCGTCACGCGGTGCCCGGTCACGCCGAAATGCGCCAGCGTCCGGATGACCGCCTCCTCAATGCGGTAAACATACTCCTTGACGAAATACCCGGCGCGTTTCAGGTCGATCAGCGGGTAGGCCACCACCTGGCCCGGGCCGTGATAAGTGACCTGGCCGCCGCGGTCGGTCTGCACCACCGGAATGTCGCCGGGGGCAAGCACATGGTCAGGCTTGCCGGCCAGCCCCTGTGTGTACACCGGCGGATGCTCACAAATCCATAGCTGGTCGCGCACGTCCTGATTGGGCTGGAGGCCGATTTGGCTTGAAGTGTCATGGCGGCTGGCGGTGAAGGCCTGCATTGCTGCAAAGGTGGGCAGGTAGTCCACCCGGCCCAGGACGCGGACTTCCATGCTCATGCCAGCAAGGCGTCCAGCTGCTGGGACATGCTCAGGCCGTCGCGCTCTTTGACAATCTGACCGAAAAGGCAGCGGTTCGCGCTTTTGCGCGCCCACAACTCGCCAATCTGGCGCTTTTCAATTTCATACGGGTCATTGACCAGGTGGGCGCCTTTGTATTCGACCACCGCGATGCGTCCGTCCATCAGTTCGGCTACAAAGTCAGGGAAAAACCGGCCTTTCGATGTTGCCAGCGCAAAACCACAGGGCGCGGTGGTGAGATTGCGAACCCAAAGTTTGACTTTCGGATGGTTGTCCAGCAACTGGGCGCATAAAAATTCCTCGCCGCCGTCTTTCAAATCCGCCTGCACCGGGTAGAAGTGCTTGTTGAACTGGTAGCGCCCCGCGTAGCGCGACCCCGCGGGAACCGGGTAACGGTTCGCCTCAAACAGCAGGGGCCTGCTCCAGTCCGGTTCGATGTCCCAGATTTCTTCAAGCACCAGCTGTCGGAATTGCGCCTTGGCCGCCTTGTCTTTCAGGTCGCCGACGCGCGCCTCGATGTCCTGCGCCAGCTTGAAGCGCACCTTGGCCAGCGTCACCAGCGGGATGCCACGCTCGTGCATCAGGTGGCCGACGACCGCTGCGAAGTAACTGCTGCGCTGCCCCTGCGTGAACTCCGGCAGTTTTTGAAACAGGGACTGATCCAGCCAGCGCACGAGGTCATCCGCCGTGATGGTGCTGGAGCCGTAGTCAAACGCAATCTGGCTCGCATCCGCTGCGCGTAGTTGAACACGGGCGTCCTTCAGATAGATCTCAAAGGTGTTGGACTGCTCGACCACCTGAAAGCCCGGCAGTTGTATGGCTTCGGGCGTCAATAGATCCAGCTCCACGGCTTCCAGCACCGCCTCGCGTTCCAGTGGCCAGAGCTGGCCCTGCGGCGTGCTGCGGTAGCCCAGCGTGGGAATCGGCGCGAAACGCTCGCCGCGTGATGCCGGGGCGCGTTGTGCGGCCACCAGCGCGTTGTGCTGCGCCACCTTGTCGCGTACCTGTTCCTGCTTTTTGGGGCCACGGACCTGCGCCATCAGCAGGGCTTCAACTTCCGCACCGATGTGCCCGGTCACCACCAGGGTCTGCTCGCCGGCAACCTGCACCACCTCAATACCTGGCGCCGCCTGCAATTCCGGTGGAACCGAGCCCGCTACAAAATTGGTAGCTACTGGCGCAGGTACGAAGGGGGATAGGGGTTGATTTTGATCAAAAAGCGGCAGTGTGGACTGCTGCACCACCATGGACGCCACATCCAGCGCTTCAAACCCCATGTTGTTGATCAGTCGGTCCGCCAGTTCATGGGCGGCTGTTGAAAACTTGGCCTCGCACACGTGGGCATAGGCCCGGTTCAGCGCCTCGCGCCCGCGCCGGCTTGCGTAAGGCATGCGCAGCACGCGGCCCAGTAATTGCTCGACCGCCGTGGCACTGGAGAGCTTTTGCAGCGAGCAGAGCACGTAGGCAAACGGGCAGTCCCAGCCTTCGCGCAATGCCTGCACGGTGATCACATAACGAACCGGGCAGTCGCGCGCGGCCAGGTCCAGGCCTTCCAGTTCGCGGGTGTCTCCGGTGGCGACCTTGATCTGCTCTTTGGGAATATGCAGCTCTTCTTCAAGATGCTTACGCAAAGCTGCAGGGGGCACTTCGTCGTTGTCGTTCTGCGCCTGAAACAGCACGATGGGGCGTACATAGCCGTTACCCGCCGCTTCGTCTTTCAAGGCCTCGCCTTCCAGCGCGCGCTGGCTTTGCACGGCCGCAAATACCGCTTGCTGCCAGCCCTGCGGGTGCTCGGCCAGCGCAATCGGCAGCTTGATCATGCTTTCCGCCGCCAGCTCTTGGGCGCTCACGTGGTACAGCACATTGGTTTTGCTGGGGATGGGCGTGGCTGTCAGCTCCAGAATGGCGCTGGGGTTGAGGCGCTTGAGGGCCGTAAAGCTTTTGTCGGTTTTGGTGTTGTGGGCTTCATCGACGATCAACAGCGGCTCGTGCAGCGCCAGCCAGTTGGTCAGGCTCCAGCGCGGCTGGCCCACAAAGCCGCGCAGCACACCCGTGCTGTCAGCCGCCGCCTCTTCGGCGGTCACGATGGCATCCGGCAAATCGTGCAACACGCGCAGGCGCTGCGCTTCGCAGCCTTTGAAATGCCTCTCAAAACTTTCCGAAAAGCTGTACACATTGCGCTTGTCGGTGTCGTCAATGCGAAAGCTCTGGATCGTCGCCACCACCACCACGGCGCGCTGGCCCCAGTCGGACGGCGCAATGTTGGCCAGGTCTTCCAGCACGCAGACCCGCACGCCAGCGCCATAACTTGCCTCCAGCGCTTCGCGGTAGGGGTGGCCCGCCGTCTGCAGTGCCTTGAGTGTCTGGCTGCGAATCGTGTCGCTGGGCACCAGCCACACGGCCACGGGCGCATCGGTCGCACGCCATTCCTGAGCCAGCACATTCACAGCATGCGCCGCCATCAGTGTTTTGCCGCCGCCCGTGGTAATGCGCAGGCAAATGCAGGGCACCTCGCCAAACGGGTCCGGGTTGTAGGGGCGCCCCACCTGTTCTCCAAAAGCCAGGGCCGGGCCTTTGAGCTGGGCAGAGCGGGCAAATGCCCGCAGCGCGTCCAGGGCGGCTTGTTGGTAGGACTTGAGGGTCAGGGTTGACATAGAAGAGGTGGTGAATTGGATAAAGTTAGGCTGAGCTAATGCGGAAATCGAATGTAAGTTGTTGATTTTTAAGGACTAAATTTTCCTGGCGGGTGGCTGGATTGGATTAGTGAATTCTTCCGTGCGGTGTGTTTATCCAATTCAGGAGCTACTTCTTGAGCTGCCATTTTGCCGCCCGGGTCGCTCCTCCAACATTCTCAATCTGCTGGTCGCGGGCCATTTCCTGCAGCAAATTCTTGATGTATTCCTTCCGTCGCAAGCTTCCGTCGATGGACGCCGGAAGCTTGGATAGCAGCAGATCGTTGATCTTCTGGCGAGGTTGCGCCCCCAAGGCCAACAAATCGAGCACCAGCCCTTTGTAATGTTTGGCATCCAGGCCTTTGTTATTCACATAGCTGACTTCTTGCCCTGTCGCCACCGCCACTTGTGCCGAAATGAAAACTTTGGCGCCACGACCGCCCACGAGGTTAGGTGTACAGCGGTGCTGTTGGGAGAAAAGCGCTTCTGCCAGATCACATTAGCCACAAAATTCCCGCGTCCAAACACCTCATCCATCAAGACCTTGAGGTAGTGCCCTTCGTTGTCATCAATCGTCACCCAGATGGAGCCGTCTTCCCGCAGCAACTCGCGCAAAAGCTGCAGGCGCGGCAGCATCATGCTCAGCCACTGGGCGTGTTCGAGGTTGTCGTCGTAATGTTCGAACGCGCTTTTGGTGTTGTAGGGCGGGTCGATGAAGATGCATTTGACCTGGCCGCGGTAGAAGGGCAGCATGGCCTTGATCGCTTCGAGGTTGTCGCCCTGGATCAGCAGGTTGTCGGTGATCTCTGTTCGGGCTGTGCTGATCGAGGCCAGGGACCCTTCGACAGGCTCAGGGCGAACGGAGGAGGTGGGCTCAAGGGGAGTGCTGAGGAGCTCGGCCTGAGCGGGCTGGGTTGGTGCGGGTTCCGCCGCGGGCGTTCCAGATTTTGCAGCCGGCGTGTGGACCGAAACTTCTTCCAGCAGGCGGTAAGGCACACGCGCCGAAGTGGTGAAGGCCTGGGCGCGGTTAAGCCAGTCGAGGGTGGGCATGTAGCGTACTTACTTCGCGGCGATTTGGTAGCGATCTTTCAGCTGGTTCATGGGGCTGGCCCAGGCAACCAGTCCCATATGCTGAAGGCATCCCGTCACGATACCGGGGTGAATATCGACCTCCTTCGCAAATTTGTGCACGCCGGCGACGGTAAGCTCAATCTGACCAAGGCGTTTACGGTCAGCGGATGGAATCAGTACGTCAGCCGCAAACTGATCTGCCTCCTTTTCTTCTTTGCTCTCTGCCGCCGAGCCTGAACTGGCGTCGTCCAGAAACACTGCTTTTTTGGGGTGCTTGAGGATATGGGCCATTTCATGAAAAAAACTGAACCAGAACACATCATTCCATTTGCCCAGCAGTGACAGCTGTATCAACGGACGGTCACCCAGCCAACGAGCAACGCCACTGACGTGGGTGCGCGGGAAGGGCGGTACAAAAGCCAACACCACACCAGCTTCAGCGCACCGTGCCCGCAAGCCGGCGCCTATTTCTGCCGCAGGTCGGGTGCTGAGTGATCGAAGGTCTGCGATGCTAGCTTGCAACTTCTCCGCGCTGAAGGCAGGAATATCCGCTTTCAGTGCCTGCAGCTCACCGAGACGCAGCCAGGCGGTGATGGCGGCGTTGTCGGTTTGCTTGGCGGGATTGGCGCGGCGGAATGCCGCTTGCACGCGGTCGTACTGTCCGTGCCAGCCTTCCGGTGATGCGACGCCGAAGAAGCAAAGAGCTGGCTCAATCAACGACGCCTTGAACGATTCCGTTAAGCGTCCTGCAGGCAAATGTCCGGCGTCCTGCAATTGCTTGATAGGAAACTTGTTAAGCCAGTCGAGCCGGCTTTCTGCTCGATTGGCATCACGTAGCCTGGCCATGTATTCACGGTACCGGGACTCGCGAGCAAGCCAGAAATGTGCAGGGGTACCCAGCACGCGTTCGAGTTCCAGCGCGGTGTCTTCCGTAATTTCTTTGGTACCCAGCACCATCTCATTGACGGCATTGATGGGGCGGCCCATACGGCGCGCCAATTCGGCCTGCGCAATGCCGCGTTCTTCAATGAGCTCGGCCAAGGTGTCGCCTGGCGGAGAAACCTCAACCGGGCGGTAGCTCAAGTTTTGTTCAGTCATGGTAGTTCACCAATTCAACGATATAAATGCTGTCGATGGCTGGCCAGTCAAGGCCACCATCGGGTTTGGCGGGTGGAGGCTGCTTTTGCGGTTTCACAATGAGCCGCAGGCCTCCGTGCAGGTGCGCCGAGAACTGCCCGAGACGGTCGCCTTTAAGTTCTTCCCAATGCCCGGGCAGGCTGCGCATGTCTTCCATGGACTGCGCAGCGTCAAGATCGTCCAGTCGGCGCTTGAGTTTTTTGGCGTTTTCGGGGCCATGTGCCTTGGTGACTTGTTTCGAGCTTTCAAAAAACTCTTTGTCTTTGGCGTTGAAAAAGTCGATTTTCAAATTATTATCCACCCTTGGGATGGATGATTATATCGAAATTGCCAAATCGCAAAGACTTAATTTCGGCAGCGATTTCTTTCACAAGGGCGCTGCCAAAGCCCCATATGAAAGAAATCAATCTGATTTTTTCATATAGGGCAGGGTTTCCGCCTAGAGCACCACTTTGACCATCGGGTGCGTGGACAGCGTGCTGTACAACTCGTCGAGCTGCGCCCTGGAGGTGGCGGTGACGGTGATGGTCACGCCCAGGTATTTGCCGCCCTTGCTTTCGCGCAGCTCGATGGTGGTCGCGTCAAACGTCGGGTCGAACTGATGGGCGACCATGGTGATGGCATGGACCAGGCCGTCGACCTTCTCGCCCATGACCTTGATGGGAAACAGCGAGGGGTACTCGATCAGCGATTCCTGGCGCGGCGTTTCGGGTGGCGCGGGCGGTTTGGGCGGGGTGTTCATGCCTTCTCCGCCGGCGCCTGTTTGGCGCGCTGGTAGGCCGCGTGCAGCTTCGCGTAAACCGGGCCGGGCTGACCTTGGCCGACGGGCTTGCCGTCGAGCGAGGTGACGGCCAGCACCTCCTTGGTCGCCGACGACAGCAGCAGCTCGTCGGCGGCGAAAACTTCTTCGCGCTTGACCCGGCGCAGTTCAAACGGGATGCCGGCATCGCGGCAGATCTCCTCGATCAGGCCGTAACGAATGCCTTCGAGCACCAGGTTGTCCTTGGGCGGGCCCATCACCTTGCCGCCCTGGACGACCCAGACGTTGCAGGCGGCCGCTTCACTGAGGAAGCCGTCGCGGAACATCACGGTTTCCACCGCGCCCACGTCGGCGCTGATCTGGCGCGCGAACACCGCGCCCAGCAGGCTGGTGCTCTTGATGTGGGCCTTGCTCCAGCGGAAGTCGTCGGCGGTGACGCAGGCCACGCCGTGCGCGCGCTGCTCCGGCGTCGGTGGCTTCATCGTGTTGGTCATGACAAACACGGTGGGCGTCAGGTCGGGCGGCATCACATGGTCGCGCAGCGCCACGCCGCGGGTGATCTGGATGTAGACCAACTGGTCGGTTTTTTCCGGCGAGGTGTGCATCTGCAGCGCGTAGTCGGCGACCAGCTTGAGCGTGACCTCGCGCCACTGGGCGTGGGCCAATGGATTGGCGATGCGCACCTCCGCCAGGCTGCGGTCCAGGCGTGCCATGTGCTGTGCAAAGCGGAAGGGCTGACCGGCATACACCGGCACCACTTCGTAGACGCCGTCACCGAAGATGAAGCCGCGGTCCATCACACTGACCTTCGCGTCCCGCAGCGCGGTGAATTCGCCGTTGAGGTAGCAAGGTGTGGCGGGCAGGGGCGTGATCGAAGCGGGGCTGGAAGTGCTCATCATGGCGCTCAAAAAAAGGGGTGGGGGAGAGGATTGTCGCGCAGGCTGTGTTTCGCTATTTTCGGGTGGCGGTACTAACGGCCATGGCGCTGGACACGCCGCTTGAACCAGACGCGAAAGCGCCAGATGAGGTTGACCAGCACATAACCGCCGGCCGAGCCGACGACGGCAAAAATGGCCATGCCGAGCACGGCCGGCCAGCCAAAACGTTCCAGCCAGCCCATGACATCAAAGCCGGCGCTGGCTGACGCCGCCTCCAGTGCTGCGCTGCCGGCTTCCACCTCAAGGGGCGAAATCCCCAGGATCAGGCTGCCCAGCTTGTAAGCCAGCCAAAGCCAGAAGCCGATGGTGAACGGATTCGTGATCAGCGTCATGCCGGCAGCCACCGGGATGTTGCCGCGCCACCAGATGCAGTGGACGGCGGCCACCAGGATCTGGGCGACAGGCAATGCAAACGCCCAGAACAGGCCGATGGCCACGCCGCGGGCCACAGCCTCGTGTTGCACATGCCAGAGCCCGGGTTCGCGCAGGTGATGTGCCACCGGCTTGAGCCATGGGTGAGCCGCCAGCGTTTCGCGGCTGATTCCTTTGGTGAAGCGGTCCGTCCAGGAGCGAGGTGGCGGGCTGCGTTTTCTGCGTGTGCTCATGGCCGCGCCCTGACCGCAGGACAGCGTGTTTCGTCCATCGTCATCGCGCTGACAGCATGCACCCTCAGACCCAGAAAATCACGGCCGCAATGGCCAGGGCGCCGAGCACCAGGTTGCTCATGGCCAGGGTGGCGATCTGGCCCACACGGCGCCCGCCTTCGGGCCAGTCCGCGGCGGCCACCGCCAGTTTCAGGCGCCGGTAGGGGCCAAAATAAAGGTGGCCGAACAGCGCGAACATCAGCAGGCCGATGCCGAACATCAGGTGCCAGCCCAACGGCGCGTTTTTCATGCCGACAGCCAGCAGCATGGCCAGCCCGGTGAGCAGCAGCAGCGCTATGGCGGGCCAGACCAGCACGAAAAACTTTTGCAGGACCAGGGTCATCAGCGGCAGGCGCTGCGGTGGGGGCAGCTGCGCGGCGGCGGCAGGCCGCAGCGCAAAAAGCATGAAGCTGATGCCGCCCAGCCACACGATGGCGGCGGCGATATGGAGAAATTTCATCAGGGCAGGCATGCGGAGGTCTTTCAAAAACGGCGTGCTGCAAGAGCGGGGATGCCCCGCCTGTGGCGGGAGATGCAACGGCCGGAAAGTGGATTGTCGCCTGCAAAACGTCCCCCTGCGGACCGCGCGGCCATGCCTCCCGCCAAAGTTTGGTGCAGAGACTTTCCGACGCGGGCGGGTTTCTACGTATAATCAAGGGCTTTGCTAATAACCGGCCTGTAACCTGTTCGTAATTTGTGATGGTCAAAATGACAGATTCGGTGGTTCTTCCGTCGGCAAAGGCTCCGACTCAGGTAACTGAGGCGGGTGAAGAAAATTTCAAGCCGCTGACGCGCGAAGAAGCGCAGAAGCTGCGCGAAGCCAGTCCTTCGCTGTCGCCCTGGTGGGTGGTGGGCGGGCAGCTGGTGGCCGGAGTCCTGGTGGCCTGTGTTGTCTGGGCTCTGACCGGAAGACAAAACGTGGCCTGGTCGGCGTTCTACGGCGCGCTGGCGGTGGTGATCCCCGCGGCGCTTTTTGTGCGCGGGCTGACCAGCAAGGTGTCTTCCATGAATGCGGGCGCTGCGGTGCTTGGGTTCTTTTTATGGGAAATGGTCAAGATAGGCCTGACGATCGCGATGTTGTTCGCGGCGCCGCGGCTGATTGAAGATTTGAGCTGGCCTGCCATGTTGGCAGGCCTGATAGTGGCGATGAAAGTGTATTGGGGTGTGCTCTGGTTCAAGCCCAAGCGCCCCGGTGTCCACCCAACTTAACGAGACGAGTAGATAGATGGCTTCTGCAAACGGACCTACCGCCGGCGAATACATTGGTCACCACCTGACCCATTGGCAAAACAAGCCGATGAGCGGTGTCATTGACTTCTCGGTGTACAACCTCGACTCCATTTTCTGGGCCTTGCTGCTCGGCGTCGTCGGCAGCTTTTTCCTCTGGAAGGCCGCGCGCGCCGCGACCGCTGGCGTGCCGGGCCGCTTCCAGGCCGCCGTCGAAATCCTCGTTGAGATGGTCGACAGCCAGGCCAAGGGCATCATCAACAATGCACAAAGCCGCAAGCTGGTAGCGCCGATGGCGCTGACCGTGTTTGTCTGGATTTTCCTGATGAATGCGATGGACCTGCTGCCCGTCGATCTGCTGCCCAAAATCTGGGAAATGGTGTTTGCGGCTACAGGCCGTGATCCGCACCACGCCTACATGCGCGTCGTGCCGACCGCCGATCTCTCCGTCACCCTGGGCCTGTCGGTCTCCGTGCTGCTGATCTGCATTTTCTACAACATCAAGATCAAGGGTTTTGGCGGCTGGCTCCATGAGCTGGTCAGTGCGCCGTTTGGCGGGCATCCCATCCTGTGGCCTTTCAATTTCGTGTTCCAGATCATCGAGTTCATTGCCAAGACCGTGTCTCACGGCATGCGGCTGTTCGGCAACATGTATGCCGGCGAGCTGGTCTTCATGCTGATCGCCCTGATGGGTGGTGCTGCTGCCATGTCGCTGCCGGGCATCCTGCTGCCGATCGGCCACGTGCTGGCCGGCACCGTGTGGGCCATCTTCCATATTCTGATCATCACCTTGCAGGCCTTCATCTTCATGATGCTGACCCTGGTGTATGTGGGCCAGGCCCACGATCATCACTGAGTTTGTCAGTCTGGTTTTTCTTTCTTTTGTTTGTTAGTTAACTTAAATCCATAGGAGCTTTAAATGGAAAACGTTCTCGGTCTCGTCGCATTGGCCGCTGGCCTGATCATTGGCCTGGGCGCTGTCGGCGCATGTATCGGCATCGGCATCATGGGTAGCAAATACCTCGAAGCAGCTGCCCGCCAGCCTGAGCTGATGAATGAACTGCAAACCAAGATGTTCCTGCTCGCAGGTCTGATCGACGCCGCGTTCCTGATCGGTGTCGGTATCGCGATGATGTTCGCGTTTGCCAATCCCTTTGTGCTGAAGTAATCGTCACAACCCCGACAGAAAGGCGTTGCCGTGAGTATTAATGCAACCCTGTTCGTCCAGGCGATTGTTTTCGCGATCCTGGTGTGGTTCACAATGAAATTTGTGTGGCCGCCCATTACGAAAGCGCTGGACGAGCGTGCCCAAAAAATCGCTGAAGGCCTCGCTGCCGCCGACAAGGCCAAGTCCGAACTCTCCGTTGCCAACAAGCGCGTGGAAGAAGAGCTTGCCAAATCGCGCAATGAGTCGGCCGTGCGTCTGGCTGAAGCGGAGCGCCGCGCCCAGTCCATGATCGAAGAGGCCAAGGCCAAGGCTGCGGAAGAAGGCAACAAGATCATTGCCGCTGCCAAGGTCGAGGCCGAGCAGCAGACCGTCAAGGCCCGTGAGACCCTGCGCGAGCAGGTCGCCGCACTGGCTGTCAAGGGTGCCGAGCAGATTCTGCGCAAGGAAGTCAATGCCGGTGTGCATGCTGACTTGCTGGGCCGCCTGAAGACCGAACTTTGAGAGGGGTGTCACCATGGCCGAACTAGCCACCATTGCCCGTCCTTACGCTGAAGCCCTGTTCAAGGCCTCCGGGCCTGACCTGGGCGGCACCTCGACCTGGCTCGATGAGCTGGCGGCCGTAGCAAGCAATGTCCAGTTGCAGCAGTTTGCCGGCAACCCCAGCGTGACGGCGTCGCAGACGTTCGACGTGATCGCCGGTGTTGTCAAGGCGACGCTGCCGGAAGCTGCGAAGAACTTCCTGCGCGCCGTGATTGATAACGGCCGCATCAGCGTGCTGCCGGAAATTGCCAGCCAGTTCCGCGCATTGAAAAATGCGAAGAGCGGTTCGTCCGATGCCACCGTGTACAGCGCATTTGCGCTCGAGGGTGCGGCACTGGCCGATCTGGCCGCGACGCTGGAGAAGCGCTTTGGCCGCAAGCTCAACCTCGCGGTGGAGCTGGAGCCGGCCCTGATCGGCGGCGTGCGTGTCGTGGTGGGTGACGAGGTGCTGGACACCTCGGTGAAAGCCCGTTTAGAGCAAATGAAAGTGGCGCTGATCTCTTGAGCTGGCGCCAAGGCGCAGCACCCAGGTTTTTAGCCAACAACATAGAAAGAAGGAAAGAGTCATGCAACTCAATCCCGCAGAAATTTCTGAACTGATCAAGAGCCGTATCGAAGGCCTGACTGTCAGTGCCGACATCCGTAACCAGGGTACCGTTGTGTCGGTGTCCGACGGCATCGTCCGCGTCCACGGCCTGTCCGACGTGATGCAGGGCGAGATGCTGGAATTTCCGCCTACGGCGGACGGCACGCCCACCTACGGCCTGGCGCTGAACCTTGAGCGCGACTCGGTCGGCTCGGTGATCCTGGGTGAATACGAACACATCGCCGAAGGCGACACCGTCAAGTGCACGGGTCGCATTCTGGAAGTGCCGGTCGGTCCCGAGCTGCTTGGCCGCGTGGTCAACGCCCTCGGCCAGCCTATCGACGGCAAGGGCCCGATCAACGCCAAGATGACCGACGTCATCGAAAAGGTCGCACCAGGCGTGATTGCCCGTAAATCGGTCGACCAGCCCCTGCAGACCGGCCTGAAGTCCATCGACTCCATGGTGCCCGTCGGCCGCGGCCAGCGCGAACTGATCATCGGCGACCGCCAGACCGGTAAAACGGCTGTGGCGATTGACGCCATCATCAACCAGAAGGGCCAGGGCGTCTCCTGCGTTTACGTCGCGATTGGCCAGAAAGCCTCGTCGATCAAGAACGTGGTGCGTTCGCTGGAGCAAGCCGGCGCGATGGATTACACCATCGTCGTGGCAGCTTCGGCTTCCGAATCGGCTGCCATGCAGTATGTCAGCGCCTATTCCGGCTGCACCATGGGCGAGTACTTCCGCGACCGCGGCCAGGACGCGCTGATTGTGTATGACGACCTGTCCAAGCAGGCTGTGGCTTACCGCCAGGTCTCGCTGCTGCTGCGTCGTCCGCCAGGCCGCGAAGCCTATCCCGGCGACGTGTTCTATCTCCACAGCCGTCTGCTCGAGCGCGCTGCACGCGTGAACGAAAAATACGTCGAAGACTTCACCAAGGGTGAAGTCAAGGGCAAGACCGGTTCGCTGACGGCCCTGCCGATCATCGAGACGCAGGCCGGCGACGTGTCCGCCTTCGTGCCGACCAACGTGATCTCGATCACCGACGGCCAGATTTTCCTGGAAACCAGCCTGTTCAACGCCGGTATCCGCCCCGCCATCAACGCCGGTATCTCGGTGTCGCGCGTCGGTGGTGCTGCCCAGACCAAGCTGATCAAGAATCTCTCCGGCGGTATCCGTACCGATCTGGCCCAGTACCGTGAGCTGGCTGCGTTTGCGCAGTTCGCCTCCGACCTGGACGAGGCCACCCGCAAGCAGCTGGACCGCGGTGCCCGCGTGACGGAACTGCTCAAGCAGGCGCAGTATTCGCCTCTGTCCATCTCCAACATGGCCTCGACGCTGTTCGCAGTGAACAAGGGCTTCATGGACGATGTCGAGGTCAAGAAGGTCCTGGCTTTTGAAGCCGGCCTGCACAGCTACCTCAAGGACAAGCACGCTGCACTGATGGCCAAGCTCGAAGCGGCCAAGGCGATGGACAAGGACGCCGAGGCAGAGATGACCACGGCCGTGGCTGCGTTCAAGAAGTCGTTTGCCTGATCCGGACCTGAAGACATCAAAGCCCAGGGCTTAGAAACCATTTAGGAAGCAATATGGCAGCAGGCAAGGAAATACGCGGCAAGATCAAATCGGTGGAAAACACTCGCAAGATCACCAAAGCCATGGAAATGGTGGCGGCCTCCAAAATGCGCAAGGCGCAGGAACGGATGCGCGCTGCCCGACCTTACAGCGACAAGATTCGCAACATCACGGCCAATCTGGCCCAGGCCAATCCCGAGTACACCCATGCCTTCATGCAGGCCAACGATGCCAAGGCCGGCGGCTTCATCGTGGTCACGACCGACAAGGGCCTGTGCGGCGGTTTGAACACCAACCTGCTGCGCCAGGTCACGGTCAAGCTCAAGGAAATGCAGGCGGCGGGTCAGGGCATCCAGTCGGTGGCCATCGGCAACAAGGGCCTGGGCTTTCTGAACCGGATCGGCGCGCAGGTGGTGTCGCACGCGACCCAGCTGGGCGACAAACCCCATCTGGACAAGCTGATCGGGCCGGTCAAGGTGCTGCTGGATGCGTACAGCGAGGGCAAGATCAATGCGGTTTACCTTTGCTACACACGCTTCATCAACACCATGCGCCAGGAGCCCGTGGTCGAGCAGTTGCTGCCGCTGACGGCAGACCGGCTGCAGGCTGACAAGGATCAGCACGGCTGGGACTACATCTATGAGCCTGATGCACAGACGGTCATTGACGACCTGCTGGTCCGTTACGTCGAAGCGCTGGTTTACCAGGCGGTCGCCGAAAACATGGCGTCCGAGCAGTCGGCCCGCATGGTGGCCATGAAGGCCGCGACGGACAACGCCGGCAGCGTGATTGGCGAACTCAAATTGGTTTACAACAAAACGCGTCAAGCGGCGATCACGAAAGAACTTTCGGAAATCGTCGCCGGTGCCGCAGCGGTTTAAACCGCGATTCAAGATTTAAAGAACGGAAAAGGACTCAATCATGGCTCAGGCTCAAGGCAAGATTGTTCAGTGTATTGGTGCTGTGGTGGACGTGGAATTTGCGCGCGACCAGATGCCCAAGATCTATGACGCGCTCAAGATGGAAGGCTCCGCGCTGACGCTGGAAGTCCAGCAGCAGCTGGGAGACGGCATCGTGCGCACCATCGCGCTGGGCACCTCGGACGGCCTGCGCCGTGGCAACGTGGTGTACAACACCGGCGCCAACATCACGGTGCCCGTGGGCAAGGCCACACTGGGCCGCATCATGGACGTGCTGGGTGCGCCGATTGACGAGCGTGGCCCCATCAGCCAGGAACTCACCGCCCCGATTCACCGCAAGGCCCCGGCTTACGACGAGCTGAGCCCTTCGCAGGAATTGCTGGAAACCGGCATCAAAGTGATCGACCTGGTGTGTCCGTTTGCCAAGGGCGGCAAGGTCGGCCTGTTCGGCGGCGCCGGCGTCGGCAAGACCGTGAACATGATGGAGCTGATCAACAACATCGCCAAGGCACACTCGGGTCTGTCCGTGTTTGCCGGTGTGGGTGAACGTACCCGCGAAGGCAATGACTTCTACCACGAGATGGCCGACTCCGGCGTCGTGAACCTCGAGAACCTCGGCGAGTCCAAGGTCGCGATGGTGTACGGCCAGATGAACGAGCCCCCAGGCAACCGTCTGCGCGTCGCGCTGACCGGCCTGACGATCGCCGAGTCCTTCCGCGACGAAGGCCGCGACGTGTTGTTCTTCGTGGACAACATCTACCGCTACACGCTGGCCGGTACCGAAGTCTCCGCGCTGCTGGGCCGCATGCCTTCCGCCGTGGGTTACCAGCCGACGCTGGCCGAGGAAATGGGCCGCCTGCAGGAGCGTATTACCTCCACAAAAGTTGGCTCCATCACTTCCATCCAGGCCGTTTACGTGCCAGCCGATGACTTGACCGATCCATCGCCAGCGACCACGTTTGCCCACCTGGACTCCACCGTGGTGCTCTCGCGTGACATCGCTTCGCTGGGCATCTACCCTGCCGTGGACCCGCTCGATTCGACCAGCCGCCAGCTCGACCCCAACGTCGTCGGTGAAGACCACTACGCCACGGCCCGTGCCGTGCAGGGCACGCTGCAGCGCTACAAGGAACTGCGCGACATCATCGCGATTCTGGGCATGGACGAACTGGCGCCTGAAGACAAACTGGCCGTGGCCCGTGCCCGCAAGATCCAGCGTTTCCTGTCGCAGCCTTTCCACGTGGCTGAAGTGTTCACCGGTTCGCCCGGCAAGTACGTGACCCTGGCTGAAACCATTCGCGGCTTCAAGATGATCGTGGCCGGCGAGTGTGATCACCTGCCGGAGCAGGCGTTCTACATGGTCGGCACGATTGACGAGGCGTTCGAGAAGGCCAAGAAGGTCTAAATCATGGATACCTCACACACCATCCATGTCGATGTTGTCAGCGCGGAAGAGTCCATCTTTTCCGGCGAGGCCAAATTCGTGGCTTTGCCGGGCGAGGCGGGCGAGCTGGGGATCTACCCACGCCACACCCCGCTGATCACCCGGATCAAGCCCGGTGCTGTGCGTATTGAAAAGGCCGATGGTTCGGAAGAGTTTGTTTTCGTGGCCGGCGGCCTGCTCGAAGTGCAGCCCCACTGTGTCACGGTGCTGTCCGACACCGCCATCCGCGGCAAGGACCTCGACGAAGCCAAGGCCGCCGCCGCCAAGGCCTCCGCAGAGGAAGCGCTGAAAAACGCCAAGACCGATATTGATATCGCGATGGCTCAGTCCGAGCTGGCCGTGATGGCGGCGCAGATTGCAGCCCTGCGCAAGTTCCGCCAAAAGAAATAAGCTTCGCCGGTTTCACCGGTTCGCGTTAAAGCCCCTGCCGAAAGCCAGGGGCTTTTTTACTGCGCGATCGGCGCGGCCATGTAGGTCCTTGCTGACACCACAAGCACCTTGCGCCGTTCAGCATACCGCGGCCAGCGCGATTAGGATGATCGCTCAACCGGCGCCTTGGCGTCGACTTTCGGCTTTACCGGGCTGGTTGCCGGACTCTGCACGGAGCAAGCGCAAGCATGGACCTGATCGTGGCAAGGCCGGAAGGCCTGTACTGCACGGCGGGCGATTTTTACATCGACCCGTGGCGGCCTGTCGGCCACGCTGTGATCACGCATGCCCATTCGGACCACGCGCGCGTCGGCCACGACCACTACCTTGCGCACACCGACAGCGAAGGCACACTGCGCACGCGGCTCGGTGAGATCACGCTGCAAACCATGCGCTACGGCGAGACGCTGCACCGCAGCGGCGTGAAAATCTCCCTGTACCCGGCCGGCCATGTGCTCGGTTCGGCGCAGGTCAGGGTCGAGCATCGCGGCGAAGTGTGGGTCGCGTCGGGCGACTACAAGACAGAGGCCGACGGTACCTGCACGCCCTTTGAGCCCGTGCCCTGCGACACTTTCATCACCGAATCCACCTTCGGCCTGCCGATCTACCGCTGGCCCACGCAGCAGGCCTTGTTCGCGGAGATCAACGCCTGGTGGCAGCGCAATGCGGACGAGGGCCGCGCCTCCGTGCTGTTCTGCTACGCCTTCGGCAAGGCGCAGCGCATCCTGCACGGCGTGGACGCCGGCATAGGCCCGCTCGTCGTGCATGGCGCGGTTGAACCGCTGAACGCGGTGTACCGCGCGGCGGGTGTCGCCTTGCCGCCCACGCTGCGTGTCACCGATTCCGGCGTCACGCCGGCAATGCTCAAACGCGCCCTGGTGCTGGCGCCGCCCTCGGCCCAGGGCACACCGTGGATGCGGCGCTTTGGCAATTATTCAGATGCCTTTGCCAGCGGCTGGATGCAATTGCGAGGCATGCGGCGGCGGCGCGGCGTGGACCGAGGTTTTGTCATGTCTGACCATGCCGACTGGCCCGGCCTGCAAAGCGCCATCGCCGGCACCGGCGCTGGCCGCATCATGGTCACGCATGGCAGCGTCGCGGTGCTGGTGCGCTGGCTCAGCGAAAGCGGACTGCAGGCCGAAGGCTTCAAGACCGAGTACGGCGACGAGGATGTGGCCGACCGGGCCGCGACCGAGCCGCTGCCAGAGCCGGCGGCTACCGCAGAAGGTGACGCCGGCACCGTATGAAAGCCTTCGCCGCGCTTTACCGCGAACTCGACGCGACCACGTCCAGCCTGGCCAAACAGGCAGCGCTGCAACGCTACCTGCAGGACGCGGCGCCGGCCGATGCCGCATGGGCTGTTTACTTCCTGGCGGGCGGCAAGCCGCGCCAGCTGGTGCCGACCAAGCTGTTGCGCCTGCTTGCGCAGGAGGCCGCCGGCCTGCCCGAGTGGCTGTTCGATGAAAGCTACGAGGCGGTAGGCGACCTGGCCGAGACGATCTCACTGATGCTGCCACCACCCACCGAGCAGCACGAACTCGGCCTCGCCGCGTGGGTGGAGCAGCATCTGCTGCCGCTGCGAGCGATGGGCAAAACAAACCCGGTTGGATTGCCCGACGCACTGCGCGCACAGTGGCAGCGCCTTGCATCCGAGGAGCGGCTGGTTTACTTCAAGCTCATGACCGGCAGCTTTCGTGTCGGCGTCTCGCGCCTGCAGGTCACACAGGCGCTGGCGGCCGTGGCCGGTGTCGACGCCAAGCGCGTGGCCCAGCGCCTCATGGGCTACACCCACATCAGTGGCCAGCCCACGGCTGCCGACTATGCCGCACTGGTGGCCGCTGAAAGCAGCGGCGAGCTGAACCAGAAGACCAGCGGCCAGCCTTACCCCTTCTTCCTGGCGCATCCCTTCAACATCAGCGTCGACCAGTTCGATACCGTGCTGGGTCCACCTGCACAATGGCTGGTCGAGTGGAAATGGGACGGCATTCGCGCGCAACTGGTCAAGCGCGCTGGCCAGGTCTGGTTGTGGTCGCGTGGTGAAGAACTCGTGACCGAGCGCTTTCCCGAACTCGCTGCCATGGGTGAGGCGCTGCCCGACGGCACGGTGCTCGACGGTGAGATCGTCGTCTGGCGCGACGACAAAGTCAGGCCCTTTGCCGAACTGCAAAGGCGCATAGGCCGCAAGACGCTCGGCGCCAAGCTGCTGCGCGACATCCCGGTGGTGTTGCTGGCCTACGACCTGATCGAGTGGCAGGGGCGCGACCTGCGCGCCTTGCCGCAGGCTGAGCGCCGCGTGCTGATGGACGAACTGGTCATGCAGCTGCAGCACCCGCAACTGGTCGCCAGTCCGGTGCTGTCCGGCGAGAGCTGGCAGGATCTGGCATGCCAGCGCGAAGCCGCACGCGAGATGGGCGTCGAAGGCATGATGCTCAAGCAGCGGGAGGCCGCCTACGGCGTGGGCCGCACCAAGGATGTTGGCATCTGGTGGAAGTGGAAGATAGACCCGCTCAGCATAGACGCCGTGCTGATCTATGCGCAGCGCGGCCACGGCCGGCGCGCCAGCCTCTACAGCGACTACACCTTCGCGGTGTGGGAGGCGGCCCCGGGCGTCCCCGAGCGCAAGCTTGTTCCTTTTGCCAAGGCCTATTCGGGCCTGACTGACGAGGAGATGGGACGTGTTGATGCGGTGATACGCAAGACCACGGTCGAAAGCTTCGGGCCGGTGCGCAGCGTCAAGCCCACGCTGGTGTTCGAGCTCGGCTTCGAAGGCATAGCGCGCAGCAGCCGGCACAAGAGCGGCATCGCGGTGCGCTTTCCACGCATGCTGCGCTGGCGTGAAGACAAGCCGGTCGAAGAGGCCGACACCCTGGAGACGCTGGCCGCGTTACTACCCTCATGAGCCAGAATGCTGCCGTCAAAAAAGCCCTGGCCGCCTGGTTTGCGACACGCGGCTGGAAACCTTTCAAATTCCAGCGCGAAGTATGGAAGGCGCTTGCAGCGGGTCAGTCGGGCTTGCTCCATGCCACCACCGGGGCCGGAAAAACCTATGCCGTTTGGCTGGCGGCCTTGATGGAATATACGGCCCTAGCGCGCATTAGTCGTGCGCGGTCAGCTATCAAAACCGGAGCGGTTTTATCCCCCCGGAAGTCTGCACCGGCTCCGGCACAGGCACTGACTGTCTTGTGGATTACACCCATGCGTGCGCTGGCCGCCGACACATTGCGCGCACTGCAACTCCCGCTGGAGGTTCTGAACGCCCTGTCATGCGAGGACGGTACGCCGGTATTTGTCCCCTGGAGCGCTGGCGCCCGCAGCGGCGACACCGCTGCGGCCGAGCGCGCCACGCAAAACAATTGTCTGCCCACCGTGCTGGTGACCACACCGGAAAGCCTGTCTCTTCTGCTTGCGCGCGCCGATGCGAAAGAGGCCCTCGGAGGTGTGAGGATGGTGGTCGTTGATGAATGGCACGAGCTGTTGGGCAACAAGCGTGGCGTGCAGGTACAACTGGCCCTGGCAAGACTCAGAGAATGGAGACGCACGGACGCTACAAAAGAGATCCCGGGAGTTCGACACCAGCAGGGGCCGCGGAACCGGCTTTGCCGGGCCGCAGGCGCAGCGGCCCCCTCGGGGGGCAGCGTATTACACGAGGTGAAAAGCGCGGGGGCCTTGTGTGTTTGGGGCATGTCCGCCACGCTGGGTAATTTGGAGGAAGCCAGGCACACTCTGCTGGGCCACGCTGGCGGCACGCAGGTGCAGGGTCAGGTGCCCAAAAAGCTTGTCATCGATTCGCTGCTGCCCAGCCGTGCCGAGCGCTTTCCCTGGGGTGGGCACCTGGGCCTGACGATGCTGCCGCAGGTGATTGAAGAGATAGCCGGAAGCGGCACCACCCTGGTTTTCACCAACACGCGTTCGCAATCGGAGATCTGGTACCAGGCACTGCTCGAAGCCAAACCGGAGTGGGCCGGATTGATCGCGCTGCACCACGGCTCGCTGGACCGCGACGTGCGCGAGTGGGTGGAAGCCGGCCTGAAAAAAGGCGAATTGCGCGCCGTGGTTTGCACTTCCAGCCTGGACCTGGGTGTGGACTTCCTGCCTGTCGAGCGTGTGCTGCAAATAGGCTCGCCCAAAGGTGTGGCGAGGCTGCTGCAGCGCGCCGGGCGATCCGGCCACGCGCCGGGGCGGCCCTCGCGCATCACGCTGGTGCCTACGCACAGCATCGAAATTGTGGAAGGCGCCGCCGCGCGCGCGGCCATCGCGGCCGGCCATATCGAGGCACGCTCTTCGCCCGAGCAGCCGCTGGACGTGCTGGTGCAGCACCTGGTCACCGTGGCGCTGGGCGGCGGCTTTGTACCCGATGCGCTTTACGAGGAAGTACGCGGCACCGCGGCCTATGCCGGCCTTTCGCGCGAGAACTGGGACTGGTGTTTGTCCTTTGTCCGCCAAGGCGGCCCTTCGCTGTCCGCCTACCCTGACTACCGGCGCGCCGTGCCCGACGAGGAGGGCGTCTGGCGCGTGCCCGATGTGCGGCTGGCGCGGCGCCACCGCATGAACATCGGTACCATCGTCAGCGACGCCAGCATGTCGGTGCAATACCTGGGCGGCGGCCGCATCGGCAGCGTCGAGGAAAGTTTTGCCGCGCGGCTCAAACCCGGCGACTGCTTTTTGTTCGGCGGCCGATTGCTGGAGCTGGTGCGCATCCACGACATGACGGCCTGGGTGCGGCGCGCCAGCGGAAAGCGGCCGGCCGTGCCACGCTGGAACGGTGGGCGCATGCCCTTGTCCACCACGCTGGCCGATGCGGTGGTGCAGCAGCTCGCGCAGGCCGGCGAGGGGCACTACGACACGCCGGAGTTGCAGTGTGTGCGGCCGCTGCTGGACATCCAGCAGCAGTGGTCGGCCCTGCCCACCCCGCAGACGCTGCTGGCCGAGCTGCTCAAGACGCGCGAAGGCTGGCACTTGTTTTTGTATCCCTTCGCGGGCCGCCAGGTGCACCTGGGCTTGGCCAACCTGATCGCCTGGCGCGTCGCCCAACATGCGCCGCGCACCTTTTCCATCGCGGTCAACGACTACGGCTTCGAGCTGCTCAGCGCCACTGAGGTTGACTGGCCCACGCTGCTGCCGCAAGTGCTGCAGGCCGGCCCCGACGAGGCGCTGCTGCACGAGGTACTGCAAAGCCTGAACGCGAGTGAACTCGCGCAGCGCCGGTTTCGCGAAATCGCGCGGGTCTCGGGTCTCATTTTTCAAGGCTATCCCGGCGAGAAGCGCAGCAACAAGCAGCTGCAGGCCTCGTCCTCGCTGTTCTGGGAGGTGTTCTGCAAATACGACCCGGCCAATCGCCTGCTCATGCAGGCCGAGCGGGAGCTGCTCGCGCAGGAGCTTGAAATCTGCCGGCTGCGCACCAGCCTGGCACGCATGAACACGCAGCGGCTGGTGCTGCAAACGCTGGAGCGACCCACGCCCTTTGCATTCCCGCTGATGGTGGAACTGTTCCGAGAAAAAATAAGCAACGAAAACCTGGCCGTCCGCATCGCGCGCATGGTGGCGCTGCTGGAGAAAGCCGCCGGCGGCTCCGTCGCGGTCGGCAGCGTTGAGCAGGTCAAGGGTACGCTGGCCTTTGGGCAGGAGAACGTGTCTTCGGGCAGTGGCAAGGGAAGCGGCCGTCCACGCCGTGAACGCAAACCATCCAGGCCGCTACCATTGTTGTGATGACGAAAGAGAACCGCACGCCACCCAGCCCTCCGCTGCCCGTGAACCATGCGGGCGTAACCGTCTGGCTGTTGCCCGAGCGTGCACTGTGGTGGCCCACCGCCCGTGTGCTGTTTGTGGCGGACCTTCATCTTGGCAAGGCCGCCACCTACCGCGCCCTGGGTCAGCCCGTGCCCGCAGGCACCACGCGCGAAAACCTGGCGCGCCTCAGCACCTTGCTGCTGCACTACCGGCCGGCGCAACTCGTGTTCCTGGGGGACTTGCTGCATGCGGCCCAGGCCCGCACGCCTTCGGTGCTGGAGGGCCTGGCCGCCTGGCGTGAAAGTTTTCCCGCGCTTGAATGCGTGCTGGTGCGCGGCAACCACGACAGCCGCGCCGGCGATCCGCCGGAGTCACTCGGCATTCGTGTGGTCGATGAGCCTTTTGCGATCGGGCCGTTTGCCGCCTGCCATCATCCGCAGCGCCATGAAACGCTGGGTGTGATTGCCGGCCACCTGCACCCGGCGCTGAGGCTGCACGGCGCCGGCCGCGACAGCGTGCGCCTGCCTTGCTTCTGTCTGGAGGCGGGGCTGCTGCTCATGCCGGCCTTCGGTGAATTCACCGGCGGTTGGAACGTGCTGCGCCAGCCTGGGCGCCGGCTGTACCCCGTTGGCGACCGCAGAGTGTGGCAGCTGCCTGACGCCTGATGCAACAAAGCGGTGCGGAGCTGTGGCGCAAGTGCAGCAAGTAACAACTCGACACGAGAAGAGTTGGCAGGGTGCGCCGACAGGCGTTATTGTCTCAAGGAGTTCAACCGGAAGACAAGGCGACACCAATGGACAGCATTCTGGACAGTTTGACGTGGGCGGAAGAGTTGGAGCCCGGGCGCAAGGCCAGGCGTTGGCGCCACGTGTGGCTGAAGCGGCTTTTCGTGCTGGTGGCTGTCGTCGCAGCCCTGGGCGTGCTCATGGTGCCATGAGCCCACCCAATTTAGCGCAGCAGGGGTGTGTCGGGTAGCTCGTTGGAACCCGGCTCGGCGCCGCCAGGGCCTGCGGGTACGGCAAAGTGCTGCATCAGCACCGCCGAGGTTTCTTCCAGCGCTTGGGTCAACCCGTCTTCATAACGTTTTTCCCGAAACGCGCTGGCCATGTGGGCCACCATGGCCTGCCACTGCGCCGGGTTCACATGCCTGGCCACGCCGCGGTCGGCCACGATTTCAATGGCGTGTTCGGCGAGCAGGACATAAATCAGCACGCCGTTGTTGTGCTCGGTGTCCCACACACGCAACTTGCCGAACATGGCCACGGCCCGCTCCCGGGTGAGGGTGCCGATGGATGTGTTGCGATCCAGCCGCCACAGGTAACTGGCGGGCAGTGAAGACTCGACACAGATGCGGATCTCGCCGCTGTGGCGCCGCTCGCTGGCGGCCACCCGCCGCGCCAGCCGATCCAGCAGGTCGGGCGGGATGGCCCGCGCCGTGTCGGAGGCGTCCAGCCACAGGTGCCGGAGCAGGACCTTGAGCTTGCTGATCATGGTGCTCACCAACTCCCCGATGCGCCGCCGCCGCCGAAATTACCACCGCCGCCGCTGCTGAAGCCGCCGCCACCGCCGCCACCCCAGCCGCTGCTGCTGCCACCGCCAAAGCCGCCACCGCCCCAGCCAGAGGAGCGGCCCCCGCGCCCGACGGACCCCAGCGAGCCCACGCTGGCGATCAGGGCAAACACCGCGCCGATCAGCGTGGCGACGCCGCCAATCAGCAGGCTGCTGGTGAAGAACCAGGCCAGGCCGCCGACCGCACCGCCGGTCACCATGGCGCCCAGCTTGCGTCCGAAGATGCCCGACATCAGCCGGGCCCCGATCGGGACCGCAAAAAACAGGAAAACCGCCATGTCGGTCCAGTTGAAACCCTTGCCGCCCGGGCTGCCCGCCTGGGCCTCGGGCACAGGCAGATTCTCCCCGCTGATCAGGGCGATGATCTGGTCGGTGGCCGCGTCGAGCCCACCGGCGAAGTCGCCCTGCCGGAACCGCGGCGTGATGGCCCGGTCGATGATCTGTCGCGCCGCCAGGTCGGGGATGGCGCCCTCCAGCGTCTTGGTGGTTTCGATGCGCACCTTGCGGTCGTTTTTCGCCACCACGAGCAACAGTCCGTCACCGACGTCCTTGCGTCCGATCTTCCAGCTGTCGCCGACCCGCTGCGCATAGGCGGCGATGTCTTCCGGTGCGGTGGTCGGCACCATCAGCACCACCACCTGCGCGCCGCGTGCCTGCTCGAAAGCCGCCAGTTTGGCCTCCAGGGCCTGGCGCTGCGCGGCATCGAGCGTCCCGGTGCTGTCGATCACGCGCGCAGTCAACGCGGGCACGGCCAGCACGTCCTGCGCCCGGGTCGCCGTGGTGCCGAGCAGCAGGCCGGCGGCCAGCAACAGGCCCAGCATGGCCCGCGCTGACGCCGCGAGCGCGACCCGGTCTGGGAAGCAAAGCAGAGGGCGGCGCACGGACGGCAAGGCGCTGGCCGCTTATTTCTTGTTGAAGTCCACAGTCGGCGGCGTCGAGATCTGTGCCTCGTTCTGCACGCTGAAGGTGGGTTTGACCGTGTAGCCGAACACCATGGCCGTCAGGTTGTTCGGAAAGCTGCGTGCGAGCACGTTGTAGGCCTGCACCGCCTGGATGTAGCGGTTGCGCGCCACCGTGATGCGGTTTTCCGTGCCCTCGAGTTGAACGCGCAGGTCCTGAAAGCCCTGGTTGGCCTTGAGGTTGGGATAGTTTTCCGTCACCATCAGCAGGCGTGACAAGGCCGAGCTGAGTTCGCCCTGCGCCGCCTGGAATTTCGCAAAGGCTTCGGGGTTGTTCAGGGTCTCCGGGGTCACCTGCATGGAGGTGGCCCTGGCCCGGGCTTCCACGACCTTGGTCAGGGTTTCCTGCTCGAAATTGGCCTCGCCCTTGACGGTGGCAACGATGTTGGGCACCAGGTCGGCGCGGCGCTGGTACTGGTTGAGGACTTCCGACCAGGCCGACTTGGTCTGCTCGTCCAGGCGCTGGAAATCGTTGTAGCCGCAGCCCGACAGCAGCAGGGCCACAACGGTGAAAAGGCCGGCAAGGCCCCGGCTGAAAAGACGTGATTTCATGGCAAGCCTCCAAAAGTGCAAGCTGCAACACTACCATAGTCGAATGTCGCCGCACCCTCTCCATCCTCTCATTTATTCCCTCCAGGCCCTTGATCCGCGGCAGGTGTTGCAGGCCTCATTGCGGCCGGTGTCCGTCGCAGCGGCGCCTCGACCTGGCCTGATCGTGGCCGGCGCCACCGGCGCGCTCGGCAGCGAGGTGCTGCGCCGCCTGGCCGGCAGCGGCGGCTTTGCGCACACGCATGTGCTCGCGCACGAGCCCATGAGCACCGGGCTGGCGCAGGTCACGATTGCAGCGGTGCGCGGCGAGGACATCGCTGCCTGGCCGGTGCGCCCGCTGCCGGTGCAGACTGGCGTCGTGATGTTCGAGCCGCCCCGGCTGTACCACGACCGGGAGCGCGCGCTCTGGACGCCGCAGCCGGCGCAACTGCCCGCGCTGGCGCAGTGGCTCAGGCGTTGTGGCGTCCAAACCCTGGTGCTGGTGTTGCCCCACGCGCCGGGTCGGCTGCCGCAGGCGTTGCGCCACGGCCTGGCCAGCATTGACGAACAGCAGGTGGCCGCGCTGGGATTCGAGAGGGTGCTGCTGGTGCGTTCTGCACAAAAGCAGCTGGCGCCGCGGTGCGGCAGTTTGCCCGAAAAGGTCGCCGCCTGGATGCTGTCCGCCCTCAACTACATGATCCCGGCCGCAGCACAGCCGGTGCGGCCCGCCAGGCTGGCCGAGTTTGTGGAGGTGGTCCTGCGGGTGCTGCCGCCGGGCATCCATGTGGTGGCGCCCGAACTGTTGTGGCAGGCCGTGCAGTCGCCCCGCATGCAGGACGTGGTGCGGGCGTGGCTTAATACAGGGCAACATTCCCTGGCGGAATGAACACACACATCCTCCTATCCATTCATGCGAAAACCCAAAGTTTCCCCGGCCACCAGCGGCAACGCCGATGAGATCGAGACGGCTTTTTACGAGGCGCTGCAGGGCGGCGACATCGAGCGGCTGATGGCCTGCTGGGCCGACGAAGACGACATTGTCTGTGTCCACCCCGGCGGAGCCCGGCTCGTGGGCGCGGGTGCGATACGCGCCGCCTTTGACGCCATGTTTGCCAACGGCAGCATTCGGGCGCATGCCGAAAAAGTCCGCAAGATCGAAGCCATGGGCGCCAGCGTGCACAGCGTGCTCGAACGCATCGAGATCATGACCGAAGAGGGCCCGCGCCATGCCTATGTGATCGCCACCAACGTGTACCACAAGACGGCGCAGGGCTGGCGCCTGGTGGCCCACCATGCCAGCCCCGGCACGCCCCGCGAGATGCAGGAAATCTCGGACAGCCCGCAAGTGCTGCACTGAGGCCAGGGGCCTATGCTGTACGAAGCACCGTTGTGGCTGCCCGGCGGCAACCTGCAGACCATTTATGCCGCGCTGCGTTCTCAGCGTTACCTGGCCGAGGCGCCGAGCTTTCGACGCGAGCGCTGGACCGCGCCGGATGATGATTTTGTCGATGTGGACTTCGCACGCCATGCCAGCGCGGGCGCCGCGGCAGGACAGGAACCCCTGCTGGTGATTTTTCACGGCCTGGAAGGATCCTCGGCCAGCCACTACGCGGAAGCATTTGCCGATGTCGCCCGCGTACGCGGCTGGGCCTGCGCCGTGCCGCATTTTCGCGGCTGCTCGGGCGAACTCAACCGCGCGCCGCGGGCCTACCATTCGGGCGACTTCGAGGAGATTGACTGGATCCTGCGGCGCTTCAGGGCCGGCCACGCCGGTCCGCTGTTTGCCGTCGGCATTTCGCTGGGCGGCAATGCCTTGATGCGCTGGGCGGCCGAAATGGAAACTTCGGCAGGCAGTGTGGTGGACGCCGTCGCCTCGGTCTGCTCCCCGCTGGACCTGGCGGCCAGCGGCCACGCGATCGGCCGGGGTTTCAACCGCCTGGTCTACACCCGCATGTTCCTGAACTCCATGGTGCCCAAGGCGCTCAGGAAGCTGGAGCAGCACCCGGGCCTGTTCAGTGCCGACGCCCTGCGCGCGGCGCGCGACCTGTATGCCTTCGACAATATCGTCACGGCACCGCTGCACGGGTTCAGGAACACCGAAGACTACTGGGCGCGCGCCTCGGCCAAACCACACATGCGGCGCATCGCGGTTCCGGCGCTGGCGCTCAATGCCCTCAACGACCCCTTCATCCCGGCGGCCAGCTTGCCACAGGCCGGCGATGTGAGTGCGGCCGTGACGCTCTGGCAGCCGCGCGAGGGCGGCCACGTCGGTTTCCCGTCGACGCCTTTTCCGGGACATGTGCGCGCCATGCCCGAGGCGGTGTGTGGCTTTTTTTCAGCGCTTCTCGGCGCAACTGCAAGCGGGGCAAAATAGGCCGCATGGATGACATTGTTCGCCAGGCCATTGCCAAGTGGCCCAACGTCCCGCACTGCTACGGCTGGCTGGGCCTGGATGCGCGCGGCAACTGGTACATGCGCGATGACCAGGCCCAGGCGGCGGGCCCCTTTGCCGGCGGCGCGGCAGCGGGCAAGGGTTCGCTGCTCAAACACGACAAGCTGATTGACTTCATCGCCCGCAACTACGAAGGTGACGCTGCCGGCCAGTGGTTTTTCCAGAATGGGCCGCAACGCGTTTATGTCGAACTCGAGGCGACACCGCTGGTCTGGCGTATCGGCAGCGCACCGGATTTTTCAGTGACCGCGCACACCGGCCGACCGGCGCGTGTGCAGCGCTGCATTCTCGATGAACACGGCCGGCTCTATCTGGAAACCGACTTGGGCTTTGGCCTGGTGCACACCCTGGACATGATGCAGGCGTCGGAGGCGATCGAGCAGGGCCTGTGGGTGCCCGCGGAGGCGGCCACCCGGGACTTGCCGTCCCGTTTTGGTTATGTGCGCAGCCCGGAAGCCAGCCGCGCCCAGCCCGCCTGAAGCTATTGTTTTGATAGCTGTCTGCGCTTGTGTATCAAGGGATTGAGCCTGTTTTCATCATAAAAAAAGCCGGTCAGAGACCGGCTTTTTTGGCAAAGGCAGAGGCCGTTTATTTGGCGGCGCTGACCATGTATTCGACGGCAGCCCGGATGTCCGCGTCGGAGGCGGAAGAACCTCCTTTGGGCGGCATGGCATTTTTGCCCTTGATCACGCTGGCCGTCATCATGTCCAGACCGGTCTGGATGCGCGGCGCCCAGGCGGCCTTGTCGCCAAGCTTGGGAGCACCGGCAACGCCTGACGCATGGCAGGCCAGGCAGGCCTGCTTGTACAGCGCTTCGCCGACACCGGCCTTGGACGCTGCGGCCGGTGCAGCGGCGGCCACCACCACGGGCGCTGCAGGGGCAACCGCTGCTGCGGGAGTGGCAGCGGCAGCAGGCGCCGCTTGAGCGGCCGGCGCCCCAGCGGCTGCATCTGCCGCGCCTGCCGCCTTTTGCGGTTCGACGAACTTTGCACCGGCGGCATTGGCCAGGTGGACCACGGCCTTGCCGATTTCGACATCGTCAAAATCGCCGCCGCCCTGAGGACCCATGGCGTTTTTTCCCTTGAGGGAGGAGTTCCACAGCGCTTCGAAGCCGGTTTTGATGCGTGGCGCCCAGGCGGCTGCGTCGCCAAACTTGGGTGCGCCGGCGGCCCCGGTGGCGTGGCAGGCGGCGCACTGCGCTGCATACACTTCGGCGCCGGTTTTCAGCGGACGGTTGGCATCGCGGATTTCAACCATGCCGATTTTCTGGATGCGCTGCGCCACCGCTTTTTCAGGATCTCCGGTGCCGGCGGCAGGCTTGTTGTCCGATGTCACGTAATACACCAGCGCAATGATGGCAAAAACAGGGACTACAAAAGAGAATAAAACGGCAAGCAGGAGCTGCTTGGGTGTTTTGATGGGGCCTGAGTGGTCTTCTTCGTGGGCCGTCGTTGGATCGTTTGCGCTCATGGCTTCCTCAAAAAACTAAAAATCGGTAACTAAAGCAACTCATATTCGACAACCTTTGATTATAGCCGTCACCCCTGTAAATCCCGGACGCGGCCTGTCCGACTGATAGAATCAGGCTCTTCTACAAGTGCAGTGCGTCCAGCGCTGCCCTTGCGGGTCGTCTATCCGCTGCAAAGCGACGGTAGGCGCCATGTTTTCAGCGTTGCGGCTGTAGCTCAGTGGATAGAGTATTGGCCTCCGAAGGCTGTCGTCATCGGGGGAGATCGCAACAGTTAGACTATTGGTCTCCGAACAGCATGCGGCTGTAGCTCAGTGGATAGAGTATTGGCCTCCGAAGCCAAGGGTCGTGGGTTCGATCCCCGCCAGCCGCACCAAAATCAATGACTTACGTGAGCCGCTTCGCAAAGCACGCTCCAAGCAGTGATTTTGAACTAGCCGTTTCAACCGGCTTCATGGGCGAAACGGGAACTGGCCGCTTATGGTCACCGTAGTGGTTCGCTCTTTCCTGTGGCCCATGCGCGGCCCACAGATGGCCCATAAGTTTTCCCAAGGGATTAACCGTCGTGGTTTGTGAGTATTACCCTGTGGCCTATTAAAGTTGCGAACGAATTCAATCGCACATACGTCTGTGTTTAGCGGGGTGGGCTACCATGGTCCGATGACACATGGGTTTCCGCGGTTCGCATCCACCCGTTCTGCATGGGTAGGCTACCGGCACGACGGGATCGAGCTGCAAACTGACTCACCAAGAGCGCGACGAGGCCGGCGTGGCGTTTAACCAGCGACCTCTATCGAAGAGCGCCGGAGGCTCATGCAGAATTGAACAAGCTGCTGGAGTGCCACAGCAGTAAATAACTCACAAGTGAGCAAGTGCACACTTATGTTTCTTGTATGCTGCGCGCGTCATATAGATTGCAATTGATTGCAGCCTTTCGGACGCTGCAGTCGTTGTACGTTTCTTCAAATGAGTGCACGGGTTATTTGCGCATTTGTCCTACGGGTAAGTATTTTCCCGTGTGCGACGATTAATCTGCGTAAACCACTTGTTGTGATGATTTCAACGCGTAAACTTCGCTGCATCACGTATGACGGTGTATTACCAGCGAATACGCTGTGTGCAAAGTGATTACGTGTTGTGCAAATAGGGCAACGCGCAACAACAGAAAGGACAACGTCATGACAACTGCATCCATGTTTGGTGTCGCAGACTTTGATCGTGATGTTCGTCGTCATATTTCCAAGGTAAAAAAGCTGGAGCGGCATTCAGGATTGTTGTCCTGGGGTGTGAGTCAGTCCGTTAGCCTGTTAGCTAGGGTCGCGTTTTCTGCAGTAAAGGGCGTAACGGATTGGACTGTAGACAAATTAGACGCAACCACGGACAAGATGGAGCGCTCTACAGCCTGGTTCAATGACGAGTACGAAACCTATTGCACCCGTCTAGTTCAGCGCACCGAACCGCTGAGCGTAACGTTCGTTGAAAAAATCCAGAACAGCCGCAAAAGCACCAGGCACCTCGCTGCCGTGTGCCTGAAAAATGCCAGGAGTTTGCGCGCTATGACCGCTGTTCGGCTGCCAAAGCTCATCCATGCGTTTGAAAATCTGGCTAGCGCGTGCCATGGTATGGATTTGGCTCTGAAGCGCTATGAAGAAACAGCGATAGCGGCGCGGACAGCTGAAGTGGCTTTACTGCGCAATGCCGTGTTACGCCGGGAAATGCTCAAGTCCCTGGAAAATTTCAATGATGAAGATCCTTCGATGAACGATCCCGAATTTGAAGCAGCAGCTAAAGACGCAGTCGAGCGCATGCAGCGTGGCTCGGTCATGCTGACGAATTAGAAAAATACAGGTAAGAGGGCCGGCGTTGCTGCCGGGGGGAATGCGAGACCACACGGACTGCAAGTACTGGAATTACGACAACCATCCAGATCGTCTTGTCGGTCTGCCGCAGCGTTGCGCCAGTTTGACTGCAGAGGCTTTATCCGGCCAGCCAACCGTTAACGGTTCAATTTTTGAGACTCGGCCTGACCACGCGGTCATGTTTGCGGGGATGACACCGCCTTGGTGTGCCTGCCTACTCGGCAACTACCGCGGCACTCCGGATTGCCCGGACCTGACTCAATGCAGAGTGGAAATTCCACACGATAGGGAGGTGGGCATTCCTCCTGAGTTGGTTGCGGCGGCAATGAAGGACTGGGAAGCTGATTGCATCAGTATCATGCTGGCCTATGACGCTTGGATTGCTGGCGACGGATCGTCAGCTTCTCTAGAGCTGCGGCTCAAAAAATTTGCTGTGAATGCAGCGCGCGCGTTCGAGCGGTTTCTGACGATTCACCCCTACATTGATGGCAACGGCCACTGTGCGCGGTTGATGCTGTTCCGAATGATGGTGTGGGTGGGCTTTCCGCCGCGTCGTTGGAATATCGACGCGAAGCTTCCTCTGAATGAGGAGCTCAGCTTGCACAGGCGGCGTCAAGAACCCGGGCGGCTACGAATTGCACTGGCCAAATTCTTCGGGACAATCTTGTGATCGCCGCCACGCCTCTCAGCAGCTTTCAAGTTTGATATTTCCTGGCCCACTTTCCTAGGAGTGCGAGGTTGAACCCACAGATAAGAACAACGGCGACTACGATCCAGTCTCCCGTTGTCTCTGGCGTCAACAAGCGCAACCACCAAGGCCACGCGCTCATAACATCAGGCTCCTCCAGTCCAACACGGTCGAAAATGCGCGCGATCCTCCGGTCGATTCGCGCCACGCGAAGCCCTTGGAGCGCCATCAGAAAACCCAAAGCCAGAAAGCCTCTTCCGAGTGCCGTAGGCATCCACGGATGGCTTAGTAACCCAATCATCAGTTTCTCGAGCATGAAGCCTCCTTGAGCGCCATGTTGCCACAGCGCATTGGCGCATCAACTCTCCTCTAATTAGAGGAGGCGTCCAGTGGGCGCACCTGTCACCATGGATTCCAAACAATGGGGGACAGCATGAAGCTGCTTTGCGCGCTCGCGCTGACGCTGGCAAGCGGGTCTGCTGCCGCTCACTCTGGCGGCACAGATGCGCAGGGGTGTCACACGAACCGCAAGACCGGCGAATACCACTGCCATGGTTCGAAGGGGACAAGTGCTGCTGCAGCACCTCGCCAAGTGGCCCCCGCCCAGTCCGATGGACAGAGTTGCTATGTCGGACCGCGCGGCGGCACCTACACAATCACCAAGAGTGGAAAGAAGAACTATGCAGGCTGCTGATGACTAATTCGCGTTCTGCCAGCGTTCCGATGCTCGCATTGGTTGCGTCGGCGATATTGCTCTCTGGATGCGCGACTCATTATTCCGCGGATGTAGTGCGGGATCCTTTCGGATTTTTTTCTGGCATCTGGCACGGGATGATTTTCCCAATTTCTGTCGTGGTGAATTTTCTCTCCTGGATGCTCGGCTTGTTAGGGCTCTCTTTTTTGGAAAGTATTCAAATCATTGGCAGGCCAAACACTGGGGTTGGGTATTACATCGGGTTTGTTGTGGGGCTAACGGTCTTTGGTGGCGGCACCACGCGACGCTAGCCGTTAAGAGCGCGCGGGTTCGGCATTGACGCAGGCAACGAACAAGCCGAAGAAAAACCACTCTGAATTTCCCTCTGCTTGTAAACCAAGCAGGGTAGTGCCTACGTGGGGCAGTTTTGGATGGAAATTACTCGCTAAGTGGGCCAGATTTCGACAGAATTCAACACGCGGGAATCAGCTGATGTACAAGGACGCAACTCCACTGAGGTGTCTTCGGCAATTTTCACGATTTTAGAAAACTACCATTTCGCTGGTTTTTCCGTTTGGTCGCGTGATAGAGTGGGACATGAACAATTTCATGTCCAAGCTCGACGATGTGGTAGTTGGAGGGGCTTTTGTACTGGCTCCCGAAGACATCGGGTTGGATCCATCCGGTTTCAACGACTGGGCAAGGACCCATCTAGTAAATGGTGGCGGGACCACCCAGACCGGACGTCGGTTCAAGCTGTCGATGCCGCACGAAGAAAGTGAATCCGGATTCAGGTGCATTGATCGGGTTGTGGTGACGCGCGAAGAGTAGCTCCCCTACATACACGCCGCCCCTTGGCAACATCGGGCGGCTTTTAGTTTCAGCTCGATCGAGATGACCGCGATGGAACCTATACCGGTTTCTGAGATCGACAACTATCTGATTACCTTCGCGCGAATAGATCCGCGTTACGTCATCAAATGTGAATGCGGCATTTGCAACAAAAATATCCTCGCCTTTTGACGGGACATTCAGATGCCTTCAAAGGGCACTGTCTGCTCAAGCAGCGACGTATTTTCAAAAATGAATTTCAAGACTGTATTTGACATGTTTTCCCTTTGGAGGGGTTAGTAGTGTGTGATTGCCTCAGCAGAAAATGAGTCCTGTTCGAACGTGATTTCATCAGTGCCCATACGACTGTAGTGAGTCGCCTCTTCACCATGCCCAAACTAAAGATAACTCACGCCCAGTTGCTTTGGGGTGGTGCGATGAGGGTAAAGACGACCATCCGATCCGCCGTCGGACTCTGGCCGAAGCGCTTTCCGAAGAGCTTGGGCTGACCAAGGAAAAATGACCGCGCTGGAATACGAAGTCAGCTCCAATGAAAGCGATGGCTGCCTCGTACGGTCAGACTCTGGAAAGCGCCCTTCCAACGATGCGGCGATCCTCAAGAAAATCATGCCAAGCGTGACACGCTGAGCGTGAATGTCTGACCTAGTTTCTTCGAGACTAACTGACGGTCGGCGATTTGGCCGCCGTTGAAGGTGGTCTGGCTGGTAGAGGTGGCAGCGTGGCATTGAAAGCTTCGGCCTGTTGAGCTTTCACGTCAACGAGCGCGAGATCGGGGTGAGCCTGGTTTCCAAGTTTGTGCGCTAGCATGGTGGGTAACTCGAGTTCCACCGGGTGGCGCAGTTGAGGGAACAAGAGGAGTGCGTAGCCATGATCGGAGTTGATATGCGGACTGCTAAGCGTCCCCGGGGCAAGTTCCGTAGTGAACGGCATCTTCTGATCCACGTTTACGCTCATAGCGTAGTGGTGCCCGGTGCGCAACACCATGATGACGACGGCACCGGGGTAGCCACTTAATGACGAAAACGTTGCATCGGCGCCGCCAAAACTGCCAGCACCTCTTAGCTGGGATGTTTGAGCTTGACTGGGCCATAGCCCCAAGCGAGCTTGTTTGGCCGTTTTCGTGTCGAGGAAAGGTTCACCGAAAAGTGAATACCCCACGCCCAGCACCATTTTGCAAATGAATCGATCCTCAAATCGGATATTGAACCGGGCTTGGGCATCTATTAAACCGTTCGCAATCGCCTGTTGAATTGCTTCCAAATTCCCACGCTCAGCGTCAGTTGGCGCGTCGAATCCAGGATAAAGGGTGCCGGCGGGAGCATCGAGGAACTCCGCGCCGAAAATGCGCCTCGCCTTTGCTTTCTTGAATGCGTCGTTGAATGCTTCCATGGCCATCTGAAAGCCTAGGCGATCCGCAGTTGTGGGAAGATAATAGAGGGTCGACGGCTTAGTTTTTTTGTCAATCGGATTGCCACCCGAGTACCAGTACATGAGATCGTTGTCCGATCGAATCCAAACGATGCTCTCACCCGACGGGCCGATCCAGTACTCTGCCGCCATTCCCTCTGGCACGGCAAGGCCCGGCATGTTCTGGATGATGCCCATGCACACTAGCGGCAGGGGAATACCGCCTGGTCCTATGTACAGTTTGCGAGCCGCAACCGCTAGTCCGTTAGTAACGGTCCACGACCGGGCATACGAGGCGTCGACGTGTAGCCCCAGTATGCTGTTACACCTCACGCAAACATTCCTGAGTTTGTAATGCAGGGGCGCCTGCGCGCCACCGAGAAATTGTGGAATGGCATGCTCAAGCGTGGATTCACTCTTTGGCTTCTCAAGATCGCAGTAGAGACAACGAAATACGGGGGGCTTCTGTTCAATGGCAGACGGTGAAACGACGTGGGCTTGAGCCGAACTCATGGAAATCTCCCTTTATTTGAATTTCTGGACGATACACCGACCGTGGGTAGTCCTCGCTTCTCGTACCCATCACCCTACCCATCGCCAAGCGAGCAACCGTAAGATATGCGATGACTCGAAGTGAATTGACGCAACTGTGAGACACTCAACGTGCACGATGTGGGAGTTACGTTGTGAGCCACTTTGCGACAAAAGGTTGTACGTCACCCTCTCCGCCAAATAGTCAATGAACAAGGGCCTTTCGGGGCGCTTTTTACTTTCGGGCATTTGCGTCGCTTATATCCAAACCCGATGACAGGGCGTGCGGATTGGGTGCTGGTGCAGGCTTCGAGTGGCGTGATCGGTTTGCACCGTCAGTTGGATACCAGCACGTTCAAACGAGCAGAGTTTTCGATTCAATACCGCGAGTTGCAAACAGGTGAGGCGTGTTTAGCCAATAGCGTGGTGCGAAACGTCGCCTGTCATGCCGTAATCAGCTCCGCCGCGAAGACTTGACACGCTATGTCCCTTGGGCTGGATGCACAATCTGAGGTATGACCCAACGGAAAGAGCCCGCTATTTCGACGTTCGCAGCCCTGAACAAGCGGCATCTTGAGGCTTTGGACAAATTCGGGGCGACAGCACGAGTAATAGAGCTTCTATCGATCATTTCAATTCAGTGGATCGAAGGCACCGCCCTCCCTGCCGCCAACTTCCGTCGCGATCACAGGCGTGATACCGAGCTGTTCCGATGGTTGGCAGACCGGCGTTTCGTTGTCAGCGATGGGAAATCGCCTTATGTGCCGGAGTTCAGTGCCTTTTGCATCATTCTCGTTGCCAGGAAGCGCGTTGCGGGGGCTTTGTTCAGGGAAATGACCCTAATCGTGAACCGGGCGTTGGTGCTACTGCACGAAGACCCTACGCGGACGCAGGTTCATTTTGACGAATTCACTTCCGCGTTTCCGGCCTCAGCCCATACACTTCCTGCACTCAAACTGCTGGGGACCGCATCGCTGGGTATCCATCTGTCCGCCAACGGTACCCAACTGATCCAGTTTTCTGAAGACACGCTGAAAGGCAAGAAACTGCTTGGCTACGTCAGTGGGTACCTGGACATGATGACCCGATCTACTAATGGCTCATTCACTTCATTGCAGCCGGTTAGGCAAGATTTCAGCACCTTCTCGACCGACAAGCTACTGCTTGTTGATGATGCCCACAAGCATGCTGGCAGGGCTCTGTCGCAGTGGAATAGCGCCCCGGATACCGCTATTTCTTCAGCCAAGTCCACGTTGGAAGCTACGCTCAAGTTCATAGCCCACGCGGAAGGGCTGCCCACATCTGGGGCTATTACGATTCCACAGCTTCTCACGGCGTGCAAGCCGTTTTGCGGGTTAGGCTCAGAGCCATCCCACAAAATGAGTCGTTCGATAGGCAGTCTCTGCACTGAAATTGCAGAAGCCCGCAATCTTCTCGGGGATTCCCATGGAAAATCGCCTGAGTCTCCTGCTCCCACACGGGCCGAGGCGAGATTTATCGTTGGCGTTGCCTTGCAACTTTCGGATTGCCTCCTGGAACGCTACGAGGCCCATCGCATGATGTCACCCAGCTCACCAGCGAAGAGGTAACAGAAGTGCCCACCCGAATCGGTGTTACCAAAAAAAGCACTGCGTTTCCGGTTTTCAACCTCAACATGTCGAAACCTAAAGCTTCCCTCACCAGCCCATGCGTCTCCCACTAATGCTCGCTGAGCGCCGCTGTCGGGAAGAGGTCGCCAATGGGCAAATCCTCCGGGAGCGAGGGATCGCCAGGCTCAACGCTTCGACTCATCGCAAGCGCAGCTCGGCGATGCGGCGCACGGGAATGTATTGATCAATTTTTTCAGTATATTTGGACTCTCCTTGCGCGCGCCCCACGCCTTTCAGTTACATCCTGGACAATAATTGGCAAGTTTTATCGGGCGACTTATTCGGCAAGGGAGGCGGGATGGGGCATAACGACCACGACTATGAACCAGACGCGCCGGACGAGGCATTCGTCGAGGGCTCCGACCCTGTGGAGGTCGACGACGACTGGCTAAGGGAGGCGTCGGAAGACGAGCAAAAGCTGGCCATGAAGTCGTGGTTTCTGGGGCGCTTTGTCGACCCCGCCTATGAGACGCCCTACAACGGGAGCGAGGGCGGCTACCTCTATATTCACGGCGGCCCATTCGACGCCCGCGACGAACTCGAAGAACGATTTAGCGGCATCGCCAGCGACGAGGCCATCGACGCCCTTATCGACGATTTAGTTTCGGAAACCGGCGACGAGTGGGCACCCCTGCAGCATCGCGACGAGATGGACTTCGATCCCGAGTTCGCCATGTGGATCGATGGCGCTCCGGACGCGAGCTCCAAACTCGCAGCGCGGCTTGACCAACTGCGCCAAGTGCGAACGCTGGATGGCGCAGCGCAAGCCAAAGAGCTAGCCGACAAGCTGATCTATGCGGCGGTTGTCGGCGCGCTGGAAAGCTTTCTGTGGGAGACCGTCGAGGCTGCGGTGGTGAGAAGCGACGAGGATCTGCGCGCCGTAGTCAAAGCAGTCCAGGCATTTCGTGAAGAAAAGATATCGCTCAGCGAGATCTTTGAGCGCCACGATGCTATCAAGGATCATGTTCGAGGCTACCTCCAAAACTTGGTATGGCATCGGTGGGACCGCGTGGCGCCCCTGTTGAAAGCGTTGGGCGTCTCACCGCCGAGCTTTAGGCCGTTGGCCGACGCCGTACGAAAGCGCCACGACATTGTCCATCGCAGCGGGCACGCCGCTGACGGGATGCCTGTTGCGCTGGCTGAGGGCGAGATCGACGCGCTCATCGCGGCGGTGGAATCGATCGCCGACTCCATCAACCAACAATTGGTCGTGAGAGATTTCGGTGAAGAGTCGGCGCCGGAAGGATAAAGGGAGAAGCGGGCATGTCGATACTTGGAGAAATACTCAATTGGTCCAAGACGCTGGAGCCTTGGCAGCAAGACGCAATCGCCCGGCTATACGCTGAGCGCGCGCTCACAGACGTCGACAAGGCGCACGTCTATGCCCTGCTTCAAGCCAGCGCGGGCATCCCGGACCCTGAGAAGCGCGAGCCTAGGGTCATCGACAACGCCGACGTCGCGGCGGCGCTAGTGCCTAACCGCGTAGTGCAGCTTCTGTCGATCAAGAATTTGGAGCGGGTCAACGCGTTAGCGGAAAAGCAGACGCTGCCCATTGGCGCAATGGGACTTACGGTGATCTATGGGCCAAACGGCGCGGGGAAATCCGGCTATTCCCGAGTGCTTAAGCAGGCGTGCCGCGCGCGACAGCCTGGCAAGCGCATCTTGGACGATGCCCGGCGCCCGCCTGATGCGCGGCCGCAGCCCGCCAAGGCGTCCTTCGACGTGCTGGTTGACGGGGAAAAGGCTGAGCTCGCTTGGACGTTCGGGCAGGCGTCGCCCGAGCAGTTGTCGGAACTCGCGATTTTCGACGCCGAATGCGCGCGAGCCTACGTCGACAACGATGGCGACTTCGCATACAGCCCCTACGGCCTCGACATCATTCGCGATCTCGTGAAGCTGTGCGACGAGTTCACTGCGCGCTTGCGCAAGGAGAAAGCCGACAACGTCCCCAATAAGGATCAGTTCGCCGCGCTGGCGGCGACCAAAACGAAGGTCGGGCAAGCGCTCGTGCAGCTCGAAAAACACTCGCCCCAGGCGATCGAAGAGCTCGCTTCCCTGACAGAAGAGCAGGCTGCGCGCTTGCAGTTGCTAAGCCGCGCGCTTGGCGAGACCGACTCCAAGGCCAAAGCCCAATTGCTCAGGGGGCAAGCTGGGCGATTCGAGGCGCTCGCAACGCGCATCAGCGAAAAGATGGCTTTGGTCTCCGACGAGGCGGCCGCCTCGCTGCGCGCGCTCATCGAAAAGTCCAATGGCGCGAAGGAGGCCGCAAAGCTTGCCGCCAAGGCGTTCGAGGATCGGCCCAACCAGCTCGATGGCACCGGCGGCGAGCAATGGAAAGCCTTGTTCAAGGCTGCGCGTGAGTTTGCTGTTCAAGCGGGCCACCCGGCCCATCTGGCGGCGGCGCGTCCAGAAGAGAGGTGTCCACTATGCCAGAACGCGGTTGGCGCCGAAGGCTCGGAGCGTTTGGCCGCGTTCGACGCGTTTGTGGAGCAGGTCGCGCAGAAAGCTGCCGACACTGCTCACGCCGAGGCGATGCAAGCCTACAACGCCATCAAGCAGTCGTCGCTCGACTTGCTGTTTGACGAGAATCTTTCGGGGGAACTCGCCAACGTGCACGCGGATGCGGCGGTCTGGTGCGGCTCGGCCCAGATGCAGCTTCGCGCGCGTCAAGCCGCCATCGTCGCGGCCGCCGCGCAAAAGGGAAAGTGGGAAGACGTGGCACCGTTTGCCCAAGACGCGCGCGAGGCGCTAGGTAGGTTGGTCGCCGTGCGCCGAGAGGAAGCTCTCGCTTTGGAAAAAACCATCGACGAGCGAGAGCGCGCGATGCTTGCCTTGGAGCATGTAGAGCTCGATGCACGGCGTCGACTGGCCGAGGTCAAGGACGCCGTCCTCGAAACACTACGGCGCTTCGACTATTCGGCGCGCGTCGAGAAATGTTTGACGGCGACTCGGTCGAACGCTTTGTCAACTAAGTCGACAAGCATCTCCAACGAGATCGCGTTGGAGCCCGTGGCGAAGCTGCTTAATGATGAGATGAAGCTTCTCAACGTCCACACGCTGCGCGCGAAGATGAAGCCCGAAACGCTGCGAGGAGAAACGAAATACAAGCTGGTGCTGGAGTTGCCTGGCGGCGCCAGGCCATCAGACATCCTGAGCGAGGGCGAGCAGCGCGCCATCGCCATCGCGTCCTTCCTGACCGAAATGCAGCTTGGAGGAGCCAAGGGCGGCATCGTGTTCGACGATCCGGTGTCGTCGCTGGACCATGTGCGCAGAGAGCGAGTGGCCAAGCGTTTGGCACGCGAAGCGCTATCGCGTCAAGTAATCGTCTTCACGCACGACCTCTACTTTTTCAATACCCTGCGCGCCGAGGCGGAGGAGCAAGGCGCTCCGCTTGCTTACCAAAGTCTCCGCCGGGCTCAGGAGGGGTTTGGCATTCCAGACCCGCAGCTGCCTTTCTTGGGACAGAAGACAAAAGAGCGCGTCGGGAAGTTGCGGGAGCTTCACGCCGCGTGCAAGAAAGCAGAGGCCGACGATATTGCCTACCGGCGCGAAGTTCTTAACTTATATGGCCACATGCGCATGACATGGGAAAAAGCAGTTGAGGAACTGCTTTTGAATAATGTCATTCAACGCTTCGATCCCCGGGTTCAGACTGGCAGATTGGAGCAGGTCGAAGTCTCGCCTGAGGACTATCGGATTGTGGACAAGAACATGACTACATGCTCCAAGTTCACCGGTCACGACAACGCCGTTCATGCGGCAGTGGAGCTTCCAACCGCCGAAGAGCTGCTCGAGCAAATTGATGAGCTGGACAAATGGCGTCAATCGCTCGATGCGCGGATCAAAGGCAAAAAGTAGACGTTAGCCGCATGGTGGCGAGAAGTCCCAGTTGAGGGCTGTGTATTCAGGGCGACGCTACCATGGTGTCTTCGAAATCGCGGATCCACTCGCCGTGCTCCTTCATCGCCTCGCGCTTCAACGCGAGCTCGATCAGGAATTCGGCCACCTTCTCCTCGTCGCGCATCGCCGAGAAGATCGCCAAAGGTCGCCTTAAACGCCTTGATCTACGATGAAAAGTAGCTGGCATGCAGTTGTATGTGGGAGTGCCATTCGGGAAAGTCCTCGCGCGGGGCGACGCCAATTTCGGCCGCCAAAATGGCCGACGCTGCCTCTACCCTTAGTTCCTCGAGAGCGACCGCTTCAAGACACTACGTATCGAGATGACCGGTTTCCGTTCCGTACACGTCTTTACCGCAATGCTGGCAAGTAGTTGGGCGGGTGTCCGTTGTGCCCGCTTCGACAATCGCAGCTGTCACAACGGCGGTAGGAAGCGCGAACACACCGATGCCAAAGACTGAAATCAAGCCGGCACAGACCTTGCCAAATGGTGTAATTGGAATCATGTCCCCGTATCCGATAGTCGTGAGCGTTGTCATAGCCCACCATAGAGTATTGGGGATGCTGGAAAACACCTTAGGCTGCGCGCCGTGTTCAACCTGGTAGAGCACGGCAGCGGAGGCATAGATGCACAGAACCATCATGACCACGGAGACGATTAGCAGTTCCCGTCTCTTGCTGAGGGCAGCACCGACACGCGTCAGAGATTGCTCAAAATGCGCCATGTTCAGGACTTTAAGCAAACGAACCATTCGCGCCACACGAAGGAACCGCAGGTCTACCGATGACCAGAAGGTCAGGATGACGATCAAGTCGAGTATGGCCAGAGAGCTTAAGGCATACCTAATTCGTCCCCACACGGGATGCGAGTACCGATCCTGTTCAACGCAGACCCACAGTCTGGCCAGATATTCGATGGCGAAGATGCTCGTCGAGAGGACCTCAAATGCTAGGAAGTAGGGTTTGTAGATCGGGCCTATAGACGGAACAGTCTCGACCGCCACAAACAAGGCATTGGAGACGATCAATGCGGCCAGTAAATAGTTAACGTACCTGGCCCAGGGGTTCTGGCGCGAGGGTTTATGTAGGATATGAAATAGTCGCTGCTTGAAATTGTTGTTCATTGACTTTCCCCTCAGTACGCTGCCTAGAGGCTTGGGTCGGTCTTGCGCTCTCGAAGAACACGGACGAACTCGTCAAATCCACCATCCCGTGAGCACATCAGGTAGATGTCCAGACCTCGGGCGGTGGTCAGTCGCAGCTCGTTGTACCGGCACAGAGGCATTTCCCGGTTGTTCTTGAAACGGCGGTCTGGACCGCCTTTCTTATTCACGTACTGCCAAGTCTTCCCAGTCACCGTCGCATCGGATGGAACCGATCCACTTTCCACAAAGGTGACGGGCGAATTTCGGACGTCCAGGTCGGCATAGTCAATGGCACCCACGGTCTTGCCCTGGAAAGCTAGAATCCGGTCGGGATAAAAGGCGAGCGTTGTTTTCGTCGCCTGCAGGACAGGAACCGCGACGTTCGCAACGACACCCGGCGCTTGACCGAGAACACAGCTCGCATTGGTCAGCTTCAGCCCACTCGATGCGCCGGCTGAGTATTTCTTGTCAGCGTAGGTAGACGTGGCAGCCACAGCCTGAAGTCTGCGCGAACTCGCGGCAGATTCGACGCCGGCTGTGATCGCCTCGAAGTGAGCGCTGGTCGCCGTATCCGGTTCAAAGAACAGGACCGTCAGCTTTCGCATCTTGTCCCGCCAATATAGCCAGACTACAAATGCAATACCCAGGATCATCAGAACGGGCATCACGAATTCCGGCCAGCTCTTGCTGGTGTCCTTGAGCATGCCGAGCAGGAAGACCAGGGCAATAGCTGCAAAGGGCCAGACTGACACCTTCTGGCGCTGTTCATTCATCGACTGAATCAGCGCGTCGCTTGTCGAGTCCGTCAGCTCGAGTAGGCTCTTTGCTTCATGGGCGACCGTTGCGACGACGTTGGGTTGCGGCGCCGCGTCCAGATACGGGTTTGGCATGCGTGCAGGCTGGGTCAGGCTGACGGCGGGCGTGATTCCGCCGCTCAGGCTCTTGCGGTAGCGAAATCCCCCGGCTCCGCCCGCAATGTAGGCACCCCTTGGACCGGTGCCTATGCGCAGCCCAGGAATGCCGACGGACATTCCAATGCCGCTTCCGGAAAAATTGAACCGAACTGCACCGAACCGGACGCTTTTAGCGAATGACACTCCCATATGCTCTGCTTCCCCGTACTTTTTCTACTGGTGACCTTAGGCCTGAAGACGTATGTAGCCCTCGGACTCATTAATTTTTTGTTGTGTTTTGAGGGTCTCTACGGCCAGCACGGCTCGCTCCATTGCTGACGATGTCGAGACTGCCATGCCTATTGACCGGCAAACGGACCTGGCCACATCCAGACGGGACGAGTTCCCCGTTTGATGCAGCACGTGCAAAACGAGGGCTGAAAGCTCTTCTATGCATACTTCGTCTATGTGTCTCTTCGAGCCATCGGTGTCGTCTGCTATCCGGAAATAGGTCATCGAGCCGGGCTGGACCGCTTTCGGCCAGTAAAAGACGTTCTCGCCCTCTTCAGTTTTGCGGGCTGTACTCGGTGCCAGAGCCGACAGGCGGCGCACTATCCGTTGTCCAGTCCGACTCAAGCCCCAAGCCCGCGCCACTTTCCTGAACAAGACGGCTTCGGAAACAGGCCCCTCTATCTCAATGATGTCTGCGAGTTGTGCCGCTAGCTGCGACGCGACTTTATAGTCGTAAAACAAATCCGGGCTACCCGGGCTCAAGTCGACGGAGGTGTAGACGGGGATGCTTGGCTGGGTGTTCTCGACTACCTCGGCTTCAAATTCCGGGGAGACTTTCTGCGCCATGTCCCCAGGCGGAAGGTCAACCGGAGGGGCTTCCTCGACAGCCTCTTCGTCCTTCAGGAGAGCTTGAAGGCGCGCAAGGATTTTCTTGGCCTCTTCCTCCGGGTTTAGCCACCAATCGGTTGACCAGATGCGGTGAATGCGCCATCCCAGCTTTTCCAGGATGTGTTGCCGAAGGCGATCACGATCACGTGCGGTAGCGCCGGAGTGGTAGGTGCGTCCATCACACTCGATTCCAATCAAGTAGCGGCCAGGTGCCCGGGGATCTACTACCCCGATGTCAATCCGATAGCCTGAGCATCCGACCTGCGGGTGGACTTCCCAATTGTGGTTTCTCAGGATCCGGATCACGGCTGTCTCGAACGGGCTGTCCGGTTCAAGGCCCGTGGGCGCGCTCTGCTCGACCAGCGCACGCGGCCCTTTGATGGCAAATTCCAGGTAGTGCTTCAGATCGCGGACACCAATTGCCCTGACTCTGGACAGTTCAATTTGCTCCGGCATCAGCGAGCTGTAAATAACGACGGCTTCGCGTGCGCGAGAAATGGCCACATTGAGCCGGCGATGACCACCTTCCCCATTGAGGGGGCCGAAGTTCATCGTTGTCTTGCCGGTTGCGTCGGGCCCGAAAGTGATGGAGAAGAAGATTACGTCGCGCTCGTCACCTTGGACATTTTCGAGGTTTTTGATGAACAGTGGCTCTTGGGGGCGGCCGGCAATCGCACGGTCCAACGCCTGGCTCGAGCGGCGGCGTGCGTCGAGAAGCGTCTCAATCAGTGCCTGCTGCGGCTGATTGAAGGTGACGACGCCAAGCGTCAGGTGGGACTTCGATGGGGTCAGGTAGTGCTGCTCAATACCCTTGACGATGGCCTCCGCCTCTATCCGGTTAGTACGTGTTGCCCCGCGGTCGTAGATGCCGTTGACTCGCTCAAATTTCACCGCTACGTCGTCAGTGACTGGCGACGGGAACGTGACCAGGCATGAATCGTAATAGTGGACATTGCTGAAGGTGATCAGGCTTTCATGGCGGCTACGGTAGTGCCACTGTAGGCTCAGCCGGTTCATTCCCGCACCTAGGCATTCGTCAAGAATGCTCTCCAGGTCTTCCACCTGTTCGTCGCCTCTACCTTCCGAATCCGTGGATTTGTTGAAGAAATTCGTAGGCGGCAGCTGCTTCGGGTCGCCGACTACGGCAAGTTGCTTGCCACGCGCAATTGCGCCAACGGCGTCCCAGACCGGAATCTGTGAAGCTTCGTCAAAGACCACCAGGTCAAACGGTGCGTAGCCGGCATCCAGGTACTGGGCCACCGAAAGCGGCGACATGAGCAGACAGGGCTTGAGTTTGGGTAGAAGAGTTGGCAGTCCCTGCACCAGTTGGCGCACCGGGAGGTGCTTGCGCTGCTTCTGCAATTCCCGACGCAGCCGTCCGAGTTCGCTGTCCGCACCCACCATCGCCCCACTGGCCGTTGGAATCCGTCCGGAGAGGGTGGCGGCAATATATTTTTCGGTGAGTTTCTGGAATCGGGTATCCGATTCGCGAAATTCCCGGATTTTCCGTTCATGGTCTGCGCTGTGGAAGCTGCGCAGCAGTGGGTCGATATCGAGGATCTTCTTAAGCCACCAGTCGCAGTAGCTGAAGTCGAAATGCGTCTCGACATTGGCAAGGTCGATCACGCCCGTCTCGAGATCAGCTACCAGGCCTTGCAGCCCCAGAGAGATGGCTGTGTCTCGCACGTTGCGCCACAAGCACCAAGGCCTTAGCTTTTGCCCGGCCAGGCTCCATCCCGTAAGTACCCCTTGGATACGTGCCAAGGCGGCATTCGCTCCAGCAGGCCCTGCAAGTGGTGCGACAGGCTGGGCTCGCGTGTCCAAGACGTCCATCTTCTGGCGAAGGTCGCGCCAGGCATCCCTGTACGCCAGTAGTGACCGTCCGACGGGGCCCGAAGGTGCCAAGTGCGCACGGTTGTCACTGACCAGTGGCTGAAGATGCAGTCGCAGCGTATTGACGGCTTGCGGATCCACACCCGCAACGCGGGTGACGGCATTGGTGAAGGCCTGAGCCCATTGTTCGTGCAGCGTGAGAATTGACCAGTCGGTCTGGATTCCGTTATAGGCTCCCTGCAGCACCGACTCGGCCTCGGCGTGCATGGTAAGCAGTACCTGGTCTTCATCGTTGACGTCGGCCAAGGCCTCAATCATTCCATCGATTTGCTGCGGTACAGGTCGGCTGCTGTCCGCCCTGAAGCGCATCAACCTTCCCGAGAAAGCGCGTTTGGCGAGCCAGGATTTCGGCCACCATGTCACCTGAGCCTCGGTCCATTGGGACTTGAGCTCAGTGGCGTTCAGTTTTGACAGTTGCGGCGTCCAGCCCGCTCCGACCTTCACCCAGTGTGCGCCACGGGTAACTCCGTGTTTGGCAAGGGACTGGACCATGGCTCTGACCCGTGTGTCGTGGGCTTGTCGGGCAAGGCCCTCCGGGACTTTCGGGGCGGCCAGCAGCACATCTGCCAGTTCGTCCAAGGCAGCATAGTCTTCCAGACTCAGCCCGACAGCTGGATGCTTGATGAAGTCGCCAACGGCCGCTGACTTCTCGATGAAGACCCGAATGGCCTCATCTAGAAGTTTGGACGCGGCGCCCAGTTCGGCAACCCAATTCGGTGACCACTCCGTTTTCCCGATCGCGGCAAGGGGGTGTCCACTCAGGGGGCCAAGATCCTGCGCCATGGCGCATATGCGCCTGGACGTTTCACGCAGCCCGTCCAGCTGTTCCTGAGAGTGAGTAAAAGCGTCAGGCCAGGGCATGGGAGAGGGGGCCCTCTCCGAAGACTGGATGCATACACCAATTGCCGAGAAGGCGGTCAATCCATTGGGATAGACCTTGTGAAGCGCTCCCACTAGGCCATTCAATTCCTGCCGAAAATGTCCGAGGCGCTCAGCCTCGCGATCCCAGTCATTGGCCGTGCGTTCCCCGACAATGTCCAGTGCCTTGCCTAACTGCTGGATCACGTCACTCTTCTTGGCTTTGGAAGAATGGAGTTCCAGACAAAACGGACCCAGTCCAATGTCATTAAGCCGGCGATGAACCACTTCTAGTGCGGCCATCTTCTCCGACACGAACAGTACCGTTTTTCCCTTGGCCAGGTTGTGCGCGATTAGGTTGGTGATTGTCTGACTTTTGCCCGTTCCCGGGGGGCCTTGTAGCACCAAATCTTGACCAGCATCAATGGCACAAATAGCCTTTAGCTGCGACGAGTCCGCCAACAATGGGGCGAGGATGTCTCTGGGTTGGTGGGTGTCGTCGAGTCGGTCGAATTCACCGCTATAGGGTTCGCGTGCGAAGGCTTGCCCCGAGTTCTCAATCAAATGTTTGACCACCCGGTTGCTCTTGAGCTGGGCTGAGCGGTCCTGCAGGTCTTTCCACATGAGGTACTTCTTGAAAGAGAAAATGCCCAGATGAGCCTGTTCGAGCACCTCCCATTTCTTGATGTCCCGTACCGCAAGTCGGAAAGAGTGCAGGACCTTTTTGACGTCGATGCCTTTTTCGTCCGTTGGAATGACCTCCATGCCGCCGACACGCAGTTCAAAGCTGGTCTTCAAAAGCTGTAGCAGTGTTGGATTGACGATGGCTTCATCGTCGTGCCTGCGCAGCCGGAATCCGGAACGCACGGACTGCCGCTCCAAAGTAATGGGGATCAGCAATAGCGGTGCCAAATATTTAGATTCCGAATTTTCTGCTTCCGTCCATTCCAGCAGCCCAAGGGCCAAGAACAGTGTGTTGGCGCCGCCTTCTTCTAGCCCAGTCCGGGCAGCACTGAAGATGGTCAGAAGATTTCCATCCAGAGCATCCTGTCCAACGTTCGCCAGGAGTTCGTTATTGGCCAGCGCCTCGAGGGCCATGTCATCCAAGGGAGCACGACTCGTACGGTTTGCATGAACCTGTCCAGAGCGAGGGTCGTTGCCTTCCATGATGGCAGGCAGGGGACGAATCCGGAATTCAGCGTCGTCGGCAAGCGCGTCTTCCATGCGGCCCAGATCAGGGGCAATGATCTGAAGTGTGGATTTGGTGGGCTTGAAATTCAGGAGCCGGTTGCGAAGCGTCAGATCTAGGAGTTTGGATTTCCAGTTGGAAAGGCGCCCCTCCGGCGTGTCGTCCGCCGCAACCTCGATTGGCGCGAGGAATTCCAGATCGAGTGCAGGAAGGAACGGGGTGGGTTCAATCCCGCTCGGCTCTTCCGAATTATCCGCAGGAATTAGTTTGCTGATGTTGGAGCGCGAGGGCAAAGGCTTGATTTGTACTTCCCGGGCCCGGTGGATATCGATTGCATACCGGAAAGTGTCTTTTTCCTGAAGGTGCTCTTGCCCACGCTCAAGGGCAATACGCAGCGACAGACGCCGGCTATGGTGCAAGGCCACCCCCGTGGTTTCAAAAACCAAAAACTCTCCGGTGGCTACCCGTTTACGAACTGCCTGAACGTCGTCCAACAAAGGATCAGGAAAGCGTGCCGAATGCAGCCATACCCCGACCCAGGCGTGGCCTTCTTTGAACAGCACTACTGGTCGCAAGCCCGCCTGCTCCAAGCAGGAACAGAACAACATTGTCAAGTCCAGACATGTGGCTACTCGGCCATCCAATATGCGATCGGCAGTCCGGATCTTCTGGCCGCCCGATCCAAAGGATGCGGGGGGTTCTGCATACTGAAGGTTTTCGGCGGAAATAGTGCTGTAGATGGCCGACACCTGTTTCCAGACCACGTCCCGGCTTTTGGACTGGTACCCATCCATCGACAATTCGTTGTGCTGCGAGCGCAAAAGCCTGGAAGCCTTGCCCAGTAGAACGTCAACAGCAGGATTGTTGGGCATGCAAAACGCTGCCAGCAATTCTGGTAGCGCACGAGTGCCCGCCCACTGGTCATAAGCCAGCACTTCGATATTCCGGGATCGGGATGCGATCTCGACTCCCCCGGCCTGGACCGAGAGCTTGATGGAAGCAGCGAAGGACTCTTGGAGGTCAGCCAGATACGAATGGTTTGGTTGAAGCTCGATTGGAGAGATGTGCCGTGTCTCACCAACACCCAACCGTTCAAACCGGAGTTTTGTGCCTTCTGAAAATCCTGGATTGCAGCTGATCAGGACGTCTAGGTTCTCAATGGAATCGGGCCCATGATTTGTGATGCGCAGTGAGCGAACGACTGGGACAGAATTCTGGATCGATGCATATCCAAGCGTTGCATCCGCTTCAATCTCAACAGCGATCCCTGCAGGCGTGCAATTTTCTAAAGTGGGGGCAGTTGCACTTTCCGTTTCCATATTGCGCAGTCTCCCTGTGTGCTTTCCGACCCGGCGTTATCTGTTTCACACTGTAACAGTCGGCTTAAGTAACTGAACAATATTTGAGATCCTGCCAAGCAGCGATTTCCCCTGCTTCTCCTCCATTTAGAGGAGAGACATGATGGAAGCCGCTTCGCACTTGTATGCCCACCAAGCAAGTGATGGTTCGTCACTGGAAAAGAACGGATAGGACATAAGCGCATAGCCGCCCTTATGGGGAGAACATACGCCCTGATTTATTCGGAGGTACCTGTCGTGTTCCAAGATGGGGCTGTTCAATCGTAGGCATTCCAAAATTGACCTCCCAATTGACGAACGTTTGCCGCCTTCTAGTAATGCCTGGCCTCATCGCCCACGACTTTGACTTGCCACTGCTGGAACTGGCAAGCGTCAAGCCACTTGTCTAGCTACGATGGCGACGATTCCTCGTGGAACTCAAATAGTTGCCCTACGCTGACATCAAAGTATTTGCATAGGGAGTTGATAGCCTCAAGGTCGACGCGCGTTGCGGTCTCTTGATACAGGAGCGTGATGGTGTTCCGGTGAAGCCCCGTGTCGCGCGCCACGTCGCTGATTTTGAGCTTTCGCTCCCCCATCAGGCGGGACAAGTGGCATTTGATCAAGACACGCTCCACGAATAAATATCATTCAGAATGATAAAAAACACTTGACGATGACATTTATTCCTTCATAATGCCATTCAGGATGACAAAAAATAGCTTTGAATGCTTTTTTGTTGTTCTGATTGTCCCATTAAACCGAAGGAGTGAAAAGTGGCCGCATGCACCTACCTGACGACGGATGAGTTGTCATCCCGAATTAAATACGACAGCCGAACCATACGGGATCGACTCAAAGACAGTGTCCTGCTGGAGGGCCGGCATTACATCCGCCCCTTCGGCGGCCGCAAGACGCTCTACATCTGGGAGCACATCGAATCGGATATGGCGAACCATTCAGGGATGGGTTCCGAGGCGATTCCCTTGGCCAACGGGGGCGTGCTTCATGGGTAGCATTCGCCGGCATGAGAGTACGGGCACCCTCTTCATGGACTTTCGCCATTCTGGACGGCGACTACGCGAGTACACATCGCTTCCGGACAACCTGGCCAACCGAAAACGGTTGCAAAAGGCTCTGGACCGCGTGGAAGGCGAAATCGCCCTCGGCACATTCGACTACCAGAAGACCTTCGGCAAACCGTTACCTTCGAGTCAACCCGTGGCTGAAGCACCTGCGGACGAAAGCACGCCTGAACTGCAACGCCAACCATCGTCCCGCACAGGCACTTCTACCTTCAAGGTATTCGCTGACATGTGGTTCGCGGAGTCGGAAGTCTCCTGGCGGCGCAGCTACAAGGTCACGCAGCGCGGATCGATCGACCAGTACCTCATTCCCTACTTCGGGGAGAAGGAGGTCGGCCAGATCACCAAGGCAGACGTACTGGCATTTCGGGCAACACTCGCCAAAGTAACCACCCGAAAATCCCAAACCACATTGTCCAACCGACGCATCAACTCCGTGATGAAGCCGCTGCGGCAGATCCTCAACGAAGCGGCCGACCGCCTTGAGTTTACTTCGGCATTTCGCAACATCAAACCGCTGAAGATGAAGCGCAGCGACGTGATGCCATTTACCCTGGAAGAGGTGCAGCAGATCCTCACGACGGCGCGGGCGGACTACCGCGAGTACTTCACCGTGCGTTTCTTCACCGGCATGCGCACGGGCGAAGTCCACGGCTTGAAGTGGAAGTACATCGATTTCGAGCGCCGATTGATCCTGGTGCGCGAGGCCATCGTACTTAAAGAGGAGGACGAGCTCAAGACCGACGGCAGCGTGCGTGACATCCAGATGAACGACCTTGTTTTCGATGCACTGCAGGCGCAGTTCAAGGTGACGGGCAAGACGTCGGAGTTCGTCTTTTGCAACCGCAATGGGACGCCCATCGACAACCAGAATTTTCTGAACCGGGTATGGTCGCCGCTGCTTCGCCACCTCGACATACCGCACCGTCGGGCCTACCAGATGCGCCACACCGCAGCAACGCTGTGGCTGGCCTCCGGGGAAGCGCCGGAGTGGATTGCGCGCCAGCTCGGCCACACCAGCACTGAGATGCTGTTTCGTGTGTATAGCCGCTACGTGCCTAACCTGACACGACGAGACGGCTCGGCCATGGAGCGATTGCTCAAGCAGCACATCTCGGTCACGCCGGTGCGCGGGATTGTGGTGCAGCTGCCCGAGGAACGCCCGGCCATCACAGCCAAAGGGAGTGGGGCGCCCACAGACGAGGCGTCTGCGACAGGCTCCGTCGATCTGGCGCGTGCATCGGATGCCGGCGACGGCGAGGGCATCCGCGCGCTGGACGAACTGGGCCCGGATGACGAGGCGATCACCCGCACCTCGGTGGCCGACCTGCGCCGACGGCGTGCGCCTGACGACTCAACGTCCCTGATGTCGCTCCTCAAGAGACCGGAGCTCCCGGCGTTCTTGAAGCAGGACTAGCCGCCACCTCACTGAAAGAGCCATCTGCTGGCCGGAAGGGCAAGGTGCCCACACAGCCAGGTAGGCGGAGCTTTGCCCGAACGAAAAGCCATTCCAGGAAGAACTGCAAAGAGCAGATCTTCCTCCTCCCATTCACTTCAACTCACTACACCGGAACCACCATGAACTTCACCAACTTCGACACCTTCGACACCGACATCAGCGACTTCAACGAAAAGCTGAAAGCGCGCGTTGCCGGCCTTTCCGCCATGTCGGGAAATGCATTCGAGCAATCCGATTCGCCCGCCGCCGGGCCGCACTTCTACATCTCCGACCCACTTGACGAATGCGTCAACGCTTTAGGCCACCTGGCCGATCCCTGGTCGGTGGTGCGCGTCACTGCCCATGTGGGCGCCGCACAGGCCTACGGCATGGACCCGAGCCTGACCGCACAGGGCGAGTTTCCGAATGCCTGCGATTCCTTCATGTCTTTCGCCCGCCTGGGTTCGGGTGACCAGACGGTGGTGTTCCCCACGGCCTATGCCGCCGGCTGGCTGGCAAAGCCAGGCGTGTACGAGATGAAACTGATGAGGCGCCGCGTTCCTGGCACCCCGGACGACACCCTCATGGTTCACCGCTTGAGCGTAGCCCGCAAAGGTCAAGCGGTTACCCCTTGGGGGCTCGACCACCTGGGTCTGCCTGAGCAGCTGCTGTTCGAACTGCACAGGGTGCTGGCTAGCATGAAGCCGGTGCACCAGGCGGTTTGTATAGCTGCAATCAGCAGGCCGGACATTGAGCACAAGCTCACACCCATTGTTGATGACACGAGCGAGCTGGCTGTTGTGCTGGATCCGCACACCTTGAGCTGTGGTATCCACGCGGCCATGGCGCTTTGCGCGCTGGACCTGAACGCCGATGAAGCATCGTTGGCCCGCCTGGCTTGCCTGATCAGCGATCTGGGTGCCTTGCCAGCGACGCAAGTGTCGGCCGGCCTGAAGGGGCCCGACTGTCCTGGCCCAGGCCATGGAATGCAGCCGGCTGACGCCCGCCAAGCGCATCCGCGGACCGCCGCCTTCCTGAAGTCTTTGTTGAGCCGCTTCGCGGAACTGGAGCCCGAGGACGCTGCCTATCTGGAGCGGCTGCTGGGAACCGAGGCACATCGCCCCTTTCGCATTGGAGGCAAACAAGGGGGTCCTTTCAGTGATCGCCCGGTGGACCCGGTGCTGGCGCGCATGGGTTGTGCGATGGGCGATGCGCTGTCGCTGACACGGTCGAACTTGTTAAATGAAATGCGAAGCCAGGGCGCCCGGGCGCATAGCGCATCGGTACAGCTTGGCAGCGAGGACGCTGGGGAACGAGACCCCGTCAAGGGCGCGATCTCGAATTATCAGAACTGGCCGGCGGCGGGTGCAGGTATCGAGAACCCCATCGAGAACAAACTTGGGACTGGCGGTGAGGACTCTTCGGGCAAGGAGAGCCGCGCGGAATCAGGTGACGTTGCTGTGATCCCGTTGGCGGCAATTTCCCCTAGCCCGGACGACCTGCGCTTAGACATCGACGAATTTGATGACGGGGCCGGTGCACCTCGCCCGAGCTTGGCGTGGGCCGCCGGCATGCTCGATGGAGACGGCTGCATTGCCATCATCAAGCAGCCTTTTGCAAACCGTAGGCCCATCTACCGACTCACTGTCTCCGTATGCCAGAACTGCCTGCAGACCCTGGAACACTTCCGCCGCTGTGTGGGCGTCGATGGGGTGATCTATGCGGTCAAGCGCAAGCTCGAGCACAACAAGCAGGTCTACACCCTGAACTACTCGGGACCCAAGGCCTTGCTCCTCATCCGGCGCCTGCGTACCCTGCTGGTCAGGAAACGCCCGGAGGCCCTGGTGGCCATCTCGTTCTGCCTGAACGGCCAGATCAGTCGCCGCTTTGGACCGCACGGCGTGCCTGCCGATGTGGAAGCGGTGCGCGTTGCGCACTACCTCAAGCTGCGCGCCTTGAAGTGAAGGAGTGCACGATGACCTATTCCAGAAAAGACAATCTGCCGATCGGTTGCGGGGACGAGGGCCAGGCGGAGCAGGGAGGAGGAGGTGCCGACGCCCGGTTGTCGGAGCAGAAGGCTTCGCCCGATGCCGCCAACGACAAGCCTGTGGTCGCATCTCGGAAGCGGGGCCCGCCGAGTTTTACGACGCTACCTCGTCCTGGTCGTCGGCGCTTCGAATCTCCGGTGTACTTGCGCTTGAGGACCATCTTGGATTACACCGACCAACCCAGGATCCTGATACCTGTGGAACTGAAGGACGAACTGGAGGACTTGGGAAATATAGATAAAGGTGAGCATGGCAGATTCACCCATCGAAGGGCCCCGCCTTCAATCCTTCAGTCCTCCGAACAGAAGGCGCCGCGGGAATATACAAAGGAGCAAGACGCGCAAGGATCGGGCGCACCTGAGGGCAAGCCAGCCCAGCCCACGCGCCGCGGTGCACTCACCACGAGCATCATGAGCCCGGCGGGCTTCTGCAAGCAGGTCGCAGAACTCCCCAAGAAGGGGCGATTGGCCGTCTACAGCCGCGAGGCCATCAAGAAGCTGGGAAAGGGTGGGGCGGCCACGGACTCAGACGTGACGAAGCGCAACGAAAAACTCTTCGCCCAGCTCGAGCCTAAAGGGGTTCTGCGGCGGATGGGGCTGGCTCGCAGCATCGACGACGTACTTGCGCTGGAACAATCTCACCCGCACTTCTCGGAGGTGATCCAGTTCGTGGCCGACCGCATCTCCCTGCAGAAAGCCAGCCGCCGCCCCGTGCGCATCCCGCCCATGATGCTGTTCGGGCCCCCGGGCGTTGGGAAAACGCACTTTTGCGAGGCCTTGGCCTCCGTGCTTCATGTCCCGGTGCGGCGACATCCCATGGACCAGGCAGAAACCTCCTCGGCGTTGCTGGGATCCGAAATTACCTGGAGCAACACCCGCTACGGCCTGGTGTTCGAGCTACTGGCGATGGGAGATTACGCCAATCCGGTTGTGATCCTGGACGAGCTGGACAAAGCCAGCCGGGGTCAAGGCTCCAGCGGAAGTATGGCTTCCCCAACTGCGGTGCTGCACTCCTTGCTGGAGCCGGTTTCAGCGGTCGGTGTGCGCGACCTCAGTGTGGACATCGAACTCGATGCCAGCTTCATTACCTGGATCGCAACCGCCAACTACCCCTGGCTGATCGCCCCCACGCTCAGATCCCGGATGAAGGAGTTCCTGATCACCATGCCCACGGCGGAGCAGGCGATGCTGGTGGCCATTTCGGTGGTGGCACAGGCGATGAAAGATTCTGGAACCGCCTGGAGAACACTGCCAGACCGGCGCTTCATCGCGGCAGTGGCGCACCTCAGTGCGCGGGAGATGTATCAGGCCACCGCCTCGGCGGCGGCATCGGCCGTCAGGCGGGGAGGGCGCAGCGTGGACGTGATGGATTTGCCGCGAGACGTGCTGCTGGCAGACGAAGCATTCGCAGCGCCGATGACTTTGTTGCACTGAATCTATCAATTAGAAGCAGGGCTAAAAATGCAGAGCAGAGAAATCAGAACCTTCAAACATTTGTACGAAAACCCCAATCACGAGTACCAGTCACTATGAAAACCGACGACCTCATTCTTTTGTGCGGCGACCCGCGCGGCCAGTTCAGGCAAATTCTCAAAGTTGCTGATGTGAAGCGCGCATCCGCAGTCATCTTGTTGGGGGAGATCGAGGTGGCGCGGCCGCTGCACGAAGAGTTGGACTCCATTGCCGGCAAGCTGTGGTTCATCCATGCGCAGCGGGACTTCCGGAAAAAGTACCTGGGTGTGTTCAAGGATGCGGCGCCATGAACCCGGTTCTATTCCTCGACTTCGATGGCGTGCTGCACTCCGAGCCTTCCTTGCCCAAGGAGGCCTTCTCGCAGTTGCCGCTTGTTGAGGCCATCCTCAGGGATTTCCCGTCGGTGGAGATCGTCATTTCGTCCACTTGGCGTCTGGACTGGCTGGGGGGAACTGATGCGGTCGCGGTAGCGCACCTGCGCCGCCATTTCTCCCCGGACATCGCCCCGCGAGTCATTGGCGTCACCCCATTTTTAGGCCGCCTTCAGAAAAATGGGCTTGATGCCCTCCCTTACATACGCGAGCTCGAATGCTGCGCCTGGCTCAAATCGAACCGACCAGCCAGGCCGCTTTGGATGGCTCTGGATGATCGGGATGAATGGTTCTTACCCGGGTGCCCCAACCTCATGAAGGTGGATGGTGGTGATGGCTTCATGCCTTCCGACGAAGACCTGTTCCGCCAACATCTGACGCGCATCACGACAGCGCGACCGAACACCGGGAAAACTGAATGATTCCTTTCCTTGACTTCGATGGTGTGTTCCATCCAGATCCCTGCGTCGCCCAGTTCAAGTTTTGCCAGCGCAACCCGATCGAAGGCATCCTGCGCGAATTCCTGCAGGTGGACATCGTGCTTTCCGCAACCTGGCGCCTTCGCTACCCGCTGGACACTTCGGGCGACACCTTGAAACATCATTTTTCGAGCGATTTCGCCGAATGCATCGTGGGGTCACGCCAAATCACAAGGGCCTGGATCGCAATCAGGCGCCGGACGGCATTGATCTCTAACACGCAGCACACAGAAGAATACGATGACCCGAGGAAAATCTTCGAAGGAGATCAGAAGTGAACAGCAGAAAAAGAAAGCGTATCGTGGGCCAACTTTTCCACTCAAGGTTTCATCACTCCAGATTTCTCTGGCGGTCTTCTGAGGAGCAAGCATGGTTAGACATCGCTCCAGTTGGTCGCGAATTCGGAAGTCCAGACTACGACCGCTTGATGCATTTGGATTGCAAAGTACGCGCCCTGGCTGTTGAAGAGCTCGGAAGCATCGCGGCTGCCGAGCAGTGGTTGATGACCCCCGCGATGGGCCTCGGCCAGCGTAGGCCCGTTGATCTCATGCAAACGATAGATGGCATCGCGCAGGTCACTCAACTTTTGTTACGCATGCGTTATGGGGTCTACGCTTGAATCCGTCACTATCGAATAGACTCATTGAAGTCCATCGGTTTTACCCCCGCGCTTCGCCTTGAACACTTCGGCAGCCGCGGCAGCTGGGTCTTTGTCGCCGTGATTCGCATACGACTTCCAATACACATCAGATACCCGATGGACACCTCAGGCAACCCTGAAGCATTATTTTTCGAGCGACGCCGCTCGCATTGTGGATGTCACGCCGAATCACAAGAACCAGAACCGCAAGCAGGCACCGGACGGTACTGACCTCTATCCACGCGAACGGGAGTGCGTCGCTTGGCTTCGCGCGAACAGGCTGCATAGCAGGCAGTGGCTCGCGCTGGACGACAAGCCGTATCTGTTTTAGCGCCTTTCCGCAAACATCTGCGGGCCACCAGTGCGGCGACGGGGTTTATCAACTCGGACGGAACGCGTGCGTTCACGGCGCTGGCACTGGCCAACATCTACCTCAGTCGACAACGGTTGATGGCACAGGTGCGCCCATGAGGGCAACAAACGGGCCCAAAGGCCCGAGAAACTGTCCGGTAGGGTCACAAGAGCGGCCATTTGGCGTCCAGCTTGAACCCAATCGCTCTGTCATCGACCCGTGTGGACTCTTTGACGGAGCTTATTCAGCGTAGCCATAACTCCAGGTAATCGTCACCATGAGTAGAAGTGCTTTTACTTTGCCGGTGCAGTGGTTTAGCCTTGAGGCAGGCAGGCAAACCAACCGATTAGGAGTTCGAATTGTTATACAGCGCGTATGTCGCAGCAACATTGTCATTGCTGCTCGTAACACTTTCCCTGAATATCTCGCGACTAAGGCTCGCGCATAAAGTCAGCTTCGGCGACGACGGAATTAGGGCGCTCACGCTGGCCGTCCGCGCGCACGGCAACTCGCTCGAACAGTCGATGATCTTCATCGTGCTGCTTTATTTCATTGAAGTGAACGGGAATGCCGACGCGCGCTTTGCGCTTGCACTCGGCAGTGTATTTGTACTCACCCGCATCATCTATTGCGCCGCCCTGTTCAAACGCACCCTGCTAATCCGCCAGCTGGCGCATGCTGTGACGGTGCTTCTGCAGATCGTGACAGCTGTCATTCTCCTGGTGCACTGACATGGAAGACGATAGCAAGAAAATCGCACTCTACAAAAAAATCAACGGTTTCACCGGCCCTCTCTCCAGATCTCGGAATCACTGGCGCACTAAAGTCATCGCCAAAATCCTCGCGCAATACACTTGGCTGAAAAACAAAGGTCAGCGCAAGGCCACTGTCGAGGACATCACCCAAGAATGGCGCCGCATGTTCGGCTTGAATCAGTTCTGGAAAATCGAGAAAATCGAAAACGACACCGCTTACTGCGAGATCCATTTTGCATGTTCCCTCGAAAAGACCGGCGACGTGCAAGCCTGCCACCGTCTGATGGAATACGACCGCGCGCTTCTCAACAATATCGGCGGGCAATTGGTGGTTCTCGAGTCGCGCGCCGATCCCAATGTGTTGGGTTTCTGCAAGGTCGCCATCCGTACACGCGACGATAAGCGAGGAGATCTGATCCCCGCCTACCTGAAATAGAGCCCCGTGCCTCTTCCATCTGCTTGTCGCTCTTGAACATATGATCTTGTTCTCAAGAACACAGTCTGGCGAAGAGGAGACATTACATGTTGTACCTGGAAATCAAGCATTTTCGGCTGGTGACCAACATTGCCGAGGTCGGCAACCTGACCCGAGCAGCGCACATGCTCTGCCTGTCGCAGCCGGCATTGAGCAAGCAACTGGCCGAGCTTGAAGAAAGACTCGGCTTCGCACTGTTTCACCGCACCAGGAAGGCGATGTGCCTGACCGAGCCGGGAAGCGGCTTTCACAGGCATGCAAGAAAAATCCTTGGCGACATTGACGCACTCGAAACCGACCTGAAACGTTACGGCAAAGGCGCCACAGGCAAACTCAGGATCAGCATAGATCGCGTGCACCATGCCGGCTGGCTGCCTTCAGTCATGAAACAGTTCCGTACACGCCATCCCCGCATTGAGCTGGAAGTCAAACAGGTTCCGGAACTGCTGCGCAGCCTGCAGCAAAAGGAAGTTGACATCGCGATCGTCGGCGAAGCGATCGAAGTGACGGGGATCAACTACGTCCCGCTCAATGAGGATGAACTGGTCGCCGTACTGCCGCCTAATCATCCGCTGAGCACGAAAGATTTCATTTCAGTGCATGACCTGGCGGGTATGGACATGATTTACTACTTCGAGCTGGAGCAGTCCTATCTGTACCGCCGATTCCTCTACCCTAACCGCATCAATCTGGGGTCATTTCAACGTATTCAGAACATCGATGCGATCATCGAGTTGGTCAAATCCGGCGAGGGGATGAGTATTCTTCCGAAGCGTCTGATAGCCGATGCAATCAGAACGCGAGTGTTTGACGTGCGACCAATAGGTCAAGCCGGGTTCATGTTCACCTGGTACGCGGCCTTATCACCTGAATCGGACCAGCCTTACTTGACGGAGTTTGTTGACTTGCTTAAATTTGAACTGGGTGAGCCAAATCAGCCATATTCGGGCGAGTGAAGATGTCTTGGCCTATATCGTGCAAGTCTATTCCACAAACGGATATTCCCGACGACCGAGGCCGAACGTGGTCACAGGAGTGTCGCTACTTGAACGTCGTCGGCTTTGCCAAAGTTTGAGTAGCTCAGCAAACTCTGCCATGCTAAAGCCCAAGTCCCTGGAGCGCTTGATAAAGCGAAGCGTATGAACCGCTTTGTCGTTGTACTGGCGGTAACCTGAGTCCGTTCGGTCACGCTGGGTTGAAGGCCCAGGAACTTGTAATGCCGCACCATTTTGGCGGAGACATCGGGTTGACGAGCGGCTTCCCCAGTGTTGAACGGCCCGCCAATATTCAGCTGATTCTCGTGTTAATTCCTTTCCAACGGCGCAGCAATCAGGGCATTCGTCACATCTGAACCCTACCACCCTGACAGGGTCAAGCAGGAGGAAGTCAATTCCCTGGCCCTTATGTGGAAATGTGACGAAACATCTTGACCTTGCCACGGTGGCAAGCTCTAAAGTCAGGCATTCCAATTTTTAGGGGCTTTCTATGCTTGAGTTCAACCTGCCAGACATGACCTGCGGCCATTGCGCTAGTACCGTCACCAAGACCGCCAAGCTCGTCGATCCCAAGTCCAAGGTGGATGTCGACATGAACACCAAAAAGGTCAAGATCGAATCGACCGAAGACCGGTCGGATTTCGTCGACGCGCTGACCGAAGCTGGTTACCCGCCTGCACTTTGAGATCCGGCTAACCGCACGCCACCCGGCGTTTGAAATGCGATATCTCTGGACGGCATATCAGCTATGGCGCTACCCCGGTGGATGAGAACTACGGAAGACAGGCGCTGAACTGGACGAGGTGCCGAGCCTAGCAACCGTGGATCCGCTGTACGCCGGTGCAAAGCCTCCACCCGAAGTGCGAAAGTTGGTGGTTTGTCCCTGATCCAACCTGGCGGAAAATCACATGACGGAACCGTCGTGGGTATAAGCACGCATATCGAACTTCATGACCACCCCAGGGTCACCTTTGCCGATCTTGCGCTCACCTAGAGTTACGAACTCCTGGGCGACATACTCCCCCGCCGGGATCTCCTGCCATCCGCGCTCGGGCAGCTTGTCGCCTCGGTAGGCCGCACGGCTACCAAATCCGGCAACCGGTTGAAGAACAATCTTAGCCGCGCATCCCAGAGCCGTTGCGCGTCTTCAGCCACTACCATCTCAGTGCGGGGTACATGCTCCAGCAGGACCTCCTGCACAGCATCAGACACGCCCAGCGCACTCATTCCCGATGGGTCACTAAAGAGCGCGAGGTTGCGCTCATCGGCGTATAGTGCGTGAGTCCGTGTGGTTGGCGTCAAGACCACTGCCTCCTATATAGATACGCCCCGCGCAACGCAGCACTGACCGGTTCCTCAACGTAAAAGTCAGTAAGTGCGTATTCCGGTCTACTTAACCATCTGTCCCGGCGATCGTTGACCAGCAATCCTAAAGTTCTGGTCTTGACCATGTTGACTATTGACTTACACGGCAGAGCGACTTGATTCTATCGGTCATGTAATAAATATTTGCTTAGAGGGCAGAATGCGGCCAGGAGCGGTCCTTTGACTTTCGTGCTAATTTGCAGCCAAGCTGCGTACCGACACATGCTTCGGCCCCCAAGATTCCAATGACTTCCGACCAAACCGTGGCTATGGCTTGATCAGGGTTGCAACCGCTTTCGCCGACGGTGATTCTTCAAGCGCAAGGTGCCGAATGAGATTGAGTCGATCAGCCTCGGTGCGTTGCTGCGAGAGAAAACGCTTCCCGGTCATCTCCACAATATCGATTTCAAACCCAACAAGCCGTTCTGAGGCATTTTGAAGAAACTCTGGCGAAATATCGTCGATTGACCACGGGTTCTCACGTCCCGCTTCCTGAGAAGCGGTCAATTTTGCGAGGTGAGACATCATCCATTGGCCATCCCGCACTAATCGCATGTTTCCACGAACTTGCACGGCAACGTAGTTCCAACTTGGCGCCAATCTGCCACTGCGTTGGCCGTTGATGTACCAGCGCGGGGAGATGTAAGCATTCGGGCTTTGAAAAACAACCGTCACACCACTCCCATCTGGCGTGGTGCGCAGCAGCGAGTGGTCTTTCGCTACGTGACCTGCAAGGCGGCCATTTGCGTCATCCTCAAGCAGATCCAGCGGCAGCAGATTCGTATCCTCTCCGGTGACGGTGAAGAGCGTCGCGAGGGGGTAAGCACGCATGAGCTCATGCAGCTCGCTACGCTTTTCGATAGCAAAAATAGGTTGGATATGCATGCGCTGGTCGATTTGAAAAACTTAATTGTCCAGCGCCCATGAGTTCGTGTCTTGAACGTTACGGCCATGTCGCCACCAAAAATTCAGGATCGACGATGGGCGCGGTCGCTGGCCGCGCGGGCGTGAAGCCGCTGAAACGTCGGAATTCACGTGTCATATGCGACTGATCCGCGTAGCCAACCGCGTCGGCCAGATCGCTGAGCGAGGGGTGCCGTCGCGACTTCAACATGGCCATCGCACGCTGAAAGCGGAAGATGGCGGCCAAGGTGCGCAGAGGAAGGCCAGCCGCAGCCACCACATCACGGCGCAACGTCCGCCGTGCCTTGCTGTTTGATGCCAGCAGGTCGTCCAACGTTTCTGAACTGCCTGCACGAATCAACTCGATGGCTTTCAATGCGCGATTCTGTCCAGCACTGCACGCCGCCTGCGATGTCTTTTTCAAAACGACGCTCTCGATTGCGCTGCGCATTTCCTCAAGAGACTTTGCTCGAAGTAGCTGCTGTGCCGGTTCACCTAAAAGCTGCGCAGCATGCGTGCCGACAACGACGACATTTCGCATGGCCGACGGGCATAGCCCCAAACAGGCGCCACCCCAGCCGACCTGGAAGCGCACCCCCAGGCTGACCGTGTCCGGACGTGTATTCATTGTCCCGGGCACGTCAGCAGGTCCACTCAAGGCGAGCCACGAAGCAATGATTGATCCGTCCGGGCGAGCGGTGCAGTGTGCGACAAGATCCATGCGACCATCGGGAAGCAAGACTTGGGTCGTTCGCACGTGGACCCGATAGCGCCAGAATGCTTCTACCCGACCAGGGTCGAGGGCGCCAAGCGAAAGCTCTTCATAGGACTGATTTGATAGCGAGCTGAGCATCGCGACATCCTAACCCCATAGGACTCTATCCCGCTGTCGCCTACAACCAAGGTTCTGCTTGCGAGATAAATGTCTGATCTGGAACGAAGCGACTACCACTCCGGGCCCTTTGCGGTAGTTGCCTCTTCTCCGAAGCTGACATTCGGTGGGTAACACCAGCGAGGTGGTCAGCGTTTACCGGAATGGTGGTCAATGATTACCAGCATCTGCATCGATCACTCCTAATTTCTCTCTGCTTTTTAAACCGGCCGGCCGCCGTGTGTCGGCATGACGAGACCCGCAGGCGTTCCACGCTGGCAGGAGATCGATACCCTGGCGAGGCTCGATGCCAGTGTCACGTCGTCACACTGGAGACGTCACCGTTGATCAATATCTGACAAAAGAGCCCGGGCCCTCGCCATTGAACACCAAACTTTTTTGCTGCGTACGGCGGCAAATTATGCAAACAGTGACCTTACGCTATTCTGCACCTCCCCGGTGTGCGACTCGCGCAAAGGGGAGCGACAGCATCTGGACTCTCAACGAACGGGTGTCCACGTGAAATGTTGGAGGTTACGGCGCTGCCAGGACAGCAACGACGAACGGCACAGTTCGCACCTGACCGTCGGCCTTGAACTGGATCCACAGCGCATACCGACCCGCACGGGGAGGCGTTGCGTGGAGCATAAGCTGGGCGGGGGTGGCAGCCTTTGAGTGACCAGGTGACCCGTGCATCCCGTGCGAGGCGTGGCCGCCTTTCGGAGCGTTCGCCGCCATAGCGTGCGCGTGAACATAGCCGAGGTCGTCGGTACTCACGAACACCGCATGCGCCGGCACTCCGAGATAGAGCCCAAGGTCTGTCGCCGGTTTGCCGTTTTTTAGCACGGTCAATGCCATCATGCTTGCCTTCCCGGCCCGCAATGCCGAGGCATCCAGACTGACCGTATAGGGGCCGTCGGAGCCTTTGACCGCCCCAACGGGCACCCGTTGCGGCACTGTCGCGCCCGTTGCAATGCCCACTGGTATTTCGAAGCGGACAACCTGTTGGCCGAGACCCTTCGGCATGGCGTCGGCGTAGACATGGTAGGTTCCGGGTTTCGGAAAGCGCATCGCGACGCTGAAGCGTCCGTCCGACCCACGCTTGCCCGCATGCTCGTGCACGAAGCTCGAGAAATCGCTGTCGGTCGCCAGCACGTGGAGTTCTTGCGTCAGTTCCTCATCGAACTGCGTGATGGGCCGACCCGTCGCCTTGTCGGTGAAAGCGATCAGCAACTCGCGTGTGAGCAACCCGGTCTCCCGGACCACGAGCTCGGCAGTGACCTTCTCGGTCACACTTGGAAGGGCAAAGGTGCCCTTCAGGGTGGCCTGTGCCGCGAACGACGGCAGTGCCGCGGTTCCTGCCACCGTCGCGCCGATCGCTAGAAGATGCTTGATGTTCATGAGTCTTGCTCCTTGATCAGTCGGTCGTCACTTCGGCTCACTGCTTGTCCGGATACCCAGCCTCGCTAAGCACCGCGAGGAAAGCGCTTTCGCCTAAGGCGCTATCGACTCGAACTTCACGCGCGGGCGGGTCGGTTTCGATGTGGGCTTGCGGGTCGACGCTCAGCAGCGCCTTGGTGACGGACTTGGCGCAGCCGCCGCAGGTCATGTTTGGAATGTAGAAACGAAGCATCTTGATTTCCTGGTTGGTTAATGTTCGACTAATATGGGGTTTGACAGCGTGGTAAGGTCAAGCGCTTTTCAGCGAAATTTTTTACTTCGACTTCAATTGCGAAGTTCTTGCCCGCGATTGAGCGAACCCGAGAACGGATGAGCATCGAAGAACGCTTACCTCGGCTGGGAAAGAACGATGCCGAGAAAGCTTGTGCACGTTCACCTCTGTTCACGAATGAGCCACCGTAGCGGCGCGATGGTGTGACGAGGCAGGCGTATCGACCCCAAACCGAGGCGTCCTCTGTGGAGCCTGTGAAGGCTGTTCCGTCGCCGCTGCGGCAGTGGGCTCAGCCAGATCTACAATGATCGGGCAATCTGGGCGGTCATTGCCGTGGCAGTGATCTGCCAGGTGCTCGAGCGTTTGCGCCATCGCTTGCAATTCGGCGATCTTCGCCTTCAGTCCGGTGACATGGGAGAGCGCCATCGCCTTGACGTCAGCGCTCGCGCGGTCACGGTCGCGCCACAAGACAAGTAATTCCGAGATCTGTTCGACAGAAAATCCAAGGTCGCGTGCGCGACGGATGTAGCGAAGGCTATGCACGTCCGGCGAGCTGTAATGTCGATAGCCTGCTTCAGAACGAGTGGCTTGCGGAATCAAGCCAATCTGTTCGTAATAGCGAATCATCTTCGCCGAGACGCCGGAAAACTTGGCTGCTTGACCGATATTCATCATTCTCTTCTCCTAGGGGACTCATCAAATGCCACGCGAAAAACCGGGGACCTGGCTGCGCGCTGGTGGTTCTTCGGGCGTAAAGAAAACATCGGCATGCAGGTCCTCAGACCGCAGCCCGCGTGCCGTACTGATCTGCATGGCCGCTTTGACCATCGGTGGTGGTCCGGCGACATAGGCTTTCCAGCCATCAAAATCCTGCAGGTCCTTGGTGACGGCATCGGTCACGAAGCCGGTGCGCCATACCGACCCCAAAGGAGCATCGGAGAGGACGGTCGTAAAGCTCAGGTTGGGGTGCCGTTGCGCCAGGCCCTCGAAATGGTCGACGAGATAGAGATCGCGGTCGCCGCGCGCTCCAAAATAGACATGAATCGGCTGCTTCATGCCGCGTGCAATGGCCGCCTCAACGATCCCTTTGATCGGCGCTAGTCCCGAGCCACCCGCGACGCATAGGATCGGCCCAGTATGCTGCTCGCGCAGGTAGGAAGAGCCGAATGGCCCTTCGACCAACACCGGATCGCCAAGCTTCAACAGCGCGTGGATGTGCTGGGTTGCGGCTCCTCCCGGCACTCGGCGGATGTGAAATTCGAGCGCTCGTTCACCCGGCCCGCTTGCCATTGAATAGTCGCGAGTGGGAGCACCCGGGAACGTCAGTCGAGCGTATTGGCCCGCCGTAAAGACCAGCGGATCAGCCCCGTCAATGACGAGCTGGATACGCTTGATGTCGTGCGTAGCGTCTGCTATCGCTGCCACACGGCAGTTTAGACGGCGGCGCGGATGGGATAGGGTTTCCTCGTCGTCGCCAAGCCAGGCGACGACCGCATCCGTTGTCGGGATCGCGCGGCAGGCGAGGATCAGTCCCTGCGCCTTCTCCTCATCAGAGAGCGCGAAGCGGCTGGGATCGAGAAGATCGACCTCGCCGCTGACAAGGCGCGACTTGCAGGACCCGCACCGCCCGGAGCGGCAGCCATGCGGATAGGCGATGCCGTCGGCGAGCGCCGCTTCCAGGATGGTGACGCCCTCCGGCACTGCGATGGTGCGTCCGGCCGGGCGTATATCGACATGTTTCGTCATGGTTCTTTCTCAGGTGGTATGTGACAGGCCGAGCGCTACAGTCAGGCCCGGTTTTGCTATGGGAACGAGCCGTAGAAGACCCGCTCACCCGCCAAGCCGATCGGTGTGACAGGCACACTGTTATGCGCCTTGGCTTGCGCCATGATCGTGGGGTCGGAGAGGTCGCGTTCTTCGAATGCGATCCCCTCTCTCTCCAGCCAAGCCGTCAGCGTCCTGCAGTCAGGGCAAGTCGGTGTCGTGTAGATGATGACTTGGGGATGAGATGCGCTAACCATGAAGGTCTCCTCAATCTTGTATTGGTATTCAGTTAGGCGGCTTGCGGCCCAGGATCAGTGCTCGTTCACCAGGCGTGACTTGAGCGCTGCCGCTCCGTTCGCCGGGGTTTCGGTGGGGGTCTCGACCGTCATCGGTGCCCGGAAGCGCTTGAGCCGGAGAGCATTGCCGAGCACGAAGACGCTGGAGAGCGCCATCGCGGCCGCAGCGAAGATCGGCGAAAGCAAGGTGCCGTTCACGGGGTAGAGCGCGCCCGCCGCGACCGGGATCAACACGGCGTTGTAGGCGAAGGCCCAGAACAGGTTTTGCTTAATGTTGCGGATCGTCGCCTTGCTAAGCGCGATGGCATTCGGCACGCCACGCAGGTCGCCCGACATCAACACCACGTCAGCCGCCTCGATCGCGACATCGGTTCCCGTGCCGATGGCGAGCCCAACGTCCGCTTCGGCGAGCGCCGGTGCGTCGTTGATGCCGTCGCCCACGAAGGCGACCCGCGCGCCGTTGATCCGGAATCTCTTCAGCGCCGCGACCTTTCCGTCGGGCAAGACCTCGGCCGCGACTTCATCGATGCCGAGCTGCTTGGCGATCGCCGCGGCCGTAGCTGCGTTGTCGCCGGTGATCATCGCGACCTTGAGTCCGAGCGCGTGCAGCGCCTTGATCGCCGCGGGCGTCGTCTCCTTGATCGGATCGGCGACCGCGATCACCGCCGCCAAGCGGCCGTCGATCGCTGCATAGAGTGGACTCTTGCCTTGCTCGCCAAGACGCTCGGCGGTCGGCTGGAAGCTCGCGACATCGATACCGAGCAGCGTCATGAACCGGTCCGCACCTACGGCGACGGTCCGACCGGCGACCTCGGCCGACACGCCGAAGCCCGGTGTTGCGTCGAAGCCCTCGATGGGTGCGAGCGTGATGTCCCGCTGCTTTGCGGCTGCGACGATTGCTTCGGCGATCGGATGCTCGGAGCGGGTCTCGACCGCCGCAACGAGAGCAAGAACTTCGTTGTATTCGAAGCCGTCGGCGGGAACCAGGTCCGTCAGTTCAGGGCGTCCTTTGGTCAGTGTGCCGGTCTTGTCGAGCGCGATGACGCTCACATCGCGCAGCGCCTGCAAGGCTTCGCCCTTGCGGAAGAGAATGCCGAGCTCGGCCGCTCGCCCCGTACCGACCATGATCGAAGTCGGCGTGGCCAGCCCCATGGCGCACGGGCAGGCGATGATCAGAACCGCGACCGCATTCACAAGCGCGAAGGTCAGCGCCGGATCCGGACCGAAGATCAGCCAGACCAGGAAGGTTAGCGCGGCCGCTGCCATCACCGCCGGTACGAACCACATTGTCACCTTGTCGACCAGCGCCTGGATCGGCAGCTTGGAACCCTGGGCTTCTTCGACGAGGCGGATGATCTGCGCGAGCACCGTGTTCGCGCCGACCTTGGTGACGCGGAAAC
>NZ_JAQSDN010000006.1 GCF_029945925.1 Polaromonas sp. | reverse complement strand
CAGATCGCCGCATCAACCGCCCTTCAGGCTCATACCTGAATTGGAAAATACTGATGGCAATGATCGCCGGGGGCTATTTCCGGATGGCAGCGGACGAATCCGTGGTGGTAGCCTGCTGCCCGGCCACCTGCAGGGCACGTTCCTGGACATCGTAGGAGCCGAAGACTTCACGGGCTGAGCGGGTCTCCGGAAGGATGTAGACGACCCCGTTTGTTCCTGTAAAGGCCGGACTGACCAGCTTGTCGTAAAACTTCACCGGGACATTGATGCAGCCGTAGGAAACCCGGTTGTCGTCGGATGTCAGGCTGTCCAGTCGCTGTGCCCGCCCCTCGCCGGGCGTACCCTTGACGACCCGATGCAGCGCGATGGCCGTGTCGTAGTCCACCCAGAGGACTTCCTGGCCATGGATGTCACGAGCGAGGGAGGAGACAAAACGTCCGGCAGGTGTCGTCCGCTCCTCCGGAAGGATGGTGGAGAGCTTGCGCTCGCCAATGCCGGGCACCGAGTCGTCACCACGTGCCAGACCGAGCAACGCTGACGCCGCGCCCTGCAAGCGGCCAGCGGCATTGAACATCAGCACCCGGGCATGGGCTTTGTCCACAATCATGAAAGGCATGCCCTGGTTGTCGGCGGAATCGACGACCCAGTCAGCGATGTGGACGGCGTCAGGGGACGCGCGCTCCTGTCCGAAGTAGGCGCGCCTGGGAGGACTGTGGACCCGGTCCCGTGCTGGAGCGCTGGCCATGGCTGCGCCGGATGATATTCCGGAGATCGGGGCGAGACCTGACGGCTGCCCCACATCCCCGCCGGCAAAGGCCAGGGGATATACAAGGCTTGTGAACAGCAGGGCCAGGCAAAGTCCGGCCCGCCTCAAACCTGATGGGCAGCATGTCTGCGCTGTTTTCTGCAGCGGATGGTCTTGCGCCGGCCTACCGAAACCCTGTATGCATGCGTCACGCACCGGGCGTGCGGCGATCAGTTACGCGCTGGTTTGGGTACATAACGTGGCGCGATATACGGTGGCGGTGGGGCGAACGGTGCCACCGTGGGTGCTGCCACCTCTTCTTCCTTGGTGACGAAGAAGACATCGCCAGCGTCAGACATGTAGGTTGGCATCAACCCTGACCGATACGAAGCCAAAGTGGCGAGTGCGGGCATGGCCAGTTCAATGTACGGTAGATCAAAGCTGCCATCCGGGTTGAAACCCCTTACGGTCGCCGGGAGAATCGCCGGTCTGATGGTTCCGGTTGTTTTCTGGACAATGGTTCCACAGCAATTGGAGGCGAGTGCGTACTGGCTGGCGTTGGTTCCGCCCAGCGTGTAGCCGGTAAAGGTTACGGTCTTGTTCGTTCCGGCGGTCGCATTGTCGAAAGTGGCGGTGGCGCCGGAGCCGGCAATCAGGCTCACGCCGCCGGGGGCACCCTTCAGGGAAGTGAGGACCGCCGTGGTTGTGCCGTCGAAGTTCTTGATGACTTCGGGAAAGACCAACATGCGTTGCGTCAGTGTCGCACCCGCGGTCAGGGTGAATTTGGTCGAATAGTCCGTCGGCGTGGTGTACGAGACCGGGTTGTAGGTGATGACGACCGGCGCATTGGTGACGGCAGCCAGGGGTGCGAGTGGCGCGAAGATCACCGTGCCGCCCGCGACTCCAGGGCCTGTGCCGTCAGTGTCCGCACTGATGGTCAGGCCACGGGGCAAGCCCAGGCTGCGGGTGGAGTCCAGCGTGCCATTGGTCACCGTGATCTTGCTGCTGATGTTGACATCGTTGGCGGCACACATCATGAGGTTGCCGTCTGTGGTGGTGACGGCGGCATTCAGGTTGACGTTGCGTCCGGCGGCCAGCAGGATGCTTCCGTTGGTGGTGGTCAGGGCGGCGTTCACGTTGATATCGCGTCCGCAGCAGACTGAAAAGTTTCCGTTGGTGGCTGTCACGGCCGCATTGATGTTGGTGTCCCGATCGGCAGTCAGTGTGAGGGTCGTCGGGGCGCCGGCGGCTGTCCAGGTGATCGCGTCGTTGACAAAAATATCACCGTTGCCGGTGCCGGCGGCTGTGGTGATGTTGATGCTGTTGTTCACCAGCTGGGCCGAAAGAGTCGCGCCGGAAATGTTGCCGCCTGCGCCGATGATGAAGTCCTGCGGGTCGATCAGCCATGTGCCCATCAGACCTTGAGGCGCGGCGGTGGTGACGCGCACATCGTCGCGGATGCTCACGCGCGCCGCCGAGGTTTCAATAAAGCCGCCGTTGCCGCCGTTCGGTGCGCTGGCGTCCAGCGTGCCGCTTACATTCATGGTGCCGCTCTGCATGTCGCCCAGGAGGAGGATGGTGCCGTTGCGGTTTCCAATGGTTTGCGCCTGGATCACGCCGGTGTTGTTGACCGCGGTTTGCAGCAGGTTGCCGGCCGCCTGGGCCGTCAGCAGCACGCGGCCGCCATCGGCGCGAATCAGGCCGCCGTTTTCAACCAGCGCGTTGACCGCACCTTGAGCCACCGACACATTGAGCAGGCCGTCGCCGGCCACGTCCATGGTCACGGCATTGCCGGCAGCAAGCGCCACCGAGCCCAGTCTGGCGGAAATGACGCCTTGGTTGCTGACGGTTTTGCCCATCAGTGCGACGTAACCGCCGTCGGCGGCAGTGATGTTGCCCTGGTTGACGACCGAGCCGTTTCCTGCGTCGGTAAAACTATAGTCCCCGGACATGAATTTCGCATCGCTCAGGCTCATGGTGGACGCCACCAGGCCACCAACGTTGACTTGTGCGCCGCTACCAAACAGGACGCCGTTCGGGTTAAGCAGAAAGACCCTGCCATTGGCCGAAAGGTTGCCCATGATGCTGGACGGATCGGCGCCCAGCACCCGGTTCAGGGCCACCGATGTGCTGCCGGGTTGCACGAACTGCACCGTCTGGCCGGCGGCAATGCCGAAGCTTTGCCAGTTGATCACCGTGTTGGCGGTGGACTGCGTGATGGTCGTGGAGGACGCGCCGCTGGTGATACTGGCGCCGCCGGCCGCCACCACACCGCCTGTGGGCAAGGCATAGGCAGAGGCGCCCAGGCCGAGCATCAGGCAGGCTGACAGGGCCTTGACGGCGAAGCTCGCGGCGCTGGGGCGTCCCGTCGTGGACGAGGATTTTTTCTTGCCTGCGCCGCCGGCGTTTTCAGACACGGCGACGAAGGCGCCTGAGCTGTCGCTCCAGATGGATTGGTGAATGCGGTTCATGGGTGAGTCCTTGTGTGCTGTCGTGTTGGCGCGGAAGCTGGCAATGTCAGAAATATTTGATGGCCTGGATCCAGAACCGGCCTGACTTGTCGGGGGCTGAAAGCGCCGGTTCGTTGCCGAGCTTGCGGGCGTAGTACGTCCTCACCAGGAAGTTGCCGGGTTCGCCCCAGCTGGCGCCCACACCGTAAGCGCCCAGATTTCTGTGGTTGTTTACGGTGGTCCAGGGATTTTTGTGAATGGTGACACTGCCGGCATCGACGAAGCCGATCAGGTGAACCTGGCCTGGAACGCGGTCAGAAAGCTTGCCCAGCAGCAGCCGGGCTTCGAGGTTGACCAGGTAGCCTTCGTCGCCGGAGGCTTCACCTTGGGGGTAGGCGCGCACACCGTTCATGCCGCCCAAGTCCATCTTCTCCGAGGAATCGAGATTTTTCGAGGCGACCTGCCCGCTGATCGACCCATAAAGCGACACGACGTTAGTGACGCGCTGCAGCCGCGTGGCGGTGAAGGCGAGCTTGTTGTAGGAACCGTTGGTGCGGGCGCTCGCCGCATCGGCGGCCAGCGCCGCCTGCGTTTGTATGTCGAGGTTGCCGATCGACCAGGTCAGCGAATAAGCGCTGACCCCGCCGCCGCCCAGATTGTCTCGGTGGTCGCCATAAAGACTGGCCATCAACACGTCCGCTTGCCTGTCGGTGACCGATGGGGGGATGGTGCTATCGATCCTGTCCTGGAAAGTCCGGGCTTCGTACGCGAGCTGGGTGTACAGGTTGTTGTTGCGCGAACGGATCAGCGGACGGATGACGTAGATGCTGGCAATCTCTGCCGTGCCGTTGGCCTGCAGGGGAGCGAACTCCTTGCCCAGTTCATACTCCAGCCGGCTGTAAGCGACACCCACGGTTGTTTTGCCGAATGGCACCTGATAGGACGCGCGGCCGTAGTTGAGCCCCGAGCCGGAAGTCACGGCGCGCACGCTGGCCTGGTCGCCCAGCCCCAGCGGATTGTTGAGGTTGACGGTCGCACCGAGGCGGTACTCGCCGGTATAGCGGTTGCCGGCGTTGTCGGCATCGATGCTGCCGCTCACGCGTTTGCCCGGCGTGAGGTCAACAATCAGATCGGAGGTACCCGGCGTGGCGCCCGGGACCAGTGTGGATTTGACATTCACGCCCGGCGTGTCCGAGAGCAGCAACAGGCGGCTCTCCAGCGGGTCATTGATGATGGGGTCGCCGCTGTTCAGGCCGCCAAGCAGCCGGTAGGCCTGATCGTCGGAAAGCGTGGTCTGGTTGCGCAGGATGATCTTGCCGTATTGACCTTCGCTGACCTCGATGGTGACGGTGTTGTCCGTTATTTGCTGCGCGGGCAGGTAAGCCCGGGCCACGAAATAACCGTTTTTTGCATAGTGCGTCGTGATCTTCGACGCCATCGCGCGCAGGTCGGTGAGTGTCAGCTCGGTTCCCGGGGTGAAGCCCGTGATCGCGACCAGCTCGGCTTCGGTATAGGCTTTTGCGCCCGTGACGCGCAGGCTGCGGACCAGGATTTTTGCCTCATCCGCTGTGGAGGTAACGGGTGCGGCCCCTCGTTCAATGCTGATTTCGGGCGGCGCTTTTTGTGGGGCCGGCGCCGGCGGAATTTGCTGCATCTGGCTGCCCGCCGTGGGAGGCTGTTGGGCCAGCACGCCCTGGCTGAGTGCCAGCAAGGCTATCGGAAGTAGTTTGTTTTGCAGCATAAGGTTTCCTCGTTATTGATCGGGTTCCGGTACCCGCTTTTCCACATCCGCGCGTATTCCAGCCCTCTGGTTGATTAAAAACGTGAGACTAGTAACTAGGTGTAGGACGTGGCGCCGAGATGTAATGCCAAAGGGGGGGGCAGTTGATTTATCTCAACTGCGTTGGAATTTGGCAACGCCGAGGAGATTGGCGGGGGCCGGCAGCTTTTTATGTTCCGGCCGCGCAGTCAGTGCCGGGTAACCGGACCCGCATCACTGGCACCCTGTAAAACCCCGCCATTTTCCGTTGGCTTGAGGCAAGTGCTGAGGTCGGCAAGGCCGCCAGGGCCAATGCCACGCCGTCGTTGTAGCTCCCTCGGGGGCGGGAAGCACAAGGCCGAGGATCAGGCCGGCGTGTAGGCCAGACGCACGTAGATTGGTGCGTACGCCTCGGCCTGGGTCACGTCGATCAGGCCTTCCTTGGAGAGTTCGAGCAGGGCAATGAAAGTGACGACCAGCACCGGCATGCCGCGGGCCGTTTCAAACAGGTGCTCGAACTCGACGAACTTCTGGCCTTGCAGCTTGCGCAGCACGATGCTCATGTGTTCGCGCACCGAGAGCTCCTCGCGGGAGATCACGTGGTGTTGCACCAGCTTGGCGCGTTTGACGATGTCGCGCCAGGCTTCCTGCAGGTCGACCACGCTGACCTCGGGAAAACGCGGCTGCAGCGCCTGCTCCACATAGACTTGGGCGCGCAGGAAGTCGCGGCCGAATTGCGGGATGTCGTTGAGTTTGTGTGCGGCCAGCTTGATCTGCTCGTATTCCAGCAGCCGGCGCACCAGTTCGGCGCGCGGGTCTTCCGGCTCCTGGCCGTCGGCGACCTTTTTCGGCGGCAGCAGCATGCGCGACTTGATCTCGATCAGCATGGCGGCCATCAGGAGGTACTCGGCAGCGAGTTCCAGGTTGGTGGCGCGGATTTCATCGACGTAGACCAGGTACTGGCGGGTGACGGCCGCCATCGGGATGTCGAGGATGTTGAAGTTCTGCTTGCGGATCAGGTACAGCAACAGGTCCAGCGGGCCCTCGAAGGCTTCCAGAAACACCTGCAGCGCGTCGGGCGGGATGTACAGGTCCTGCGGCATCGCGAACAGCGGCTCGCCGTACAGGCGGGCCAGCGCGACCTGGTCGATCACCGCGGGCATGCCAGCCAGCGCCAGCGCGTCGGGCGGCGAACCCGGCTCGGAAGGCGAGGGTGGCAGTTCGGTGATCGTGGACATGGGGGTGGGGCGCTTGCGTCAGTAACTATGAAAACAATAGCTGCCGGCGCAGGTCCAGCAAGGGCTGGAGGCCTTTTTGACTGTTGGCCTCAGGCCTGTTCGCTGTTCGGGTGGCCGCTGGTGCCATAGACATAAGGCTGCTGCGGCACGCGTGCATCCTGGTAGTCGGCCTGCTCGGAGCGGTCCAGCTTCTTGTCCCACCAGATTGCGCGCCCTGCACGCTGTTCGGCCTCCAGCGTGGGTTTTTTCGCCTTGAGTTCCTCGATGAACAGGGTCACTTCCGAGGTGTAGTGGGGGCGGGCGAAAATGGACATGGGACTAAACTGCCTGAAATGTTGAATTGACTGATTTTACCGGGGACCACCATGCGCCTGCCTTTTTTCATTTTCCGGGCGGGCCGCGCGCACACATGGACGTTGGACTGCTGTCGGTATTGCTGGGGATGGTGGGCTGCGACCCGCAGCGTATCGCCGAACTCGAGGAAGGTGTGGCCACCGAAGCCGATGTGCGCGCCCGGTTCGGTGAGCCCGAAAAAATCTGGGAAGCCGCCGATCTGGCCGGCAACCCCTTTCCCGGCGTAGCCGCCCAAGCCGGTGCGCGCACACTGGAGTACAACCGCCAGCCCGAAGGCCAGGTCAACTACATGATCACCATCGGCCCGGACGGCAGGATGAGCGCCTTGCGCCAGGTCTTGACGCCGCAGAACTTCGCGCTGGTCCTGCCCGGCATGCCCATGGAGCAGGTGCGCAAGATGGGATGCTCTGCCTGACTCGCGCCGTGCGCGGCGGGGCTTTTGCGGGATGAGCCGTGAGGCGCAAAACCCAAGGCAAGGCTGCACGCCTTGCCTGGTTTTGTAACGAAGCGGATCGCCCGCAAAACCACGCCCCTTCGGGTTCGGACCAAAACGGGCGCTTTCCTCACCAAACCCCTTGCGTGTGCTTCAGCACACGCTGCGTGGTGTTGGCGAGCAAATCATCCCGTTGTGGATCCGAACGCGCATGGCGGGAGTCAGGCAGAGCATCCCAGGCAAACCGATGCGGGTCACGCCGTATGCCCTGCAGCAGGAAACCCACTACGACTGGCGTTACCTGTCGGCGCCAGGCACGCCGAGAATTTTCACCGTGGTGTTTGACCGGGATCTGCGCGTCGTGCGCACCGCCTCGGTCGATGCCGAGGTGAGCGGGCCCAGCGGCCCCAGTCGCTGAAATAAGGTGTCAAAAAGGGGTGTATCCCTTATGGAATATGCGCGGATAGCTATCATTTTCATAGTTCTTCAACCTTCGCCAGAAAGCCCGAACGCGCCATGACCGCGCGCGGCTGGGCGTTCAGGCCGGAGATCACCAGCCGGCCGCCGCGCAGCACGATGGCCTTGTGCAGTTGACCCAGCACATCCAGCCCGGAGGCGTCGAGCGACTGCAGCGACTGGGCATCAAGGCGCACCAGCAGGCCCTGCGGCGCGCTTTCAACCACCGACAGCACCGGATCGATCTTGGCGACCGCGCCGAAAAACAGCGAACCATAGAGCTGGAAGTGGATGCTGTCGTCGGTGCGTCCGGTCTCCACCACCCGGAACAAGCTGCTCATGCGTTGCACAAACAGCACGCAGGCCAGCAGCATGCCGACCTGCAGTGCGACCGTGAGGTCAAACACCACCGTCAGGAAGAAAGTGCCCAGCATCAGCAGCCGGTAGTGGTTGCTGTACTGGTGCAGGTGCGCAAACTCGCGCCACTCGCCCATGTTCCAGGCCACATGCAGCAACAGGCCCGCCAGCACGGCCAGCGGCACATGCGCGGCCAGCGGCGCGGCGATCAGCACCACCCCCACCAGCATGAGTGCATGCACCAGGCCGGCGACCGGGGAGGTGGCGCCCGCCCGCAAGTTGGTCACGGTGCGGGCGATCGTACCGGTGGCCGGCATGCCGCCGAAAAAGGGCACGACAAAATTGGCCACGCCCTGGGCCATCAGTTCCTGGTTGGGGTCATGCTTGGGCAGGCCGGACATCTGGTCGGCGACACGTGCGCACAGCAGCGACTCCACCGCGCCCAGCACGGCGATGGTCAGCGTGGGCGGCAGCAGCAGGCGCACCGTGTCCCAGGAAAAATCGGGAAGTGCGAAGGCCGGTAGCGAGCGCGGAATACCGCCAAAACGTGAGCCTATGGTTTCCACCGGCAGACTCAGCAGCCAGGCAAAAGCCGTCAGCGTGATCAGCGCGACCACCGGTCCCGGCACGCGCGACACCACCCGGGTGGCACCCATCAGTTGCAGGCCCTCGACCACCTGCACCCGCTTGATCAGGCGCGCGGCGAGACCATTGCCCGCGCCGGGCTGGGTGGCAAACAGTTGGGGCCAGAGCACCAGGCCCAGAAAGCAGACCACGCCCAGGCCCAGGGCGCTGGCGTTGAAGGAGTCCATGTGTGTGGCCAGGGCCTTGATCTGCGAGAAAAAGTCGGCCGGCATTTTGGCAATCTGCAGGCCCAGCAGGTCCTTGAGTTGCGACAGCGCAATCAGCACGGCGATGCCGTTGGTAAAACCGACCACGATGCTGACCGGGACGTAGCGCACCAGGGTGCCCATTTTGAGAAACCCGAGCAGGAACAGCAACACGCCGGCACAGGCGGTGGAAATCAGGAGGTTGGGCAGGCCGTATTGCTCGACGATGCCGTAGACGATCACGATGAAGGCGCCCGCCGGCCCGCCAATCTGCACGGCCGAGCCGCCCAGCAGGGCAATCAGCCCGCCGGCAATGATGGCGGTCCAGATGCCGGCCTGCGGCGACAGCCCGGAGGCAATTGCAAAGGCCATGGCCAGCGGCAGGGCCACGATGCCGACGGTCATGCCCGCACCCAGGTCCTTGCCGAAACGTTCGCGCGTGTAGCCGCGCAACGCCGACAGGATGCGGGGGCGAAACGGCGCGAGGTAGGCGGGCAAGTTCATCAGAAGACTCCAGAATGACACATCGGCCGGGCCCTCCTCCAACTGTGGGATGGTCAGAGCGGGCGTCCCTTGCTAAAGTGGGACACGTCTTTTTTATTTCAAATACCTGCGGTTGCTCATCTTAAGCCGCGCACGCTCCATGCCACTTTCCCCCAGCCGCTGGTGTTTGTCATACCGTGTCACGGGCCGCCCCGGGCGGGCATTGCTCGTCTTTGTCGTCTTTGTGCTGGCGGCATGCTGGCTGGTGGCCGGTTTGCCGGTGCTGGCGCAGACCGGGTCGGCTCCGGCCGCCGGATGGTTGGGCCGGCAAGGCGAAGCGCTGGTCCTGGTGGACACATTGGGTGGGCAGACGCTGGCGCAGGTTCAGCAGCGCTTTACCAGCGGCGAGGCAACACCGGCCAGCGCAGACCGCATCATGCCGGCGGGCGGCGCCGCTGCCCTGTGGTATCAGCTGGCATTGCCTGCTGTCGGTGAGTCGACCCCGCTGGTGCTGGCGCTGCCGCACCCCGGCATGAACCGCGTGGATCTGTACCGGCCCGCGGCCGATGGCGGCTGGGATGTCCTCCGGTCGGGCGATTCGATCCCGGTGTCGCGGTGGCCCTTGCCTTACCTGCATCCGGCGTTCGAGCTGGTGCAGCAGCCGGGGGAGGCCCGGCCCAGCTACCTGCGGGTGCAGCACAGCCATCCCATCAGCGTGCGCTGGACCGTGTGGAGCGCACGCGATTTCCAGGAATCCAGCAAGCGCTGGCATTTCCTGCTGGGTGCCTATGCCGGGCTGGTGGCGCTGGTGCTGGTGATCTGCACCGTCAACGCTTATTTCTGGCGCGACTCCATCCATTTCTATTACGCGGCCTATGTGCTGGTGATCGCCTTGGGCCAGCTTTCACTCACGGGTCTGGCCGGCGAGTATTTCTGGCCCGACAACCCCTGGTGGAATGACGTGGCGTCCAACGTGCTTCCGGTGACAGGCGCGGCGCTGGGCCACCTCTTCATGCGCGAGCTGGTGGTCGGGCGCGGCGCCCGCTGGGCGACCCGCCTGATGCTGGCCATGGCGGGCGTGGGCGCCATGCTGGCGCTGGGCTTCCTGTTTGTCGGCCGCAACCCGTTTTTTGCGGTCTCCGGTCCCTACTACCTGGCCAGTTTCGTGATTTATCTCGGTGTGGCGCTGTGGTACGCCTGGCGCATTCCGCGCGTCGGCCTGTGGGTGCTGGCCGGCGTGCTGGCGGTGCTGGCCGGCGCCGTGTTCCCCGTCCTGCGCAACATGCAGCTGGTGCCCGTGTCCTTCATGACGCAATACGGCGCGCAGCTGGGCGTGGCCCTGGAGATCCCGCTGCTGCTGATTGCCCTGTACCAGCGCAGCCGGGAACGGCGCGACAACCGGGCTCGCATCGGCACCATGGCCCGGATTGACCCGCTGACCGGTGCGGTCAACCACCGGGTGATGCTTGAGCGTCTCCAACATGTGCTCCAGCACCAGCAGCGCGACCCCGCGTCGGGCGCGGTGCTGCGCGTGCGCATCGGCAACCTCCAGGCGATCCGCGACGAATACGGGCTGCAGGTGGCGCAGATGGCGCTGGTCCATGCGGGCGCCTGCATCACGCATGTGGTGCGCGAGGGCGACACGGTGGCGCGCCACCGCGACGGCGATTTTGTGATCATTCTCGAAGGCCGCCGCACGCGCGACCAGGTGGCGGAACTCGGTCAGCGGCTGATTGCGCGCGGACTTGCCTCGACGGACATCCTGCCGCCGGGCACGGTGTTGCAGCTCAAGGTGGCAGTGGCGGCCACCCCCTTCCAGGCCAAGGAGGCCGTGTCACTTCTCCACGTCCTGGAAGCGGCGGTCAGCGAACTGGCCGCCAAACGGGGCAAAGCCCTGCGGTTTTTGTTCTGAAGGCCGCGTCAGAGCGGCTGCCTGCCTTGGCCCTCGCGCAGGTAGGCGGCGATGGCGTGCAACACGTCCGTCAGGTCTTTCTGCACGGCCGGGAAGTTGGCATTGGGCTCGCGGGTGCTCTCGTCCATATAGACGGGGCGGCGTATCTCCACCTGCAGACTGTGCCGGTTTTGGGCCGGCTGGCCAATCTTGGCGATGAGTTGCACGCCTTTGTAAGGGTTGTTGCGGGCCACGCTGTAGCCGCGCGCGCGCAGCTGCTGCTCCACCAGTGCGACAAACGCCGGTTCGCAGGTGGTGCCGTCGCGGTCGCCGAGGACGAAGTCGGCGAGCGGGTCGGGGCTCTGGATCTGCAGGCGCTCGTAGGCGTTGTTGGGCATCGAATGCAGATTGAGGTGCCACACGCCGCCGAAGCGTTGCACGCTGCGCTCAATGGCCTCGGCCAGCGCCGCATGGTAGGGACGGTAGTAATGAGCGATGCGCCCCTGCACTTCGGCCACGCTCAGCCGGCGGGCGTAGATTGGCATGTCGGCGTTCAGCCGGCGCCAGATGAGCCCGAAGCCCAGGCGACTTTTCTCGCTGGGGGCAAGGGGCTCGGGCCAGGCGCCTTCCAGCAGCTCGGGATCGAGGTCGTCCAGCGTGCGGTTGGCGTCGATGTAGGTGCGCGGAAAGTGCGCTGCCAGCAAGGTCGCGCCGACGGCGGGCGCGGCGCACCAGAGCGCCTCGACGTGGGTGTCCTCGCCGCGCCGCAACAGCGCGCGCGGCACGGCATGGCCGAAGTCGTCGGGGTAGTGTGTGCCGCTGTGCGGCGAGTCGCAGACCAGGGGCAGCGCGGGCGCCTCCGGCCCGGACAGGGTGAAGGCGTGGACTGGTTCGGTCATGCAGCCTTCAGTCGAGCTGGATGTTGGCCACTTTGGCCACACGCTGGTAGCGCGCCATCGCCTGCTCGATCTGCTTGCTGAATTCAGCCGGCGTGCCGGGAATGGGCGTGGCGCCCGATTCCTCGAGTTTCCTGGCGAATTCGGGATGTTTCATGGCCTTGTGGATCGCCTGGTTGAGCTTGGCGATGACGGCCGCGGGCGTTCCGGCGGGCGCCACGATACCGAACCAGCCGCCGCCGCCCATCTGCGGAAAGCCCAGTTCGCCATAGGTCGGCACATCGGGCAGGGCCGGCGAGCGCTTTTCGGACAGGACCGCCAGCGCGCGCAGGCGTCCGGCCTTGATGTGCGGCAGGGCCGAGGGCAGGTTGTCGGTGATGGCGTCCACCTGGCCGGCCAGGGCATCATTCATCGCCACGCCGGCGCCCTTGTAGGGCACATGCAGCAGCTGGATTTTCGCCAGCGCTGCGAAATGTTCGATGTTGGCGTGGCCCAGCGAACCGGTGCCCGGCGTCGCGAAGCTGTACTTGCCGGGGTTGCCCTGGGCCTGCGCAATGAATTGCTGCATGGTGCTGGCGGCCACCTTCGGATTGACGGCAAACACGCTGGGGGTGGTCGCCACATTGGTGACCGGCGAGAAATCCTTGACCGGGTCGTATTTGAGCTTGCCGGCATACACCGCCGGGTTGCTGCCGTGCGTGCTGACCGTGGCCATGCCGAGGGTGTAGCCGTCGGCCTTGGATTTGGCCACCAGCTCCATACCCAGGGAGCCGCCCGCACCGGCGCGGTTTTCCACCACGATGGGCTGGCCGAGCTCGCGGCCGGCAAATTCGGCGATCAGGCGTGCCGCCAGGTCGGTCGAGCCGCCCGGCGCGAAGGGCACCACCAGCTTCACGGGACGATCGGGGTAGCCGGTCTGCGCCTGTGCGGCACCGGCCAGTGCGAGGGTCGCGGCGCAGGCGTAGAGGAATTGGCGGCGTGTATCCATGGCGTTTTTCCAGATGAAGTTGTGTCGGAGAGCGCGAGCTTAGGGGCGAGGGTGAGGCGCCACAAGCAACATTTGGGTCGCCGGTGATGACATGATGTAATACCAAAGCCCCGTCCTATTGTTTGAAAGCAGGAATCGATCCGATGCAGATTCGCAGCCCGTCCCTGGTGGAGTTGAATGCCTTTCTGGCTGTGGCGCGTGCCGGCAGTTTTCGCCGGGCGGCGCAGGATCTGCATGTCACCCAGGCGGCCGTCAGCCGCGCGGTGCTGCGGCTGGAGCAGGAGTTGGGGCAGGATGTGCTGCAGCGTACTTCCTCTGGCGTGGTCCTCACGCCGGCCGGCACGCAGCTGCGCAAGCTGGTGGAAAAACCCGTCGCCGCGCTGCATGCGGCCGCCTCGCGGATGCGCAAGACGCCCGAGCGCCTGCGTTTGCGGCTGAGCGTCATCACCAGCCTGGGCACTTTGTGGCTGATGCCGCGGCTCGAGGCCTTTCGCCTCTTGCATCCCGAGGTGGAAATCGAGTTCCGCCAGTACCATCACGACGAGGATTTCACACGGGACGATGTCGATGTCTGGATTGAGGTCCCGCGCGGCGCAATGCACCGGTGGCCGCGCCACATCGCGGCGCAGTACCTGATTGGCCGGGAGATCGTGGCGGTCTGCACGCCCGAACTGGCGCGGAATTTGCATACGCCGCAGCTGGTGCTGGCGCAGCCGCTGCTTTATCACTCCAACTTCCCCGATAACTGGAGTCTGTGGGCACAGGCCCGGGGGGCGGCGATGCCGGTTCACCGCAAGGGCACGGGGTTTGACCTGGGCATGAACCTCATTGAAGCGGCGCGTTCGGGCATGGGCGTGGCTATTGTCCAGCAATGTCTGGCCGAGGCCGACCTGGCGTCCGGCCGGCTGGTGATGCCGGTGGCGGGATCGGCGTCGACCGGCCGGGGCTATTTCGTGTGCCGGCGGCGTGCGCAGGACGCGCATCCGGCAGCCGACCTGTTTGCGCAGTGGCTGGCGCAGCGGGCCAGCATGCAGCCTCCCGGCTGAGCCGGGTCCGGGTTTAGCGGACGCGCATGCCGGGTGTGGCACCGGCTCCGGATTCCAGCACATAAATACCGGGCTGGGCTTTTTCGTCGCCATGGCTGGCGGCCAGCACCATGCCTTCGCTGATGCCGAACTTCATCTTGCGCGGCGCCAGGTTGGCCACCATCACCGTGTGTTTGCCGATCAGGTCTTCCGGCTTGTAGCTGGAGGCGATGCCGCTGAAGACGTTGCGCAGGGCTCCTTCGCCCACATCCAGCGTCAGCCGCAGCAGCTTGGTCGAGCCTTCCACGGCCTCGCAATTGACGATTTTGGCGATACGCAGGTCGATCTTGCTGAAGTCGTCAATGGTGATGGCGGGGGCAATGTCCTCGCCGCCGGGTGCTATTTTTTCGATAGCTGTTGGCGCAGGCGCTTCCTGAGCTGGAGCCTCAAACAAGGCATCGAGTTGCTTGATGTCCACGCGTTGCAGCAGGTGTTTGTAGTCACCGATCGCGTGGCCGCTGCCCAGGCTGGCATCGGCATCGGCATCGGCAAAGCAGAGCGGCCCGGTTTTCAGGAAGTGTTCCACCTCCGCGCCCAGGGCCGGCAGCACCGGCTTGAGGTAAATGGTCAGCAGGCGGAACGCCTCGATGCAGACCGTGCACACATCATGCAGCCGCCCGTCCATAGCGGCCTGCTTGGCCAGTTCCCAGGGTTTGTTCTGGTCCACATAGGCATTGACGCGGTCGGCCAGCAGCATGACTTCACGCAGGGCCTTGGCGAATTCACGGAATTCATACAGCTGCGTGATGGTGTCGCTCTGGGCGCGCAGCACAGACAGCAGCGCATTCCCGTCGGCGGAGATATCCCCCAGCCGGCCGGCGAAGCGCTTGGCAATGAATCCGGCCGCGCGGCTGGCGATGTTGATGTATTTGCCTACCAGATCGCTGTTGACCCGCGCCATGAAGTCATCGGCATTGAAGTCGATGTCCTCGTTTTTCGCATTGAGCTTGGCGGCCAGGTAATAACGCAGCCACTCGGGGTTCATGCCCAGGCTCAGGTACTTGAGCGGGTCCAACCCGGTGCCGCGGCTTTTGCTCATCTTCTCGCCGTTGTTGACGGTGAGAAAGCCGTGCACGAACACCTTGTCAGGCGTCTTGCGGCCGCTGAACTTGAGCATGGCCGGCCAGAACAGGGTGTGGAAGGTGACGATGTCCTTGCCGATGAAGTGGTACTGCTCGAGCCGCGGGTCGGCCATGTAGGCCTCGTAGTCCTCGCCGCGCTTGTCCAGCAGGTTTTTCAGCGAGGCCAGGTAGCCCACCGGCGCGTCCAGCCACACATAAAAATACTTGCCCGGTGCGTCGGGGATCTCGATACCGAAGTAGGGTGCGTCACGGCTGATGTCCCAGTCGCCCAGACCTTCACTTTTGGTGCCGTCAGCGTTTTCGCGCACGCTGAACCACTCCTTGACCTTGTTGGCCACTTCAGGCTGCAACCTGCCGTCCTGTGTCCATGTTTCCAGAAAATCCACGCAGCGCGGGTCGGACAGCTTGAAGAAGAAGTGTTCCGAACTTTTCAGCACCGGCGTGACGCCTGAGAGGGCCGAGAACGGGTTGATCAGGTCGGTCGGTGCATACACGGCGCCGCAGACCTCGCAGTTGTCGCCGTACTGGTCTTTAGCGCCGCACTTGGGGCACTGGCCCTTGATGAAGCGGTCGGGCAGGAACATGTTCTTTTCGATATCGAAGAACTGCTCGATGGTCTTGGTCGAAATCAGGCCGGCCTTCTTGAGGTCCCGGTAAATCTGCTGGGCCAACTGGTGGTTTTCCGGTGCGTCGGTCGAATGCCAGTTGTCAAAGCTGATGTGAAAGCCGTCCAGGTAGGGCTTGCGACCTGCGGCGATGTCGGCCACGAACTGCTGCGGTGTCTTGCCGGCTTTTTCGGCCGCAATCATGATGGGCGCGCCATGGGCGTCGTCGGCGCCGACAAAATTCACCGCATGGCCCTGCATCCTCTGGAACCGCACCCAGATGTCGGCCTGGATGTACTCCATGATGTGGCCGATGTGGAAATTGCCATTGGCGTAGGGCAGGGCGGTGGTGACGAAAAGGCGGCGCTGGGACATGGTGGTGCTTTGGTGAGCTGCTTGAGCTGGCTGAGGCTAACCGGTGATTTTAAGTCGGACGGCCTTGCTGCGTCCGCAGCGCCCACGCTTGCCCGCACCATGCGGCGAGTCGCGGGGGTGCCGCCTGCCTGCCGCCGCATTTGGGCAACCCTGCCTTTTGCAGGGGTGTTGATCAACATCACGGCTGGTTTGCCGGCATGGGGAGACACTGCAAAAAACGGGGCTTGCCGATACCGATACCACGTGCGGGCAAGTTGACCACTGTCGCCATGGAAGGAGTACAAATGACACGCAAGGCAACTATCCCGGCAGACGCCCGGCACGGCAAGGATGTGCCCGAAGAGCTGTCCGAACCCACCGACCCCGCTGAGGAACCGGGCCGGATCGTGGCCCGACCGGACGGCTACCACTGGTTGGCGCAGGACGGCAAACAGGAATTCGGCCCGTTCGAGACGCTGGAGCAGGCGCAGCAGGACCTGGATGCCGCCGACGGCGGCGAGCTGGAGCCAACCCTCAGCCTGCAGGAGGCTGAACGCGAGATCGGCATCGGCGAATGGCTGGACCCCGAAACCGGCGAGCCCGCCGAAGGCCCGTCCCCGCCCCACCCGGAAGGCGAGTGACCGTGGGGCCGGCCGCGGGGCGGCACATCGACGTCTGCAACGGTGACGCCGACGGCCTGTGCGCCGTGCTGCAGTGGCGGCTGCAGACGCCGGCACCGGCTGTGCTGGTCACCGGGCTCAAGCGCGATATCGCGCTGCTGGACCGGGTGCAGGCCGGGCCGGGCGACGAGGTGCTGGTGTGCGACGTGTCGCTGCAGCGCAACCGGGCGGCCCTGCTGCGCCTGCTTGCCGCGGGCGCGCGGGTGCGCTACTTCGATCACCACGCGCCGCCCGACGTGCCGGACCATCCGAACCTGGAAATCCACATTGACCTCGACAGCCGGACCTGCACCAGCTTGCTGATGGACCGCCACCTCGGCGGTGCCCACCGGTCCTGGGCGCTGGTGGGGGCCTATGGCGACAACCTGACCGGCGTGGCCGATGCGCTCGCGGCGCAGACGGGCATGACAATCCAGGACCGTGACCGGCTGCGCATGCTCGGCGAGGCCATCAATTACAACGCCTACGGTGAGGAGGAGAGCGATGTTTTCATGGCGCCGGCGCGCCTTTACGAGACGCTGCTGCGTTACCGCGATCCGCTCGATCTGCTGCAGCACGAGTCGATAGCGCAGCAGCTCGATACCCTGCGCCGCGATGACCTGCACCGGGCGGCAGACGTGCCGCCATACCGGCGGAACGGCCGTGCCAGTGCCATTCTGCTGCCGGATGCCGGCTGGAGCCGGCGCGTGATCGGCTGCCTGGCCAATGAACTCGCCCGTGCCGAGCCGGAGCAGGCGCATGCCGTGCTCAAGGCGGTGCGCGGCGATGCCTATGTTGTCAGCGTGCGTGCGCCGCTGTCCGCCGCGGGGGGCGCGAGGGAGCTGTGCCGCCGTTTCGGTGGCGCCGGCCGGGCCGGGGCGGCAGGCATCGACCGCCTGCCTGCGCAGGACCTGGACCGCTTCCTGAAGGCTTTTGACGCGACCCGCTGGGGCGCATCCTCCGGGGATGCTTTGACGGATCAGGCCATCGGCACGCCGTGAGTTGCGCTCAGGCGCGGGTCTTCTGGTAGGTGCCCATGAGTTCCGCGCTGGCCAGCACATGGCCATGCATGGCCCGTTCGACCGCCGCCTTGGTTGGTTGATGGAGCGTGGGCAACGATGTATCCAGGGCGTAGAGCTTGAAGAAGTAGCGGTGCCGGCCTACGGGCGGGCAAGGGCCGCCGTAGTCCGCTCGGTGCCCGTCGTTGAGGCCTGCGCGCGCACCGGCCGGCAACGGCTGGCCGCCCGCCGGCAAATCGGTGCTGTCCGGCGGCAGGTCGATCAGCACCCAGTGCACCCAGGTCTGCTGCGGTGCAGCCGGGTCGGGTGCATCGGGATCGTCCACGATCAACGCCAGGCTGCGCGCGGCCGTCGGGACCCCGTCCCAGTGCAGCGGCGGGGCGCTGTCTTCGCCTTCGTAGGTGTGGCGCCGCGGTATCTCGTCATGCGGCGCAAAAGCACTTGAACTCAGTTTCATGGATGTTCCCCCGGTTGGGCCCATCAGGTCCGGCAGGCCTGGCGGGCGGGTCTCATGGCGCCGCCGGGGACCCGACGCTTTGCGCCAGGGCGATGCGCTGGGTGGGTGACAAGCCCAGGGCCGCCGCCAGCCGGCCCCGGTCAATCAGGCCGCGAACCACCGTCGCCAGACCGGCGGCAGCGCAAAACAGGTAGATATTCTGGGCGATGCAGCCGGCGTCGGCGCCGGCAAGAAAATGGCGCTCCTCGGCGCTGGCGTCGTGCATGCGGTTGAAGTCCGCCACATAGACCAGATTCAGCGGCGCGGTGGCCACGAAGTCCTGCGTGCCGGTGGCGCCGCGCAGGTCCTCGGCCTTGACCAGCAGCAACTGATGGGACACGGCGTCGTATCGGTAAGCACCTTCGGGCAGCACCGCGTAGACGTCGATCTCCTGCCAGTTGCGGGCCGACGGTGCAGTGCGGTGGGCGCTGCCCTGCCGGTTGATGCCAAAGCCGGCCCACAGCAACGCCGACAGCGTTTCCAGGGGCAGGGTGTCCGGCAGGAAGGCGCGCGAACTGTGGCGTTTCTCCAGTGCCTGCGCCAGCGTGGCAGCAGGCGGCAGGGCCGGCGGCGGCAGGACCACCGTGTCGGTTTCCAGATTGAGCGGGATCGTGGACATGAAATCCTCCACAAGGTGTCAAAACGCGCGGACCGCACAAGGGGCCGCTGGCCGGATGCCGGATGCCGGGACGGGGCATGCCATCCCTGCATCCTCAAGGCAAATCATTCTCCGCCTGTGTCCAGGGCACGCATTGAGGCAGATCAATACTGCGCTCTGGCGAAACCCGCACGCATGGCCGGGTTGTCAGGTCATCGCCGGCCTGCCTGCACCTGCCCCGGCATTGGCTTAGACTTCAGCCCAACCCGCTGCCGCGCGGCGCGCCCCGGTGCGGCCGGCTTGTCACCCCAGATTCAATCGGAGATTCCCCAGATGGCTGTAGAACAACAGGCAATTTTGAACGCCCTGCAAGGCGTGCTTGACCCCAACACCGGCAAGGATTTTGTCAGCACCAAGGCGCTTAAAAACTTGCAGATCGCCGGCGGCGACGTGTCCTTTGATGTGGAACTGGGTTACCCGGCCAAAAGCCAGCTCGCCGGCATCCGCAAGCTGCTGATTACCGCCGCCAAGGGCGTGGCGGGCGTCACCAACGTGTCGGTCAATGTCGGTTTCAAGATCGCCAGCCACAGTGTGCAGCGCGGCGTGCAGCTGCTGCCCAATGTGAAAAACATCGTGGCCGTTGCCTCCGGCAAGGGCGGCGTGGGCAAAAGCACCACCGCCGTCAACCTCGCGCTGGCCCTGGCCGCGGAAGGCGCCAGCGTCGGCCTGCTCGACGCCGACATCTACGGCCCCAGCCAGCCCATGATGATGGGCATCGAGGGCCGGCCCGAAAGCGTGGACGGCAAGAACATGGAGCCGATGGAAAACTACGGCATCCAGGTGATGTCGATTGGGTTCCTGGTCGCGCAGGACGAAGCCATGATCTGGCGCGGCCCGATGGCGACGCAGGCGCTGGAGCAGTTGCTGCGCCAGACCAACTGGAAGGACCTGGACTACCTCATCGTCGACATGCCGCCCGGCACCGGCGACATCCAGCTCACTCTCTCGCAGCGCGTGCCCATGACCGGTGCGGTGATTGTCACCACGCCGCAGGACATCGCGCTGCTCGACGCCAAAAAGGGCATCAAGATGTTCGAGAAGGTCGGCGTGCCCATCCTGGGGATCGTCGAAAACATGGCGGTGCATATCTGCAGCAAGTGCGGCCACGTCGAGCACATCTTTGGCCAGGACGGCGGCAAGAAGATGGCGGCCGACTATGGCATGAGTTACCTCGGCGCGTTGCCGCTGGACATGCAGATCCGCCTGCAGGCCGACAACGGGCGGCCGACCGTGGTGGCCGACCCGGACGGCGAAGTCGCCGGCATCTACAAGGCGGTGGCGCGCCAGGTGGCCATCACGATTGCCGCGAAGGCGAAAGACTTTTCGGCCAAGTTCCCGACGATCACGATCTCGAAAAACACCTGATCTTCCCGGGCGCCGGGGGCCAACCATGAACATGCTTGCTTCGCTGCGTTATCTGGTGGCCCTCAGCGAGCACCGGCATTACGCGCGTGCCGCCCAGTCCTGCGGCATCACCCAGCCGGCCCTGTCCAACGCCCTGCGGGCGCTGGAAAAAGAGTTCGGCATCGCCATCGTCAAGCGCGGCCGCACCTACGCCGGCCTCACCCCGGAAGGCGAACGCGTGTTGGCCACGGCGCAACGCATGCTGCACGAACACGAACTGCTGCAGCAGGAGCTGCGCAGCAGTGCCAGCCAGCCGCAGGGTGCGTTGCAGCTGGGCGTGGTGCCGACGGCCGTGCCGGTGGCAACGCGTTTTGCGGCCCGGCTCCGGCAGCGTTACCCGGGCATCGCACCCGTGGTGCGGTCGCTGAGCTCGCAGGAAATTGAACTCGGCCTGGAGAACCTGTCGCTGGACCTGGGTTTTGGGTTTGTCGAACGCCTGAACCAGCGCGCCAGCCGTTTCGAGCTGTTGCCGCAGTACACCGAACACTACTTCCTGGTGCGCCGCGCGGTGGCGCCTGGTCGGCCGGGCAGCGGGCTGCGTGTGGGCCCGGCCATGGGCTGGCGTGAAGCGGCGCAGCTGCCGCTGTGTCTGCTGACGCCCGAGATGCACAACCGCAGCATCGTGGACGGCGCCTTTGCCGGCCTGGGGCTGGCGGTCAAGCCGGTCATGGAGACCAACTCGATCCTGGCGCTGGCCCTCAGCGTGGTCGCCGGCGAGGTCTGCAGCGTGTTGCCGGGCGCGCTGGTGGGCGCGGTCCGCAGTTATGCCGAACTCGAAGCCCTGCCGCTGGTCCAGCCCGAGCTGACGACACCCGTCGGTTTCTTCACGCTGGCCAAGGCCAGCCCCTCGCGGGCGCTGCAGGCCGCGCTGGTGCTGGCCCAGGATGGGGCGTGGCTGCGTCATGCGGCGCAGCACAGCGGGACGCTGCATTCAGATCCTGAATCAGCGCATACATGAATTCAATTTGACGCGGGCGGGCCCAGGAGCGACAGTGCGTCATGAACGCTTTCCCGGTCCTTCCTGTTCCTGTTCCCGCCGTGGCCCTGGCCACGCTGGACGACATGCGCGAGCGCATCCGCCGCAAAAGCAAACTCAAGGGCCGCCAGGCCGACGAGGTTTCTCTGGCCGAGGTTCGCGCGCTGATTGGCGGGCGGCCCGAAGGCGGTCACCGGCGCGACCTTCTGATCGAAAACCTGCACAAACTCAACGACGCCTGGCGCTGCCTGCACGATCGGCACATGGTGGCGCTGGCCCGGGAGATGAACATCCCCATGGCCGAGGTGTACGAGGTCGCGAGTTTTTATCACCACTTCGAGATCGTCAAGGGCGACGCCCAGGCGCCCGGGCTCACGGTTCGTGTGTGTGACGGGCTGTCCTGCGCGCTGGCCGGTGCGCAGGACCTGCTGGCGCGCCTGCCCGCGCTGCTGGGGCAGGAGGTGCGTGTGATCGCCGCGCCCTGCCTGGGCCGTTGCGAGCAGGCGCCGGCCGTTCTGGTGCACCAGCAGGCGCTGCCGCTGGCCACGGCCGAGGCCGTGGTTTTGATGGCAAATTGGCCCCCAGCCCAGAAGGGGAAAGCGCGAGCAGCTATTAATTTTGTAGCGTCTGAGCACGCGGAAAAAAGTGTCCCGGGTTCGGCCGACGAGGTACTGCCGGCCTTCACGGACTACGACACCTACCGTTCCCACGGTGGTTACGCGCTTGCGGCGGCGCTGGTCAACGGGGAAGAAGACGCCGGGGCGGTGCTTGCCGCGATGGAAAACTCCGGCCTGCGCGGCCTGGGCGGCGCGGGTTTTCCGGCGGGTCGCAAGTGGCGCATCGTGCAGGGCCAGCCCGGCCCGCGCATGATGGCGGTCAACATCGACGAGGGCGAGCCCGGCACGTTCAAGGACCGCACTTGGCTGGAACGTGATCCGCACCGTTTCCTGGAAGGCGTGCTGATCGCGGCGCAGGTGGTGGGCATCGAGGCCTGCTACATCTATCTGCGCGACGAGTACCACGACTGCCGCACCATGCTGCACGCCGAGCTGGCCAAACTGCTGGCCGATCCGCCGTGTCCGCTTCCCCTGATCGAGTTGCGGCGCGGTGCGGGCGCCTATATCTGCGGCGAAGAGTCGGCCATGATCGAAAGCATCGAAGGCAAACGCGGCGAGCCGCGCCTGCGCCCGCCCTACATCGCCGAGGTCGGGCTGTTCGGCCGGCCCACGCTGGAGCACAACTTCGAAACCCTGTACTGGGTGAGCGACATCGTGGAAAAAGGCCCGCAGTGGTTCAGCGGCTTCGGCCGCCGCGGCCGCAAGGGACTGCGCTCTTTCAGCGTCAGCGGGCGCGTGAAAAACCCGGGCGTCAAGCTGGCGCCGGCCGGCATCACGGTGCAGGAGCTGATCGACGAGTACTGCGGCGGCATGCAGGATGGCCACACACTTTATGCCTACCTTCCGGGTGGCGCCTCAGGCGGCATTTTCCCGGCCAGTCATGCCAACCTGCCGCTCGACTTCGACACCTTGCAGCCGCACGGCGGCTTCATCGGCTCGGCGGCAGTCATCGTGCTGGGCCACCAGGACAAGGCCCGTGATGCAGCACTCAACATGATGCGTTTCTTCGCCCACGAAAGCTGTGGCCAGTGCACGCCTTGCCGCGTCGGCACGGTCAAGGCGGCGAAGTTGATGGAGGCTCCCGTGTGGGACAACGCCACGCTGGAAGACCTGAACGTGGTGATGACCGATGCGTCCATTTGCGGACTTGGTCAGGCGGCGCCCAATCCGGTGCGCTGTGTCCAGAAATACTTTGCACACGAAGTCGCCTGACATGAATGCGCCAGCCAAGACCGTTGAGATCTCGCCCCGGGTCATCCCCTTTCTGCTTGACGGCAAGTCCGTCGAAGCTTGCGAGGGCGAATCCATTTTGCAAGCTGCCGCGCGCAGCGGCGTCTGCATTCCCCATCTTTGCTACAAGGACGGCTACCGCGCCGACGGCAACTGCCGTGCCTGCGTGGTCGAGATCAAGGGCGAGCGCACGTTGGCCCCCAGTTGCTGCCGAAACGTCACGGCCGGCATGGAGGTGCAGGCCAACAGCGAACGCGCAGTCAAGAGCCAGAAGATGGTGCTGGAGATGTTGCTCTCCGACATGCCCGACGCCGGCTACAAATGGGATGAGACCGATGAATCACTGCAGCACGGCGAACTCAGCGAGTGGGCCGCGCGCATGGGTGTTTCCGTGCGTCCCGAACTGAAGGCGCTGCGCCGCGCCCAGCCCGCCGCCGATGTGTCGCACCCGGCCATGGCCGTGAACCTTGACGCCTGCATCCAGTGCAAGCGTTGCGTGACCGCCTGCCGCGAGGAGCAGGTCAACGACGTGATTGCTTATGCCCTGCGCGGCGCGCACAGCGAAATCGCCTTCGACCTGGCCGACCCCATGGGCGACAGCAGCTGCGTGGCCTGCGGCGAATGTGTGCAGGCCTGCCCGACCGGCGCCCTGATGCCCAAGACCCTGGTGGGCTCCCAGGTTATCGATAAAAAAGTCGACTCGGTGTGTCCCTTCTGCGGCGTCGGCTGCCTGGTGACCTACAAGGTGAAAGACAACAAAATTGTCAGCGTTGATGGTCGCGACGGTCCGGCCAACCAGTCGCGGCTGTGCGTCAAGGGGCGCTTTGGTTTCGACTACGCGCACAGCCCCCAGCGCCTGACCAAACCCCTGATCCGCAAGGCCGGTGTCCCCAAGGATCCGGCCGCCTTGCAGCATCTGAACCGCCACACGGCGGACTGGTCGGACGTTTTTCGCGAAGCGAGCTGGGAAGAGGCCCTGGCGCTGGCAGCCGGCCCGCTCAGGCACCTGCGTGACACCTACGGCAAAAAATCGCTGGCGGGCTTTGGTTCCGCCAAAGGCAGCAATGAAGAGGCTTACCTGTTCCAGAAACTGGTGCGCACCGGCTTCGGCTCCAACAACGTGGACCACTGCACGCGCCTGTGCCACGCGTCCAGCGTGGCGGCGCTGCTTGAAGGCGTCGGCTCGGGGGCGGTAAGCAACCAGGTCAATGATGTTGCACATTCGGACCTGATATTTGTGATCGGCTCCAACCCCTCGGCCAACCATCCCGTGGCCGCCACCTGGATGAAAAATGCCGCGCAGAAGGGCGCCAGAATCGTGCTGGCCGATCCGCGTGTCACCGATATCGGCAGGTACGCCTGGCGCACGCTGCAGTTCAAGGCCGACACCGACGTGGCCATGCTCAATGCACTGATCCACACGGTGATTGAGGAGGGCCTGGTAGACCAGGACTTCATCGACAGGCGCGCCAGCAATTACGAAGCGCTCCGGGAAAACGTCAAGGACTACAGCCCCGAGGCCATGGCACCGGTTTGCGGGATTCCGGCTGCGACCCTGCGTGAGGTCGCCCGTGCATTTGCGAAGGCCAAAGCCGCCATGATTCTGTGGGGCATGGGCATCAGCCAGCACGTCCACGGCACCGACAACGCGCGTTGCCTGATCGCTCTGGCCACCGTGACCGGGCAGATCGGCAAGCCCGGCTCCGGCCTGCACCCGCTGCGCGGCCAGAACAATGTGCAGGGTGCCAGCGATGCCGGCCTGATCCCCATGATGTTCCCCAACTACCAGCGTGTGGACAACGCGGCCGCGCATCAGTGGTTCGAGAATTTCTGGAACACGAAACTCGACGAGACACCCGGTTACACCGTCGTTGAAATCATGCACAAGGCGCTGGCGCCCGAGAGCGACCCGCACAAGGTGCGCGGCATGTACATCATGGGCGAAAACCCGGCCATGAGCGACCCCGACCTGAACCACGCGCGCCATGCGCTGGCCAGCCTGTCGCACCTGGTGGTGCAGGACATCTTCATGACCGAGACCGCCTGGCTGGCCGATGTGGTGTTGCCGGCCACCGCCTGGCCTGAAAAGACCGGCACCGTCACCAACACCGACCGCATGGTGCAGATGGGCAAGCAGGCGGTCGAGGCGCCCGGTGATGCACGACCCGATCTGTGGATCATCCAGCAACTCGCCAGCCGCATGGGGCTGAACTGGAATTACGCAGGTGCGCATGATGGCGTGGCCGCAGTCTATGAGGAGATGCGCCAGGCCATGCACACCGCGATTGCGGGCATCAGCTGGGAGCGGCTGCAGCGCGAGTCCAGCGTGACCTATCCCTGCCTGAGCGCAGACGACCCCGGCGCACCCACCGTGTTCATCGACCACTTTGCCACCGAAGACGGGCGCGTGCACCTGGTACCGGCCGACATCATTCCCGCCAATGAACGGCCCGATGCCGACTACCCGTTTGTGCTCATCACGGGGCGGCAGCTCGAGCACTGGCACACCGGCAGCATGACGCGACGCACCGTCGTGCTCGATGCCATCGAACCCATGGCCATGGCCTCGCTGTGCGGCGCCGACCTGCTGGCGCTGGGGCTGGCGCCGGGCGATGTGGTGACCGTGCAGTCGCGGCGCGGGGCGGTGGCCCTTCATGTGCGGCGCGATGACGGCACGCCGCCGGGCGCGGTGTTCATCCCGTTTGCCTATCACGAAGCCGCGGCCAACCTGATGACCAACGCTGCGCTGGACCCGTACGCAAAAATTCCGGAATTCAAGTACTGCGCTGTCGCGATTCACCGTGGCGGGCAGCTCGCAGGGGCGGCGGGTTACGGGCCCGGTGCTGCCGCAGGCCTTTAACCTTCCAGACCGTGGGTGGCAAAAGAGTTGTGCCGCAAATGCGCATGAAGACAGCCGTACACTGCGGGTATGTCTGAATTTGTCCTGCAACTTCCCGGTGCCGATGCGGCCATTCGCCGACCCTGTGTGGCGGTGGCCGTGGTCATGCGCCGCGAGCACATCGACAACCGCTGGCAGCCCTGGCGCTGGTCGCTGGCCGACATCGTGCCGCACGAGGAAAGTTTTGGCACGCAGCCGCGCCTGCTGCTCAAGGACGAGCAGGAAGAGCGCTGGCTGCATCCCGGTTTCAAGGTGGAGCTGTTCACCGACGACGCCGAAGGTTATTACCTCAACGTCACCACGCCCCAGCCCTGCTTCTGGGTGGTCTGGCGCATGGAGGAAGAGGCGGCGCTGGCCGACGAGCCGGTGGCCGTGCCGCAGACCGTGACCCTGAGTTACCACGACGCCGGGCGCTGGCTGGATGCGCAGGAAACCGTGGAACAGGTGGCAGCGCCGCGCGATGTGGTCGAGTGGATGCAGGCGTTTGTCGATGCCCATTACGTGCTGGAGGCCAAGCGCCGCCAGCGCCCGCAAAGCTTCAAGCCGCTGCAGGACCGATTTGGCAACCCCGCGCGCGTGAGCACGGACAAGAAGTTCGGCGGGGGTGGCCATGGCTGACGAAACCCCTGGATTCCTGGGCCGGTGGGCGCGGCGCAAGACGGACGCCCTGCAGGGCAAGCCCCTGGACGAACCGGCGCCTGCCGCAACGCCGCCTGCGGCTCAAGACGTCGCCCGGACGGGAGTGCCTGCGCCAGCGCCTGCGGCACCGGTGTCGGCCCCGGCCGATGCCGCCGCGTCACCCGAAAAAAAACTGCTGACGCTGGAGGACGCAAAGCTGCTGACCAGGGATTCCGATTTCAAGCCTTTCATGGCCGGTGATGTCGGGCCCGAGGTGCGCAATGCCGCGATGAAAAAGCTGTTTGCCGACCCGCACTTCAATGTGATGGACGGCCTGGACATTTACATCGACGATTATTCCAAGTCCGATCCCATTCCCGAGTCCATGCTCCGGCAGATGGCGAGCGCCAAGTTTCTCAATCTGTTTGAGGATGAAGAAAAGGACGAGAAAGAGGGCGGGAAGGCGGCACCGGCCACTGCACCACGGGAAACTGCGAATAACCCCACGGATGAAACCGTGGCACAGTCCCATGAAGGTCCGGACCTACCCGGTCCGGCCATTTTTCCAGAACATTCCAGCCAACCCGAGCCGCAGCCTGGCTCCGGCGCCAGCCAAGAAAACCATGCCCACACTGATTTGCGACTGCAACCAGACCATGCCGCTCCAGCCCCAGACGCTGGGCACGGCACTTGATGAAAAACTGACCCTGCATTCGGCGCTGTGCCGCCGCGAAGCGGGCGCCTTCCAGAAAGCGGTCCAGTCCGGCGACGATGTGGTGGTCGCCTGCACCCAGGAGACCCGGCTTTTTGCGGAACTGGCGCAGCAGACCGAAGGCGCCACCTCGGTTATCAAGTTCGTCAACATCCGCGAGACCGGCGGCTGGAGCCGGGACGCCGCCCAGGCCAGCCCGAAAATTGCGGCCCTGCTCGCGGTCGCCCACCTGCCGGATGCCGAACCCGTGGCGACCGTGACCTACAAAAGTGCGGGTCGCGTGCTCATCATCGGTGAGCTCGATGCGGCTGAACGCGCCGCCGGCTTGCTGTCGGACGCGCTGGACGTCACGCTGTTCAGTCTGGGGACGGGCCGCGACGGTGGTCTGCAGGAGCGGCGCTACCCGGTGCTGGCCGGGAAGATCCAGCGCCTGACCGGCTGGCTGGGGGCTTTCGAGCTCCATTGGCAGCGCAACAACGCGATTGACCTCGACCTGTGCACGCGCTGCAACGCCTGTCTGGCGGTTTGCCCCGAAGGCGCCATTGGTTTCGACTACCAGATCGACGACGCCCTGTGCAAGTCGCACCGGGCCTGCGTCAAGGCTTGCGGTGTGGCCGGGGCGATTGATTTCGGCCGCGCCCCCGAGGCCTTGAGTGAAAAATTCGATCTGGTGCTGGACCTGCGTGCCACCCCGGCCTTCACGCAACACGCCTTGCCCCAGGGGTATTTTCGCTGGGATGGCCAGGACAGCCGCACCCTGTTGAAGTTGCGTTCACTCGTCGGCGAGTTCGAAAAGCCCAGGTTCTTCAACTACAAACAAAAACTCTGCGCCCACAGCCGCAACGAAAAGACCGGCTGCACGGCCTGTATCGACGTGTGCTCGGCCTCGGCGATCAGCAGCCAGCGGGATCGGCAGCAAATTGTTGTGAATCCCAATCTGTGTGTGGGTTGCGGTGCCTGCACCACGGTTTGCCCGAGCGGCGCTTTGACCTTTGCCTACCCGCGTCCCGGGGAGCAGGGGGCGAAGATCAAGACCCTGCTGGGCACCTATGCGCGTACCGGCGGCAAGCAGGCGGCCCTGTTGCTGCACAGCCAGGAAGCGGGCACGCGGCTATTGGCTGACCTGGGCCGCCTGGCGCGGCTCGATCCGGCCACGCATGGCGTGCCGGCGCGCGTCTTGCCGCTGGCCTTGTGGCACACCGTGTCGGTGGGCCTGGAGTTGTGGCTCTCGGCCATCGCCCACGGCGCTTCCCAGGTGTGGGTGCTGATGACGGACGAGGAAGCGCCGCAGTACCGTGAGGCCGTGCGCGCGCAGATGGACGTGGCGCAGGCCATCCTGGGCGGCCTCGGTTACCAGGGGGAACACTTCCGCATCCTCGAAGCCAGGGACGCACGCGATCTGGCGGCACTCGACGCCCAGTTGCAGGCGGCGCCAGCGCAGGGCGTGGCCCAGGCGGCCGGCTTTGCCGTGCAGGCCGACAAGCGTGCCACCCTGGAGCTGGCGCTGGATCACCTGATGACGCAGGCCACGGCCAGGCCCGAGGCGATTGCGTTGCCGGCCGCCGGCTCGCCGCTGGGCACGCTGTCCATCAACAAGGATGCCTGCACCTTGTGTCTGAGCTGCGTCAGCGCCTGTCCGGCCAGCGCACTGCAGGACAACCCGGAGCTGCCACAGCTCAAATTCATCGAGAAAAACTGCGTGCAGTGCGGCCTGTGCGCGACGACCTGTCCGGAAAACGCCATCACCCTGCAGCCGCGCCTGCTGCTCACGCCCCAGCGCAAGGAGGCGCGTGTGCTCAACGAGAGCCAGCCCTACCAGTGCATACGCTGCAGCAAACCGTTCGGCACCCTCAAGGCGATCGAGTCCATGCTGGGCAAGCTGGCCGGCCATGCAATGTTCCAGGGGGCGGCTGCCGAACGCCTGAAAATGTGCAGCGACTGCCGCGTGATTGACATCTATTCTGCCGACAACGAAATCAAGATCACGGACATTCGCTAAATCCCATGACCCAACCCGCCCAACTCGTAGCGTCCACGCTGGACGAAGAAACCGCCCGCGCTGAAATTTATGGACTGCTGGCCGCGCTGTATTACGCGCCACCACCGGCCGCCCTGCTGGGCAACCTGCGGGTGGCCGTGACCGAAGCACCTGCGGCCGGTGCCTTGCTGGAGGCCTCGTGGGCTGAACTGGTTGGCGCCGCCCGCAGGTTGTCGGACGGGGAGATTGCCCGGGAGTACGAGGCGCTGTTTGGCGGCGTCGGCAAGCCCGAGGTCTACCTGTTCGGATCCCATTACCTCAGCGGTTTCCTCAACGAGAAGCCGTTGGCGGCGCTGCGCACCGATCTGCAAGCGCTAGGCCTGGCGCGCGACGAAACCATGCCCGAGACCGAAGACCATATCGCCTACCTGTGCGAGGTCATGCGGTACCTGATTGCGGGGGACGATGTGGCGGTCGCCAACCTGACGCGCCAGCGCGAGTTTTTCGCATGTCATCTGCAGCCCTGGGCAAGGACCCTGTGCGATGCGGTCAGTGCGCACCCGAAGGCCGATTTCTACCGCAGCCTGGCTGGATTCACACACACCTTTCTCAGCGTTGAAACCCAGGGCTTTGACATGCTGGCCTGAGCAGGCAGGGTCGATGCCAGGCGCGGTGCACCTTCCCCGCACAGCAGCTTTTCTCAAAATGCGACATTTCTTTTGATTAGAGTCGTCGGGGTAAAAACCAAGTTACCCTATCGTTTTCCCCTAGGTATTGCATTTGGCTTGGCCTGACCGTTGTCGCATGCGCAGGTCTGACGTAAAGTAGGCGGGTCAGTAAGTATGCAAACCAGTTCATAACAGCAAGCTTCCTTGGAGACTACTATGCAGGACAGCCAGCCAAAACCCTCGCGCCGGGGCTTCTTCTTCGGCGCCGCTGCCACCGGTGCTGTTGCCGCCGTGGCGGTCGCCCTGCCCGGGATGCAAGCGCCCGAGGCCGCCCTCCAGGAACCCAAGCCTGCGCCGGAAAAAGGCGGCGGCTACAGCCTGTCGGATCACGTCAAGCGCTACTACCAGACCGCGCGTATCTAGTTTTTCCCGTTTCCCCTCTTACGGAGAGCTCCATGCTGCTCACGAAAAAAATTCACAGTGTTCACGGCGATACGGCGCAGCGCGCCGGATCTGCACGTTTTGTACAAAGCCTGTCGCGCGGACTGTCGAAAGCTCTGCCCACCATGGACCGCCGCGCTTTCCTGCGCCGCTCGGGCCTGGGGGTCGGCGTCGGTCTGGCGGCGACCCAGCTGACGCTGGTCAAAAAAGCCGGGGCTGCGACGCCCGGCGCCGGGGACGGCAGCGGGAAGATCGAGGTCAAGCGCACGGTCTGCACCCATTGCTCGGTGGGTTGTGCCGTCGATGCTGTCGTTCAAAACGGCGTCTGGGTCCGGCAGGAACCGGTGTTCGATTCTCCGATCAACCTCGGCGCCCATTGCGCCAAAGGTGCTGCGCTGCGTGAACACGGCCATGGCGAATACCGCCTGCGCTACCCAATGAAGCTGGTCAACGGCAAGTACGAGCGCATCGGCTGGGACACCGCACTCAACGAGATCAGCGCAAGAATGCTGGAGTTGCGCAAGGCCAGCGGCCCTGATTCGGTGTATTGGGTCGGATCGTCCAAGCACAACAACGAGCAGGCCTACCTGATGCGCAAGTTCGTGAGTTTCTGGGGCAGCAACAACTGCGACCACCAGGCGCGCATCTGCCATTCCACCACGGTGGCCGGCGTGGCCAACACATGGGGCTACGGCGCCATGACCAATTCGTACAACGACATGCAAAACAGCAAGTGCGCGTTGTACATCGGCTCCAACGCCGCCGAAGCCCACCCGGTCAGCTTGCTGCACATGCTGCACTCCAAGGAAACCGGCTGCAAGATGGTTGTGGTGGACCCGCGTTTCACGCGCACGGCCGCCAAGGCCGACGAGTACATCCGCATCCGCTCTGGCTCGGACATTCCGTTTCTGTTCGGCATGCTGTATCACATCTTCAAGAACGGCTGGGAAGACACCAAGTACATCAACGACCGTGTCTACGGCATGGACAAGGTCAAGGAAGACGTGCTCGCGAAGTGGACGCCGGACAAGGTCGAGGAAGCCTGCGGCGTGCCCGAGGCGCGCGTCTACATGGCCGCAGAGATGATGGCCAAGAACCGGCCGTCCACCATCGTCTGGTGCATGGGGCAGACCCAGCATACCATCGGCAATGCCATGGTTCGCGCCTCCTGCATCCTGCAGCTGGCCCTCGGCAACGTCGGCGTCTCCGGCGGTGGCACCAATATTTTCCGCGGCCATGACAACGTGCAGGGTGCGACCGACGTCGGCCCCAATCCGGATTCGCTGCCGGGTTATTACGGTCTGGCCGAAGGTTCCTGGAAACACTTCGCCAAGACCTGGGGCGTGGACTTCGACTGGATCAAGGGGCGTTATGCCTCGCCCGCCATGATGGGCAAGCCCGGCATCACGGTGTCGCGCTGGATCGACGGCGTGATGGAGAAAAACGAATTCATCGACCAGGACTCCAACCTTCGTGGCGTGGTGTTCTGGGGCCATGCGCCCAACTCCCAGACCCGCGGCCTGGAGATGAAACGCGCCATGGACAAGCTCGATCTGCTGGTGGTCATCGATCCCTATCCATCGGCCACAGCCGCCATGGCGGCCATGCCGGGCCAGGCCGAAGACCTCAATCCCAATCGCGCCGTCTATTTGCTGCCGGCTGCGACCCAGTTCGAGACCAGCGGTTCCGTGACGGCATCCAACCGCTCGCTGCAGTGGCGCGAAAAAGTCATTGAGCCGCTGTGGGAAAGCCGCAGCGACCACATGATCATGCACCAGCTGGCCGAAAAACTGGGCTTCGCCAAGGAGCTGTCGAAGAACTACAAGATGCAGAAGGTCAAGGGCATGGACGAGCCCGTGCCGGAAGACATCCTGCGCGAGATCAACAAATGTGTCTGGACCATCGGCTACACCGGGCAAAGCCCGGAGCGCCTGAAGGCCCACATGCGCAACATGCACCTGTTCGACGTCAAAACACTGAAGTCCAAAGGCGGCAAGGACAAGGAAACGGGCTACGACACGACAGGGGATTATTTCGGTCTGCCATGGCCCTGTTTCGGAACCCCGGAAATGAAACACCCCGGTTCCCCCAACCTCTACGACACCTCCAAACACGTGATGGACGGCGGCGGCAACTTCCGCGCCAATTTTGGTGTCGAGCGCGAAGGGAAGAACCTGCTCGCCGAAGACGGTTCGCACTCCAAGGGCGCCGACATCCAGACCGGCTACCCGGAACTCGACCATCTGCTGCTCAAGAAGCTCGGCTGGTGGGATGAACTGACCGAACCGGAGAAGGCCGCGGCTGAAGGCAAGAACTGGAAGACCGACTCTTCGGGTGGACTGATCCGGGTGTTCATGCAGGGCCACGGCTGCCACCCTTTCGGCAATGCCAAGGCACGCGCGGTGGTCTGGAATTTCCCCGATGCGATTCCGCAACACCGCGAACCGCTGTACGGCAACCGGCCCGACCTCATGGCCAAGTACCCGACGCATGATGACAAGAAGGCCTTCTGGCGCCTGCCGACGCTTTACAAAACCATCCAGCAGAAAAACATCGCCGACAAGGTGCATGAAAAATACCCGCTGATCATGACCTCGGGCCGTCTGGTCGAGTACGAAGGTGGCGGCGAGGAAACCCGCTCCAACCCCTGGCTGGCCGAGTTGCAGCAGGAAATGTTCATCGAGATCAATCCCAAGGTGGCTGCCGAGAAGGGCATACGCAACGGCGAACGCGCCTGGGTCAGCACACCGACGGGTGCCCGCCTGAATGTCCAGGCGCTGGTGACGGAGCGTGTGGGACCCGACACGGTGTTCCTGCCTTTCCACTTTTCGGGACGCTGGCAGGGCGCCGACATGCTGGCCTACTACCCCAAGGGCGCCGCCCCTGTGGTGCGCGGCGAGGCGGTCAATACGGCGACCACCTACGGTTACGACAGCGTGACGATGATGCAGGAAACCAAGACGACGGTCTGCAACGTCGAGAAGGCATAAGGAAATACCATGGCACGCATGAAATTTGTCTGTGACGCCGAGCGCTGCATTGAGTGCAACGGTTGCGTTACTGCCTGCAAGAACGAAAACGAAGTCCCATGGGGCGTCAACCGGCGCCGTGTGGTGACGCTCAACGACGGTGTTCCCGGCGAGAAGTCCATTTCGGTGGCCTGCATGCATTGCAGCGATGCGCCCTGCATGGCTGTGTGTCCCGTCAACTGTTTCTACCGCACCGACGAGGGTGTGGTGCTGCACGACAAGGATGTCTGCATCGGTTGCGGCTATTGCTCTTACGCCTGTCCGTTCGGCGCGCCCCAGTTCCCGTCCCAGGGTACGTTCGGCGTGCGCGGCAAGATGGACAAGTGCACCTTCTGCGCCGGCGGTCCCGAGGCCAGCGGCAGCCAGGCCGAATTTGAAAAATACGGTCGCAACCGGCTGGCCGAAGGCAAGCTGCCGGCCTGCGCCGAGCAGTGCTCGACCAAGGCGCTGCTCGCCGGCGATGGCGATGTGGTTGCCGACATCTTCCGCACCCGTGTCGTGCAGCGCGGCAAGGGCGCCGAAGTGTGGGGCTGGGGAACGGCCTACGGTTCCAGACAAGCTGGTCAGCCTCCCGTGAATGGAGTTAAATCATGATGCGTCTTGCACTGCTCACCGCTGCCATCCTGGCGCTTGCCGCTTGCGGCGAAAAGCCCCAGACCGCTGCCGGCGTCAAAAGCGACACGGCCGCATACCAGGGCACCAGCAATGCCTTCAATGCCCCAGGCTGGAAAGCCGGCGACAAAGCCGCCTGGGAGCAGCAGCTCAAGACCCGTGCGCAGGCCGGCCAGAACGAATACAACCGCGTGAAATAACAGGGAGTTCACATGCAACGCCCATCGCGATTCCTGGCAGCACTCTTTTTTGCAGCGTTTGGCTTCTCGGCCATGGTGTCGGCGCAACCCGCGGCCACCCCGGCCCCGGCTCCGGCAGCGGCAGCACCCACAGGCGGCATCCAGAGCGCCAACATCTTCGAGGTCAAACCTGAGGCGAGCGCTGATCCCAAATACGCCGAGCAGACCAATGGCGAGCGCGCCAGGGTCCAGCCCGGCAACAATGCGCCGATGTGGCGGCAGGTCGGCTCCGGCGTCACCGGCTACAGCAGCCTGCCCAAAAGCGAGGCGCCCGAGGCCGGCAACTTGATCCAGCCATTTGTGCAGTACCCGGGCTCGCGCTTGACCAATGCCGGTGAGGCTTGGCGGCAGGTGCGCAACAACTGGCTGATTCCCTACGGTGGCGCACTGCTGCTGATCGTGGTGGGGGCGATCGCGCTGTTTTACCTTGGCAAGGGCAGGATCAATCTGCACGGTGCCGAAACGGGTCGCAAGATCGAGCGTTTCACGCCGTTCGAGCGTTCCGCACACTGGGCCAACGCCATTGCTTTCTCTATTCTTGCCATCTCCGGCATCGTCATGGCGTTCGGAAAGTTTTTCCTGCTGCCCATCATGGGCGCCACCCTGTTCGGCTGGCTGAGCTATCTGCTCAAGAACATGCACAACTTTGCCGGTCCGCTGTTTGCCGTGTCGCTGGTGATTGTGTTCTTCACCTTTGTCCGCGACAACATGCCACGGCGTGGCGACATGGGCTGGCTTCTCAAGGGCGGTGGCCTGCTGTCGGGCAAGGAAATCCCCTCGCACCGCTTCAATGCGGGCGAAAAGCTGCTGTTCTGGGGTGGCGTGTTTTTCCTCGGCGCCATCGTGGTGGCCTCGGGGCTGGTGCTCGACAAGCTGATTCCCGGGCTGATCTATGTTCGCGACACCATGCAGGTGGCGCACATGGTGCATGCCGTGGCAACGGTGCTGATGATGGCGCTGTTCATCGGCCATATCTACATCGGTACCATCGGCATGCAGGGTGCCTACGACGGCATGAAAACCGGTTATGTCGACGAGACCTGGGCCAGGGAGCACCACGAGTACTGGTATGACGACGTGAAGGCCGGCAAGATTCCGGCGCAACGCAGCGAACCTGCGCCACCGAGCCAGACCGTCCAGGCCTAGATCAGATCCGAACAGCGAGGATTCCATGAAAAAAATTCTTATTGCCGCCTTGTTTGCCAGCGTGTCCGCCGTGGTACTGGCCAAGCTTCCCCCGGTCAGCGACGAGGCCAAGGCCAAGGCTGCCGAGGCCGCCGCGAAGGCCGCCTGGGCCGGCAAGGTCGATGGCTACCTGTTGTGCAAATCCATGGACAAGGTGGTAGCCAGTTATTACAAGACCGCCAAGGCGGCCGGCAAGGAAACCAAGCCGCCGGTGGCCACGCCAGCGTGCGCAGACCCTGGGGCTTTCAGCTACAAGCCTGCCGAGGTGGCCAAGCCCCTGGAGGCATCGGGTGCGCATTCTCCGGCGGCTACCGCCACCAGCCCGCCCAGCAGCAAGACCCCCGCGGCAGCCATTGCCCCTGAAAAAAAATCCTGACCATCGACCATCCATTGCAAAAAGGCCGGCCCCGCAAGGTGTCGGCCTTTTTGTTGTAGTCTCCAACCATGCCTCTGCCATACCTGACCCAGGCCCGGGCGCCGCTCACCTGTGACATCGACGCCGTCAACGAATACGGTGATCCGCTCCAGATTGCCATTCCCGCCGAACGCGCCCTGACGGTGTATGTCGACAAGCGCGAGTTGGTGACCTTGATGACGCTGGGTGCCCACCCCGAGTTGCTGGTGCTGGGTTACCTGCGCAACCAGCGGCTGGTCAAGGACGCCGCAGACATCGAATCCATCACGGTGGACTGGGATGTGGGCGCCGCGGCGGTCAAAACGCGCCACGGCATCGCGGATATCGAGGCAAAAACCGCGCGCAAGGTGGTGACCACCGGTTGCGGGCAGGGCAGTGTGTTCGGCGGCCTGATGGACGAGGTGGACCAGATTGAACTGCCCGCCGATGCCTGCATCACCCAAGCCCAGCTGTACGGCCTGGTCAACACCATCCGCCTCAAGGAAACCACTTACAAGTCGGCGGGATCCGTTCATGCCTGCGCGCTGTTTTCCCTGGCATCCGCCGAGCCGGAGATGCTGCTGTTTGTCGAGGATGTGGGGCGGCACAACGCCATTGACACCATTGCCGGCTGGATGGCTATGAATATGACCCCCACGCTTGTCGCTTCGCGTACTGCGCTGCCCCCCGAGGGGGCTGTTCCGCCTAAGGGCGGCCTGTCGGCGGAACCGGCCCCCACGCTCCCCACTTCGCGAGCCTCCGGCACTTCGCTGCCCCCTGCACGGGAAACAGGGGCGCTGCGCCTGCGGCCCGGCGAAGCCGGTTCCGCGGCCCCGGCTGGTAAAGAGGGCGCCGGGCTGGTGTTTTACACGACAGGACGGCTCACCAGCGAAATGGTCATCAAGTCGGCACAAATGGGGGTGCCGATTGTGGTCTCGCGCAGCGGCATCACGCAGATGGGCCACCAGGTGGCGCAGGCCGTCGGGCTGTGCGCCATCGGCCGCGCGACCAACCGGCGTTTTGTCTGTTACGCCCAGCCGCTGCGGCTCAAGCTGCAACCTGACCTCGCCGGCCCCCGGCTTCGGGCGCCAGAGACGGCTTGATGGCTTGACGGCGGTGCGGCATTCCCACAGAGGTGGCGGCCCGCTGAAGTGCCCGGGCTGTTCACCGGCAGAAACCGACAGGCGCCGGGGCTGTGGACTTTGCGTTAAGGTCAGGCCATGAACACCCTTTTCCTCAAACTCGGCTGGCGCACGCTGCTGCGCGACCTGCGCGCCGGAGAACTGCGGCTGCTGATCGTTGCGGTGACGCTGGCGGTGGCGGCCCTGACGGCCGTCGGTTTTTTTGCGGATCGCCTCAAGGGGGGCCTGCAGCGTGATGCCCGCCAGCTGCTTGGCGGTGACGCCGTTCTTCGCAGCGACGGCATGACTCCCGAGGTGTTCATTGCCAGGGCGCGCAGCTTGGGCCTGCAGGTCACCTCGACCGTGACCTTTCCGACCATGGGCCGGGCGCGCGAGGAAGACGGCGGCGCCAGCAAACTCGTGGCCTTCAAGGCGGTGCCCGAGGGTTATCCGCTGCGCGGCACGATGCAGGTCGCACCCAGCCCCGAGGCTGCCGGTGCGGCCACGCGCGAGATTCCCGCCCCCGGCACGGCCTGGGCCGACGCGTCGCTGCTCGATGCGCTGGGGCTGCGCATCGGCCAGACCCTGCTGATGGGCGACGCCCGCTTCACTTTGGCGCGTGTGATCGTCCAGGAGCCGGACCGCGGCGGCGGTTTTGCCAATTTTTCACCGCGCGTGATGATCAACAGCGCCGACCTGGCGGCCACCGGCCTGATCCAGCCGGCCAGCCGGACCAACTACCGCTTTGCCGTGGCCGGCAGCGACGCCGCGGTGAAAACCTATGTCCAGTGGGCCACGCAGGAGATCAAGAAGGCCGAGTGGCGCGGCGTGCGCATCGAGTCGCTGGAAAGCGGCAGCCCCGAGATGCGCCAGACGCTGGACCGTGCCGAAAAATTCCTCAACCTGGTCGCCTTGCTGGCGGCCTTGCTGAGCGCCGTGGCGGTCGCCATCGTGGCACGCGGCTTCGCATCCAAACACCTGGACGACTGCGCCATGCTGCGTGTGCTGGGCCAGCCGCAACGCACCATCGCGCTGGCCTACACCTTCGAATTTGTGCTGGCCGGCATGGCCGCCAGCGCCCTCGGTGTGCTGATCGGTTTTGCCGTGCATTATGGCTTTGTGCTGCTGCTGGCCGGCCTGGTCGACACAGCGCTGCCGGCGCCTACCCTCTGGCCCGTGGCTTTCGGCATGGGCATGGGGTTGACCCTGCTGCTCGCTTTCGGCCTGCCGCCGGTGCTGCAGCTGGCCCAGGTTCCGCCGCTGCGCGTGATCCGCCGCGATGTCGGCAACCTGCGGCCGGCTTCGCTCGCGGTGCTGCTGGTCGGGGTGCTCGGTTTTGCGGCCTTGCTGGTGGCCGCCAGCAGCGACCTCAAGCTTGGCTTGATTGCCGTCGGCGGTTTCGCCGGGGCCGTGGCGGTGTTTGCCGTGGCCAGTTTCGCGGCGGTCAAGCTGCTGCGTGCCAGCGTCAATGAAGCCACCGCGCCGCGCTGGCTGGTGCTGGCCACGCGCCAGCTGTCGGCGCGCCCGGTCTATGCCGTGGTGCAGGTCAGCGCGCTGGCGGTCGGTCTGCTCGCGCTGATGCTGCTGGTGCTGCTGCGCACCGATTTGATCAGCAGCTGGCGCCAGGCCACACCGCCCGATGCGCCGAACCGCTTTGTCATCAATGTGCAGCCCGAGCAGGGCGCCGCCTTCCAGCAGGCCTTGCGCGACGGCGGCGTCACGAAGTTTGACTGGTATCCCATGATTCGGGGTCGCCTCGTCGCGATCAACGACAAGGTGGTCGCGCCGGAGGACTTCGAGGACGACCGCGCCAAGCGCCTGGTGGACCGCGAGTTCAACCTGTCCCATGCCGCGCAGCAGCCCTCGCACAACCAGGTGGTGGCCGGCCGCTGGACGCCCGATGAGGCGGGCGCCATCAGCGTCGAGGATGGCCTGGCCAGCACCCTGGGTCTCAAGCTGGGCGACAGCCTACGTTTCGACATCGGCGGCCAGCTCAGCGAGGCAAAAATCACCAGCCTGCGCAAGGTGGACTGGGGTTCCATGCGGGTCAACTTTTTCGTGATGTACCCGGTTGCAAAGATGACCGACGTGCCGGTCTCCTACATCAGCGCCTTCCGCGCGCCCGAACGTGTGCCCGCTCAGGACGGGGTGAAACCGCGCAGCTTTGACAACGAACTGGTCAAGGCCTTTCCCAACATCACCAACGTCGACATGAGCAGCACCATCGCCCAGGTGCAGCGCGTGCTCGACCAGGTGATACGCGCCGTGGAGTACCTGTTCGGTTTCACGCTGGCCGCCGGCCTGGTGGTGCTGTTCGCGGCCATCACCGCGACACGCGAAGAGCGTGCGCACGAGTTCGCCATCATGCGTGCCGTTGGTGCGCGCGCCTCGCTGCTGCGCCAGGTGCAGCGCGCCGAACTCGCCGGCGTCGGCCTGCTGGCCGGTTTTCTGGCCTCCATCGTGGCGCTGGCCGTGGGCTGGGGCCTGGCGCGTTTTGTGTTCGATTTCAGCTGGACCGGCTCCTGGACCGTGCCGCTACTGGGCAGCCTCGCCGGCGCCGTGCTGGCGATGGCGGCGGGTTGGTGGGGGCTGCGTTCCGTGCTTAATACGCCGGTGGTTGAAACCTTGCGCAAGGCCCAATAATTTCCCTCCGGCTCGTCATCCCGGACTCGAGGAGCTTGCCCCGGACTCCGATCCGGGGGGATCCATGCCGCATGAATCACAGCCCTGGCTCGCGCCGCATGGATTGCGGATCAAGTCCGCAATGACAAGCTAACCTAGAGACTCCCTTTTTAGAATAATCATGAACATCGAAGAAAAACCACCGGGCACACCGCCCTTCGACACCCCCTTCGACTGGATAGGCGGCGAAGAACGGGTGAAGGCGTTGGTAGACCGTTTTTACGACCTGATGGACCTCGAGCCCGGCTACGCCGAATTGCGCGCGGCGCACGGCAGCGACCTGGTCAAGGCGCGCCAGCACCTGTTCTGGTTCCTGTGCGGCTGGCTGGGCGGGCCGCAACACTACACCGAGCGTTTTGGCCACCCCAAGCTGCGCCTGCGCCACATGCCTTTTGTCATCGGCATCCTCGAGCGCGACCAGTGGCTGGCCTGCATGGACCAGGCGATGGGCGAAACCGGCGTCGATGAAGAACTGCGCGCCAGGCTGCGGGCCTCTTTTTTCCAGACCGCCGACTGGATGCGCAATTCGCCGGCCTGACGTTGTGCGGTCATGGCAAACCTGCCCCCGTTCGGGCTGAGCTTCGAAGATCTTTCCGTGTCATGCTATTGATTCGGTAGCTGCTTACGCCCGTTTTTTAAGGGTTCCGGGCACTTTCCCCTTGTAAACTCGACTGACGCGGGGGCAGCAAGCCGGATCTGGACTGATTCTATGCATCAAACATGCCTCTGGCCCTTATTCCTCGGACGCACGCAGCTATGTAATAGATAGCATTCATGCGGCATGCACAGACCCGGGGTGGCGTTGGCGACACTGTGACGGGCCCGCCACCCGGCCGGATGAGGACTTCACCATTGACGGGATAATCAACAACGCTGTCCTTTCTGGTCCTGTTGCTCACCCCGAGCCCCGGAGCCACAACCCGATGCCCAAAATCATCTTCAATGTCCAAAGCGCCCTCCATGCGCGGCACTTACAAGCTGTGATGAGTTCCTGACGCCATGGTCACACTGCACGTCACCCGGGAACTGGCCCGCGCTCTCAAGTTGCCGGCCCAGCTGGCTGTGGATGCCTGTGCGTCTGGCAGCACGCTGGGCCCCTGGTCTCTGGGACTGGTGCATTGCCGGCCGGCCAAGCTGGTGGTGGCGGTGAGCGCGAGCACGCGCTGGGCCATGGCGCTGCATGCGGCGCCGTTGGCAACACTGCAACAACGTTTTGGCCCGGCCCTGCTGCAAAACCTGCTGGCACTCGACGTTCCGCCTGACCGTGCGCGCGCGGAGGTGGACGCGCATGCGCCGGTGCAATGGGCACTGGGCCACAACCGCGGCGTGCTGACGCACCTGAACCAGTGCGCGGGGGATGTGCTGTGGGCGGCCAACGATGGTTTGTCCCTAACGTCGGTCAATCAGCGCCTGGCCGAACGCATCATCATCAAGCCGAAGACCGGCCTGCCTGCTTCCGACGTGCTGCGTTTGCTGGGCGGAGACCCGGACAACCTGGATCGTGGCAAGCGCGCACAAGGGCAGGCCTGGCGCGAGACCTACGCGCTGATGCAGGCCCAGGCCGGGCAAGAGGTGGTGACCATGCCGGTGCTGCGTCTGCTCGGGTCCGAGCGGTTGGAGGCGCGCCACCAAGCTGAAATCCTCATGAGCCGGCTGCCTGTGGACGAGCGCCGCAGCCTGGCCTCAGGCCGGGCACCGCGCTGGATACCGGGGGAGCTGGTGCTGGACCTGACAGGCATTGAGGCAGTGAGCCCGACCTTTGCTGCGGTGCTGCATGCCGAGGCGTCGGCCCTGGGATTGCGGCGTCTGATCTTGCGCAATGCGCTTGAGGATGTGGCTGCACAAATGCTACAGATTAAATAGCGGCTCCCGCCTGACTGGTATGGGCTGAGAGCACTTTTCGCTTAAAAAAGTTGGAAGGGCCGGCATTGACCGTAGCGTGCGGGCCGAAAACTCAGAAGAAAAATGCCTTCCGCCCTTATCGCGCGGGCGCAAGCAGCTCCTGAATTCATAGCGAAACGGGAAAATTCAGCTCTGCGCCAGTAGCACCACCAGCGCACCGGCGCCGCCCTCGGCCGGCCGCGCCTGCACAAAGGCGATCACTTCCTGCTTCTGGATCAGCCAGCTTTGCACCCGGCCCTTGAGCACCGGCGTTTTGCCGGGTGAACCCAGGCCCTTGCCGTGCACCACACGCACGCAGCGCATGCCGGCCTTGTGGGCTTCGCGAATGAAAGCCGAGAGCGTATCGCGCGCGTCCTCGCGGCGCAGGCCGTGCAGGTCGAGCTGGCGCTGGATGCTCCAGCCGCCGCGGCGCAGCTTGCGCACCACGTCCGGCCCCATGCCCGGACGGCGAAAACTCAGCGCCTCGTCGGTGTCGAGCAGGGTTTCAACATCAAATTCGTCGGAGATGGCCTCGCGCATCACGGCCAGTTCGTCGCGTTGCTGCTGCACGGGGATTGGCGCGGGCTGGGCTGGCGGCAAGTGCGCCCGGTGACCCGGATGGCCGGGCCGGTGCCTGGCCGGCAGCGCCTTGACCAGGCCAATGGCGCGCGAGAAAAGCTCTTTTTCGGCCTTCGCTGTCGCAGCGGCAGCGGCGCGCGCCGCCTTGCGTTCAGCTTCCTGCCGGGCCCGGGTTTCTATCTCGAGCTTGACGGCTTTCAGGCCCTTCAGGTCCTTGATGGGCGGTGGTCTGGCTGCCATCAGAGCAGTCCCCGTTCAGCCATCGAGATCGCCTGCGTGCTGGTCACGACAAAATGGTCCAGCACCCGCACGTCCACCAGGGCCAGCGCGGCTTTGAGCGTCTGCGTCAACGCCTCGTCGGCACGCGACGGTTGCGCTTCGCCGCTCGGGTGGTTGTGCGCCAGCACCACGCTGCCGGCGTGCAGGGCCAGCGCCCGCACCACCACTTCGCGCGGGTAGACGCTGGTTTGTGTCAGCGTGCCGCGAAACAGTTCTTCCAGCGCAATCAGCCGGTGCTGGCTGTCGAGAAACAGCACTGCAAAAATTTCGTGTGGCCGGCTGCCGAGCTGCAGCTGCAGGTAGTCCCGCACCGCCTGCGGTGTGGTGAACAGCGGCTTGTCCTGCAGCTCCTGCGCCAGCGCGCGGCGCGCGAGCTCCAGCACGGCCACCAGTTCGGCGCGTTTGGCCGGTCCCAGGCCCTTGATGCTGTTCAGGGCTTGGTGCCCGGTGTGCAGCAGGCCGGCCACGCCGCCGAAAGTGTCCACCAACTCCTGGCCCATCTGCAGCGCGTTTTTGCCGGGAATGCCGCTGCGCAGCAACAGCGCCAGCAGCTCGGCGTCGCTGAGCGCGCCGGGGCCGCGGGCCAGCAGCTTTTCGCGGGGACGGGCGTCCTCGGGCAGGTCTTTCAGGAGCATGGGCGTCCAGTCGGGTGGGCAAGCATTGAAAAAAACGCCTTCACAGGGCCAGTATCAGGGCTAAACAGGCGGTCGTTTCCCGGACGGTTGGCACTTTCTACAATAGGGGCAGTTTACAAACAGTTGGCGGCCCCCCCGGCCGGCACCCGAAAGTCCTATGTCCACCGTTGAAACCCCCGCCCTCGTTCAGCCTGGTTCCTTCCTGACCCTGCACTACCGCATGGCCGGGCCGTCCATGGACGGTCAACCGGGCACCGACATCATCAACACCTTCGCCGGCAAGCCGGCCACCCTGAGCCTGGGCACCGGCGAGCTGTCGCCTGCGATCGAGCAGCGCCTGCTGGGCCTGCGCGAAGGAACGCGTACCAGCTTCCAACTGGCGGCCGGCGAGGCTTTTGGCGAGCGCAACCCCGAGCTGGTGCAGTGGGTGGCGCGCAAGCTGCTTAACGAACTGGGCGACCCCCACGAGCAGTACAAGGTCGGCGATGTCGTGCAGTTCCCCACACCCGACGGCATGGGCCAGTACGCCGGTAGCGTGCAGCAGGTCAAGGCAGATGGCGACGCCGTGCAGTTCGACTTCAACCACCCGCTGGCCGGCCAGCCGGTGGTGTTTGAAGTCCAGGTGATTGGCATCCTATGACTGGCAAGGCCTCCCCGCAGGAAATCATCCTCGCCGAGCCGCGCGGTTTCTGCGCCGGTGTTGACCGCGCGATTGAAATCGTCGAGCGCGCGCTTGGCAAGTTCGGCGCACCGATTTATGTGCGCCACGAAATCGTGCACAACACCTACGTCGTCAACGAGCTCAAGGAAAAAGGCGCCATCTTCATCGAAGACCTTGACGATGTGCCGCCCGGCGCCACGCTGGTGTTCAGCGCCCACGGCGTCAGCAAGGCCACCGAGCGCGAGGCCGAAGCACGCGGCTTCCGGATCTTCGACGCCACCTGTCCGCTGGTGACCAAGGTGCATGTCGAAGTGGCCAAGCTCAACAAGGAAGGTTACGAGTTCATCATGATCGGCCACAAGGGTCACCCCGAGGTCGAAGGCACCATGGGCCAGCTCGACAGCGGCATCCACCTGGTGGAAGACGTGGCCGACGTGGCGCGCATCCAGCCGGCGCAGACAGAAAAACTCGCCGTGGTCACGCAGACCACGCTCAGTGTGGACGACGCGGCCGAAATCAGTGCCGCCGTGAAAGCGCGTTTTCCGAACGTGCGCGCGCCCAAGCAGCAGGACATCTGTTACGCCACGCAGAACCGGCAGGACGCCGTCAAGATCATGAGCCCGCAGGTCGACATCCTGATCGTGGTCGGCAGCCCGACCAGCTCCAACAGCAACCGCCTGCGCGAGCTGGCCGCCAAGCTGGGCACCGAGGCCTACATGGTGGACGACGCGACCGAGCTCAAACCCGAATGGTTTGAAGGCAAAAGCCGCGTCGGCCTGACCGCCGGGGCGTCGGCGCCCGAAATTCTGGTCAAGCAGGTGATAGACCGTATCAAGGCGCTGGGCGCGGTGTCGGTGCGCAAGATGGCCGGCATCGAGGAGACCCTCAAGTTCCCGCTGCCCAAGGGGCTCAAGCTGGACGGCCCCGCGCTGGACGCCATCGGCAGCGACCTGCATGCAGAGTCCTAGGCCGGCTATGCCAGATATGCCAGATATGCCAGACCGCTATCAAATCGAGAGCTGCCAGCGCAGGTTCCACGAGGGCTATAGCCACTTTATTCGTCAAACCCCGGTGTGGAAGCTGCCCGGCAAGGCCCTCGGTGTGGACTGCGCTGAAGTCTGGCTCAAGCTCGAGCAGCTGCAGACCAGCGGCAGCTTCAAGGCGCGCGGCATGCTCAACCGCCTGCTGTCCAACCCCATTCCGTCCAGCGGCGTGATTGTGGCGTCGGGCGGCAACGCCGGCATTGCCACCGCGGCCGCCGCGCGTGAACTCGGCGTGCGCTGCGAGGTGTTTGTGCCCGAAGTGTCCAGCCCGGCCAAACGCGCCAGGCTGGCCGCCTTGGGCGCCGAGGTGGTGGTCACCGGTGCGGCGTATTCGGAAGCGCTGCAGGCCTGTCTGGCGCGCCAGCAGCAAACCGGTGCCCTGCTGACCCATGCCTACGACCAGCCCGAAGTGGTGGTCGGCGCCGGCACGCTGGCGCTGGAGATTGAGCAGCAGGCCGGCCTGCCTGACGCCGTGCTGGTCAGCGTCGGCGGCGGCGGCCTGATCGCCGGCATTGCCAGCTGGTTTGAGCAGCGCTCCCGCGTTGTTGCGCTGGAGCCCGAACTCGCGCCTACCCTGTTCCGGGCGCGCGAGGCCGGGCAGCCGGTCGATGTGAGCGTGGGCGGCATTGCCGCCGATTCACTGGGCGCCAAACGCATTGGTGATCTGGGCTGGGCGGCCACCCAGGCCCATGTGCGTGATGCGCTGCTGCTTGGCGACGACGCCATCCGGGCCGCCCAGCTGTGGTTGTGGACGGAGCTCAGGCTGGCCGTGGAGCCGGCCGCGGCCTTGCCGCTGGCGGCGCTGCACAGCGGCGCCTATGTGCCGCGGCCGGACGAAAAAGTCTGCCTGATCATCTGCGGCGCCAACCTCGACCCGGCCAGCCTGAACTGAACCCCGCCCTGGTGGCCGGCCCGCCGCGGCACAAAATACAATGAGCCCATGCTAGACATCAACCTGCTCCGTAAAGACCTGCCGTCGGCTATTCGCCGGCTGGAAACCCGCAAAAGCCCGCAAGCCTTTCTCAACGTGGAAGCCTTCCAGGCGCTGGAGGCCGAGCGCAAGGCGCTGCAGATCAGGACAGAAGAGTTGCAGAACCAGCGCAACACCCTGTCCAAGCAGATCGGCCAGCTCAAGTCCAAGGGCGAAGACGCCAGCGCCGTGATGGCGCAGGTGACAAGCTCCAAGACCGAGCTGGAGGCTTCGAGCGTCCGGCTCGAGCAGATCCAGGGCGAGATGCAGGCTCTGTTGCTGGCTGTGCCCAACCTGCCGCATGAAAGTGTGCCGCACGGTGCGGGCGAGGCCGGCAACGTTGAAGTGCGCAAATGGACGCCGGTTGAAGGCCTGGGCGGTGAGCCACCCGCGTATGCCTTCGAGGTCAAGGACCATGTGGACTTGGGCCAGCCCCTGGGGCTGGACTTTGAATTGGGCACCAAACTCACAGGCTCGCGTTTCACGGTCATGCAGGGCCAGCTCGCGCGCATGCACCGGGCGCTGTCGCAATTCATGCTCGATGTCCAGACGGCCGAACACGGCTACACCGAGTGTTATGTGCCCTACATCGTCAATGGTGATTCCCTGCGCGGCACCGGCCAGTTGCCCAAGTTTGAAGAAGACCTGTTTGCCGCCAAAAAGGGCGGGCAGGAAGGTGCGGCAGAGGCCGAAAGCACGGCGCTGTACCTGATTCCCACCTCCGAAGTGCCGCTGACCAACTTTGTGCGCGACGAGGTGCTGCCCGAAGCGCAGCTGCCGCTCAAGTTCACCGCGCACACACCGTGCTTCCGGTCAGAGGCCGGCAGCTACGGCCGCGACACGCGCGGCATGATCCGCCAGCACCAGTTTGACAAGGTCGAGATGGTGCAGATCGTCCACCCGGACCACAGCTACGATGCGCTCGAGGCCATGACCGGCCACGCCGAGGCCATCTTGCAAAAGCTGGGCCTGCCTTACCGCGTGATGCTGCTGTGCACCGGCGACATGGGTTTCGGCGCCAGCAAGACCTATGACCTCGAGGTCTGGCTGCCCGGCCAGAACGCCTACCGCGAAATCAGCTCCGTCTCCAACTGCGAAGCCTTCCAGGCCCGCCGCCTGCAGGCCCGCTTCAAGAACGCGCAAGGCAAAAACGAATTCGTGCACACGCTCAACGGCTCCGGCCTGGCCGTGGGCCGCACGCTGGTCGCGGTGCTGGAAAATTATCAGTGCGAAGACGGCAGCGTTGCGGTGCCGGCTGCCTTGCAGCCCTACATGGGCGGCATCACGGTGTTGACTCCCGCAGGAAAGAGCTCTAGTTCCTAATTTTCAGCCGGGGCCGCGGAACTGGCTTTGCCAGTCCGCAGGCGCAGCGGCCCCTAGTGGGCAGGGAGCTTGCGCGTTGGGAGTGACCGTGGGGCTGTTAGAATAGCGGCTCGATTTAGGAGAGGTGGCAGAGTGGCCGAATGTACCTGACTCGAAATCAGGCGTACCGCAAGGTACCGTGGGTTCGAATCCCACCCTCTCCGCCAAGAATGAGTTTGAGGAACTCCAAATAAGTCCAGAAAATCAGCAAAAAGCCCCGCAGATCAATGGTTCGCGGGGCTTTTTTGTTTTTTAACGTCCGGCAGGGTGCGTTGACAGCCAGCATTAACCGGGGGCATATTCGGGGGCATAAATCGGAATTTTCCGATGCCCCCACGAAAAGTGCCCCCAAATGCCCCTAACCAAGATCGAATGCGACCGCGCCGCCTGCCCGGCAGACCGGCCATCTGTGCGCCTGGCTGACGGCAAGGGCATGTACCTGGAAGTGACGGCAGCGGGCGGCAAATACTGGCGCTTGAAGTACCGGCACGGCGGCAAGGAAAAGCGCCTGGCGCTCGGGGTGTACCCGGCTGTTTCCTTGGCACAGGCCCGCAAAGACCGCGACCAGGCACGCGAAGCGCTGGCGGCTGGCAATGACCCGGCGCAGCTCAAGCGCGATGCCAAATTGACCAAGGCGGCGGGGGATGCCAATACCTTTGAATCAGTGGCCAGGCAGTGGTGGGCGCACTGGCGCGGCCCCAAGAGTCCACGCCATGCCGACTACGTGATGCGCCGGCTTGAGGCTGATGTGTTCCCTGCCTTGGGGGCGCGGCCGGTGGCCAGCGTCACGGCCCCGCAGCTCCTGGCGATGGCAAAGGCAATTGAGGTACGCGGGGCGGTGGACATTGCCAAGCGGTCATTGCAGACATGCGGGCAGATCATGCGGTATGCCGTGGCGCATGGCCTGATCGAGCGCAACCCGGCCGCTGACGTGAAGCCGGCCGACGCCCTCAAGGCCCACAAGAAAGAGAACTACGCCAGGCTTGACGCCCGCGAAATGCCCGAGCTGCTGCGCAAAATCGAGGCCTACCAGGGCAGCGCCTTTACCCGCCTGGCCATGAAGCTGATTGCTTTGACCTTTGTGCGCACTGGCGAGCTGATCGGGGCGCGGTGGGAAGAGTTTGACCTTGACGCGGCCGAATGGCGCATACCCGCAGAACGCATGAAGATGCGCACCCCGCACATCGTGCCGCTGGCCCCGCAAGCAGTGGAGGTGCTGCAGGCGCTGCACACGGCCAGCGGCAGCCGTGCGCTGCTGTTCCCTGGTGAGCGCGACCACGACAAACCAATGAGCAATAACACCATACTGGCCGCTTTGAAGCGCATGGGCTACGCGGGCCGTATGACCGGGCACGGTTTCCGGGGTGTGGCTTCCACGGTCCTGCATGAGCAGGGCTATCCGCACCACGTCATAGAGCTGCAGCTTGCGCATCAGGAGCGTGACGCCGTATCCGCCGCCTACAACCATGCCACTTACCTGGCAGAGCGCCGGGCCATGATGACCCAGTGGGCGAATCACCTGGACAAGCTGCGCAAGGGCGCTGACGTGATCCAGCTCGCCCAGCGGGCAGCGTGACAGCGTGCAGGCGCCTGCATGCTGGATACTTTTCCCAATCCACTGCGACAGTGAAGGCAAACCGGGTGGACCCAGCATCCATGCGGGTTTTCAGAAGATAGGCTGCTGAAGGCAATGTGAGGACAGACTGAGAACAAAGTGAGAACACTTTTAGTTCACGAACTCTTCTATCTTTCATGGTCAAAACGACCGGAGCTGCTGTGCAGACGTCTGCACAGCACCACGCCGGCCAGTCCAACAGGCCCGTGTCGTTCCTCTCGGCCTTTCTTGCATCTTGTCGGAATTGAGCGCGAGAGGGCCTTCCTCTGGAACCAATTGCCCGCGCGGTGGCATTGTGGATAACTTTGCCGGTCATCGCTCTCCGTCGGATGCCTATTATTTGAGCAATGGCGGGAGCGGTTGTAAGTGCGTGTCGCAGTTGAAGAATTCCCTTAAAGAGGAATATTTATCCACAAATCGTATGTTCGACAACGGGCGTTATGTTAACAATGAGTATAAAAAACGAAAAAACGTATAGTTTAGGGGAATTATGCTAAGCTGTACAGCAACTTCCCTTTAAGCGTAAAGGCCCACGCAATGACCCCTGAGCAATTCACACAAGCCCTCGAGGTGCTGAGTTGGAAACAGTCCGACTTTTGCCGCAAAGCTGGCGTTGACAAGAACACACCCAGCCGATGGGTGAACGGCAGGACGCCGGTGCCCGCTTGGGTGCCTGCCTACCTAGGCGCTATGCAAGAAATCAAGCGTCTCCATCAGGTGTATATCGAACCTGGCGCATGACACCGCTATGCCCAGCAGCGGTATGAGCTGGGCGAAAAAGCGGCGGGCCTGGTGGTTGCAACACTAGGCCCGCCTGACCACCTCGAAAAGGAACTTCGTAATGGCTGCCGACTATGTTAACGAGTGCTGTGAAAAATTCGTGTTTACAGATGAGCAATTGAGGCGCGCACCTCATCATGAACAACTGACGGTTCGGCGACTCATCAATTTGGCCGCTGGTCAGGACTGCGTAGCAGAATTGTTGCGCGCAGTGGTCCGGGCACTCCCCAACAACACGGATTCCGATCTGCCCCGTGCCATGCTTGCGGGTGCACTCGCGCTACAGGACAAGCAATGTGATGAGCTCACGACTTTGGCTGGCGGGGTGTTGGTATTGATGCCAGAGCGTTGAAAAATGGCTAAACCGCCCATTGTGCAAATCTCGCCGCTCTTTCTCGGCAGAGCAGACGCAGCGGGGTTCCTTTCAATTTCGGCGAGCATGCTCGACAAGCTGGTAGCAATGGGCGATGCTCCCAAGCCGCGAAAAATCAGCCCTGGCCGGTCTGCCTGGTTAGTTGAGGAGCTGATTGAATGGGGAAGGGCTCGGCCTGTGTCCGATTTGCTGCCGCCTGTGAACAGTGGCCACCGCAGACCGGGAGCCACCAGTGAGTGAAGAGACCAGCGCCTACGAGCAGGGTATCAATAGGTTAATCGAATACGTTCGAAAACAAACCAATGTGCTCAATCCAACTCAGCGCAAGAACGCACTTGTCGCCTTTGCCACGCGCTTAAACGCGTTGGCGAGAGACCTTGAAACGCATGGCATGGCGCAGGGTGCGATTGAGGAAGAGCACGACCAGGCCCCCGATGTGTTCTGCAGCTACGCGGCTACCCTGAGGCACATGCGCGAGCTGGCAGAGTCTGCGCAACGTGCGGCCGCCAGCTTGCCTGATGCGCGCAAACGCTTCGCGATGCCGGCTGCCGCGCTGGGCCTTGTTCACTTGCGCCATGCTCATGGGTATAAGCGGCCTGTTCTGAGCAACACCAGCGCTGACGTGAAAGAGTTGGCGCGAGTTTGTAAGGCTGCCGGGCTCATAAAGTCCGATGAGGCTTTGCGGGGGGCATTGGCAGCAGGGCTGAACGCGTTCGACCCGTATTACGTGCCGCCCTGGGTGGATGAGGTTGTGGGAGAGCTGCAAGCTAGCGACAAGGTTAAATTGACGAGAAAAAGGAAACGCGCAACTTAACCTAGGCGACGGCGCAGCCAATAGATTCAATACGGGTCATGTCAACCACCAAGGATGCAACATGACCCAAGCAAGTCCGAGCAAGACAGCGCAACCCGAGCGCCTTTTGCGCCTCCCAGATGTGGAGGCCCTCGTGGGGCTTCGCAAATCGTCCATCTACGACGCGGTTAAACGGGGTGAATTCCCAGCGCCCGTGAAATTGTCGCGCCGTGCCGTGTGCTGGCCGGCATCGGCGATTGACGCCTGGATTACTGAGCGCATCACAGCTGCGGGGCGATAGTGGTCACGGCCTCACAAGAGGTGCAGGCGCTGGCAACTGAAGCGGCAGCGCAACGCCTAAAACGCGCGGCAACATTTGCCGCGTCACACATCGACAAGCCACTGTTCAAAAAAACCATGCGAGTGGGCAGTGGTCCGGCCGTCTTGGTACGCCTCGACTGGCCTGGCGTACTGAGAGTATTTGAAATCGCCACCGGCGAGATGCTCGCGGAGTCGCTGCCCGGCCAGCCCGACCGAGCATCTGCACGCTTTTCCCAACTTCCCAGCAACAGTGTCCATCGCTAACGAGCGACAACCTTTTCTATCACCAAGGAGATTCTCATGATCAAGAAAATAAGCGAGAACAAAGCACGCGAATGGCTCGGCTTTCTCGTTACAACTAAAACCGTTCAAGGCGTTATTGCTGACGCGCTGACCGGGCGCTACCATGAGCGCAAACGCCTGCTTGTGCAGCAGGCGTCCGAAGTCCCTGCAGCGCTCGAGGAGCAGTTGGCCGCTTCGGCCAACCTTAAGAAACGAGCAGCCGCGCTCGACAAGCTCACGCTCGAGTACCGGCAGGCCAAGCAAGCGCATGGTTCTGCGTATCAGCGAGCGGTGGGGATGGACACCACGGTTCAGCAGGTGGAGGGGCGGTTTCGTCGGAAACTGCAAGAGCTTGCAGACCCGCGCATTCATATATTGGCGCGCTGGGTATTCGGGCTCAATCAGCGTGTTCGTGCCAACGATGTAGAGTGGCCAACGGTTACTAGGATGAGGGACGGGGCGAGCCGGCTCGATATGTCCACAAACGCGCCGGCACTTACCAAAGCCATGCAGGCGCTGGATGGGTTGTCGAGTGAGCTGGCTGACCTGATGGTCGCTGACTATGATGCTGCGGAGCTGTTGATCACGCTTGGGAAAATTCGGGCTGCAGCTCTCCACGCGGTGGCAGGTGTGCTGAATGTCGGCAGCATGCAACTGATCGAAGAGAATGCACCTGACCTGTCTGAGATCACGCCTGCAGAGCTCACACCCTCTGAGTGAAGGTGCGTCAGTTGACCCCTCCTGCGGCGCCAATTTCGCTTGAGACAACTCGGGCGGCTCTTTCGTACATCCCGGCGAACTTGGCCCGCGATGAGTGGGCGAGAGTCGGCATGGCGATCAAAAGCGAGTTTCCAGACAGCGCGGGTCGTGATCTTTTTACGGACTGGAGCGCCACCGCTGATGGCTATGACGCCAAAGCCGCCCTCAGTACCTGGCGCAGTATTAAGGCAGGCGGCGGTGTCAGCATCGGCACCCTGTTGCATCTGGCAAAAGAGCGCGGATTCGAGCTGCCCCATGCCAGTCGGGCAACCGGCAAACCCAGTGCGGATGTGGTGGCTCGCCTGGCGAGTGAACGGGACGCACGTCAGCAAGCCGAACAGGCAAAGCAGCGGGCCGGCCACGCGAGTGCAGCTGTCGAAGCAGAGGGGCTGTGGCAGGCGGCCAGCGAGACAGGTACAAGCCCCTACTTGGTTCGCAAGGGCGTACAGCCGCACGGTGTGCGCTTCGCCGCCGATGGTTGGTTGTTGGTGCCTTTGCGCGATGCTGCGGACCAGCTCTGCAACGTGCAACGCATCGCACCCGCAATGCCCTCGGACGGCCCCGACAAACTGTTTTTGAAAGGCGGGCGCAAGTCGGGCTTGTGGCATATGTTGGGCGATGTGAGCAATCACGCGCCCGCGCCCGCTGTCTTGCTGGTGGCAGAGGGCTACGCCACGGCGGCAAGCCTTCACGAAGCCACGGGCCACCCGGTGGCAGTGGCCTTTGACGCGGGTAACTTGGCACATGTCGCCAAAGCGCTGCGCCAGTTGTATCCGACCGCCTTGCTAGTGCTGTGTGGTGATGATGACGTGCAGACGTTTGCACGCACCGGCAACAATCCCGGTGGTGACAAGGCCGCGGCGGCGGCGCGCGCGGTGCGGGGGCTTGCGGTGTTCCCTGAGTCGCTACCCGATGGCGGCAGCGACTTTAACGACCTGCACCAAGCGGCGGGGCTTGTTGCGGTGCGGGCCATTGTCAAAACCGCGATTGATGCGCACCATGCGAGCCATACGGCCGCGCAAGCCGACAAGACAGGCAAGGCCAGCCGGAGCGCCCGCATGGCCGATGCCGACAAGGGCCGCGCCTTTGACGTGTTCGCCGTGAATGATGATGGCGTTTGGCATGAGGGCATAGACCAAGAGGGTAAGCGCAAGCCGCCCGAGTGGATCTGCAGCCGCTTGAATGTGGAAGCGCTGACACGCGACCAGGATGGCGGCGGCTGGGGTTACCTGCTGACCTTTGCCGATCCGCTGGGCAGTGCAAAGCAATGGGCGATGCCGGCCCGCATGTTGTCGGGTGATGGCGGCGAGTATCGCGCCACGTTGTTGAACATGGGGCTTCGCATCGCAACGACACCACGCGCTCGCAACCTGTTGACGCAGTACATCCAGACCCGCACTCCCGAGGAATTCGCAAGTTGTACCGATCGCATCGGATGGCATGGCCGCGCCTTTGTGTTGCCGCGCGAAACCATCGGCGACGATGCAGAGCGCATCGTTTTCCAAACTGATAACGCCGTTGAGAACACCTTCCGAAGCAAGGGAACGCTTGAAGCATGGCGCGACCGCGTAGGGGCACTGTGCGCCGGCAATTCGCGTTTAGTGTTCGCTGTCGCGTGCGCCTTTGCCGGGCCGTTGTTGCGCCCTGCAGGCATGGAGAGCGGGGGCTTTCACTATCGCGGCGACAGCTCCAGCGGCAAAACCACGGCCTTGAAGCTGGCTGCGAGTGTGTACGGCGGCGCGAGTTATCTGCAGCGCTGGCGCAGTACGGATAACGCACTGGAAGCAACGGCGGCCCAGCACAGCGACTGCCTGCTGATCCTGGATGAGCTGGCACAGATCGACCCCAAGACGGCGGGCGAATGCGCTTACATGCTGGCCAACGAACAGGGCAAGGCCCGCGCAACTCGCACCGGCACGCCACGCGCTCGGCAAGCCTGGCGGCTGCTGTTCTTGAGTGCTGGCGAGTTGGGCTTAGCCGACCACATGGCAGAGGGTATGAAGCGCACCCGCACCGGGCAAGAGGTGCGCATGGCTGACATACCCGCCGATGCCGGCGCAGGTCTGGGGGCCTTTGAGCAATTGCACGGGCACGAGGGCGGCGCTGCCTTTGCCAAACACATCACGCACCAGGCGCAAGCAGTCTACGGCGCAACGGGGCATGCCTGGCTGGAATGGTTATCGGCCAATGCCGACACCCTCAAGGCCAGCATCCGCGAAGCATCGGACGCGCTGGCTGCGCAACTAATCCCCGAGGCAGCAAGCGGACAGGTAGAGCGCGTGGGCGCACGCTTTGCGCTTGTAGGTGCGGCAGGCGAGCTGGCCACTGCGGCGGGCCTGACAGGCTGGCCGGCCGGTGAGAGTGAGCGGGCCGCTCGTGCTTGCTTCAATGCCTGGCTTGCAGCACGCGGCGGCATCGGCAATGGTGAGGTTGTTGCCATGTTGCGGGCCGTGCGGCGCTTCCTTGAAACGCATGGAGAAGGTCGTTTCTCGATGTGGCATCGCAGCGCTGATGACCACGCGCCCAAGACTTTGCAGAGGGCGGGGGTGCGGCGTATGTTGAACGCTGCTGGCGAACCAATCAAGACCAACAACCAACATGGACAAGAGTTCGGTGATCGGATGCCGGCTGCGCTGGGTGACGGCGTGAGCTTCGAGTACTTCATCCTGGCCGAGACCTTCAGGGGAGAGGTGTGTCAGGGCTTCGACTACCAGGCCGTGTGCCGCGTGTTGGTGGAGCACGAATGCCTCGTGCCCGACAAAGGCCGTCCATTCGACTGTAGACCACGCCTGCCGGGCGTGGGGGCTGCAACGTGCTACCGCATTGCACCGTCGATCTTCAGTCTTGACCTGTGAGTTCTTGCAGCAGCGCAGGCCGGTTGATGGCCTGTTTGTGCAGTTGCCTGCACTTGTCGGGCCGCCGTTGGGCGGTGGCGGATGGAGCTACAACCGCGCTGCATATTTCGACATTTGACCGGACAATCTCCAAGGTTGGGCAGGTGTCGCACGTTATCGGACGCCAGCGGAAATAATTGCCCTCAGTCATCGCCGCGACTGAGGGCAGGCTGAGAACACGGGAAGCCTTTATCCATGCGGCTGTCGCACTGCCCTCAGTTGTCGCAGTTCAAATGTTGATGCCCTGAGCATCATCTCGGTTTCGCTGCCGCCGATCTGAGCGCCTGGAGTGGCCGGCTGCATCCGGTAAGCGCGATCCTTTCGTTCTCTCACGGGGTAGGGGGGTGTGAAAACCTTTCTCGGTTATCCCGGAAACCGTCTTGTTCGCCAAATCTTCTCGTGCGGGAGTATTGGGGGAGGGGGGTGCCCTCCCCTTGGGAAAATGCTGCAGCTGCAACGAAGTGGGGGCACATTTGGGGGCACAATTGAAGCGTAGAAAATCGGTTTCCAGCATCCACGCGGGCTAGCGGGCTTTATGTGAACGACACCCTCCCGCCAAGAACCGGTTTGATGTAGTCCAACACAGACCCCCAAAAGCCCCGCAAGCCTAGTGTTTTTGGGGCTTTTTTGTTGCCGTCTTCGGGGCGGTTTGTGCTTTGACATCTCGCGCAGGTCTTGCTGTACCCTGAATCTTGTTGGCATGCCATCAATCTGGCGCCGCAGTCATGGCCTTCAAGTATTTACCCTTGCTTTGACCTCAACCCTGTCAACATTGACAGGGGTAGGTGTTGCATCGCTTCCCCATTCGTTGATCATCGACGGTGTTTCGAGATGTTTCAACCGTATGCTCTGCCGCATACGAGCAGAGGGGAGGGCCTGCAACCAGCTTGCAGGTGAGGGAGCCATGCAAAAAGAGTACGCACAAGCTGTCTTCGTGTGGGCGCTGCAAACGATGTGCGCGGTGCATCGCCGACCATTTGACGCGCAATTGCTGTTGCAGCAGTTCCCACCGCCGTATGACGAATCAGGTCTGGTTCGCGCAGCGAGGGGTTTGGGGTTCAAAACCCAGCTTCGTTGCATCAGGTCCGCGGAACTGCCTCAACTTCCTTTGCCCTTGCTGGTAGGGCTAAGCAGCACTGGCACCCTGGAAGCAAATACGCCGGCGAATCTTGGTGTCGATGACATAACCCCCGTTGCTCCGACATTGGGTATTGTGATCGCAGTGAGTGACGAGCAGGTTGTCTGGTTGCCCGCCAACAGCAACTCTCCCGTTACCAGCTCAAGGGCCGAATTCGAATCAACCCTGAACGGGCAGGCCGTGCTCCTTTACCCGGAAGACGAGGCCGTGCGCGACCCGGATTCTGGCGCCGGTGTGGGGTCGTCCTTCGGGTTTCGCTGGTTTGTGCCTGAGCTGCTCAAGCACCGAAAGGTTTGGCATGAAGTGCTGGGCGCCAGCCTGGTGCTGCAGCTTCTTGCGCTGGGTTTGCCACTGTTCACGCAGGCCATCATCGACAAGGTGGTGGTGCATCGCACTGAAAGCACACTGGTTGCGCTTGGCATCGGCATGGCGGTGTTCATGCTGTTCACCGCGCTGCTGACCTGGGTGCGCCAGTACGCCATTTTGCACACCGGCAACAGGGTTGACGCTGTGCTGGGCGCGGCGGTGTTTCAGCACCTGTTTCGCTTGCCGCCCAAGTATTTTCAGAACCGTCCCACCGGCGTGATTGCTGCCCGGCTGCATGGGGTAGAGACCATACGCGAGTTCATTGCTTCGGCTGCGGTAACCATCATTCTGGATGTTCCGTTCTTGCTGATCTGCATGGGTGTGATGTTCTATTACTCGGTCACCCTCACGCTCATCGTGTTGGGCATTCTGGCCGTGATTGCACTGCTGTCATTTCTGGTGGCGCCCATCTTCCAGACGCGCCTGAACCAGCAGTTCATGCTGGGTGCGCGCAATCAGGCCTTTCTGACCGAATACATTGCCGGGCTGGAGACCGTCAAAAGCCTGCAGTTTGAGCCGCAACTGCAAACCCGCTATGACGGCTACCTGGCCACCTACCTGCAGTCAGGCTTTCAGACCAAACAGATTGCCAACACCTACAACGTCATCGCCAACACGCTGGAGCAGATGATGACGCTGCTGATTCTGGTCATAGGCGCGTGGATTGTGATGCACCCCGACACCATTGCGCTGGCCGCGGGCACCGGCACGGTGTTCACCGTCGGCATGCTGGTGGCGTTTCAGATGTTTGCCGGCAAGCTCAGCCAGCCCATGCTGCGCATGGTCGGCTTGTGGCAGCAGTTTCAGCAAGCCAGCCTGGCGGTGGACAGGCTGGGCGACCTGATGAACGTGCCGACTGAGCCCTACCGCCTGGCGCCCAGCAGAAAGGGCGATGCCAGGGGTGAGATTGAACTCATAGATATCGGCTTTCGCTACGCGCCTGATTTGCCGCTGCTGTACAAAAACGTCAACCTCACCATTGAGCCCGGGCAGACGGTGGCCATCATGGGGCCCAGCGGCACGGGCAAATCAACGCTCACCAAACTGCTGCAGGGCTTTTACCGGCCCACCGAAGGGCAGATCAAGGTGAACGGCATCGACATCCTGCACCTGAGCGCCAACGAGCTGCGCGCCAACTTTGGCGTGGTGCCGCAGGAAACTGTGCTGTTCAGCGGCACCGTGTACGACAACCTGCTCATGGCCAACCCCCATGCCAGTTTTGAGCAAGTGGTGCAGGCCTGCCAGATGGCTGAAATCCATGACGCCATCCAGACCCTGCCCCAGGGCTATCAAACCGAAATCGGCGAGCGTGGTGCCGGCCTGTCAGGCGGGCAAAAGCAGCGCCTGGCCATTGCCCGCGCACTGCTCAAAAAGCCCAAGGTGCTGATCTTTGATGAAGCCACCAGCGCGCTGGATGCGCAAACCGCCAATGCTTTTGCCACCACCGTCAACGCCTTGCGCGGCAAGGTCAGCATGTTGTTTGTGACGCACGCACTGCCCAAGACCCTTCAGGTGGACGAGATTTTTGTGATTGGCGGCGGACATCTCAAAAAAGTTGTTCAACAAAAGGCGGTCGCATGAGCCGCCGGGCCGTTCCCAAGGCGAATACCGCAGCGCGTAGTGCGGAGGTTTCCGAATGAGCAGCCTGGCCCAAACCCTGGCCAAGCGTCTGTTGCCTGACGCCGCCGAGTTTTCCCCTGGGCTGCTGGCCATTCAGGAAAGCCCCATGCCCAAGCTGCCGCGGCTGATCTTGTATCTCGTCGGCGGGCTTTTCACCATCTTGCTGGCCTGGGCCATTTTCGCCAAGGTAGATGTGGTGGCCGTGGCCGACGGCAAGCTGGTACCTGTCAGCTACACAAAAATTGTGCAACCGGCCGAAGCCGGTGTGGTGGCAGAAATTCTGGTGCGCGAGGGCGACCAGGTGCAAGCCGGCCAGGTGTTGATCCGGCTGGACCCCACCATGACCGGCGCCGACAGCCGCAGCCTGGCCAGCGAGCTAAGCCTTAAACGTCTGACGTTGCGCAGGGTAGATGCAGAGCTGGCCGGCATTCCGCTCGCCATCAAGGACGGTGACGACCCCGTGATGATTGCCCAGGTGCAGGCCCAGGCCAACGCCCACCGGCAAGCCTTTACCGATTCACTGGCGCAAGAGGTGGCAACCCGCGAGCGTGCGCAAAACGAATTGCGCTCTGCTCAAGAAACGCTCACAAAACTCAAGAACACTTTGCCCAGCTATGAACAAAGTGCCAAAGCGCATAGCAAGCTGGTGGCAGAAGGCTTTTTGAGCCCCATCGCCGGCAACGACAAAGAGCGCGAAGCCATTGAAAAGTCACAAGACCTCAAAGCCCAGGCAGCCACGGTGCAGGGTCTGCTCTCCACCATCACCGCGCAGGACAAAAAAATCGCCGGCCTTTCAAGTACCTTTCGCAGCCAGCTGTTGATAGAGCGCACCGAAGCCATGGGCCAGCTGGCCAAGCTGGAGCAAGACACCCAGAAGATGGGCTACAAAACCGGCCTGCTCGAACTGAAGGCACCGCAAGCCGGCATCGTCAAAGACGTGGCCACCACCAGCAAGGGCGCCGTGGTGCAGCCCGGCATGGTGCTGCTCACCCTGGTGCCACGGGGCGAGCAACTGCTGGCCGAGGTGCAGGTGAAAAATGAAGACGTAGGGTTTGTGCAGACAGGCCAGCACGTGCGCGTCAAGGTCGCCGCTTATCCGTTTCAGAAGTATGGCCTGCTCGAAGGCAGCATCCAGACCCTGGCGCCTGATTCGCAAGCCAGCAATAACAACAACGCCGGCCAATCAGCGCCGCAGGGCTACAAAGCGCTGGTCAAGCTCGACACGCAATATCTGGAGTCCCTCAACGGCGACGCCAGCCAGCGCAAGGGCCTGGAGGCTGGCATGCAGGTGGCCGCAGAAATTCACCAAGGGCGTAGAACCATCATGGAGTATTTGCTGAGTCCGGTGCAAAAGGTGTCGGCTGAGGCGGGGAGGGAGCGGTGAAGGCAACCCTGCTCCTGGCCACCGAGGCTGATGAAGGTTCGGGCCATATTGCGCCGTGGACTGGCTTTGTGGGACAGGCCTTGCAGCAGGGGTTTGGCGTGCACATGGCTGCGCCCAATGTTGAGCAACTTGAACAATGGATGGGCAAGCGCCCAGAAATAGGCATCTGGCAAGCCCCCGTTTTTCGCAGCGCTTCTTCTACAAACCAGGCCTCACCCAAAAGCTGGCCCGAGTTGTTGCTGTCATTGGGTTATGGTGACGCCGCACAATTGACAGGTGCAGTCAAGGCGTGGCTTAGCGTCTTGAAATGTTTGAAGCCAGACATCGTGCTGGCCGATTACGCGCCCGCACTGCTGGCTGCCGCCCGGGTGGCCGGTATTCCCAGCCTGGAGGTGGGCAGCGGGTTCTGCGTGGCACCTTTGTTGCCGGGTCTCCAGCATTTTCCGGGCGTCAAGGGGGGAGACCGCAGCGTTATGGACCAGGCAGCAAGCGCGCTAACCAGTGCATTCAATCAGGCGTTTCAGTCTTGTGGCCGAGACGAGCGCATGGCCTCCTTGAGCAGCATGGCCGGTTGGCCCGTCCAGCGGGTGGTCCTCAGTCCTGCGCAGCTTGACCACTATGGCCAGCGGCCTGGTGTGGTCTACGCAGGGTTTCTGGGGGCGCACAAGGCAGACGAAGAAACGGCCGCATCGGCAGCGCTTCAGCCGCCGTGGCTCGCCAAAGAGCCACCACAGATAAATGAAGAGCAGTCAGCGCGCGTGCTTGGCTACCTCAAGCCGGAGACACCCGGCCTTCAAACGCTGATTGCCCAGCTACGCGCGGCCAACATCACCGCGTACCTGGTGGTGCCCCAAAGCAGTAGCCCGCAGATTGAGCAGCTAGGCAGCGTCACCGTCGTCAACCAGCTCATCGACTTGCCCCAGGCTTTGCAGCAGGCTGACATTTATTTGAGCAACGGCGGTTTGCACGGTGTGGGCCAGGCTCTGCAGGCTGGCTGCTGGCCGGTGGTGCTGCCCATGCAGGCAGAGCAGGTGGCCATGGCCAGAAATCTGGTGGCGCTGCAATGGGGTGGGCTGTACCTGCCGGACACGCATGGGACCATAGACCAGCATGTGCAAACCGTGTTTGCAACACGGCCCAGGCACACACCTCTCGCGCCTAATCCGATCAGTGCAGAAGACACTCTGTTTGGGCTTGTCAGGGAGATCGTATGAACAAGGCGATGGGGTGGACCCATGGCAGTTCATCCAAACGGAGGGTGCGGAACGCCAACAACTGCGATAGGCTGAGGTTGTCATCTCTTACGTCGGAACAGAATTCGGGTTCGACCGCCCCGGCTTCTATAACGACTTCATCAGCGGCAACATTCCGTCGGCGCTGGGTTGGTATGGCCGGCAACCAAGATCTCCCCGGATAGATTCTTCTTGTTATTTTTGGAGCAGCGTATGAAGCGTGGAATTAAATACACCCTCTTGGGGGTTTTAGCGGTCATAGCAATTGTGGCGACATACATGTTGAACTTTGGTCTTTATCCGCGTTTCTTTGATATCTCCTGGGATGAAGAAGTGCAGTTGCACGATGGGCGGGTGATTGTGGTGCATGTCAAGCGGACATATGAGCGGTTTAGCAAATTTGAACGCTGGCGTGGTGTTCAGCGCGATACCGAAATCAGCTTCGATGCAGGGGGGACTATTGGGCGATTCACTAAGAAATTTCAGCGATATGACATTGACTTTCTTCATGAAAAAGACGGGCAATGGTACATCTATCTACTCAATACAACGGGATCCCCACCAGTCAAATTGGTTGATTGGAGCGCAGCCTTTCTCATCCTGAAACCAAACGGTGACATAGAAAGAGCTAAAGGTTGGGATCAGCTCCCAGCAGATTTTCTGACGCGCAACATAATGCCGCCGAGCCCCGACTCTGAAGGAATCGCGAAGTTCAATAACAGCACTTTGACGCTTGCTGTGAAACGCGCGCATTGGAAGGCAAATCCAGCTGGCGCGGGAGATGACGAGGTTTTGCGGCGTCCTGTCAAACCATTGACACAGCAGGGAGAGGCAAAATGACAATCGAAGCCAACATGGTCCTTATGGCTGCAGGGTCATACTGGGATGTAAGACAAGATCGATTTACACCAACTCGCGACGAATCTAACCGCGCTCCCGTCCCCCCCGGCTGGAAAGTCCTGACTCAGTACGACATGGCGGGCTCCGGTTCAAACAGCAGCACTCTCACCGATGGCTTCAGTGCTCGTGTCTACCAAAATATCTCCACCGGTGAGGTTGTCATCTCTTACGCCGGAACAGAATTCGGGTTCGACCGCCCCGGCTTCTATAACGACTTCATCAGCGGCAACATTCCGTCGGCGCTGGGTTGGTATGGCCGGCAAGCGTATCTTGCCGCTGACCTGTATCAGCGTGTCAAGGCTGATGCCACGCTGAGTGACAGCATCAGCTTCACCGGTCACAGCCTGGGGGGAGGCCTGGCCTCCATGATGGCGGTATGGTATGACCGCCCCGCCTATGTATTTGCGCCAGCCCCGTTCCAGCGTTCGGTGGATAGCACTCAGATCCTGGGTACCAAAATTCTCACCGGTGTAATGACGCTCGTCAAGGCAAGGCTTTTGTTGAACTCCGGTATCGACGCGGCATTTTCTGGGTATAACCCGCTTACTGAATTCAGCACACGTGAGGCCAACGTGAAAGCGTGGGCTATTAAAGGCGAGGTGCTTGAAGATGGCTTAACTCGCTTCGCTCCGGGTATCGTGGACTGGATCGAATCTCCAGGGCGGGTATCTCTCTTTAAAGACAGCACTACCAAGCTTTCCCCGGGAGACAAACACAGTATCGACTTGCATGCAGCTGCACTTTTGAGCGACAAATTTAAAACCGAGGCTGGCAAGCTACCCACAGCGCTCGAGCGCCTGATGGATAAAAATTTGTATGGTGGTGACGTGTTGGGTAACAAGCAAGTCATCTTGACAAAACTCGTCCGCAATGAAGTGGGTGTGCGAGATGATTCAGGAAGCCAAGTGCTGCTTGCTGCTAATGGCATGCTCACTCACTTTGCCAACGACCTGCAAAAGCTAGGCACAAACATCGCAGGCCTGAACAAAGCCGCGCAAGACGCCATCATTGCCCAAGGCATCGAGTGGTACTACTGGCAGGGCAACGACTACGCAGGCCAGGAGTTTTTTGTCAACAATGCGGCCCAGCCTGGGCTGTTGCAGTACACCACAGCCCAAGGCTATACAAAGACCAACGGCGATCACCTCACAGGTGCGCAAAACAAGGCGCTAGCCTATGTCAACCAATGGCGCCCTTCCATAGTCGACGCGCATGGCGAGGTTTACTACCCAAGCTTTGGTACCGCATACCAGTGGAATGTGGCTGCGAGTAGCGCGGGCGTTGCTACCACGGCACGAGATGCCACCAAGACCCAGATTTTCCTGGGCCAGGACGGGGCAGACAATTTCACGGGCGGCGACAAAAACGATGTCATCTTTGCTGGCGGGGGAGGTGACACACTCAATGGAGGCGCTGGCAACGACAAGCTCTACGGAGGCACTGGCAACGACACCTACGTATTTACCAGCGCCTGGGGCAAAGACACCCTTCTCGACGGAGACAACAGCGGCTCCATCCAGATCGATGGCGCCACCCTTGGCAAAGCCAAAGCCGGCGGTAAACGCAATCTGTGGGTGGCCGAGCTAGACACAGGCGGCAAGGTCGAGATAAGCGTGTACGACAGCACCAGCTCCACCACCGGAAAAGAGCTGGTGATCAGGAGTGCCGGCAACACCATCACCATCAACAACTTCAATCTGGCGGCAGCGCAAACCGAGACCGGCTACAGCCTGAGCGGGCATTTGGCCACCGTGTTCAACCTCCTGCACCCGGGTGCGGCGCAGCAAGTCATCACCTTTAACGGCGCCGGGATTGGCAAAGGTCAAGTTCGGCACCGACAGTTTGAGCGGCTTGCTTCAGGAATTCAAAAACCTGCGCGCTGATCCCGCTCAAATCAATGCCCGCTTCACCGATCCGCAGATGAAGAAAAGTATTTCGTAAGCATTCTGAGTGCAGGGCTTCCCAAAATAACCCTAAGGAGTCAATCCGTATGAAAACGCATACCAAACTTCACCAACTGCTTGCGCCGCTGCTCAGCATAGTTCTGATACTCAGCGCCTGCGCGAGTACCAGTGGCCCCGGTGTCGCGCAAACCAGCGAACGGCAGGCCAAAGCGCAAGCCATGTTTGCAGAGCGTTGCAAGACGGCAGGCGAAAAGATTCACAGGACGGTGGAGAACGTGGAGGGAGTCTACCTCCTCAAACTTCGGCCCAAAGGGACTAATTACGGCGACCAGTTCAAGCTTGACGATCCATATGGCCGCGACCTGGACGGTGAAGGCTATGTCAAAACCTTTGTTCGGGATAGCTTCGCCAAGATGCGGTCACCGAATCCGAGGCCAGAATGGCCTCTTCGAATTGGCTACTCCTACGTGGAGGTTCAAGACTCCAGGAATGGTCAGCGGTATCGATATACGGGAGCTGTAAAAGCCGTGCGTAAAAAGGATGCTACTGCACTGAATGTCCAAATGGAGCTCCGACGGAATCCCAACTACGACTTGAATATCTACGAATTTGTTCTCGACAGAATCCCGGCCCCTGGAGCTGCGCCTCGTTATGGAGTGACTTACGACGACATTTCCACCCACGAAGAGCGCGAGTACTGGATTGCAGGCAGCTCACTTAAAGTGATTGATCTGCAAACCAACGAGGTCATTGCAGAGCGCATCGGCTACATGATGGATTGGGCACAAGGTAGTCAGGTTGGGGGGCGTTCTCCCTGGCTATTTGCGGCGGACAACGCGTGTCCCGATTTTCATCGCTTTAAAAATCCCGTTGTTCAAACCAAAGGGGCTTCAAATCAATCGTGGCAAACACTCGATTTCGTGGAAAAAGTACTAAAACCATCCAAATAGAGGGAGCAAAAAATGACTGCACCTACCACTGCCGAACTATTGAAATATGCCGACTTGCAAATGGCAGCGGAAGCCTTTCTCGTAAATGAAAATGGCACTCCGAAAACCGGAACTGAGTTAAACAAGGCGCTGACCGACGGCAATTTTCACTCCAGCAAGTTCACAGCCCTCCAGGCCACCGAATTTGGAACACATTGGGAAGTGCTAGACCAAAGAGCCAACACTACGACAGGCTTCAGCGGTACGTTATTCAAGAACAAGGACACCAATGAACTCGTCATGTCCTTCCGCTCCACAGAGTTCATAGACGACGCAGCGCGAGACAACCAGGCCACCAACAGCTTTGAGATCAAAGACACCGGCTTTGCGTGGGGCCAGCTCAGTGACATGGAAACCTGGTATGCCGAGCTTCGATCCAGTGGAAAATTGCCAGACAACCAAGCCTTCAGCGTCACCGGCTACAGCCTGGGCGGGCATTTGGCCACCGTGTTCAACCTCCTGCACCCGGGGGCGGCGCAGCAAGTCATCACCTTTAACGGCGCCGGGATTGGCAAGGTCAAGTTCGGAACCGACAGTTTGAGCGGCTTGCTTCAGGAATTCAAAGACCTGCGCGCTGATCCCGCTCAGATCGATGCCCGCTTCACCGATCCGCAGCTGAAGACCATTTATCAAAACTTGAGAGACACCTTGTCGCGGGATGCATGGAATCTAGCCACCGTGACCGGAAAATATGAGCTCCTGGATCAAGCTGAAGTCCTGCTCAACAGCTACACCTTGCCCAACAATCCAGATGAACCGATGCTGCCTACGCTGGTGCAGGAAAAGGGCTTTATCTCCAGTGTATTGCGCGAAATTCGAACGCTTGTAGTTGAAGCCGAACGCGTGGGAACTTTAGTTGCCGGCGGAAGCGGCGCAGATGCCACCAATCGTCCCGTTCGCGTCCTCGATGAAAATATCGAGGCGCAAAACCTTGACTACCGCATGGCAGTCAAATTGCTCGCGCAGAAATCACAGACGGCCTGGCTTCTCAACGGCGTGACGCAAGCCTATGGCAGCAAAGCTTACCTGGGTAGCTACGGCACTTCACCGATAGGCAACCAATTCGATGTGATGGGTGACACCAGCCCTTCGGCGGTGTCTAACAGCCAATGGCACATCGGCAAGGATGTCCGGATCTTCATTGAGGACCAGCCGCTATACAGAGGTGGAATTGGTGGTGCGGCAGTGGAAGCATCGCTTGACTACGGAAACATCGCGCTTCTAGTCAACGGCTATGCCACCAAGGATTTTGGAGATACCCATAGCCTGGTCCTGCTGGTTGATTCCCTGAATGTACAGAATACGCTGTTGCAGCTGGTGGCCCCAGACCAGCGCGAAATATCGGCATCAGCGTTAAAGGGCATTTTTCAGAATGCATCGAATCTCCGGAAGGAAGACGGAGATCTATCGACGGGCTCCGGGCAGGGCAAGGCTGAAGGCAATGTCCTTGAGAACGTTCTCAATGCGTTGGGTGCCATGCTCAAAATTCCAGGGTACGTGCCCATCAAGGGGGGCCCCGAGGGCGGCACCTGGGCCGATGTAAATGGCAGCGGTGAATACGCGGGCCGGACGCAGTTTTATGAGGCCTTGGACAAAATCCAGAAAGATTCCGGCTTCGTGGCAGCTGCAGGAACCGCGCGACTGGTTGCCGCACCAGCGAGTTGGTCATCGGCAAGAGAGGATTTTGGGGCTTTGCTAAGCCTTGTCTATCTAGCACCATTTGCCCTGAAATTTAATGGAGAAGTGCCAGGCGAATTACAAAACGCACAGCAAGAGTTGTACGGCCATTGGGTCGAAGACAAGAGTATGTCGCCCGAACTGCGTGCTCTGGGCAAGGCCCATATCAGCGATGCATACCTCAAGTCACGCGCTGAATTTCTCACGCGTGTCACTTATTACAACAGCAAGAATGCCCGCTACGACACCAGTATCTGCGGGGTTGTGGAAGGTGACAGCGATGCAACACTTTACGATCTGACATCGCCTGACATTGTTTGGACAGATCGAGCTGCCAATATCAAGATTCAGCGCGGTGGTGCGACTGACAGCACGCAGTATGTTGTGTTTGGCAGCGATCAAAACGAGATAGACATTCAAGGAGGCCAGCGCGATGATCGCCTGTACGGCATGGCAGGCAACGACACCCTGAACGGCTTGGGTGGCAACGACTACCTTGAAGGCGGCAGTGGCGACGACACCCTGGATGGCGGCGAAGGCAATGACATTCTTGTGGGCGGCACTGGTAACGACACCTACGTATTTACCAGCGCCTGGGGCAAAGACACCCTTCTCGACGGAGACAACAGCGGCTCCATCCAGATCGATGGCGCCACCCTTGGCAAAGCCAAAGCCGGCGGTAAACGCAATCTGTGGGTGGCCGAGCTAGACACAGGCGGCAAGGTCGAGATAAGCGTGTACGACAGCACCAGCTCCACCACCGGAAAAGAGCTGGTGATCAGGAGTGCCGGCAACACCATCACCATCAACAACTTCAATCTGGCGGCAGCGCAAACCGAGACCGGTTACCTCGGCATCAAGCTGGACAACACCGCCAAGGTCATCATCAGGCAGGGCACCGGCGTCAACCCTTTCACCGACGCCAGCTTCGACCCTGCCGCGGTCAACGGTACCAGCGCGATCAATGAAGGCGGCGGCGGCCTCTACACCATCTTTCTGAGCACCGAGGCCAAAGCCGGCGACACCTTCACCCTGGCGCTGTCCGGGTTGGCCGACAAATTCAAGGCCGTCTTGGGCGACAGCAAGGTCGATGCCCACGGCGCAGTGATCACCCTGGCCGAAGGCCAGACCCAGGTCAGCTTCTCCCTGGTGCAAGAAGGCGAGCTTGCAGAAAACGCCAGCACGCAGCTCGGCGTGACTTACCGGAGCGGCCAGGAAAGCGAGAGCATCACCTCCAATACCTGGGGCATCAACCTGGCAGATGCCGGTCAAGCGGGCAAAACCTATAACGGTGACCAGCGCGCCCTGCTTCGGGGGCTGGAGATCGATCCTCAGATCACGGCAGACGACAGCGCCTTCAACACCTACAAATGGAGCGCCACCAGCTGGGCCATTGACGGCACGCTCATCGGCGGGGTGGCGCAGGCCAATTTTCACGACGTGATCACAGGCAGCACCGGCAACGACAGAATATTTGGCCTTGGCGGCAACGACGCGCTTGATGGCGGCGACGGCAACGACGAGATCGACGGCGGCATTGGCGATGATCTGATTGGAGGCGGCGCCGGCTCAGACAACATCAAAGGCGGTGCGGGCAATGACACGATTCTGAGCGCCACCGGGCTCAGTGCATTGCAGCGCAACAAACCCGACGAGCAGTACACGCTGCCACCCTACACCACGCTTCGCGCAGCCGGGCCCACGTGGGCCACCTATTACCAGGACGCGAACACACACTTTATTGGCGGTGGCGGCAGCCTGGTGATGGATGACGCACCTGACGTGATTGACGCCGGGGACGGCGACGACCTGGTGATTGCAGGGCTCGGCAATGATCGTATCCGCGGAGGAGCGGGCGCCGACCGACTGTGGGGTCATGGGGGTGACGACATCATCGAGGGCGAAGAGGGTGACGACATGCTCTACGGCGACGGTGTCGGCACTATCGATGCTTATCAAAGCGTCGATCCTGCCCTGCATGGTTCTGACTTCATGGATGGCGGGGCCGGAAATGACCAGATGGTCGGCGGGGGTGGCAATGACGCGATGTTTGGCGGCTCGGGCAACGACGTGATGCGCGGTGACACTTCCGGCGTACGGGCAACTGCAATCGGTTGGCTACCCGGAATTCATCATGGCGATGACTACCTGGATGGAGAGGACGGCGACGACGAACTGGCGGGAGAGGGTGGAGCCGATACCTTGTACGGCGGGGCCGGAGACGATGTGCTGGAAGGGGACCGCATGCAGGATAGCCTGCATGCCGAGTTTCATGGCGATGACTACCTCGATGGGGAAGAAGGCAACGATATCCTGATAGGCGGTGGTGGAGACGACATCTTGCTCGGCGGCGATGGGCACGACGCGCTTTTTGGCGACGATGTCACCGTCGAATTGAGCGGCTATGTGATCGATTCGGCAGTGCATGGCCGGGACTATCTGGACGGCGGCTCAGGTGACGACGAATTGACGGGAGGTGGCGGTGACGACGAGTTATTTGGGGGCGATGGCAACGATTGGCTGAGGGGCGACGGGGCGGGCCTGGCTCTGGCGTTTCATGGCGACGACTACCTGGATGGCGGGGAAGGTGACGATACGCTTTATGGCGATGGGGGCAACGACACCCTGATCGGCGGTGCCGGTGACGACTATCTGGATGGTGGTGAGGGCGATGATGTTCTCGACGGTGGCTCGGGAAACAACCTGCTCCTTGGTGGCGCCGGCAACGACCGTTACATTCTCAGGACTGCCGATGCGACCACCCGGACAGATGTGGAGACGGGTGTGACGACGATGGATACCGGCATTGACGATGGCGAAGGCCAGAACGTGCTTCAGATTGGCGCTGCGCTGGCCGATCTGACGGTGGAGGCGGGTGGTCAGGGCTTGGGGCTTCGCTGGGGTGAAGCGGGGGTTTACCTGCAGAACGTGTCTGCCGCAGGCTCCTTCATCGTCGAGTTGGCAGATGGCACCCAAACCACGGTGCGCCGGTTGGCGGCAACGACGCTCAATGCCGTGGTTGAAAGTTATTCCGGACAGGACGGCGCGGCCGTATACGGAGGCAAGCTGGCAGACACACTTGTTGCGTATGGCTCCGGCAGTATCGTTAGCGGTGGGCTGGGCGACGACACCATCAGGTTGGACGGCGTCAACCAGACGCTGGAATACTTCCAGGGCGATGGCGTGGATACGGTCTCTGGTTATGGGCAGCAGGCGGTGATTGCCCTGGAGGGCGCTTTCAACCTGGACGATCTCAAGCTGGAGGTCAACTTCGTCCAGATGTCCAACGAATATGGGGAGCAGTGGACAGAGCAAAAGACGAGTGTGCGGTTGCGTGCGGGTATCGACGAGCGGATGAACCTGGGTATTGGCAACTGGCTGAACAACTCCAACTTTATTGACCACTTTGCCCTCGCCAATAGCCAGACCTTGAGCTTCAAGGATCTGGTGACACGTGGGGTGCTGGTTACGGGCACCGACCAGAATGACCAGATCTTCGGCACGGATGCGAGCGACCAGATCTATGCGTTGGCAGGGGATGACACGGTTGATGCGGGGGCCGGTGACGACACCATTTATGCAGGTACGGGCACCAAGCAACTAAGAGGCGGCGAGGGCAGGGACACTTATGTCATCGGCGGTGCCAATGCCGGCAGCAACAGCCAGATCGATGACAACGAAGGTGTCAGTTTGATACGGCTGACCGATGTTTCCGACTGGCAAAGCGTGGCCTTGCTGCAGCCTGTGGAAGGCTCCAATGACCTTACGTTGTCTTTGAATGATGGTGCCTTTTTCACGATAACTGATGCGTTGCTGCGTGCCGGAAAATTCAGCATCCAGCTTGCCAGCGGCGAGACACGCAGCCTGGATTCGTTGATCGCGGGGCTCGATGCGCTTGGCGTCGCGGGCAGCTACAACGCGGACATGATTGTTGGCAGCGATCAGGGCGACGTGTTGGATGGGGACGCCGGCGACGATCAGTTGTCTGGCGGAGCAGGTGATGACTTGCTTTTCGGCGGAGACGGGCGGGACGTGCTGGCCGGAGGGCTGGGCGACGATATCCTGTTCGGGGGGGACGGGGACGACAGCTATGTCATTGAAGCCAACGGGGGCAATGACCAGATATTTGACTACACCGGTGTCAACTCGGTGCGGTTTTTGGCGAATATAACACCGGGTCAACTGGCGGTCGAACGCCTGGACGAGAGCACCGATCTGCTGATTCGTATTGATGCCAATAACTCGGTGCTGGTGCGGCGGGCGCTGGAAGGGTCGGTGGCCAGTTATTCATTTGCCGATGGCACCCAATGGTCTTATGCGGACTTGATCAATCGTGTTGCGTCGGCTGACGGGCAGGCTATTGCTGGCGATGATCTTGACAATGTGGTCGATGGCAGTTCCGGCGCCGACTTGCTGCTGGGCAACCGCGGCAATGATGTGCTGCGTGGTCATGATGGCAATGACGAGCTGATAGGCGGCGATGGCGACGATGAATTGGCAGGTGGTGCCGGAGATGATGTGTTGAATGGTGGTGCCGGCGCGGACACATTTCATTTCGCCTTGGGCGATGGTGTGGACAGGCTGATCGACACCGAGGGCAACAGCACTCTCCGGTTTGGACAGGGCATCACACTTGCAGACCTGAGCGCCAGCCGCGTGGTGGTGGACGGGGACAATTATGTCCGGCTGGCCTATGGCGCCGCCGATGCCGTGCTGATCAAAGAGGGGGTCATCCTTTCCGGAGCCGCATTCAAGTTTTCCGACGGAACAACGCTGAGCCAAGCCGAAGTCTATTCGGAGGCCCTAGCACATTCTCTGACGGAGAACCCTCACACCTCAGAAGATGACGAGATATACGGGTACGCCGGCAACGATTTTCTGCTGGGCGGGGGCGGCAACGATCGGCTGTTTGGTGGCAAGGGTGACGACGGACTCGATGGTGGTGAGGGCGATGATGAACTGATGGGCGGTGCCGGTGACGACGTGCTGGATGGCGACGAAGGCAGTGACATTCTGAACGGTGGCGAAGGGCGCGACACCTATGTCATGGGCCTGAACGGAGGCCGCGATACCGTGATGGAGGTTGCTGGAGAAGACAGTGTCATCCGCCTGGTTCAAGGCGACAACAACAGCCTCTCCTACGCACGGGTTGGAAGAAACTTGCTGTTGACCAATTCGGCTTTGAATACCAGTTTTTACATACCTGATTTTTATGTCGGCACGGGGAGCTGGATTCTGAAAACCGCGTCTGGCCTGGAAATGGATTTGCGTGCATTGGCGGTTGCAGGGCTGCTGGACCATACGCCCGAGCAGCGGCGCGAGAATTTTTATGCCGGGCTGGTTTCGCCATTTTCCCTGGAAGGACGGATCTTCTCGGATACCGGAACCCAGCAAATGACGGACAGCTCTGGAAACGAGTACGTCTATTCGTTTAATCGTGTGCGCAAGCTGACGCAATCAGACGAGGCGGAGATAACTGCGTTTGAGGACAGTTCTGAAATTTCGAGGGAGTCAAGTTATTTGCGTTCAGTTCAGCACGACTATAGCTATCAAGTGAGCCAAACCACGTTCACTACGTCGTCCGTTACGACGGGTGGCAGAACCATTGCGGTGCCTATTGCTTCCGGGGTGAGTTTCGGGGCGCCTGCAGGTTGGTCAATACATGTTGGGTCGAACGGACAGTTGATATTTGTGGAGCCATTTACTACAAGAGTTACGCAGATACCCCACACCACGACTACCACGATAACTGGCACGTATGAACAGAGACTCTACCGATACGTGATGACAGGTTCGAGCACGATTGAAGATGTCAGAGGCGGGGATCAGGCGAATACGATTACGCTGGAGGGGACAGCCTCTAAATTGGTAACAGCGGGGGGTGGAAATGATGCCGTGCTGAAAGCGGACCACGTCCGGAACGATTACTTCGGCAGCACCAGTTCGTCCAACTGGGTCGATGGTGGTGCAGGTGACGACATCATTCAGCTCGGGCGTGGTGATGACGAGCTCAGCGGCGGCCAAGGAAGCGACTACCTGGACGGTGGCGCCGGCGCAGATACCTATGTGGTAGCGGTCGAGGACGATGGATGGGATACGATTTACGATTCCGCTCGTGCCTTGATTCAAGTGTCATTTCAGTCGAGCTGGTACGGGAAGCTCGACGCGCAACTCGTCCAAGATTTGACCAGCATCATGATCAATCCGCTTAGGGTGCGGGGAGGGCATGACAGCTTGACGGGAGAAGTAGAGGCAACAACTGAAAACGTAAATGAGTTGATGCGCATTGACCTTGCCCGGCCGTCCGCAGATGAACGCAGTGACAGTTGGCAGGCCCAAGGTTGGAATTTGCCGATGGGTCGGTCTACATTGAATGCGCCAGGCGCGTATCACCTCCCTGATTATCTTCAGTCCGTGGCGGACACAGTGCGCTTTGGGAACGGCATTGCGGTGGCCGATCTCCAGCTTAGCTGGAGTTCGGTGGAGCTTGAGGAAGGTACGAAAGATGTCTTGCTGCTGTCTTGGGGTGGACCCGGCGGTATCAAGGTAGTCATGCCGGATGTAGGCGCAGACGCCGGACAAGGCATTGAAGTTTTTGAGTTTGCCGATGGCTCGACGATGTCGATGCAGCAAATGCTTGAACTGGCACCACCGCGTGTCGTGGTGACCAACGCCATTGTCAACGGCACGGCGATACCCGAGATCCGGGCCGTGCAAGACCAAGCGCTGTCGTTCGCCATTCCCAGCGATGCATTTATCCTGACAGGCAATAAAACGGCGAGGTATGCCGCCAAGTTGGCCGGTTCCGGTGAGGATCTCCCGTCCTGGCTTCAGTTTGACATGCTGACCGGCACTTTCAGTGGAACCCCGCTCGATGAGGATGTGGGTGAACTGACGGTTGAGGTCAAAGCCTATCAAACCTCCACGCTGCTGGCGCAGCAAACTTTCACGTTAACAATAGCGGATAGCAACGACGCACCGGAGGTAGTGAACGAGGTAGGCGATCTTGAGGCGACTGCCGGGCAGCACTTTAGCTGGGTCTTGCCGTCCGGAGTTTTTGAGGATCGGGATGTGGGTGACCGGCTGTCTTATCGGGTAGAGGGCGAGGGAGGGGCCGCGCTGCCCGCGTGGTTGAAATTTAATTATGTGACTGGCAAGCTTGAAGGCACCCCAGGGAACATGAATGCAGGGCTGTTGACACTGCAGCTTGTTGCCACTGATCTGGCCGGAGCACGAGCGGTACAAGTTTTTTCCCTTGATGTGCACCCCGGCATTAATCAAGCCCCGGTGGTTTCGCTTTTACCCAACAACCAGCACGCAGTCCAAACAAAGGCGTTTGCTTACACGCTGCCGGCAGGCACGTTCACAGATTCAGATGCAGGTGATGTATTAACTTTAAGCGCTCATCTCTCAGGCGGCACCGAACTTCCAGGCTGGCTTGCATTCAATGCCGCCACGCAGACTTTCTCAGGTATTCCACCCGATACCGAGGGCGGTCCTTTGACTATTGAGATAGCGGCCGTAGACGCGGCTGGCGCGACGGTGTCGGCTGTTTTCAATCTGGACATTGCGGACATCATTGCCGGAACCGACGCGGACGACATACTGGCCGGAACCACGGGCAATGACGTGATCGACGGCGGGGCCGGCGCGGACCGCATGAGCGGAGGCAAGGGAGACGATGTCTACTACGTTGACGACGTTCTGGACAAGGCGATTGAAAAAGCCAATGAGGGCCATGACACCGTGCGGGCTTCGGTCAGTTTCAAGCTGGGCGCCAATGTGGAAGACCTGATGCTGGAAGGCAGTGAGGCCATAGATGGCACGGGCAACGGCCTGGGCAACATGATTCGTGGCAACGATCAGGCCAACAAGCTCAAAGGCGGAGCCGGCGATGACCTGCTCTTCGGAATGGGGGGTGATGACCACCTGACAGGTGGCCTGGGCGCAGACATCATGCTGGGCGGAGAAGGCGACGACCTGTACGAAGTAGACAATGAAAATGATAGGGTGACCGAGTGGGCGGATGAAGGCACGGACACGGTAGAAGCCTCGGTGACCTACACCTTGAGCGCCAACGTCGAGAACCTCATCCTGACCGGCACGGCAACGATAGACGGCACCGGCAACGACCTGAACAACCTTCTCCAGGGAAATGCCGCCGACAACACCCTCACAGGCGGCGCCGGCAACGACACCCTCAACGGCAAACAAGGGCTGGACACCCTGATAGGCGGTGCCGGCAACGACACCTACCTGTTCGAAGACGACCTCGACATCATTGTGGAAGACGAAGGTGGCGGACGCGACACCCTGATCAGCCGCCTGTCCGTGACACTGGCCGCCAACGTGGAGGACGGCATCCTGCTCGGCTCGGCGACCAGCCTGACCGGTAACGAGCTGTCCAACGTATTGACCGGCAACAACGCCGCCAATATTCTGGATGGCGGCGCCGGTGCTGATGTGATGATGGGCGGCAAAGGCAACGATCTGTACATCGTCGACAGCCAGGCCGACACCGTGATGGAGAACGCCGCGGAAGGTACAGACACTGTGCAGTCTTCCATCAGCTACAGCCTGGGCGACAACGTCGAGCACCTCACGCTGACCGGAACGGCCGAAGCCGGCATGGGCAACGAGCTGAACAACAAATTGACCGGCAACGCCGCCTCCAACAAGCTCTGGGGCGGCGCCGGCAACGACGAACTCGATGGCGGCGCTGGCGCCGACATCCTGTTCGGTGGCTTGGGCAACGACAAATACTGGGTGGACTCGCCCGATGACCTGGTGGTGGAAAACGCAGGCGAAGGCACCGACACCGTCTACGCCAGCGTCTCCTACGTCCTGGCCGACAACGTCGAACGCCTGACCCTGACAGGCAGCGCCAACATCAATGCCGTCGGCAATGCGCTGAACAACCGCCTCGAAGGCAATGCCGGCAACAACGTCCTGTTCGGCGGGCTGGGCAATGACACCTACGTCTGGGGCCGCGGCAGCGGCCAGGACATCATCGTCAACTTCGACGCCGGCAAACCCTCGGGCGACACCGTGCAGCTGGGGGCCGATATTGCTGAAGCCGATCTGGGCGTGGCCCGGCAAGGCAACGACCTGGTCCTGAGCATCAACGGCACCACCGACCAGCTGACCGTGGCCAATTACTTCGAGAACGCCGGCAAAGGCGCCAACGCCCTGGAGAAGATACGCTTTGCCGACGGCACCAGCTGGAACCATGCTGCCGTGCTCAGCCGCACCACCCTTCAGGAAGGCGCCTCCAGCGCCCAGATGCTGCCACCGGAGGTGCTGGCTGGCAACCCGACCGCCCTGTTTGATGCACCGGAACCGGTGCAAACCCAGACCAGCGATGCCGCCACTGCGCCGCAAAGCGTGGCCGAGTCGATTGCCGCGGCCAAAGAGCGCTTCGAGCAGGGCTTGCAGAACCTCACCTACAGCGTGGACGAGCAGGGTGGGCTGAGCCGCAGCGAGTTTGCCGAGCGCCGGGTCTTGCCGCTGCTGTGGAACCTGCAGGATGCGCTTCTGGACATGCAACTGGCCAAGAACCCAGACGGGCGTTTCACGGCTGACATCTCGATGGACAGCCGGGCTACGCGTGATCTTGGGTTGGGCATTGCGTTGCTGGGCGGTGTCAACGGCACGGCTGGGCAGCTCGGGCAGGTGGCCAGGCCTCAGGAGATTCAGCAGTTTGACCTCGCGCAAATGCAGTAAGTACCAAGCGAAACTCAACAAGGCCTTAGGACGTATGGCACTTACATAAGCCAAAAAGGCTGTCATCCCGGCCTTGAGCCGGGATCCATGCCGCATGTTCCACTGCGCAGGCCCGCGAGGCATGGATTGCGGGTCAAGCCCGCAATGACAACTTCAGGCGTCATCCACGTCCCCGCCTGTCATCCCGGTTCAGGCCCGGCCGACAGGTTTGCCGGTATTCGCGACTTAAGTAAGTGCCATTCGCCTTAGGGCTACGCTGAATAAGCCCTGGCCAAAGAGCACCTTGCTGCGTTGACGGT
>NZ_JAQSDN010000005.1 GCF_029945925.1 Polaromonas sp. | reverse complement strand
CATCATCGACGGGCTCCGACACCCGGCATTTGTCGGCGGCATTACCGAAGTCGCCAAGGGCTTGTGGATGAAGCGGGACGTGCTGAAAGTCGAACGGCTGGTGGACTACGCACGACGCCTCGGCGTCGGCGCCGTCGTGCGTCGCCTCGGCTACCTGCTGGAACACTATGGCCTGGCCGATGCGTTGGTGCTGGAACCATTGCACGGCATGCTGACGGCAACGTACCAGCGCCTTGATCCACTGCACCCCGCCGAGGGGGCATTTTTCTCACGTTGGAGGCTCCAGCTCAACGTGACTCCTGAAGAACTCGATACCGTAAGGCTTGGCTGATGATTCCACAACGCAATATTTCCCTGATCTCGAACACGCTGGTAAGCGCCGGCGGGCGGCGCATTCCCGAGGCCGTCATCGAACGCGATTACGTGCTGGCCTGGTTCCTGACCGGTCTGGCCGGTCATCCGCTACGCGAAGTGCTGGCCTTCAAAGGTGGCACGGCCCTGCGACGCTGCTGGTTCGAGGACTATCGGTTTTCGGAAGACTTGGATTTCACCTTGACCCGTCCGATCACCCTCGAAAATATTCTGGCAGGGTTAACCGAAATCTTTGCGGCGGTCGAGGCCGCCTGCGGCTTGCGGATCGCTTTCGACCGCGAGGACCGCCACAGCCACCAGAACAGCCACACGTTTTATCTGCGCTACCAGGGACCGCTGCCCGCTGCGAACGACGTGAAGGTTGATATCACGATCACCGAAGTCCTGTGCTTCCCGCTGCAAGATCGCCCGATTCATCGCACCTATAACAGCTTTGACGATTTACCCGAAGGGCCAACCGTAAAGGTCTACGACATCAAGGAAATCGTGGTTGAAAAGCTGCTGGCCTTGAGCGACCGGGCGCGCAATGAACCGCGCGACTTGTACGACCTCTGGTACCTGTTCGGCTCTACCGACTTGCGCGTTGCAGAAATGCGCGCCGAACTCGATGCCAAGTTGATGCTGCGGCAGCGCGTCGTCGCAGGCATGGAGCAGGCAATTGCCGCCAAGGAAGATCGTCTACGGCGGCTCTGGGCCGCCCGTCTCGCGCACCAGATGAACCATCTACCACCGTTCAATGACGTCTTTCGGGAAGTGCTGCGTGCCGTTCGCGCCGCCGACTTGCCGAAGGCGGATGGCTGATCGGCAGCCTACGCACCAAGGAAGTCCCATGGCCGATTTGTCCTCCATAGAGCGTCGCAAACTGGAACGGCTGCTCCGCATGAGTGGCGGCTACGTGCTCGATTTCACGGATCGCACATTCAGTGAATTCTTCGAGGAGCACACGCGCCGCGACATCGATGCTGCGGTCTATCGTGAGCGCGGCACATCCAAAGCCAACCGCCTGCGCGGATTCTGGGTGGCCGAAGGAAGCCACCTGGTCGGCAAAGTCATCCAGGCGTTGATCTTGTACGGTCAGGCTGAGAACTGTTTGGGCGACGAGCCAGGATTGACCGAACTGACCGACGATTGCTGGAAAATCGCCAGCCGCATGATGCGCGACACACCCGTCGCCGAACTGGATGCACTGACCGCCACGGTCGACGAGCGCGACTTTGAAACAGTTGCTCAACATGTGCGCGAAGCCATCGAGAAAAACCAGCCCGAAGCGGCTCTGGATCGGCTGCACACGTTCGTCATCAAATACGTGCGCACGCTGTGCGAACAGCGTGGCGTTGAAGTCAATCGTGACAAAGCTTTGCACAGTATCTTCGGCGAGTATGTGAAGCGCCTGCGCGACGCGGGCCACCTTGAATCGCTGATGACCGAGCGCATCCTGAAGTCCAGCATTTCTGTGCTCGAAGCCTTCAGTGACGTTCGCAACAACAAGAGCCTGGCCCATGACAACCCAATCCTCAACTACGAGGAAAGCCTGCTCATCTTCAACCACGTTGCCAGTTCGATCCGCTTCATCAAATCAATCGAAGCCAGAACGAAACACGCTACTGTGCCGATAACGATCGCGGCACCCGATGACGATTTGCCGTTTTAATTTGTCCGTATCGATATTCGACCAAATAGCAATATTTACTGTGCAGTGAATCCTGTCGGCTGATTCCGGGCATCCCGGCGTACCGCCGTCGGGCTCGCGGGCGTTGCCCCGCGCCTCGTGCCGAGTCACGGCCATTCGGCATTGATCCCTGACGCCTCCGGCCCTTTGGGCCTGCGCGCGCCGCTTGCCGTTAAGGCAGTGGAGTGTGTGGGGTGGCCTTGCTGTTCCCTTCAACGTACCACGCCGTTCTCGCCGTCAAGGGCTGCGCGTGCCTGGCACGCTGGCGTCCATGCGGCCGTCTTCGACCCCTGACTGCTGCGCTGCGCCGTGTTCCTCCGGTTCCGGGCAATTCCGCCCGATTCGGACTGGAGCACGATCATGTCGCAACTTACTCATTCTCTCGATTCTTCCCTTCTCGTTCGCGATGTCACAGGCGACTACCGTCCAGCCAATGCCGACGAGGTGCTGCAGGCTGCGCAGCGTGTACTCGCAGGACAAATGCGCGACTGCGAAGTCCTGAACTCGCCGCAGGTGGTGCGCGACTTCCTGCAGGTGAAGCTGGGGGCGCTGGAGCACGAGGTGTTCGCCGTCATCCATCTGGACGCACAGAACCGTGTCATCGAATACGTCGAGATGTTTCGCGGCACGGTGAGCCAGACATCGGTGTATCCGCGCGAGGTGGTCAAGGAAGCGTTGGCCAGGAACAGCGCTGCGCTGCTGCTGGTGCATAACCACCCGTCAGGTGTGGCGGAACCCTCGCGCGCCGACGAGATGCTGACGCAGACGCTGAAGTCGGCGCTGGCGCTGGTGGACGTACGGGTGCTGGATCACCTGATCGTCGCCGGCAGCGCCATCCTGAGTTTTGCCGAACGCGGGCTGCTGTAGCCCGAGGGGGCTTTGCCCCCTTTTTTACTGTGTCCTTGGCGTCGAGAAAGCTGCGCGCTGCACTTGCCTCCTGGGGTCGGCTGACGCCCACCCCGCCGCGCAGGCTTGGCGCCCCATAGGACCGCCGAACAGGCTGCGTCTGATCGGCCAGCACACGATGTTGTTACCGCGCTACGCGCTTTGCGTACCTCTAGCCAGGCGTGCTTGCAGCACGCAGTGGCGCTCGCCGCGCGGCGTTGGTTTCGGCGTATTCCCTGGCCCATCGGACCGCTGATCGTCTTTCCCCAAGTGCATCGCTTTCTCCCGCGACCTTAGCCCGCGGTGCCTGTCCGTCAAGGCGCGCCGGGCCGAGTCCTCGCCGTTGGCTGCGGGCCGCACCAACCCTGCGCTTCTTCCTTGACAGCCAGTCCCTCGCTGGCCCGGTTTTTCGCGGGCGATGAACTCAGGAAAGACGGCGGCAAACAGGGACCGGCCCAGGTCTCTGCGCCGAACCCACCAAAGCCAAATACCGGGCTCTGAATCTTGGAATCCGGTCAGCTTTGAAACCACAGCCTCAATCTTTGGAGAAAAACCATGCAACTCAGTTCCCGTTTCGCTTCCCGCTCGCCGATGCTGCGCACCGATCATCCGCTGTCAGATGATCAGATTCGCGCCGTGGCCCCGTCCATCTTTGCCGAGGACAAGCACGAAAGCCGCTCAGACCGTTACCGCTACATTGCGACCGGGGCGGTGCTTTCCGAACTGCGCAAGGAAGGATTCCAGCCATTCATGGTGTGCCAGACCCGCGTGCGTGACGAAGGCAAGCGCGAACACACCAAACACATGGTGCGGCTGCGCCATGCCAACCAGATCAACGGCGCAGAGGCCAACGAAATCATTCTGCTGAACTCACACGACGGCACCAGCAGCTATCAAATGTTGGCGGGCATGTTCAGATTCGTCTGTAAAAACGGTTTGGTATGCGGCGACACCGTGGCCGATCTGCGCATTCCGCACAAAGGCGATGTGGTCGGGCAAGTGATCGAGGGTGCGTATGACGTGCTAGACGGTTTCGATCTGGTGCGTGAACGCCGTGACGAAATGTGCGCTATCACGCTTAACCGGGGCGAGGCCGAGGTGTTCGCCCATGCGGCGCTGTCCCTCAAATACGACGACCCGGCCACGCCTGCACCCATCACCGAGTCACAGCTATTGATGCCGCGCCGCCGCGATGATGACCGACCCGACTTGTGGAGCGCCTATAACCGCGTGCAAGAAAACCTGACGCAAGGCGGGCTTCAGGGACGTAATGCCACCGGGCGCAAACACAGCACCCGGCCAATTCAAGGCATTGACCAGAACGTGAAGATCAACCGGGCATTGTGGATGCTGGCCGAAGGCATGAAGCGGCTCAAGGCTTGACCGACTGAATCAGCGAGGGGGCGCAATGCCCCTCGACACCAAAGGCAAAGCAGCGGGCGGCTATGCCGGGCCGCCGCGCGCCCATCCGTTTCGTCTGGGCGCGCGGCGGCGATCGCTACGCGACCGCTTGATGGCTGCAAGTGTTCGCCATCGCTGGCAAGGGCATTCAGTCTATGCATGCTTGATGCTACGCATAGATCACCTCGACTTCCTGGCTGAAATTTCTTTGCGTCTCCCGGCATAGCCGGGCCGCGCTGTCGTGCGTGGCATCGAGCCGCCCGATGGCGTCTCACCCCTCTCGGGCTTCCAGCGTTCCCTCCCTACGGTCGGCTGACGCCAGCGCGCTATGCGCTTTGCTTATCTCTAGCCAGGCGTGCTTGCAGCACGCAGTGGCGCTCGCCTCACGGCGTTGGTCTGTCGCCCGTCTCTGGCCGTAGGCCGGTCATCCGGCTTCACCAAAACGCATCCCGCCGCATGGGCGGGACGGCGGAGTGCGACAGACTTTGCTGCGCCCGGTTGTGCAATGACGCACCGTCCCCGACGCTGGCGGGCAGGTCGCCAGAAACGACGGCGGCTCACCGACAGGCCGTCCACCATGCCCAGAGCCATCCACGCCGCAATCCATCAAGCCCGCGCCAATGCGCGAGGAGCGTTCATCCTTGGTGATTCGGAACCGACCTTGCCTGCGATGGGGTGCGTGCCGGCAACGCTTCTGCGCGGGGATGCCGGGGCCATGCTGCCTTTCGGTGAGGATCGCACCCAACGGCGGCCTTGGCTTGTCGTGAATCCTGGCGAGGCACCGGCTGCGCCTCGGGCTTCATGGCTGCAACCGTCCGGCGCAACGATTTTCCCCGGCACGGTGTGCCTTCCTCGCGCAACAAAATCGCCGCGCCTCCCGGTCCTCCACTGCGTTGCGGCCGCTTTGCGGTGCAGCCCGCCCGTACCTCGCCCTTTGGATCACCGACAAGGCCGCGATGGGCGCGACCTTGATTCACCGAAAGGAACTACATCATGGCAAACATCGGCATCTTTACCGCACAGAACGGCAGCTTCTCCGGCACGGTTCGCACCCTGACGCTCAACGTCAAGGTCAAATTCGTTCCCAACACCAAGGAGAGCGACAACGCTCCAGACTACCGCATCGTCGCCGGCAACTTCGAGATCGGCGCGGCGTGGAAGAAAATCAGCAAGGCGGAACGGCCCTACCTGTCGGCAACCCTGGATGACCCGTCGTTCCCGGCGACCATCTATGCCCGCCTGGTCGAAGGCGAAGACGGCGCGCACAACCTGATCTGGTCGCGCAGCAAGAGCGAGTAATCGTCGCCCTCGGCGCCCCGCCCATGCGGCGGGGCGTTTTTGCATTCACCATCAGCGGCTCGCGCTTCACAGCGCGGGCCGCCTCATTTCATGCACTGAATCGCTGATTGGCGGAGTACGGAATCCCGTGGAAACGTGGAGCCGTGGAGCCGTGGAGCCGTGGAACCGTGCATCCGTATCCGTGCTTGGGCGCAAAGCCGCTTCTACGGATTTACGGTTCTGTAGTTTCACGGAGATGAGTGAAAACGGTTCCGCGCTTTCATGAGTTTGGGCAACGACACATTCCAGGTTCTACGAATCCTGGTGCATCGGCATGGAAGGCGTTCGTGCGTCCCCGGCGCTGCCGGGTCACGCTGTCGTGCTGGGCATCGAGCCACCGGTGGCGTCTCGCCCTTTCGGCTTCCATCGCTGACGCCTGCGCGCTTTGCTTGCCCTCTAGGGGATCGACTCGACGCCCATCCCCGCCGCGCTGTGCTTGGCACCCCTCGCAATGCGCCGAACAGGCTGCGCCTGATCGGCATGCAAGACCTTATGCGCCATCGAACTGGGTCTGACGCCGACCGCTGTTCATCGCAGCGTTGCGGCGCTTCATGACGACGCCACTCCTGTAGCGCATGGCCGCATCACCGACCGGATAAGCAGCGCAGCTTGGCGCACGCCGCACGCCCGTCAACCCCCGGCCCGCGCCGGCTTCGCCCGTGTTGGGGGTGTGACGGCCGCGCTTTGCGCGTGCGCCCGGATCGCAGCGCTCCGATCGGGAGCGTCCATTCAAGGAGTTGCAATCATGAACCTCATCACCGAAACACTGCGTGCGCAATTGCTGGCCAACGGCCAGCAGTCCCTCGACAACGACGGCTTCGACCCACCGCCCGTAGTCAAGTTGTTCACCCCTGACGCAGGCGCGACCTGGCTGCTCACCGAAATCGACCCGGACGACCACGACCATGCCTTCGGGCTCTGCGACCTGGGGCAAGACTTCCCGGAGCTGGGCTATGTGAGTCTCGCCGAGTTGCAATCGGTGCGTGGCCGTCTTGGTCTTCCAATTGAGCGGGATCTGCACTTCGTTGCCACGAAGGCAATCAGTGCCTATGCGCGTGAAGCGCGGCACGCAGAGCGTATCGTGACCTAGCCGTCATACGGGCGCTGCCGCCGGGTAGCGCCCTTTATTCGCCTATTTGCCCCTTTGCGCCTGGATTAGTGTTCATTTTTTCGTGCTTGAACTTGTTGCGGGCGGGCCTATGCTGAAAGCCGCATCTACTGAAATCATAGCTGCCGTACTTACGCAATCGCCGATTCGTGTACCCACGGATTCGGTGGAATCCGCTTTGGCGATTTGGCGCAGAAGCACACTTGCTACAGTCAATCTTTGACGCATCGGCACGTTTTCACAAAACTATTGTCTCGTTGATCGTGACCACTTTCGCGCAGCGACCATGAAACCACTCATCACCGACGATCACCGCGTCCAACTGCTGGACAACGGCGCTGCCGCCGCGCGCGGCGAGAAGCGCGACCCGCTGCCGGTTGTCAAGCTGTTCACCCTGGATGCGCATGCGACCTGGCTCTTGACCGAACTCAGTCCCGACGACGGCGACACCGCTTTCGGCCTGATCGACCTCGGTATAGGCGCACCGGAACTTGGTCATGTTCGGTTGTCCGTCCTGGAAGGCATTCGCGGACCACAGAACCTGGCCGTTGTACGTGATTTGCATTTCACGCCAAAGCGGCGACTGTCTGAATACGCACGGCTGGCTCGGGCCGACGGATCGATCAACGATTGATCGCTATTCAGTGCAGCAACGGCACAACGCTGTCTCAACACGCTTGCCGGCGCAGGCTGATGATGGACTGACCCTTATCCTCATCAATTGAAAACCTTGTTGACTCATAGCAGTCGAAGACTGAGATGGTCTTGCCCGCCGTATCCCCGGGTGGCGATTGATTTCATTCTATCCGAGAGGAGCTTGCACCATGGCAGATTCGAGCGCTGTTCACTGGCATCCCAGTGCTGCATACCTGTACGTCCTGCATCTGGACGGCCCCGCGCTGGCTTGGGAATACCTGCGGCGCAACGCGGAATACCGGCGCGCCTGGCAACGCCACCGGCGCCATCCGCAGCACGAGGCGCTTCGCTGGGGCTTGCGCCTGCTGGAAGACCCCGCGCGCGATGCACGCGACGCGCACCCCGACTGGTTCCCTGATCCATCCTCGGTAGTCCAGGTCTATCCCGATGCCGATCCCACGGCCGATGCGCTGCTGTTCCAGCTCTGGCGCTTACCCGGCCGCAAGCACCTGATGCACGACGGCAAGCGCCTGATGCTGACCAGTCAGCTCGTCAATCGCATGCTGCGCA
>NZ_JAQSDN010000004.1 GCF_029945925.1 Polaromonas sp. | reverse complement strand
AGATACAAAGCTTGGGCGATACTATGTTTCGAAACTTACGTGTTGATGTACTAGGTCCTCGCGCGCAGGTACAAAACGCAAGGTGAAGGCGCGGCCCACCAGGCGCGGCTGGCCGGTGCGCAGCGGACGCGCGCCGCGCAGCCAGACATTGCGCAGGCCTTTTTTCAGCAGCAGCGTGGTCAGGGTGGCGGTGGTGATGCCGGAGAGAATGTCCACAGCCCGGGCGTCGAGCTGCAGGGGGATGCCGTTGTTGGTGTTCATCAGATCTTGACCTTGCCGGTCCAGATGTCCTTGTACATGACCCAGTCACCCATGAAGCTGTAGAGCGGGCGCTTGAAGGAGGCGGGCTTGTTCTTTTCAAACACGAAATGGCCGACCCAGGCAAAGCCGTAGCCGCACAGCAGGCCGGCCAGCAGCCACCACGGGTTGCGTGTGGCGACCAGCGCGGCCAGGCACAGCAGCGAGAGGCTGGAGCCCGCGAAGTGCAGGCGGCGGCAGGTGCGGTTGCTGTGCTCGCTCAGGTAGAAGGGATAAAACCCGGCAAAACTTTTGAAGGCTCTGGCGTCTGCCGCTGGTGGCGGGGAGCTGGTGTGGGTGGTGTCCATGGCGGGTCTCCTGAATAGTCCTTGTTGCGCCATGATAGCCACGCTCACGCACAATTGCAGCCATGCCTCATTCTTTGCTGTTTCCTGCCGGGCGCTGGGTAGCCTGTCTTTGTGCCGGCTGGTGCGGCACCTGCCGGGACTACCGGCCTGTGTTTGACCAGGTGGTCGCGGCGCACCCCGGCATGCGTTTTCTCTGGCTGGACATCGAAGAGGATGCCGAACTGGTGGGCGAGCTCGACATCGAGACTTTTCCGACGCTGCTGATTGCCGATGGCGCGGCGCTTCGCTTCGCGGGGCCCTTGTTGCCGCATGCCGGAACCTTGTCGCGTTTGCTGGCGTCGCTGGAAAACAAAGCCATGGTCGCCGGTTCGGCCGATCAGGCGCTGACGGATCTGGTGCAAGCGCTGCACCGACAGATCAACTCAGCTTGAGCCCACGGCAAACGGCGCGTTCAGAAAGCCCCGGAAACGTGCGCGCCCGCCGCGGGTCGGCGCAACGGTCAGGCGGTAGTCGGGGAAACGCTGCAGAAAGCGCCCGACGGCGATGCGGCCCTCCAGCCGCGCCAGGCTCAGGCCGGCGCACTGGTGGATGCCGAAACCAAAGGCCAGGTGCCGGTTGTTTTCGCGCGTCAGGTCCAGCTGTTCGGGGTGGTCGAATTGCGCCGGGTCGCGGTTCGCCGCGCCTATGCACAGCGTGAGCAGCGCACCTTCGGGCAGGTCCACGCCGCCGACCTGGCAAGCCTTGAGCGCGCGGCGGTTGCCCAGCTGGTTGGACGACTCGAAACGCAGGAACTCGTCAATTTCAATAGCCAAATCAGCCTCTGGCCCTTGTGCGTCCTGAGCAGGCAGCTTCACTTTTGATAGCAGATGTACCCGCGCGTCGGGCCACTCCTGCAGGGCGACCAGGGCGTTGCCGATCAGGTTGGTGGTGGTTTCGTGGCCGGCGTTGAGGATGAAAACGCAGTTTTGCAGCAGCTCGGTTTCGCTGAGTTTTTCACCGGCTTCCTCGCCCTGGATCAGGCGCGTCAGCACATCGTGCTCCGGGTCGCCCGGATTTTTCCGGCGCTCGGCCACCAGCGTCTGCAGGTAAGCCGCGAACTCGCTGACGCTGTGGTTGCCCAGCGCTTCCTGTTCGGGTGTGAGTTTGGGTTCGAGCGCGCCCAGGATGGTCAGCGACCAGTCGCGCAGCGGGCCGCGGTCGGCATGCGGCACGCCCAGCAGGTTGCCGATGATCTCCACCGGAATCGCCGAGGCAAAGTCCTCGATCAGGTCGCCGCCGCCCCTGGCTTCGATGGCATCGAGCAGGCCGTCCACCAGGGTGACCAGGCCCGCCTCCATGTCGGCAATGGCCCGCCGCGTGAGGGCGCCCATGATGAGCTTGCGCACCCGCGTGTGCAGCGGCGGGTCGTTGAAGACCAGGCTGGTCGTGTGGTGCTCGAGCAGCGGGGCGCCCTCGCCGTACTTGGGCGTGAATTCCACCTTCTTGTCCGAGCTGAAGGTCTGCGCATCGCGGTAGACCGCCACGAGGTCGGCGTAACGCGTGAGGAAATACGAGCCGTCGGGCATGCGCCGCACCGGCGCAGTTTCGCGCAGCAGGGCGTAAACCGGGTAGGGGTTGGCGTAGAAGTCAGGCGGCAGGGCGCGCAGGTCGAAGCTGGCGGCAATTTCCCGCGCCCGTTCGGGCGACATCGGCGGGGTGGTGGTGATCAGGGGCTGCATGGTTCCCATTTTGCACGCAGTGACCAGGCCACCCGGCTCAGAGGTAAGGCGACAGCAGGCCCGTCAGCCGGTCGCGCAGCTGGCCGGCCAGCGGCTGCCGGTCCAGGAGCGCCACGTCGAGCGTACGGGCCTGCGCCAGCCGCTGGCGCACCAGCACGTCCAGCTGTTTCACCAGCCCGGCGTCGTGACACTCCAGGTTGTATTCGAAGTTCAGCCGCAGGCTGCGCGCGTCCCAGTTGGTCGAACCGATCAGCGACCAGTCGTCGTCCACCAGAAACAGCTTGGAGTGGTCAAACGGTGGCGGCGACAGATGAACGCGGCAGCCCGCATGGAACAGGCTGCCCAGTTGCGGCCGCATGGCCCAGTCCATCAGCGGCAGGTTGCTGCGCGCGGGCAGCACGATGTCCACCGCGACACCGCGCAGCGCGGTGATCTGCAGCGTCGTCAGCAGGACCTCGTCGGGCAGGAAGTAGGGTGTCACGATGCACACGCGCCGCTGCGCGCTGGCCAGCGCGCCCAGCATCACATGCCGCATGTGGTCGATGTCGCCATCCGGGCCGTCGGACACGCCGCGCGCCAGCACCGGTCCGCAAGCCTTGCCGGCGGCAAACCAGGTGTCGCCCAGCAGCGCCTCGCCGGTGCTGAAGGCCCAGTCGATGGCAAAAGCGCGCTGCATGTCGGCCACCACCGGGCCCTGCACCGTGAAGTGCAGGCAGCGTACGGGACGGGCGGTGTGCAGCGACAACTGGTGCCCGGCCCGGATGTTCATGCCGCCGGTGAAGCCCTGCGCACCATCGACCACCATGATCTTGCGGTGGTTGCGCAAGTTGGCATAGGCCAGCAGGCCGGGAAAGCGCGGCGGCAGAAAGGCCGCGGCCGTGACGCCACGCGCGCGCAGGTGCGCCACCATGCGGGTGCGGCTGTAGCGGCCGCCCACGGCATCGACCAGCACGCGCACCGCCACGCCGCGCCGGCTGGCCAGCACCAGGGCATCGGCAAAAGCGCTGCCGACCTCGTCGAGGTCAAAGATATAGGTGGCCAGCGTGACCGAATGGCGCGCACCGGCGATGGCCGCCAGCATGGCGGGGTAGGCCTGGTCGCCGTCGATCAGCGGCGTCACCGCGTTGCCGGCCAGCAGGGCATTGCCGGTGGTTCGCCGGGCCAGGCGGTTGATGCCGGCCAGCGCCGGGGTGCAGGGCGCGTCGGGCCCGGCGGCGGCACCGATGGCGGGCGCGCCGCCTTGCGCGCGCTGGTGTTCGCGCTGCCAGGCCGCCTTCATGCCCAGCGCCACGCCGGCGCGCTGGATGCGGTTGACGCCGAGCAACAGGTAAAGCAGCGCGCCCACAACAGGGGTCAGCCAGGCCAGCCCGATCCAGGCGACGGTGGTGGACACGTCGCGCCGCGTCAGCAGCGCGTGCAGGGTCACCGCCAGCGCCAGCGCCAGATGCAGCAAGGTGGCGAGCAGGGGCAACAGGTTCAGCCCCTCGCGCAGGACGACCTGCAGCCATGTCGGCAGGTTCATGCGGTGCCCGCCGGGAACGGCGGTCGGCTGGGGAAGGTCGGGGCAGCGCGCCCCTGCAGGCCGCGCCGGTGTGGAGTTTCCGGGAACAAGGGGATGTGCTCGGTCATGGCCCCATGGTAGCGGCCTGTTCCGGCAGCGGCAGGGCGTTGTTTTTTCGGGTGGTGCGTTTCAGCACCGCCCCACGCCGGGCCGGGTGATCAGGCGGCTTTTTTCGCCCAGGCGCTGCACCAGGCCTTGGCTGCGACCTGCTTGCCGGCGAACAGGGGGCAAGCTGCGGCCGCGTCGGTCGCCTTGCCTTGGTACAGCGCGCAGTTGGCGCAGTTCTGGCTGGCGGCGTACTTCGGGTATTTCTTGGTGTCGGTCTTGCTGCCGTCGGCCTTGTAGCCCAAGGCGACGGCGTTGGCGTCGGTGTCCTTGACCATGGGCGCGGCCGCGGTCTGGGACAGCGCCAGGCTGCTGGCAGCCAGCGCTCCGCTGGCGGTGAGGGCGTGAATGACAAAGGTGCGGCGTGAGGTGGAAGTCATGGCAATCGTGGAGGTAGTTGTGTTGTTGTGCGTGATGGAACTGCCACTGTACCGCCCGGTCGCGATCGGAACTTGATGGTAATCAACTGAAGAGCACATTACGCGGACCTCAACCGGCGCTTGGGGCCGCGGCGTGGCGCGGCGGTCGCGCCTTGCCCATCATGTCACGGGGTTTTCAGGAAATCCCGCATCGCAAACAGCGTCTGTTCGGGCGCCTCGGTCATCTGGTGGTGGCCGACCGGCAGGCTGGCGACCTGCACGGTTTTGCCGCTGGCGCGCGCCTTGGCGATCAGCGGCTGCGCGGCTTTGGCGGGCGTCATCTGGTCCTGCGCGCCGAGCAGGAACAACACCGGGCAGGTGATCTGCGTGATGGCGTTGTCGCCGTTCGCATAACTGTCGCAGGCCTTGAAGCCGCGGTGAAAGACATTGACTTTGGTGTTGCTGGCCAGCACGCGCCGGCCCAGCGCCATGCTGGCGCCGTAGACCCAGGTGCCCGGGCCCAGCGCCGAGGGCGGTGCGGCCAGGGTGCTGCGCGAAAACACATTGATCATGGTCAGCGCCTTCATCGGCTCGTTCAAGGCGGCGTCCAGCAAAGCGGAGGACACCTTCATCGGGTAGGCGATGCCAACCAGCACGAGGTGGCTCACCCGCTCTTTCAGCCGGGAGGCGGCCTCCAGCGCAATCAGCGAACCCCAGCTGTGGCCAACCAGGGCGGCGCGCTGCACGCCGGCCGCGTCGAGCAGGGCGGCCACAAAGTCGGCGGCCTCTTCCACGCTGGCCGGCGCCTCGCCTTCGCTTTTGCAGTGGCCGGGCAAATCGACGGCCAGCACGTTCCAGCCGTGGTGGGCCAGGTAGCGCGTCTGCAGAATCCAGACGCTGTGGTCGTTGAGCACGCCGTGGATGAAAACCACCGTGGGTTTGGCCGCATCGAAGGGCTTGCCGCCGGTGTAGCAATAAGTGGTGTGGCCGTTGACTTGCAAATACATATCAGGGGGTCTCCAGACCGTTCGCCCTGAGCTTGTCGAAGGGCTTCGACAGGCTCAGCCCGAACGGTAGTTGTTGTTTCTTTTCAGGCCGCTTTTTCAGCCGCCTTCAGCGCCCGCTTCAGGTCGTCGATCAGATCGTCCGGATCTTCCAGGCCGATGGACAGGCGTATCGTGCCCTGCGTGATGCCGGCGCCCGCCAGCGCCTCGTCGGTCATGCGGAAATGGGTGGTACTGGCCGGGTGAATCACCAGACTGCGGCAGTCGCCGACGTTGGCCAGGTGGCTGAAGACCTTGAGGGTTTCGATGAAGGCCTTGCCCTGCTCGCGCTTGCCCTTGATGTCGAAGCTGAACACCGAGCCGGCGCCGCGCGGCAGCAGCTTTTTGGCCAGCGCGTGGCTGGGGTGCGTCTCGAGCATCGGGTGGCCGACGCGCGCCACCAGCGGGTGGCTGGCCAGAAAGGCGACGACTTTTTCGGTATTGCTCATGTGCCGCGCCATGCGCAGCGGCAGGGTTTCAATGCCCTGCAAAATCAGCCACGCGGTGTGCGGGCTCATGCAGGCGCCGAAGTCGCGCAGGCCTTCGCGGCGCGCGCGCAGCAGAAACGCGCCGACGGTGCTTTCCTCGCTGAACACCATGTTGTGAAAACCGTCGTAGGCCTCGGTCAGTTCGGCGAATTTGCCGGACTTTTCCCAGTCAAAGCTGCCGCCGTCCACCACAATGCCACCGATCACCGTGCCGTGGCCGCTCAGGAACTTGGTGGCCGAGTGGTAGACCAGGTCGGCGCCGTGCTCGAAAGGCTTGACCAGCCAGGGCGAGGTCAGCGTCGAGTCCACCAGCAGCGGCACGCCGGCCTCGTGCGCGATGTTTGACACGGTGGGTATGTCCAGCACGTCCAGGCCCGGGTTGCCCACGGTTTCGCCAAAAAAGAGTTTGGTATTCGGCCGAACCGCAGCGCGCCAGCCATCCATGTCACCGGGTTGGACGAAGGTCGTTTCAATGCCGAAACGCCGCATCGTGTAGTGCAAAAGGTTCTGGCTGCCCCCGTACAGCGCGGTGGAGGCGACGATGTGTGAACCCGCGCCCATCAGGGTGGCAATGCTCAGGTGCAGCGCCGCCTGGCCGCTGGCGGTGCTGATGGCGCCTATGCCGCCTTCCAGCGCGGCGACGCGCTGCTCCAGCACCGCGTTGGTCGGGTTGCTGATGCGCGAATAGACGTGGCCGGCGCGCTCCAGGTTGAACAGGCTGGCGGCGTGGTCGCTGGATTCGAAGACAAACGAAGTGGTCAGGTGAATCGGCACGGCGCGCGCGCCGGTGGCCGGGTCGGGCGCGGCGCCGGCATGCAGGGCCAGCGTGTCGAAGCCCGGGTCAGAGTAGCCAGACATGGTGTCTCCAGAAAATGGCGGAAGGGATAGACGAAAACGGCGGCCAGCCCGAAACAACTTGAGGTGGCTTGCAAACGAATTGTGGGCTATATTTGAACTGAATTTTCCGCCGGGCGGCACCGGGGAAGAACCTGCAGACTGCCGAGACAAATTCCTGAAGGAGTGCCCCATGAAAGTCCTTGATATCCTGCGCGTCAAAGGCAACACGCTTTACACCGTCCAGCCCGATGAGCCGCTGTTCAAGGCGACCCAGATCATGGCGGAAAAAGACATCGGTTCGCTGGTTGTCATGGAACACGGCGACCTGGTGGGCATGCTGACCTTCCGTGAGGTGATCTTGTGCCTGGTCAAAAACGGCGGCGAGATCGGCAACACGCTGGTACGCACGGCCATGGACGATGCGCCGCTGACCTGCACACCCGACACCGAGATCGACGAAGTCCGCCGCATGATGCTGGGCCGCCATGCGCGCTACATGCCGGTGCTCAACAAGAAAGTGCTTGAAGGCGTGATCTCGTTTTACGACGTGGCTAAGGCTGTGGTGGACGGCCAGAACTTCGAGAACAAGATGCTCAAGGCCTATATTCGCGACTGGCCGGCTGAAGAAGACGAGACACCAGAGACCAAACTCTGAGGGGCGGTAGAGCCTCTTTCCGAAGCGGATTCGGGGACGCTCTTTTCCTTTTCAACCGATGGTGGTTTGCCAGCAAGCCGTGGGATGCCCGGCCTGCTGGCAACTCACCACAGCACAAGTCATCAGATATGGATTCCGGATCGAGTCCGGAATGACACGCTGATACCCTTCGAGTGCTACAAATTCAATAGCTGCTCGCGCCCGTCCTTAAAGGGCTGGAGACCGATTTCGCTTCAAATTCACCCCATGCTGGCGTGAATCATCTCCCGCACCCGCGGGTAAATCTGCGTATTCCACTTGCGGCCGCTGAACACGCCATAGTGCGCCACACCGGTCTGCACATGGTGGGTTTTCATGAAGGGGCGGTTGCTGCTGCACAGGTCCTGCGCCGTCACCGTCTGGCCGACGGAGCAGATGTCGTCGCGCTCGCCTTCGACCGTCATCAACGCGGTGCGGCGGATCGCTGCGGGCTTGACGAGGCGGCCGCGGTAGCTGAGCTTGCCGAGCGCCAGGTCGTAGGTCTGGAACACTTTTTCAACCGTTTCCAGATAGAACTCGGCCGGCAGGTCGTTGACGGCCAGGTACTCGTCATAAAACACCCGGATCACGTTGGCCTTGTCGATGTCGCCATCGACCAGGTGCTGGTACAGGTCCTTGAACGACTTCTTGTGGCGGTCCAGGTTCATGCTCAGGAAGGCGCTGAGCTGCACGAAGCCGGGGTAGACGCGGCGCATGTAGCCGGCGTGCGGCAACGGCACATGGCTGATCAGGTTTTTCTCACTTCTTGCACTGCCGCGCTTTCAGGCGGCAACAACCGCGCTACTGCGCGCTCCTTAAATGCTTGTCCGTATCGTGCCACTTCTTTCCTTCATCGCCGCCCCCAGGTTCTTGGTTCTATTGGGGCGACAACCATTGTGACGCGGGGGGAGGGGCAAAAAACAGTATCTCAGATAGCTCAATTTCTGGCCATCGCATTACCCCTTCCCTCTGGGATAATCAGCCCTATGAGTGGAAATACCTTCGGCACCCTATTCGCAGTCACCAACTTCGGTGAATCCCACGGCCCGGCCATTGGCTGCGTGATTGACGGCTGCCCGCCGGGCATGGCGCTGAGCGAGGCGGACATCCAGGGCGACCTGGACCGGCGACGGCCCGGCACCAGCAAGTATGTGACGCAGCGCAACGAACCGGACGCGGTGGAGATTCTTTCCGGCGTCTACGAGGGCAAAACCACCGGCACGCCGATCTGCCTGCTGATCAAGAACACCGACCAGCGCAGCAAGGACTACGGCAACATCCTGGACACCTTCCGGCCCGGCCATGCGGACTACAGCTATTTGCAGAAGTACGGCATTCGCGACCCGCGCGGCGGCGGCAGGGCGTCGGCCCGGCTGACGGCGCCCATGGTGGCGGCCGGTGCGGTGGCCAAGAAGTGGCTGCTTCAGACCTACGGCACCACCTTTCGCGGCTGCATGACGCAGATCGGCGACATCGCCATTCCTTTCGAGGCCTGGGAGCACGTGCCGAACAACCCGTTTTTTGCGCCGGTAGCCGATGTAGCCAAGCTGGAAGCCTACATGGACGAGTTGCGCAAGGCCGGCGACTCCTGCGGCGCGCGCATCCGCGTCACGGCCACGGGCATGCCGGTGGGCCTGGGCGAGCCGCTGTTCGACAAGCTCGACGCCGACATCGCCTTTGCCATGATGGGCATCAACGCGGTGAAGGGTGTCGAGATCGGCGCCGGTTTTGCCAGCGTCACGCAGCGCGGCACCACGCACGGTGACTCGCTGTCGCCCGCGGGCTTCAAGTCCAACAACGCCGGCGGTGTGCTGGGCGGCATCAGCACCGGGCAGGACCTCGAAGTGTCCATCGCCATCAAACCGACCAGTTCCATCCTCACGCCGCGCGAGTCGGTGGACATGGCCGGCGCGCCGACCAACGTGGTCACCAAGGGCCGGCACGACCCGTGCGTGGGCATACGCGCCACGCCGATTGCCGAGGCCATGCTGGCGCTGGTGGTGATGGAGCATGCCCTGCACCAGCGCGCGCAATGCGGCGACGTGGTGCCGCCCATGCAGGCGATCAAGGGCTCCGTGTGAACAGGTCCTGACCATGCCAGAAGCTGCGGCCAGGCGCCGCCAGCTGGTGCCGTTTGCGGCACTGTCGGCCAGTTATTTTGCGCACATCGGGTTTTTCAACCCGTACCTGCCGCTGTGGCTCAAGGACCTGGGTTTCAGCATCCTGGCGATCAGCCTGCTGACCTCGGTGCAGGCCGCCACGCGGCTGTTTGCGCCCTACGGCTGGGGCGCGCTGAGCGACCACACCGGGGAGCGCGTCAAGCTGCTGCGTTACGGCGCCACGGTGGCGCTGATCTCGTCCCTCGGCCTGTGGCTGGACTTTGAATCCACTTACGGCGTCTGGTGGCTCACGGCGGTGCTGCTGGTGATGTTCACCCACACCAGTTCCATGATGCCCATGAGCGAAGCCGCCATGGCGCACCTGATCAGCCAGGGCGGGGCCTTTGACGCGCGGCGTTACGGGCGCGTGCGCCTGTGGGGCTCGCTGGGCTTCCTGTTCACGGTGTTTGCCGCGGGCAGCTGGTTCGAGATTTTTGGCATGGAACACTTTCCGGCCTGGACCTTCCTCTCGCTGCTGGCCGTGACGGTCAGTGTCTGGCTGCTGCCGGACCTGAAGGAGGCGGTCAGTGCCCACGACCTGAAGCTGCCGGTGTGGCCGATTCTTCGCCAGCGCGCCGTGGTGTGGTTTTTTGCATCGGCGTTTTTTCATGTGCTGGCGCATATCAGCATCTACGTCTTTTTCTCGCTGTACCTCGACGCGAACGGCTACAGCAAAACCATGATCGGCGTGTTGTGGGCGTTTTCGGTGGTGGTGGAAATCGGCTGGTTCTACACCCAGGGCCGCTGGCTGCCGCGGCTGAGCCTGACCGCCTGGCTGATGGTGTGTTCGGCCGCCATGGCGCTGCGCATGGGCATCACCGCCGTCTGGCCCGGCGTGCTGCTGCTCATGCTGTTTGCGCAGGCGCTGCACGCGCTGACGTTTGCGACGCACCACACGGTCTGCATCGCGCTGCTGTCGCACCACTTCCCCGGGCGGCTGCGCGGCCGTGGCCAGGCGCTGTACGTGGTGGTGGCTTACGGCTTGCCGGGTGTGCTGGGGGGGCTGGTCGGCGGGCTGCTGAGTTCGGCGTTCGGGCTGGTCAGTGTGTACTGGGCCTGCCTGGCCGCCAGCCTGATTGCGACAGCGTGTGCCTACCGGGCCTGGCGCGTTCAGCGCAGCCTGGACGGTCTGAACCCCTCTCCCGCTGGGGGAGACTGATGCAGGGCAGGGCAGGGGTGAGGGCAGCGACCCGCGCGTCAAGTTGCAGCAAGTGAGCAGCTGGCGGCCCTCACCCCAACCCTCTCCCATAGGGAGAGGGAGTTCAGGACGTGATTGTCAAAGAGATTTATGCCTCCAGCCCTTGTTTCACGGGCGCCAGCAGCTATCAATACAGTAGCGTCCGGCGCTGAACCGTTCAGCGTTCCGGCGGGGCGCGCAAGGGGTTGAAGCCGGTGATCAGCGCCGTGGCGGCCAGCACCAGCACGCAGCCCGGCGCCATGCCCCAGGTGACCGGCTCGCCGAGAAACATGCCGCCCCAGGCGACGCCGAACAGCGGAATCATGAATGCCGCCGAGGTGGCGGCGCTGGCCGTGATTTCGCGCATCAGGCGCATGCTGATCCAGTACATCAGGCCCGAGGTGAAGATGCCCAGCACCGCCACGGCGATCAGTGCGCCGCTGGTGTAGTGGGCCGAGGGCAGGGCGATACCGGAAGGCAGCAGCAGGATCAGCGCGGCCGCCACATGCACCACGGCCGAGGCCGGCAGCGGGTCGTGCGCCATGGTCGCGCGTTTCATCAGGATGGCGCCAAAGCCATAGGCGGCGGCAGCGGCGGTGCAGGCCAGCGCGGCCAGCACAACGCGGGGCGTCACCGCCACCGGCCCCAGCTGCACCAGCAGGGCGACACCGGCAAAACCCACGGCACAACCGAACAGGCGGCGCGCCGAGAGCCGCTCCTCGCGCGCCAGCGCGGCACCCAGCACGCCGAACAGCGGCGCCGTCGCGTTGAGCACCGCCGAATACCCGGCCGGGATCACCAGCGCGGCCCAGTTGAACAGCACAAAGGGCGCGACCACGGTCAGCACACTGAGCAGCGCCAGGCGCGGCCACGCTGCACGCGGCGGCCAGTGCTCGCGCAGCGCACGCATCAGCAGGGTCAGTACCAGCGCCGCCAGGATGCAGCGCACACCGGCCAGCAGCCACGGGCCGAAGGCCGGGCTGGCGATGCGCAGCAGGGGGAAGGAGCCACCCCAGAGGGCGGACAGGGCGATGAGCTGGAGGAAGTGTCGGGTGTGCATGAAAGGCCGGTCGGATCAGGGGATTGTGCGGGATTCGGGGCGGGTGTGCTGGGGGGAACTCAGGCGTGACCTGGCTCTTGTTCTCTTTTCTGACGTGATGGGTTTGCTGGTGCACATGGAAGGAACGAGGAGGCCACAGACTTGATTCATTCAATAGCAGCGTCTCTTCTAGAATGCCCCATGCCCCTGGAAGTCAACGAAGCCGAAGTCGAGATCAGTGCCATCCGTGCGCAGGGCGCTGGTGGGCAAAACGTCAACAAGGTGTCCAGCGCGGTGCACCTGCGCTTTGACATCATGGCCTCTTCGCTGCCCGAGGATGTGAAGGAGCGGCTGCTTTGCCTGCGCGACAGCCGCATCACGCAGGAAGGTGTGCTGGTGCTCAAGGCCCAGCAACACCGCAGCCAGGAGATGAACCGCGCCGACGCGCTGGCCCGGCTCAACGAAATCGTCAACAGCGTCGCCACACCGCCGCGCGTGCGCCGCGCCACCAAGCCTACCTATGGCTCGAAGCAGCGGCGCCTGGCGGGAAAAAGCCAGCGTTCGGAAATCAAGGCCTCGCGCGGCAAGGGCGGGGTCAGCGAGTAGCTGGCTGGAAAAATCAAGCCTTTTTGGCCTCTGGCCCTTGGTCAGCGGGCGCCAGCAGCTCCTGATTTTGTAGCAAGCCGGCGACCGGCCGGCGCCACTGGCGCACTTGATTTGCTATGTAAAAGATAGCTGCTTGCGCCCGCCCCATCTGGGCTGGTGGGTGATTTGACCTGATTTTTTGGGTCGAGCCGGTGTCTGCCGGACTCAGAGCCACACGCCGCTGCGGGGCATCTGCATCTGGATGGCATCGGGCCCGCTGCCAACGAGCACGAAGGCACCTATCACCCAGCTCAACACCGCGATGAAGATGCTGGCAAAAAAGGCCGTCCAGAAGCCCGAGACCTTGAAGCCGCGCACCAGCGCGGAGACCAGCAGAATCATCAAGGCATTGATGACCAGCAGGAACAGGCCGAAGGTCAACAAGGTCAGCGGCAAGGTCAGGACAATGACCAGCGGCTTGACAATGGCATTCGCAAAACCGAGCAGCAGGGCCGAGATGACCAGCGACGAGGTGTCGTCAAAGCTGATTCCCCGAAAGACGCGACTGGCCATCCAGAGCGACAGCGCGGTGATGGCCCAGTGCAGAAGGAAAGGAATCAGGTGGTCGAACATGGCAGATGATCTGAGGGGGACATGGCCGGGAATCATACCGGGCTGTCATGGGCTACTTCAAGGACAGGCGCGTGGCGGAACGCGTGGCGCAGATGTACATGGACCGGGGGCACAAGCAGTTGCATGGTGTCGATGCGGCGTCGTAGTCTTTAAACCGCTTGCCGCGCGGCGTCTCATTGAGATTTCCATAAATCATGACCGTCAACTGACCACCGTTCGCCCTGAGCTTGTCGAAGGGGCCTTCGTCAGGCGCAGGACAGGCTTCGACAGGCTTCGACAGGCTCAGCCCGAACGGTGTGGTGTCATGAATCAAGAAAACATCAACAGGCCAATCCGGCCCGCGCCGCCTCCATCTCCGCGCGCAGCTCGTCCTCACGGCCCGCATAGCGGGGTGAAAAATGGAAGGGAATCACCAGCCTGGCACCGGCCGCACGCGCGATGCGGCCGGCCTGCCGTGCGGTGAGATGCAGCTTGCGGGCGCCATGGCCGGCGTCCTCGTCGAGAAACACACATTCGATGAACAGCTGCGTGGCATCGGCCACCAGGGTCGTGATGCGCTGCACATTGTCCGGGTGAAAGGCGACGTCGGTCACGTAGCAGATCTTCTCGCCCGGTACCAGCCGCAGGACTCCGGCCTTGAGTTCTCCCAGGGGCAACACCCGTTCATGCTCGCCGTTGCGGTCGCGCCAGAAGGCACGCACCGGCGTTGTGTCGGGTGCGCCCTGCATCACCGCCGCCTTGAGGTCCTTCAGCCAGGGCCCGACGGACAGCCCGAGACCGGCCAGCCGGTTCTTCCAGACGTTGACGTGGACTTTCTCCTCGACGGCAAAACCGAGGCAAGGCGTCCCATGGTCGAGAAACGCCGCACGAACGCGGAAACCCGGCTCATCGAGCAACACCCCGCCGTGCATCTGCCGCGGTGCCAGCGGCTCCGGCTGAAAATGCCGATGGCAACGCAGGCGGGTGCCCAGGGCCTGCCATGCGGCATCGATCTCCCAGACATCGATCACGAAGTCGCCGGGATAGTTGTCGACCAGGTTCCAGGTGTAGGCGGCAAGCTTGTGCCCGACCTGGGCCGTAAAACCGGGCGGGCCGTACAGGCGGATGTGCTTGTGACGGCCCAGGCAGAGCCGTAGCAGACGGTCGAAACCGTAGAAGTGGTCCATGTGGGTGTGCGTGACAAACACATCCGAAATTCGCAGTATCTTTTTGGCCGGCAGCACCGTGAGGTCGCCCAGGTCAAACAGCAGCGCCCGCTTCTCGAACATGAAATCAACATACAGCCCGGCGTCTTCCAGGGGGTTGTTGACGAGTTCAGTGCTGAAGGTGGGGCGCATGGCGGAGACCTTGGACTGGAAGTCAGGCGGCATTACCCCGGTTGCAGGTCTGGAGAACATCCGGGTCGCGGATGAGAGCAAAGCCGTGAGAGCGACGCCATCAGCAAGTGACCAGATCCGTATGCCCAAAGCCCTGGGTGTAATCAAGGACGGAGATGACCGAGGGTGTGACGCGGAAGATGCGGACCTCGTCCGGCTCCGGCATCTTCATCGGCAGGGGTTGTGCCTCCGGGTATTTCAGCGGCAGCATGCGCAGGACTTTTTCGGCCTCAGCCCGGTCACTCACCGCCTGCGCGTGGGCTGCCATCGACAGGCCGGTGATGGCCATCAAATCCGCCGTGTCGTGATCGATGGTCAGCGAGAGCCGATTGTCACGCGCCAGGTTTGTTGCCTTCTGGCTGTCCAGACCGCAGAGAAAATAAAGCGTCAGCCCCTCGTTCACGTAGCCGACCGTCGTGGCCTGGGGCCAGCCATCGGGCCGCAATGTTGCCACCGTCATGATGCGATGCTGGTCCAGCAGCGCCATGATTTTCCGCTTGATGTCGTCGTCCATGGGTCACCTCCACCATCGTCAAAAAGGGAAAGTTCGACGACATTCTGGGCTGGGATGGCCGCGCGGGCTTGATCGCTGTCAAGAGCTGACGACATCGGATCGGGTCCGCCCGCTGGCGCAGTGACCGTGACCGGCCGCTCAGTGTGGGGCAGGGCTGGCGTCGCACCCGCCTGGCCATCGGGCGTCAGGCAGCAGCGGGATTGGCTACCAGCCCCCGGGCTACAGGTGAAATCGGCCTCCAGCCCTTGTGAGACGGGCGGAGGCAGCTATGGAATCAGTAGCAAAAAGTCCCGTGGCTGCTGGTGCCCGGGACGCTTGCTCAGGCGTAGTCGGCCACCGGCACGCAGCTGCAGAACAGGTTGCGGTCGCCATAGACGTTGTCGACGCGGCCCACGGGCGGCCAGTACTTGACCTGTTTGAGCGTGGCCAGCGGGAAGGCGCCGGTTTCGCGCGAATACGGCCTGTTCCATTCGGCGCCCAGCAGGCTGGCGGCCGTGTGGGGCGCATGTTTGAGCGGGTTGTTGTCCTGCGGCCAGGTACCGTTTTCAACCTGGCGGATCTCTTCGCGGATGGCAATCATCGCGTTGATGAAGCGGTCCAGCTCGGCCAGGGTTTCGCTTTCGGTGGGCTCGACCATCAGCGTGCCGGGCACGGGAAAACTCAAGGTGGGCGCGTGGAAGCCGTAGTCCATCAGGCGTTTGGCCACGTCTTCGGCGCTGACGCCGCTGGTTTCTTTCAGCGGGCGCAGGTCCAGGATGCACTCGTGGGCCACATGGCCGTTGGCGCTCGCGTACAGCGTGGGGTAGTGGTCCTTCAGCCGCGCGCTGATGTAGTTGGCGCTGAGGATGGCCACTTCGGTCGCCTGCTGCAGGCCTTCGGGGCCCATCATGCGGCAGTACATCCAGCTGATCGGCAGCACGGCCGCATTGCCCAGCGGTGCCGCCGAGATGGCGCCCACGCCGTTGACCGGCAGGCCGGCCGTGGCGTGGCCGGGCAGATAGGGCACGAGGTCGGCCACGACGCAGACCGGGCCGACACCGGGGCCGCCGCCGCCGTGCGGAATGCAGAATGTCTTGTGCAGGTTCAGGTGGCTCACGTCGCCGCCAAATTCGCCCGGGGCGGCCACGCCGACCAGCGCGTTCATGTTGGCGCCGTCCACGTAAACGCGGCCGCCGTGGCTGTGGACCAGGGCGCACAGCTCTTTCACCTGCGTCTCGAACACGCCGTGGGTGCTGGGGTAGGTGATCATCATGCAGGCCAGGTTCGCGCTGTGCTGTTCGCACTTGGCTTTGAGGTCGGCCATGTCGACGTTGCCCTGGGCATCGCAGGCGGTGACGACCACCGTCATGCCGGCCATTTGCGCGCTGGCCGGGTTGGTGCCATGGGCCGACGAGGGGATCAGGCAGATGTTGCGGTGGCCCTGGCCATTGGCTTCCAGCCAGGCCTTGATAACCAGCAGGCCGGCGTATTCGCCCTGCGAGCCGGCGTTGGGCTGCAGGCTGATGCCGGCGTAACCCGTGGCCTGGCACAGCCAGTCGCGCAACTGCTGGTCGAGCTCGGCATAACCCTGCAACTGGTCCTGCGGCGCAAACGGATGGATGTTGGCAAACTCCGGCCAGGTGACGGGAATCATCTCGCTGGTCGCGTTGAGTTTCATGGTGCAGCTGCCCAGCGGGATCATGCTGCGGTCCAGCGCCAGGTCCTTGTCGCTGAGCATGCGGATGTAGCGCAGCATGCCGGTCTCGGAGTGGTGTGTGTTGAACACCGGGTGCGTCAGGAAGTCGCTGGTGCGGCGCAGCTCTTCGGGGATCAGCGGCTCGACACCTTTTTCAAAGTCGCCCAGGCGCGGCATGGGCTGGCCGGGCTTGACGAAGAAGGACCAGAGCATCTCGAGGTCTTCCCGCGTGGTGGTTTCGTCGAGCGACACGCCCAGGTGGTTGGTCAGGCGGCACCGCAGGTTGGCCCCCGACTGGCGGGCGCGTTCAGCGATCGAATGGGTAGCATCTCCGGTCTTGATGGTGACCGAGTCGAAGGCGCTGCTGTTGGCGATGTCGTAGCCCATCTGCTGCATGCCGCGCGCAAAAATGGCGGTGTAGCTGGCCACGCGCTGGGCAATGCGCCTGAGGCCTTGCGGCCCGTGGTAAACCGCGTACATGCTGGCCAGCACGGCCGGCAGCACCTGCGCGGTGCAGATGTTGGAGGTGGCTTTTTCGCGGCGGATGTGCTGCTCGCGGGTCTGCAGCGCCAGGCGGTAGGTCGGGTTGCCGTGCACGTCCACACTGACGCCGACCAGCCGGCCCGGCATGGAGCGCTTGAATTCGTCGCGGCAGGCGAGGTAGGCCGCGTGCGGCCCGCCGTTGCCCATGGCCACGCCGAAGCGCTGGGTGTTGCCCAGCACGATGTCGGCATCCCATTCGCCGGGAGGCGCCAGCAAGGTCAGCGCCAGCAGGTCGGCGGCCACACACAGGGCGGCGCCGTCCACATGCGCCTGGCCCGCCAGTGGCCGCAGGTCATGGATGCTGCCGGTGGTGGCCGGGTACTGCGCCAGCACGCCGAAGTAGTTGCCCTCGGCCATCAGCTGCGGCACGGTCGCGGCGGCCGTGCTGACCTTGACCTCGATGCCCAGCGGCTTGGCACGCGTCTGGATCACCTCGATGGTCTGCGGGTGGCAGTCGCCGGCAACGATGAAGACATTGCTTTTGCTCTTGACGCTGCGTTTGGCCAGGGTCATGGCTTCGGCGGCGGCCGTGGCTTCGTCGAGCATGGACGCGTTGGCCATCGGCATGCCGGTCAGGTCGCAGACCATGGTCTGGAAATTGATGAGCGCTTCCATGCGGCCCTGCGAAATTTCAGCCTGGTAGGGCGTGTAGGCGGTGTACCAGGCGGGGTTTTCCAGGATGTTGCGCAGGATCACGCCGGGCGTGTGGGTGCCGTAATACCCCTGGCCGATGAAACTCTTGAAGACCTTGTTCTTCGCCGCCATGGCCTTGAGCTCGGCCAAGGCTGCCGCCTCGGTGACCGGCGCGGGAATGGCCATGGCCTGGCTGCGGGCAATGCTGCGCGGCACGATGCCGTCGATCAGCTCGCGCCGGGACGCCGCACCGACGACGCTGAGCATGTGGGTTTCGTCGGCCTCATCAATGCCGATGTGGCGGGCAATGAACTCGGAAGCGTTTTCAAGCTCGCGCAGCGGCTTGGCGGTGGGCATCAACATGGCAGTTTCCAGGATTCGTTCGCCCTGAGCTTGTCGAAGGGTCGGTGAACAGTGAGGCAAGACTTCGACAGGCTCAGTCCGAACAGTGGGGCGGGAGGGCTATTTACGCAGTTGCGGAAAAGGTGGTGTAGCTGGTCTCATCCATCAGCGCGTCCAGTTGCGATTTGTCAGACAGTTTCACCTTGAAGAACCAGCCGGCGCCCAAGGGGTCGCTGTTGGCCAGCGAGGGGTCGTCGCGCAGGGCTTCGTTGACTTCGGTGACTTCGCCGCTGATGGGCATGTAGACGTCGGCCGCGGCCTTGACCGACTCGACGACACCGGCGACTTCTTTTTGCGCCAGCGTGCTGCCAACGGAAGGCAGGTCGACAAACACCACGTCGCCGAGCGCGTCCTGCGCGTGGGGGGTGATGCCGACGGTGGCGATGTCGCCGTCAACGTTGATCCATTCGTGGTCTTCGGTGTACTTGATCATGGGTTTCTCCAGAATAATAAAAACTTCAACCGCGGAAATAGCGATTTGGAACAAAAGGCATGGGGCTGACTTCCATGGGCACGGGTTTGCCGCGCACGATGGCGTTCACGCGTGTACCGATGGCCGAGAATTCGGGCTTCACGTAACCCATGGCCACCGGCTTGTCGATGCTGGGGCCCAGCAGGCCGCTGGTGACTTCGCCAATCGGCGTGCCGTCCAGGCTTTGCAGGGCCGTGTGGTCGCGCACGGGAATGCGTTCCAGCGCCACCAGGCCCACGCGCTTGCGCCCCAGCGCGGCGGGGTCGGCCAGTTGCGCCAGTATCTTGTCGGCACCCGGAAAACCGCCGGCGCGCGCACCGCCGGTGCGACGCACTTTCTGGATCGCCCAGTTCAGGCTGGCCTCGACCGGTGTGGTGGTGGTGTCGATGTCATTGCCATAGAGGCACAGGCCGGCTTCGAGCCGCAGCGAGTTGCGCGCGCCCAGGCCGACGGGTTTGACTTCGGGCTGGGCCAGCAGGGCCCGGGCCAGGGTGTCGGCCTGCGCGGCGGGCACGGAAATCTCGAAACCATCTTCGCCGGTGTAGCCGCTGCGTGTGAGAAAGCAGTCGCAACCGGCGACGGTAAAACGCCCGCCGGTCATGAAAACCAGTTTCTCGACGCCGGGTGCGAGGCGCGAGAGCGCGGTGACGGCCTGCGGGCCCTGCAGTGCCAGCAGCGCCATGTCGGGCATGGGAATGACCTGGCAACGCGTGCCGATTTTTGCCTCGATATGCGCGATGTCGCCGACCTTGCAGGCACCGTTGACGATGACGAAGATGTCGCCGCCGTTCGAGTAGTCGCGGTTGAAGAACATCAGATCGTCGATGATGCCGCCGTCCTCATTGAGCAGCAGGCCGTAGCGCTGCTTGCCGGCGGGCAGGTCGATCACATCGACCGGGATCAGGGTTTCCAGCGCGGCCGCGGCATCAAGACCGACCAGGCGCAGCTGGCCCATGTGCGAGACATCGAACAGGCCGGCGGCCTGGCGGGTGTGGTGGTGCTCGGCCATCAGGCCGGCCGGGTATTGGACCGGCATGGCGTAACCGGCAAACGGCACCATGCGCGCGCCCAGTTCCAGGTGCAGGTCGTACAGCGGTGTTTTCAGCAGTTCAAGGGCGATGGCGGACAAGGCGTTCTCCGGGGGCAAGTCGTTATCCATGAAAAATCATGGGCTGCCCCTGCTGTCCTCTTTACCTGAGAGATTCGCCTGGCGATGCAGGTTTGCTCCTTCGGTGGACCACCTCGAAGGTGGCCTCTCTCCAGTAGGGAACGCCGCCCGGAAGATGTTCGCCCGGGTGGCGGTTGCCAGTCCTTTTGCCTGAGCGTTCAGAGCACCATTGGGGTGCCGCATGCGCCTTCGGCGGTTTTCGCGAGGAAAACTCTCTCCTGACCGCGCAAGTGTAGCTGAAGCCGGCCTCAGGCCGCCTGCTCGGCAGGCAGCAGCATGGCGATGCGCTCACTGATGGAGTCAGCCCGTTCGTGCCCCGAGATCTTCTCGATCTCCTCGATCATGCGGCGGGAGGTGGCCAGCATGGCGTCGCGATCCCGGGCGTCGCGCAGAGCATCGCGGAAGGTCCCGGCCAGCTCGGGATGCCGCTTGGAAAACATGCGTTCACAGATATCAAAGAGGAACATTCGTGTGGTTGCCAGCGACCTTTTTCCGTCAAACTGGTCTGCTGACACCCGGGCGGGTGCCGGTGGAGCAGGATTGTTTTGCGGAAGTGGCTGCCTTTCAGACTTGGCGGGCTGTGGTTTGTCTGCCGCAATCACCGGTGGGCGGACGGCTTGTGACGACTTGCCATGCTGGGTCTGCAGAAAACCTTCGCGCATCAGGCGCAGGGCGATTTCCTCGCCGTCACCATTGAAGAGCGGCCGGAAGTCCAAAACGGACTTGCTGCCATCGGCCAGCAACAGCAGGGTGCGCTCGCGCTGGCCGAGCGTGCGGGTTCCCGATTTGAGCTCGGCCCGGGCGAGGTCTGTCTTGTGGAGCTGCATGGGGCGTCCTGAACGGTAAAGCACCGATCATGCATACACAATATGACACACGTATGAAGCCTGGGCGGGCCAGGCGTCTGAACGGCGGAAGGAAGGTCGGCTGCAAAGCTTCGACGCCTTCTGCCGCGCAGGCTCCTAGCGGGCGTAGACCAGATCGCGTAGGGTCAGCGAGATGGCTGGGAAATAAGTGATCACCATCAGGCAGGCGATGATGACCAGCACGAAGGGAATCAGGTGACCGACGATCCGGTCCAGCGATATTTTGGCGACGGTGCAGGCCGCGAAAAGATTCACGCCGAACGGCGGCGTGATCATGCCCAGCGCCAGGTTGACGACCATCACCATGCCGAAATGCACCGGGTCGATGCCGAAGTGCATGGCCACGGGAGCCAGGATGGGCGCCAGCACGATGATGGCGGCGCTGGTTTCGATGAACATGCCGATGAAGAAGAGCGCGGCATTGACGCCCAGCAGAAAGAGGGTAGGCGACTGCAGCACCGCTTCCAGCCAGCGGCCAATGGCATCGGGCACACCGGCGCGCGTGATCAGGAAGGCAAACAACCCGGCATTGGCAATGATGAACATGATGACGGCGCTGGAAATCACCGACTTGCGCAGCACCAGCACCAGTGTCGGCAGCTTGATCTCGCGGTAGATCACTCCGCCCACGATCAGCGCGTAGAACACGGCCACGGCTGCTGCCTCGGTCGGCGTGAAGATACCGCCATAGATGCCGCCAAGAATGATGACCGGCATCAGCAATGCCCAGCCGGCCTGCCAGGTGGCCTTGAAGAAACCCAGGCGCCCGTCGCCGTCGTTCTTGCCCCAACCCTTGATCTTGCAATACACGTAGACAAAAGCCATCAGCGACAGGCTGATCAGGATGCCCGGGCCGACGCCGGCGATGAACAGTTCGCCGATCGAGACCTCGGCGCTGACGCCGTACAGGATCAGCGGAATCGAGGGCGGAATGATCACGCCCAGCTCGGCGCTGGTGGCCTGCAGGGCCGCGGCGTAGCTGGTGGGGTAGCCATGTTTGATCAGGGCGGGAATCAGGATCGCGCCCACCGCAAACGTGGTGGCCACCGACGAGCCGGAGACCGCGGCAAAAATCATGCAGGTCAGCACGCAGGTCATGGGCAGGCCGCCCTGGACGCCGCCGACGATGCTTTTCGCAAACTCGACCAGGCGGCGCGAAATGCCGCCGGTCTCCATCAGGTTGCCGGCGAGGATGAAAAACGGAATGGCGGCCAGCGGAAACTTGTTGATGGCGTTGAACATCTCCTTGACGGAGATCAGCATGTGGGCATTGGTCGCCTGGATGCCGAAGATGGAAGCCAGCCCGATGGACACGGCAACGGAGATCGTCAGTGCGAAACACACGATCATGGTGGTCAGCATGACGGCGGTCATTGGGCGATCCCCGGAAAAAAGTTGTTGTCGGTGTTGTTGATGATGCAGCTCATGTTGCCGTCTCCAGTTCCTCGCGCTGCGGATCAAGCAGGTTGCCGATGATGCCGATTACGCAGAACATGCCGCCTATCGGCATGGCCACATAACCCCAGAACATGGAGATGGACTCCAGGCCCGCCATGGACTGCACTTGCCCGCGGATGGCGTAGTCCCAGCCCCACCAGATGATGACGCCGATCAGGGCCAGGGCGGCCAAGCAGACCACCCAGTCGAGGATGCGTTTGACCTTGATGGGGCTCCAGCGGTAGAGCACATCGACGCTGACCATGGCGCCCTGGCGGAAGGCCGCCGGTATGCCCATGAAGACCATCCAGATCAGCGACAGGCGGATCAGGATCTCGCTCCACTCGGCAGGCTGCTCGAGCACGAAGCGCGTCACGATCTGGAACATGCCCAGCGAGGACGCGATCACCAGCATGAGGCAGGCCACCAGCGTGGCAAACCCCGTGGTCCAGCGTTCGAGTCTGAGAAAGGTGTTTTTCATGGGAATCCCGGTTCTGCAAGGAAAACGCCCGCAAGCCTAATGGCTGCGGGCGTGTTCAGCTACAAAAAGCGTAGCGAACGGGCAGCTTACTTGACGCTGCGGATCTTTTCGATGTTGGCCTTGCCGAACTGCTTTTCAAACTCGGCGTTCACGGGTGCCAGGGCGGCGACGAACTTGGCCTTGTCGACATTGTCGATCACGGTCATGCCCTTGGCGCGCAGGTCGGCCACGCCTTTGGCATCGTCTTCGTCCACGCGCGCGCGGTTGGCCTTGGTGCCTTCGGCGGCCGCTTCGAGGAAGGCTTTCTTGTCGGCGGCGCTGAGCTTGTCGAAGACGGCCTTGTTCATCACCCAGATGCAGGGCGAATAGACGTGGCCGGTCAGTGACAGGTGTTTCTGGACCTGGTCAAACTTGGACGCGATGATGACCGACAGCGGATTTTCCTGGCCGTCAACCGTGCCCTGCTGCAGTGCGGTGAACACCTCGGGAAAAGCCATGGGGGTGGTGATGATGCCGAAGCCCTTGTAGGCCGCAATGTGCACTGGATTTTCCATGGTGCGCATTTTCAGGCCCTTCAGGTCCTCGGGCGTCTTCACGTCACGCTTGCTGTTGGTCATGTGGCGGAAACCATTTTCGCCCCAAGCCAATGCCTTGAAGCCCTTGGCTTCGAACTTGACGAGCAGGTCCTGGCCGATCGGGCCGTCCAGCACCGCACGTGCGTGGGCCTTGTCGCGGAACAGGAAAGGCACGTCGAGAATCTTGGTTTCGGGCACGAAGTTGGGGACCGGGCCGGTCGACGAGAAAGCCAGTTCCTGGGTGCCCAGCTGCACGGCCTCGATGGACTCGCGCTCACCGCCGAGGGAGCCGCTGTAGAAGGTCTGGACCTTGTAGCGGCCACCGGTGCGCTTTTCCACTTCCTTGGCGAAGGTGTCGATGGCCACGCCCTGGTGCGAGTTCTGCGATGTCGAGATGCTGATCTTCATGGTCGTCTGCGCCGCAGCACCGGCCACCAGGCCGAGTGCCAGCGTCATGCCCAAGGCGAGTCGGGTCAGCGTGGGTTTGAAAAAAGTCATGGAGTGTCTCCTCGGGGTGAAAAAAGGGGTGGATGGAAAAGTTGTCATACAACTTGCAATTTTCATCTCTTGGGGCGTTGCGTCGCCTAGGGGTTTTCGCTTAAGTACTCTCCGATGATGGCATCGAAATTGGCGTCGGGCAGCAGGCCCAGCCGGCGAGCCCGAGCCGCGTCGATGTGGGCCGGCCAGCTGGTCACGATGTTGGCAATCGCGGCGTCCGGCGTCCAGTCAATCAACGCGGCCACCTCCTTGCCTGCCAGGCGCTCCAGCGCCGCCGCCATCTCGCCGGGAGTTGTCTTGAGGGCTGGCAGGTTGATGGCGGTACGCGCGCCCCAGTCGGCGTCGCTGGCCTCGGCGGCCCTGATCAGGCCATGGATGGTGCGGCTGGGCGAGGACAGCGCCACCGGTGTGTCGGGCGCCACCGGGCACGCGGCCCGCACGCCGGCCAGCGGCTCGCGGATCATGCCGCTCAGGAAGCTGGAGGCCGCGCCGTTGGGTTTGCCGGGGCGCACACTCACGGTCATCAGGCGCACGTTGCGGCCGCGGACAAAACCCTTGCGGGCATAGTCGGCCACCAGCTGCTCGCCGATGAATTTCTGGATGCCGTAGCTGTTCTGGGGCGTCGGCAAGGTGCTGTCTTCAATCACTGCGGGCAGGGGTTGTTCGGGGGAATTGCCGAACACGGCCAGTGAGCTGGCAAACACCAGTGTCGGCGAGGTCTTCAGGCGCCGGCAGGTCTCCAGCAGGGCGCGCGTGGCATCGAGGTTGCTGCGCATGCCGAGGTCGAAATCGGCTTCGCATTCACCGCTGACCGCAGCGGCGAGGTGAAAAACCACGTCCGTGTCATTGGCGATCACGGGGCTGGAGGACTGGCCTGTTGCGAGCAGGGCGTTCAGGTCCCCCTCGACGGCGCGAACGCGGCTGTCGGCCATCAGGTCGGCCGGTGGTGCCGCCCGGTCCAGCAGGGTCACGCGGGTGATGGGTTGCGCGGGGCTGCCGGCCAGCGACAGCGTGCCTTGTTGGAGCAGTTCGCGGGCCAGGCGAACGCCCAGAAAACCGGCGCCGCCGGTAATGACAATGTTCATGGGAGCTGGGCCTTCTCTGGACGTTGATCGGACATCGTGTGGCGCTGGCGTCACCCGGGCGATGCCGCGGGTGAAGGTTCAAGACGGGCAGGTCGGGCGGCTTGCACTTTGGCGGAGGCTGGCCCGCCCCGCATGGCCCTACATGCCGCTGTAGTTGGGGCCGCCACCGCCTTCGGGTGTGACCCAGACAATGTTTTGCGTCGGGTCCTTGATGTCGCAGGTCTTGCAGTGCACGCAGTTCTGCGCGTTGATCTGCAGGCGGGAGCTAGCGTCGGGGTTCTTCACGAACTCATACACACCGGCCGGGCAGTAGCGCGACTCCGGACCGGCATAAGTCGCCAGGTTGATGTTGACCGGCACGCTGGCGTCCTTGAGCGTCAGGTGCGCCGGTTGCTGCTCTTCATGGTTGGTGTTGGAAACAAACACCGAACTCAGACGGTCGAAGGTGATCTTGTTGTCGGGCTTGGGGTAAACAATCTGCGGGCACTCGGCCGCCGGTTTGAGCGTGGCGTGGTCGGCCACCTTGCGGCGAATCGTCCACGGCGGGTTGCGGATGCCCAGCTTGGGCAGCAGCCACTGTTCGATGCCGGTCATGAAGGAGCCGACATACACGCCTTTCTTGAACCACTGCTTGAAGTTGCGTGACTGGTTCAGTTCGGCATGCAGCCAGCTTTTGGCAAAGGCTTGCGGGTAGGCGCTCAGTTCGTCGTGCTGGCGGCCCGCGGTGACCGCATCGAAGGCGGCCTCGGCCGCGAGCATGCCGGTCTTGATGGCGGCATGGCTGCCCTTGATGCGTGCGGCGTTGAGGTAACCGGCTTCGCAGCCGATCAGTGCGCCGCCGGGGAACACGGTTTTGGGCAGGCTGACCATGCCCCCGGCCGTGATGGCACGTGCGCCGTAGCTGATGCGTTTGCCGCCTTCGAGGTAGGCCTTGATGCTGGGGTGCGTTTTCCAGCGCTGCATTTCCTCGAAGGGGCTGAGCCAGGGGTTGCTGTAGTCCAGGCCGACCACCAGGCCCAGCGTGACCTTGTTGTCTTCCAGGTGGTACATGAAGCCGCCGCCATAGGTCTGGCTGTCCATGGGCCAGCCGGCGGTGTGCACGACCAGGCCGGGCTTGTGTTTGGCCGGATCGATTTCCCAGAGTTCCTTCACGCCCAGCGCGTAGGCCTGCGGGTCCTTGCCCTCGTTGAGCTTGAACTGCGCCATGAGCTGGCGGCCCAGGTGGCCGCGCGCGCCTTCGGCAAAAATCGTGTACTTGCCGTGCAGTTCCATGCCGAGCTGGAAATGGTCGCTCGGCTGGCCGTCCTTGCCGACGCCCAGGTTGCCGGTGGCCACGCCCTTGACGGAGCCGTTGTCGTTGTAAAGCACTTCGGCGGCTGCGAAGCCTGGGAAAATTTCCACCCCCAGGTTCTCGGCCTGCTGCGCCATCCAGCGCACCACATTGCCAAGGCTGACGACGTAGTTGCCTTCGTTGTGAAAACACTCGGGCACAAAAAAAGCCGGTGTTTTTGTCGCGCCCGTTTCGCTGAGGAACAGCACCTCGTCGCTGGTCACGGGCTGGTTCAGCGGGGCACCCAGCTCTTTCCAGTCCGGAATCAGCTCGGTAAGGGCCTTGGGGTCCATGACCGCGCCGGACAGAATGTGCGCGCCGGGCTCCGAGCCTTTTTCAAGCACCACCACAGAGAGCTCCGTGCCTTTTTCAGCGGCCAGCTGTTTCAGGCGAATGGCCGTGGCCAGACCGCCGGGCCCGCCTCCGACCACGACCACGTCGTATTCCATCGCTTCACGGGGGCCGAACTGGGCCAGGATTTCTTCGTTGTTCATGGTGGACTCGCTGATAATCAATTTCAGGAACGGTTGTCCGTCAGGTAACGGCCGCAGTCTGCGCCTGATTTTATGTCGTGAATCCGCTGAGTCGAACGATCGTTCGCATCGGCACACTTTTATCGAGAGGACCCTCTAATGGCTTACAGCCTGGATCTTTCAGGGCGTGTCGCGCTCGTGACCGGCGCATCCGGCGGTCTGGGTGCGCAGTTTGCCAAAACCCTGAGCCGTGCCGGCGCAGCGGTGGTGCTGGCCAGCCGCAGGATGGACAAGCTCAAGGCATTGCGCGCGCAGATCGAGGCCGAAGGCGGTGATGCGCATGTGGTCACGCTCGATGTGACGGACCATGCCAGCATCAAGTCGGCGGTGGCGCACGCCGAGACCGAGGTCGGCCCCATTGACATCCTCGTCAACAACTCCGGCGTGAGCACCACGCAGCGCATCCAGGACGTGGGCGAGGATGACTACGACTTCATTTTCGGCACCAACGTCAAGGGCGCTTTTTTTGTGGCGCAGGAAGTCGGCAAACGCATGCTGGCGCGGTCGCGCGGCGCGGCGCCCGGCGCCTTTTCCGGCGCACACATCATCAACATTGCCTCCATGGCCGGCCTGCGCGTGTTGCCGCAGATTGGCGTGTACTGCATGAGCAAGGCGGCGGTGGTGCAGATGACCAGGGCCATGGCGCTGGAGTGGGGCAAGTTCGGCATCAACGTCAACGCCATCTGCCCGGGCTACATCGACACCGAGATCAACCACCACCACTGGGAAACCGAGCAGGGAAAACGGCTGGTGCAGATGTTGCCGCGCAAGCGCATCGGCAAGCCGGAGGACCTGGACGCGCTGCTGGTGATGCTGGCCAGTGGCCAGAGCCACTTCATCAACGGTGCGGTCATTGCGGCGGACGACGGCTTCGGGCTCTGAGGCGCGCGCCGCTGAGCGCCTGTCCATCGGCCATCTTTTTTTGTCCTTCCTTTTCGACTCTCCATCGTCTTCACAGCGCCATGAAAATTGAAATTCCCGAGATCAAGAAACTGGTTTTTGAAATGTCCATCCCCATCCGGTGGGGCGATATGGACGCCATGGGCCATGTCAACAACACCAGCTATTTCCGTTACCTGGAAACGGTTCGTATCGACTGGATGCATTCCATCGGCTGTGTGCCCGACCCCCAGGGCGAAGGCCCGGTCATCGTCAATGCGTTCTGCAATTTTTACAAACAACTCGAATACCCGGGGGACGTGCTGGTCAAGATGTATGTCAGCGACCCGGCACGCACCACCTTCGAGAGCTGGGGCACGATGGAGCGTGCCGACCAGCCCGGTGTGATCTGTGCGGCCGGCGGTGCCACGACGATCTGGGTCGACTTTCCGAGCCAGAAGGCCGCCCCCTTGCCCGACTGGATGCGCCAGCTGGTCAGCTGAGCGCAAAATCCGGCCATCCATCCACCTTGCCAGCCCCATGCCTGTCGCCAAAGTCCTTCCCGCTGATCTGCGTCTCGCCATCGACCCCGGGCTTTTGGGGTTCGCGGACACCTCCGAACTGCTGGACCAGCCGATGCACTGGATCGGCCAGGAGCGTGCCGAAACCGCGGCCCGCTTTGGCCTGGCAATGGCGCAGCCCGACTACAACCTTTTCGTGCTGGGCGAGGTCGGCACGGGAAGATCAACCCTGCTGCTGCAGATGATGCAGACGGCGGCGGCCAGCCGGCCGGTGCCGCCGGACCTGTGTTACCTCAACAATTTCGACGCGCCGGAGCGGCCCCGGGCCTTGCGCATGCCCGCGGGGCAGGGCCGGTTGCTGCGTCAACTCATGCTGCAGTTGACTAAAACGCTTCAGGCGGAAATTCCCAAACGACTGGCGGATCAGGATTTCCGCACGGAAAGCGAACGCATCGAAAAAAGTTACAAGGCGGAAGAGGACCCGGCCTACGCGGAGCTGGATGCGTTTGCCGAGGCCCGGAGCTTTTCATTGTTTCGCGAGGCGGGCCACCTGGTCTTCACCCTGAGGGATGACAAGGGCCGGGCCCTGACCGAAAGCGAGGCGCTGGCCCTGCCGAAAGAGCGGCGTGTGGAGATTGACCGCGCCGAGCAGGAACTGCGTGCCGAAATCGCCCGGTTTCTCGACAAAACCCGGTCCATGGAACGGGTCCTGCACGAAGGCCTGGCGGCCTTGCGCCGCCAGGTGGTCAAACCGATGGTGGAGCACGAACTGCAGGAGATCCGCAACGAGCTGCGCAAACAGATCAAGGACTCGGTCAAGCTGGGCAACTACCTGGAACTGGTCATGCACGATGCGCTCGAAAACCTGGAGCTGTTCCAGGCGGGCGACACCGACGAAGAGGTCCGGCTTGAGGCATTGGCTTCAGTGCTGGGCCGTTACCGGGTCAACCTGGTCGTGGACAACCACGGCCTGACCGGCGCGCCGGTGATGGTCGAGGACAACCCCCTGCTGCGCAGGCTGTTTGGCAGCATCGAGTACCAGTCCGACAACGATGTGCGGGTCACGGATTTTTCGCGCATACGCGCGGGCAGCCTGCTCAAGGCGAACGGCGGCTTTCTGATGCTGCACCTGCACGACCTGCTGGCCGATGAGCTGGTGTGGGAAAAGCTGCGCCGCTTCCTGCGCAGCGGCCGCGTGCAGATCGAGGAGTCCGGCATGACGTATTCGCCCATGGCCGCCGTGGCACTGGAGCCGGAACCTGTCGATGCGGATGTCAAGATCATCCTGATCGGCTCCGTCGAGGAGTACTACCTCCTGCAGGAGAGCGATCCGGAGTTCACCCGCCGTTTTCGCTGCAAGGTGGACGTGGCCGAAAGTTTTCCGGCCAACCAGGATACCCGCCGGGCTTCGGCGGTTTTTGTGGCGCACACCTGCCGCAAAATGGGCTTCCCCCACTTTTCCGCGGCGGCCGTCGCGCGCCTGCTGGAAGATTCCCACCGCGAGGTGGACGATCAGACGCGCCAGAGCGCCATTTTTTCCCGCACCGAGGCCCTCGTGATGGAGAGCGCCGCCATGGGCCGCGCGCGGGGCGCGACCCTGGTGGACCTGCAGGACGTCGAGGCGGCGCTTCGTGCCCGCAACTACAGGCACGACTACCCCGAGCAGCGCCAGCAGGAAACCATTGCGGACGGGGAGCGGCTGCTGGTCCTGACCGGCGAGAAGGTGGGGCAGCTCAATGCCTTGACCGTGATTGACCTGGGCGACTACCGTTTCGGTTTTCCGGTGGGTGTCACGGCACGCACCTACGCCGGCGACGAGGGCCTGCTCAACGTGGAGCGCGAGGTGGAGCTTTCCGGCCCCATCCATGACAAGGGGGTGCTCATCCTGCACAGTTACCTGTCGGCGCTGTTTGCCCATATTGCGCCGCTGGCGTTGAATGCGGCCATTGTTTTCGAACAGGAGTACCACGGCGTCGAGGGTGATTCCGCTTCCTGCGCCGAACTGTATGTACTGCTGTCGTCGCTGTCAGGGCTGCCGCTGAAACAGGGCGTCGCCGTGACCGGGGCGATCAACCAGCATGGCGACATGCTGCCGGTCGGCGGGATCAACGAAAAAATAGAAGGCTACTTTCGCAGCTGTGAAATTGTCGGGCTGGACGGCAGCCAGGGCGTGCTGATTCCGCACCGTAACCGGCGCCACCTGATGCTCGAGCGCAAGGTGGTGGAGGCGGTGGCCGCGGGACGGTTCCACATCTACACGGCCGAACATGCCAGTGAAGGCCTGGAACTGCTCACCGGCACGCCTTTTGGCGGGTTCGGCGCGTCAGGCGATTACCCGGAAGGCAGCGTGCTGGGCCGCGCGCAGAAAACCCTGCAGGATTTCCGGCGCTCCTGCCAGCGTGCGGAGCAGCACAAACCGGAACGCAAACCCGGAAAGCTGCGCTGACCGGGGCCAGCGGCCCCTGTTTCCCTATTTCTGCTTCGGCAACCGACCCATCAGGTAAAACTCGGGGTTGGGCATCATGCTGGAAAAGCTCGCGATGCGGTTGGACAGGCCGAAGAAAGCGGTGATCGCCGCAATGTCCCAGATGTCCTCGTCGTTGAAGCCGTGGGTATGCAGCGCGGCAAAGTCGGCTTCTTCCACCTCGCCCGACTTCTGGCAGACCTTCATCGCGAAGTCCAGCATGGCGCGCTGGCGCGGCGTGATGTCGGCCTTGCGGTAGTTCACCGCCACCTGGTCGGCCACCAGCGGCTTTTTCTCGTAGATCCGCAGGAGCGCGCCATGCGCCACCACGCAGTACACGCAGTGGTTGGCCGCACTCGTGGTGGTCACGATCATCTCGCGGTCGCCTTTGCTCAGGCCCGACTCCTCGCGCAACATCAATGCGTCATGGTAGGCAAAAAAGGCACGCCACTCCGCCGGACGACGCGCCAGCGCCAGAAACACATTGGGTACGAAGCCGGCTTTTTCCTGCACTTCCAGCACTTTGGCCTTGATGTCATCGGGCAGGGTGTTGAGGTCGGGCAGGGGGTATCTTGTGGTCATGGCTTGTCTCATGGCGGGTGAATGTTGGGGCAATGATACGTTCAGTGCGAGGTGACTTTGGGGAGGTTGGCCTTGTCGGCGCAGGCTGATGGGGACGCCAGCGGCTATGCTGGCGATTTGTCCAGGAGCACTTGACCCATGAATTCCCAATTCGACAAAGGCCTCGCCACCCGCAAGCAGGTGATGGGCGAAGACTTTGTAAGCAATGCTTTCGCCAATGTCACCGATTTCACCCGTCCCATTCAGGAACACATCACCGCCAAAGCCTGGGGGGATGTCTGGCAGCGGCCGGGCCTGGAGCGCAAGACGCGAAGCCTGATCACCGTGGCCATGCTCGCGGCGCTCGGCAAGCAGCATGAACTCAAGGCACATGTGCGCGGTGCGCTCAACAACGGCGCAACTTCTGCGGAGATTCAGGAGGTGTTGCTGCACGCCGCCGTTTATTGCGGTGTGCCCACGGCGGTGGATGCCTTCCGCAGCGCTGCCGAGGTGATTGACGGCAAGTAGGACGGGAAACCGCCGGCCGGCTGGCACGGCGGATTTTTCTGCGCATGGGCTCGACCGGACATGATCTGCCGCAAAGTTTCTGTTGGGCCGGCTGCCCATAATGATCGGCATGATGTGGTTCATCCATACCAGCCAACGGGTCATCCGCCATGCGATTGTGTTGTCGCTCTCGCTGGGGCTGTTCATGTCTGCCTGGGGCGCCGGCGGTTCGCAGGCGCTCGGGCCTGCTGCCTTGCGGGCCAAGCACCTTGCCTTGGGCCCTCAACTTGCCAGCAATCAGTTCCAGGGGCCCTTGTACCTGGCGTCGACTGAAAGCGCCCAGCAACTGGAGGGTGATGTCTACGCCCTGGTCAAGCACCCGTTCGGGACGGTCAGCACCGAGCTGAGCGACCCCAGGCACTGGTGTGACATGCTGATCCTGCATCTGAACATCAAGTTCTGCCGTGCCAGACCGGCCGGTGGAGGCACCCAGCTGGATGTGCGGATCGGCCGCAAGCATGACCGGCCGTTGGTTGAGGCGTCCACGGTTCTTTTTTCCTACCGCACGGCTGCGGTAGAGCCGGAATATCTGGCCATCGAACTCGACGCCGCAGATGGACCGCTGGATACACATGATTACAAGATCCTGCTCGAGGCTGTCCCGATCGCGCAGGGCCAAAGCTTCATTCACATGCGGTACTCCTTCGCCTATGGGCGCGCGGGTCGCGTCGCCATGCAGCTGTATCTGGCGACCCTCGGCCGCGGAAAGGTCGGGTTCACCCCGACCGCAGCGGCTTCACCCGGCGAGCCGCCGGCACTCATTGGGGGGGTGCGTGGCGTGGTGGAGCGAAACACAATGCGTTACTACCTCGCGATTGAGTCCTACCTCGATGCGCTTGCGGTGCCACCGCCGCAACGCTTCGAGAAAGGCCTGGAGGGCTGGTTCGCGGCAACCCAGAAATATGCCCGCCAGCTGTATGAGGTGGACCGTGCCGCCTACCTCGACATGAAACGCAAGGAGTACCTGCGGCAGCAGACGGCACCTTAGGCGCAAAGCCATGTGTAGACGCCATTGCAGGGCATGCTCTCCTGTTGATAAAGCGCAAGTTGCGCATCAAGGCCGCATGAAATACTTGAATTTCCCGTTATTCGAATCCCTCGTTCATCAACCTTCCTGGAGATCTGTCATGAAAAAACTGTTGCTTCCCCTGAGCCTCGTTCTTGCCCAGATGTTGGCCGTGAGCGCGTTCGCCCAGACCAAAGGGGGCGAGGCCGACGCCGAACAATCCAAGGGCCAGACCATGCCCAAAGCGACGCCCGCTGAAAAAGCCACTGCCAAGGCCGGGCGCAAAGAGGAAGGCGCCGCTGCGGCCCACAAGGCCGTCACGCCGCGTGCAGCCGAGGAAAAAGGTGTCGGCACCGCCAAGGCGGCCACCAAGCAGGAGCGCGATGCGGCCCGGGCCAAGCGCAAAGCCGCTGCCGCTGCCGCCGTCAAGAAAGGCGAAATCGCTTCCGGGGAAAAATGATCCAGCCTGGCTTGTGAGAGAAAGACGGGCCCTTCGGGGTCCGTTTTTCATGGTGATGCCTTCAACGGTGTGCACCCGTTTTTTTTTGCAGCGCCTGCAAGCAGAAAGACCGCCTGCTGCCGGGAGACCGTGCTGAGAAAACGTTGCCCGTTTTCGCTCGCCCTACTCCGGCGGGGGAATGTGGACTACACGCCATCAGGGCGGGCAGGGTGCACAATGAATTTCCAGTCGCCGCCGTGTGACTTCATGGCAACCCGGCCTTTTCGCCGCAGGTTGCCGACCCCGAAAGGAAAAATGACATGCAGGTTCAAGTCAACTCCAACCACACCATCCACACCGGTGAGTCGTTTGAGCGATGGGCAAGCACGGAACTCAACGCGTCGCTGAGCCGCTTCAAGGATGAGATCACCCGCATCGAGGTGCACATGAGCGACGAGAACAGCGACAAGGTCAGCACCGACCACAAGCGCTGCATGATCGAGGCGCGGCTCGCTCACCACGAACCGCTGGCCGTCAACCACCACGCCTCCAGCCAGGACGAAGCCTTCCGGGGCGCCAGCGAGAAGCTCAAGCGGGTGCTGGAGCACACGCTGGACAAGCTGCGTGACCACCGTTCACGCGAGTCCATCCGCCGCGAGCCCGATCCGGGCGCTCTCTGAGCCGGCAGGCAGTCAGCGCCGGCTGCCGGCGCATTGACAGGGATCGGCTTTTTGTTTTGAAGTGTTTTTGGCCTCCAGCCCAATGACAGAAAGCGCGGGCAGCTATTAATATGATAGCTTTCCGGCCGGTAGGTGCGGCTGCCCTCCTGCGCGCGTGCGGCATCACGGGCGGTACAACGCCGGCCTCCCCGATTGCAAGCCTCGCATCAGGTTCGGGGGTGATGATGTGCGCAACAACCCATGAAAATTGCCCTGCTGTCCGACATTCATGCCAACCTGCGCGCGCTTGACGCCTGCATGGAGCACGCCGCCGCGCAGGGTGCGCAGCGTTTCGCCGTGCTCGGCGATCTGGTGGGTTACGGGGCGCAGCCTGCGCAGGTGGTGCGCCGGGTACGTGCGCTGGCGCAGGACGGTGCCATCGTCCTCCAGGGCAACCACGACGCGTTGGCGGCGGCCCCGCTCGACCAGGCCGGCACGATGGACGCGGGTGGGGCGGCGTGGACCCGCGCGCAACTGGCGCCCGCCGACCTGGATTTCCTGGCCGGCCTGCCGCTGACCGCTACCGACGACACTGCGTTTCTGGTGCACGGCAGCGCCGACGCGCCGCAGCGCTGGCTGTATGTCGACAGCGGGCACCGCGCCGAGGCCAGCCTCCATGCGGCCTGCGCGGACGAGCGTGTGCGTTATGTCTTTGGCGGCCACGTGCACCAGCAGACCCTTTATTTCCGGGGCGCGAGCCAGAAGCTCCTGCGTTTTGAGCCGACGTCAGGCGCCACCATTCCGGTACCGTCCCATCGCCGCTGGATTGCCACCGTGGGCTCGGTCGGACAGCCGCGTGATGGGGACACCGATGCGATGTATGCGATTTTCGACGCAGCCCGCGCCGAGCTGACCTTTCACCGGGTCGCTTATGACCATCTTGCGGCTGCGGCCGATGTCCGGGCCGCGGGGTTGCCGGAGGTTTTTGCGAAACGGCTGGAGCAGGGCTTGTGAAGCTGCTGGCCCCCGGAACGGTGATGGACGGCTTCCAGGTAGGCGACTGCCTGCATGCCGGCGGCATGGCCCACATCTACCAGGTCGCTTATGCGGGCGCTGCGCAGCGCGAGCCATTTCCCATGGTCATGAAGGTGCCGCGCATGACCGAGGGCGACGGCGCGGAGAACATCGTCGGGTTCGAGGTGGAGAGGCAGATCCTGTCCGTGCTCACGGGGCCGCATGTGCCGCGCCTGGTGGCCACCGGCGACCTGGCAAAGCTGCCTTACCTGGTCATGGAACACGTGCCCGGGCGCACCCTGCAGCAATGGCTGGACGACGATCCCGCGCCGCTGCCGGCTGAAGAAATCGCCCGGCTGGGCGCGGCCGTGGCGCAGGCCGCGCACAGCCTGCACCTGCAGGACGTCTGCCACCTGGACCTCAAGCCGGCCAATGTGCTGATGCGGCCGGACGGCCTGGCGGTGCTGCTCGACTTCGGCCTGTCTTGCCACGCCCACTATCCGGACCTGCTGGCCGAGGAATTGCGTCCCGCCGTGGGATCGCCGACCTGGATGGCGCCCGAACAGGTGGTGGGCATGCGCGGTGATCCGCGCAGCGACATTTTTGCCATCGGTGTGATGTTGTACGAGCTGGCCACGTGCGAGCTTCCTTTTGGCAACCCGCAGACCACCGGCGGACTGCGCCAGCGCCTGTGGATGGACCCGGTGCCGCCGCGCAAGTGGCACCCGGCGTTGCCCGAATGGCTGCAGGAAGTGATCCTGCGCTGCCTGGAACCGGACGCCGCGCAGCGTTATGCGTCCGCCGCGCATCTGGCCTTCGACCTCTCCCATCCGCAGCAGGTGCAGGTGACCGACCGAGGGCGCCGCGTGCGGCCCACCGGGTTCTGGGCGCATCTGAAACGCTGGGTGCGCGCGGCCGGCATGCACTACCAGCCGAGCGCGCTGCCGTCACGGCAGATTGACGAGGTGCCCATCATCATGGTGGCCGTTCCCAACCGCGACGTCAGTGATGCCACCCTGTACTCCCTGCGCGGGGCGGTGTCGCGTGCCCTCGGTACCGTGCCCGGTGCCCGGCTGGCCTGCGTGAGCGTGATTGACCCGGCAGAAACGCCGGGCCACGATACCGCCTCCAGTGAGACCACGGTGCACCGGCGCTACCTCGGCATGCTGCGGCAGTGGGCCCAACCGCTGGACCTGAGCGGCCAGACGGTCTCTTTCCACATCCTCGAAAACGGTGACGTCGCCCAGGCCCTGCTGCGTTATGCGCAAGGCAACCAGGTCAGCATGATCGTGATGGGCGCGGCCACCCACGGGCTGCAAATGCAGCGGCTGCTGGCCACGGTGCCCATCCGGGTCGCCATGGCGGCGCCGTGCACCGTCGTGCTGGTCAAACAGGCGCTGCCGTTTGACCAGCTGGCCGCGACGGACGGCAGCCACGCCCAGGACCACCTGGCCGACAGGCCTGCGCGTGTTTCCCGCGTCATGATGTAGGGGAGTTAGGGTGAAAAATGCCCGCAGCCCTTGGCAGGAAAGCGCGAGCCGCTATCAATCAAGGAGCGCCCAGGTCAGCCCGCCATCAGCTTGTGCACCAGGTCGGCGGTCGTGGATGCCTTGTACTTGCGCATCAGGCGGGCCCGGTAGATCTCCACCGTGCGGTGGCTGATGACGAGGGCGCGGCCGATTTCCTTGGATGTCAGTCCGTCCATCAGGTGTGCGGCGACTTCGCGCTCGCGCGCGGTGAGTTCGGCCTTGACGGGCCGGCGTGAACTCAGGTCCTCGAAGGTCCAGATGCCGGACTCGTGCGGCGCAGCTCGGTTCAGCGCGCGCCCCGTGACATGGCACCAGAAGGTCTCGCCCTTGAGGCGGCCGTCCACGCGTTTCATGATGCGGTCGTCGGCGTAGTGCCCCTTCGCATTGAGGATGGGCAGCATGCGCGCGCCTATGCGTTCATACTCGTCCGCGCTCGGGTAGAGGATCTGGAACGACTGGCCGGTCAGTTGCTCGCGCGTGGCCCCGAACATCTCGCACAGATGCTGGTTGCAGTCGACAATGGCCCGGTTGCGCGAAAGCACCAGACCCACGGGGGCCATGTCAAATGCCAGGCGGTAGTCAATGTCCATGGTGGTGCAGGTGAGTGGGGAGTGCGGGTTTGACTTTAGGGATAACTACGTATATGGATAGGTAGTATCGTAAGGCTTTTGAAGTTCGTGTCGAAGCTCTGCAGGAGATTTCTGTGAATAAAATTTTCCCATCCGCCGACGAAGCCCTGAAGGGCATCGTCCAGGACGGCCAGCTGATGGCTGTTGGTGGTTTTGGCCTGTGCGGCATTCCCGAGGCACTGATCGAAGCGCTGAAAGCCAGCCAGGTCAAAAACCTGACCGTGATCTCCAACAATGCCGGCGTGGATGGTTTCGGCCTGGGCAAGCTGCTGGAGACCCGGCAGATCAGGAAGATGATTTCCAGCTATGTGGGGGAGAACAAGGAGTTCGAGCGCCAGTACCTGGCCGGCGAACTGGAACTGGAGTTCACGCCGCAGGGCACGCTGGCAGAGAAGCTGCGCGCGGGCGGCGCCGGCATCCCGGCATTTTTCACCAAAACCGGTGTCGGCACCCTCGTCGCCGAGGGCAAGGAACTGCGCGAGTTCGATGGCGAAACCTATCTGATGGAACGCTCGCTGGTGCCTGATGTGGCGCTGGTCAAGGCCGACATCGCCGACCGCTCGGGCAACCTGCGCTTCAACCTGACGGCGCGCAACTTCAACCCGGCCGCGGCCATGGCGGGCAGGGTCTGCATCGTGGAGGTGGAGCGCATCGTCGCCACCGGCGAGTTGGCGCCCGACGACATCCATCTGCCCGGCATCTATGTGCACCGCATCGTGCACAACCCCACGCCCGAGAAGCGCATTGAAAAGCGCACCACCCGCGACCGTAAAGTTTGAGGAGCACGAACATGGCATGGACCCAGGATCAAATGGCCGCACGCGCGGCGCAGGAACTCGAAGACGGCTTTTATGTGAACCTCGGTATCGGCATCCCGACGCTGGTGGCCAACTTCGTGCCCGACCACATCGAGGTGTGGCTGCAAAGCGAGAACGGCATGCTGGGCATTGGCCCGTTTCCGTATGAAGACGAGGTGGACGCCGACCTGATCAACGCCGGCAAGCAGACCGTGACCACCATCAAGGGCTCGTCGATTTTCGGCAGTCACGACAGCTTTGCCATGATCCGAGGCGGCAAGATCAACCTCAGCATCCTGGGGGCCATGCAGGTCAACGAACACGGCGACCTGGCCAACTGGATGATTCCGGGCAAGATGATCAAGGGCATGGGCGGCGCCATGGACCTGGTGGCCGGTGTCAAGCGGGTCATCATCCTGATGGAGCATGTCGCGAAGAAAAAAGACGGCACGGAAGACCTGAAAATCCTCGAAAAATGCACCTTGCCCCTGACCGGGGTCGGTGTGGTGGACCGCATCATCACCGACCTGGCCGTGATGGACGTCACGCCGGAAGGCCTGAAAGTGGTTGAACTGGCACCCGGGGTGACCCTTGAGGCCCTGCAGGCCAAGACAGGCTGCAAGCTGCTCTGAGCGGCCATCCCGCCTTCAGGTGGCGTTCGCGCCGTCTGAAGGCAATGTACAAGTTTTCCCAGGTCGCCTCTTCAGGCTTGGGGCGCGCCACCCGGGAAGCCGGTGGCGCGCAACCGGCGCCTGTGCCACTCCATCCCCAGGGTTGGCTTCTCTGGTCACCCGCCTGCATGGGCAGATCTCTTTTTGCGGATTCGCACGACCAAGGGCCCCCAAGGCGAGGTGGCCCGGTTCGTTCCCGCAACAGATCCTGTTGCTCCCCGTGCAATGCGGGTAACTATGCCGGTCGGCCCGCGGCCGCGTCGGTATTCCCTGAATGCAACAGTCGTTCCCGTTGGATGCGTAACAATTTCTTGCATTTTTGGTTTCAAACGCATAATCCTTGTTATAGCCGCCATTGAAAAAATGACGTTGCACAACATGAGTATTCCTTAACAAGTATTTGAAAACATGAGTGTTCTTTACCTAGATCACTTCGGCTTGTCGACGGATCCTTTTCGCATTACACCCGACACAGGACTCTTCTTTACCGGAGGCCAGCGTGGCGACATCCTTGAGGGATTGATCGTTGCTTCCATGCATGACGAGGGAATCGTCAGTGTGGTGGGTGAAATCGGCATGGGAAAAACCATGCTCAGCCGCATGTTGCTGGAGCGGCTGCGGCCCTTGCCGTCGGACACGGTTTACCTGGCCAACCCAGTTTTTGACCGCGACGAAATTCTGGGCGCCATTGCCCGCGACCTGATGCCCGAGCCGCCGCAGGGCAACCGGGCGCACATGCTGGCGGCGCTGGAATCCGTGCTCATCGAGCGTTACTCCCAGGGCCGGCGCGTGGTGGTCGTGATCGATGAGGCGCACAGCATGCCGGCGACCACGCTGGAGGAAATCCGCCTGCTGTCCAACCTGGAAACGACACAGAACAAGCTCCTGAAAATAGTGCTGTTTGGCCAGCCCGAGCTGGACGAATTGCTGGCCGCACCGCAACTCAGGCAGGTCAAGGACAGGATCAGCCACCGGTTTGAACTGCAGCCGCTCGATGCCCAGGATGCGTCGGCCTACCTGATGTTTCGCCTGCACAAGGCCGGGTGGAAGGGGGGCGAGCTGTTTGACGCCGCCGCGTTGCGCCTGCTGGTTCAGGCCTCCGAGGGGCGTACACGCAAGCTCAACATGCTGGCCGACAAGTCCATGCTGGCGGCGTATGCGGAAGGTGTGCCGCAAGTGGGTATCGACCAGGTGCGCCGCGCGATCGGCGACAGCCTGCCGACCACCAGGCGCGCCACGCTGTTTGCCGCAAACACAGCCAGCGGCAACTCTGCAGCCCTGTGGCGCAGGTTTGCGCCGGCAGGCTTCGGGGTGCTGGTCGCCTTGGGCGTCGGATATCTTTTGGGCAGCGGAAAAAACATGGACAGGAATGAGCGCGTGGCCATGACCCAGCCGGTAACGCCGCTGGTTTCCGAGGCGGCTTCGATTCCGACCACAAGCCCGCCGCCTTCGCTGCCATCCGGGCCACACTCGCCGTCGCAGCTTGTCCCGGTCGCTCAGGCGGCTCCCAGTCCCGTCCTGCCTGTGGCCGTAGCCCCGCCGACCCGCCCTGTCACCAGTCCGGCCTCTGCGGTCCCGGTGCCCCCAACGCCTGCAGCCGGAAAAGCGTCGATCGCGGAGCCCGCGCTGGTTGCGAAGCTGAAGGACAACTCGCTGGCCGTTCGCATGCAGGCCACGGACGAGTTCATCGCTAAACTGTCCAGCAAGGGGTTCACGGTTCAATTGCTGTCCCAGCGCGCCCCCCGGGATGCCGAGGTGCTGGCCATGGCCAATGAAGTCCAGGCTGCGCTGGACGGCGCTGCGCAGCCCGCCGCGCCGGTGCTCGTCCATAACCGGCTCTACCAGCGCCAGCTCTTTCACGCTCTTTATGCGGGGCACTTCGAAACCCGCGCGGACGCCCTCGAGTTCATACAATCTGCGCCTGCTGCCATCAGACGCTACAACCCGGTTGTGCGCAGTCTCGACGCCATCCGTAAGGAACCTGTCCCTTGAAAACGCATTGCCCCGTCTGGAAGCCGGCCTTGCTGGCCGCACTGGTGCTTGCAGGCTGTGCAACGCCGCCGCCGCCCTTGTCCAAAGGACACCTGGCCGAGGAGCCAGGCACGGTTCCGCCACTCGCCCAGGCGCCCAGCGACGTCGTCAGCATCCCCCCGCTTTCGGCCGGAGCGCCGCGTCTGCCCGCCCCCCGGGCGGTCAAACCGCAGGAAACCTACAGCGTGGTGGTCAGCAACGTCAACGTCCAGACCCTGCTGTTTGCCTTGGCTCGCGATGCCAAATTGAACCTCGATGTTCACCCGCGCATCACCGGCACCGTCACGCTCAATGCGCTGGACCAGACGATTTCCGAACTGCTGGATCGCATTGCGCGGCAGGTGGACATGCGTTACGAGCTGGAAGGCAAAAACTTGTTCGTGTTGCCCGACACGCCGTTTCTGCGCCTGTACAAGGCCGACTACCCCAACATCTCCCGCGATTCGGTCAGCAGCACGGGCTCCGAGTCGCAGGTCGCGACCACCGGACAGGGCACCGCCTCGGGTACGGGCAACTCCTCGTCCGCATCGATTCGCAATACGTCCAACAACCGGTTCTGGGTCACGCTCACGGAAAACATCCGTGACCTGCTCCGGGAAACCGACAAGGTCATTGAAACGACGGCCGCCGCCGCACCTGCTACGGCGCCCGCGGCGCCGACACCTGTGGCCTCTGTGGCCGGGGCGCTGGGTGCTGCCGGCCGAGCCATCACCGGCACTGCTGCGCCAGCGGCTGCCGCGCCGCAACCGCTTTACCGCGAGGCCGCATCGGTCATTGCCAATCCGGAAACGGGTGTGATCAGTGTTCGCGCCACGGGCAAGCAGCATGCGCGCGTGCGCGAGTTTCTCGACCAGGTCGTCGGCAATGCCAGGCGCCAGGTGTTGATTGAAGCCACGATTGTGGAAGTGGCGTTGAGCAACGATTACCAGCAAGGGATTAACTGGTCGTTCATCCGGAACGCGGTCTCCACACCGCTGAGCCTGGTGATGGCCGCCGGCGGCGGAACAGCCCTGTTGACGGGCGTCAATCCAGCTTCTCTTGGTACCTTTACCGCCCAGAAATCCTTCGGAAAAACCGATATTTCTGCGACCGTGCGTCTGCTCGAATCATTCGGCAAGACCCGCGTGCTTTCCAGTCCCAAGGTCAGTGTCATGAACAACCAGGCCGCGCTGCTCAAGGTGGTGGACAACAAGGTGTATTTCACGATCTCGGTGACGCCGGGCACGCCAGGCTCACTTGGTGTGGCCCCCACTGCAGCGGTTTACACCACCACCATCAACACCGTGCCGGTGGGCTTTCTGATGAACGTGACGGCCCAGGTCGGTGACGACGATGAAATCACGCTGAACCTGCGTCCGTCCGTGTCCCGGATCATGAGTTATGTCAATGATCCGAGTCCCGCGCTGGCGACAGCTGGTGTCACCAACCGGATTCCTGAAATACAGACGCGCGAGTTCGAGTCCATCATGAAGGTGCGGGACGGCGAGACCGCGGTGCTGGGTGGCCTGATGCAGGACGACCAGAGCAACGCCACGGACCAGATTCCCGGCGTGGGCAATGTGCCGGTCGTTGGCGAACTGTTCAAGGTCCGCAGCAATCAGTCCAACAAAAGCGAACTGGTCATCTTCCTGCGTCCCACCATCCTTCGCGACTCGAGCATTGATGGCGACGCCTCCTTTATCCGGAGTCAGCTGTCCATCGGCACACCGGTGCCTGTGGGGCGCCGGCCATGAGCTTGTTGCTCGACGCGCTCCGCCGGGCAGAGGAGGACTCCCGCAAGCGCAAGCTGGACGCATCTGCGACCGGCGCCGGCCCGACGCCCATGGCGCCCGTGGGGGGCACGCCCGCGGATCAGGCCCAGGCATCCGGCGCCGAGTTGACCTTGCAGGCGCAGACGCCGCCTTCATACCCCACCCCGGAGCCGGCCGGGGCTGATGCGCATGCTTCCATGGCGCCACAGGCACCGGCGTCCGAGACGGATTTTCCGGATCTGACGCTGGTCTCGGACCAAGCCGCTGCCCCCGCGCCGTTGCCGCAAGCCACGCCTGTGACCTCGGTCGCCGACCCCCGGACGCCGATTCAGTCCTATGGACGTTATGCCAGACCAATCGGCGCGGAAGCCGGCCAGAGTACGGGTCCTGTCGCCGGGGGCTGGGCCGCCGCCCAAGTGGCACGCGAACCGGTGCGCTCCTCAACGGGGTCCTTCGCCGGGCCAGCTCCGGTGTCCCAAGCCCCAGAGGCAACGCCGACCGCGGCGGGGCCCCTGGACCGGGCCGCGCCCCTGGCGGGAACCACACAGCGCCAGGCGATCTCGGCCGCGAGCGCGATGGCGGGTGCCGGCGCCCGCAAGGTGCCGAACAGGGCTCAGCGACGGCAGTGGCTGCTGGCTGCCGTGGCGCTGGTGGTGGCTCTGCCCCTGGCCGCTTTTTTGCTGTTTGGGGATGCGCTTTTCGGGTCCTCCAGCACACTGCTTGCGAGCAAACCCATCGTGCCAGTCGTCGCCCCACAGGTCGCTGCGCCTGAGGCATCCCCGGCGCCCCCAACCGATACTGCCGCACCCGGCAATCTGCCCGCTGCGGCCAGCGAAACAACGGCGGTTGCCGGGGCAGACAGGGGTGCCCCTGCCGCCGCACAGCCGGTGGCCGGCATGGTCCCGTCGCCCGCGCCAGGGGTGGCTGGCGGCCCAACCCGCACATCTTCTGGCCCGGTGCCTGTGACGTCTCGTCCCCGCGTAGTGGCGCAAAATTCTGCACGCACCACCGCGGCCAGGCAGGCGCCCACCAGCGGCGACAGCCGCGGTGGGGCGGATGTCGCCGCCGGCGGACCGGGCGTGGCATTGCGTCCCAATGCCGCAAAACCTGCCTCGCTCATGGACGCTGCCTATGCGGCCTACCAGGCGGGCAAGACCACGGAAGCCACCCGGCTCTATCAGGAAGTTCTCAGGGCCGATCCGACCCAGCGTGATGCCTGGCTCGGTCTGGCCGTCATTGCACATGCCAGCAACCAGCGCGAACCGGCCATGGATGCCTACAAGCGGGTCTTGCGCCTGGAGCCGCAAAACGCCACGGCACTCGCCGGCCTCAGCAGCCTGATCACCAACGCGGGCGAACCCCAGCAGGAGTCCAGGCTCCGGGAAATGCTGGCCCGGTCGCCGCAGGAGGCCGATCTGAACAATGCCCTGGGGCTGGTCCTGTCCGGCGAAAAGCGCTGGTCCGAGGCGCAACCCCTGTTTTTCAAGGCGCATTCCGCAGCGCCCCAGGAGCCGCAATTCGCCTACAACCTGGCGGTGACGCTGGACCACCTGAGAAAGTCCGGTCTCGCGGCCCAGTACTACGAAACCGCGATCGGGCTGGCCCAGGGACGGGCCTCGGGGTTTGACGAAACCAGCGCGCGCACCAGGCTGGCCGCATTGAAGGCGGGCGCGGTTGCGGGGGCGTCCCGATGAACGCCAAACTCGACGTCTACAACCCGACGTCGTTTTACCTTGAGCTCGAGCGCAGCGGCCTGATCACACACGACCAGGCCGAGATTGCCTGGACCGAGCGTGAAAAGCGCGGCGGCTCTTTCGGCGACATCCTGGTCAGCCTGGGCATGCTGTCGCTCGATGACCTCACGGCCATCATGGCGGCGGCCAGTGCCACAGAAGCCATCCGCCTCGACGACATGGTCCCCGACGACGGGGCGATCAAGCTGATTCCGAAAACGCTGGCGCAGAACTACGACGTTTTCCCGGTCGGCTTTGACGACGAGAGCCGGCAACTGACGGTGGCCATCAGCGACACCAACGACGTCGTGGCCATGGACCAGTGCCGCTCCGCCGTGCCTGCAGATATTTCACTGCGCTGGCGGTTGGCGTCCAAGGCTGACATCAAGGCCGCCATCGACCGCTTCTATGGTTATGTGCTGTCCATCGACGACATCCTCAAGGGGCTGCGCACCGGCAAGATGGACGACAGCGCACTGTCCATGCGCGGCGCGGAGGCTTTTGCGCACCCGATTGTCCGGCTCATCGATGCACTGCTGGCCGATGCTGTGCTCGAAGGCGCTTCCGACATTCACTTCGAACCCGAAGAGGGTTTCTTGCGCATTCGCTACCGCATTGACGGCGTGATGCGGCAGGTCAGGGTGCTGCACAAGCAGTACTGGCCGGCGTTGTCGGTCAGGCTCAAGGTCCTGTCGGGCATGGACATCGCCGAGACGCGTGCACCCCAGGACGGGCGTATTTCCATGGTCATACGTGGGCACGATGTTGACTTTCGCGCCGCCGCGCAGCCGACCATCCATGGTGAGAACTTCGTGCTGCGGGTGCTCGACCGGCGCAAGTCCATCGTGCCCATGGACAAGATGGGGCTGCCTGCCGACCGCATGAACACCTTGCGGCTGATGCTGGCCCGGCCTTACGGCATCATCCTCGTGACGGGGCCGACCGGCAGCGGCAAGACCACCACGCTGTACTCCATCCTCAATGAGATGAACACCGAGAGCGTCAACATCATGACGCTGGAGGACCCGGTCGAATACCCGATGGCGCGTATCCGCCAGGCCTCTGCCGCCGACAACCCCAAGATGGACTTTGCCAACGGCATCCGCTCCATGATGCGGCAGGATCCGGACATCATCCTGGTCGGCGAGATCCGCGACCACGAGACGGCAGAGATGGCTTTTCGTGCCGCCATGACGGGCCACCAGGTGTTTTCAACCCTGCACGCCAATTCAGCCGTGCTGGCCATTGCCCGGCTGCTGGACCTGGGCATTCCCGTGAGCGTGATGACGGGCAACCTGATCGGCATCGTCGCGCAGCGCCTGGTGCGCCTGCTGTGCCCCAAGTGCAAGGTTGCCTATGAAGCCGGCGATGTTGAAAAGTCGCTGCTGGGCGTTGCGCACCATCTGCCGTTGACCCTTTACCGCGCCGTGGGCTGCGCCCACTGCAAAAACCAGGGTTACAAGGGGCGAACCAGCATCATGGAGCTGCTGCGTTTCGACATGGGCCTGGACGACCTGCTGTCGCGCAACGCCCGCACGCCCGAGCTGCTGGCCCACGCGCGCAGCAATGGTTTCACCACCATGGCCGAAGACGGGCTGGGCCGCGTGCTGGCAGGCACAACCTCGCTTGAAGAGGTGGCCCGCGTGGTGGACCTGACCCGGTTGGCCAACTGATGCTGGAGTTCAACTACCGCGCGATCACGGCCGAGGGCCGGACCATCTCGGGGCGCCAGTCCGCCACCAGCGAGTCGGACCTGGAAGCGCGCCTGGGCCGCATGCAGCTGGAGCTTCTGAAAGCCACGCCGGTACGGGCCGTTACGCTGTTTGCCCGCAAGAAGCTGGAGAGCAAGGAGCTCATCAACATCTTCATCCACATGCAGACGATGAGCCATGCAGGTGTGCCCTTGTTTGAATCGCTGATCGATTTGCGCGACTCTGCCGACACACCCACCGTGCGACGTTTTATCTCTGACCTGGTAGACCGCATCGAGGGCGGCGCCAGCCTGTCGGAGGCGCTCGAGCAATCGCCTGCAGGCATCGACAAGGTCAACGTCAACCTGATTCGTACCGGCGAAGCCACCGGCAAGTTGCCGGAAGTGCTGGCCGAGCTCGTGGAAAGCCTGAAGTGGTCGGACGAAATTGCCGCGCAGACCAAAAAATTGCTGATGTACCCGGTGTTTGCCGGCACCGTGGTGCTTGGCGCCGTTGGTTTTCTGATGATCTACCTCGTGCCACAGTTGATCGGTTTCATCAAGAACCTGGGCGGAACGGTTCCCATCCAGACACGCGCGCTGGTGGCTTTTTCCGGCTTTCTGGTCAATTACTGGTACACCATTCCCCTGGTGATTTTTCTAGTTGCAGCCACGTGGATCACGGCGGTGCGCCTGTCGCCGGCGGCCAGGCTCTGGGTGGACAGTGCCAAATTGCGGGCGCCCATCTTCGGCCCCATCCTCAAGAAGATCATCATGGCGCGTTTTGCCAAGTCGTTTGGCCTGATGTACAAAAGCGGCGTCTCGGTACTCGACGCGCTCGGGTTCTGTTTAAGTCTTTCGGACAACGCCGCCTATCGAAAGGCCATCAGCGGTGCAGCGCTGAGCATTTCCCAGGGACAGAAGGTGTCGGACTCCTTCGCCGCAACCACCTTGTTTCCGGCGTTGGTTGTTCGCATGATCCGGGTTGGCGAAAGCACGGGTGGCCTGGACAAGGCGCTTGAAAACGTCAGTTATTTCTACACCCGCGAAGTCAACGATGCCATTGAAAAGCTGCAGGGGCTGATACAGCCTGTGCTGACGCTGGTGCTGGGCGGCATGATCGCCTGGATCATGTCTTCCGTGATGCTGCCAATCTACGACCTGATCTCCAAGGTCAAGTTCTAGCCATGCTGGACTTCGCCCTCGTCATTGCGCAGCAGTCGGTCCATCTGTACCGGCTGAGCGGCGCCCGCGCCGAGCCTGTGGCGGCAGCGGGTGTGGATGTTGACCCCGTCGCCTGGGTCGCTGCCCACATGCCCGCGCGCGGCAACTGTTCGCTGGTCAGCGACATCATGGACGAGGCCTATATACGCAACGTCTTGCCGCCCATCTGGCTGGCCGGCACCCGGCAGCAACTGCTGCAACGCCGGCTGCAGCAGCAGATGCGCGACAACCCCTACCGCGCCGCCGTGCTGGTTCCCTCCGGCTCGTGGCGACCGCCGACCCGTGTCAGCCTGATCGGCATGGGGCAAAGCGAGCGCATCGCCCAATGGCTGGCCGCCCTGACGGCGCACCACATTCGCGTCAAGGGCTTGTGGCCGCTGTCGGCCCTGATCGCGCTGGAGGTCCGGCAGAAGTTGCCCCGGCGGCCGCGCACCGATCCGCTGGTGCAAGGCCCCCCGGCGCCACCGGAGCCCGCCAGCCTTCGGCCTATCCTGGCCCTGGTGGCCACCCCTGCCGGTTTGCGGCAGGTGCTGGTTCGCGGCAAGACCCCGTTGTTTTCGCGGCTGGCCCTGAGTGTGGGCGAAGGCAGCCTGTCGGCGGCCTTTGTGCTGGCCGAAGCGCGCAGAACCGTCCAGTACCTGATTTCACAGGAATGGCTGGGCAGCGCGGACCAGCCGGTCGCCACGCAGATGTGGTTGCCGTTTGACGACGAGCAGGCCCTCGCGGAGGTTGGCAGTGACCCCGCACTGGACGTGCAATTTATTGAAGGTGTGACCGACGCTTATGCCCGGCTGCTGCCGCGGATCAAGTCGGCCTCTGCACAACTGCAATTTTTGCCGGACGAGTCACGCACGCAATGGCGCGCTGCCCAGATCGCCGCCGGTGCGAAGTACGGCGGCATCGCGGCTTTGGCCCTGGCTGTCTTGTGGTCGGCAGACTTGTTGTGGCTGTCCTGGGGCAAGCGCAACCTGGCCCAGGAGCAACTGGCGCGCGCAGCGGTCATCAATCAGCAGGCCAGCCAGGAAGTCCTGCGCGCCAAGGGCGACCTGAGCCAGGCCGGCCTTGCTGTGGCGGCGGTGCAGGCCTGGCAGCAAACCCTCGCGTCGCAGCCCGACCAGTTTGCCGGTCTGCAGCATCTGGCCGGTGCACTGAAGGGTGCACCGGGGGTGGAAGTGCAAAAAATCAGCTGGACACTGCCGCGTTTGCAGGTGCAAGCCGCCGGCGCGCCTCCTGCTCCTGCCCAGCCTTTTGGATGCCCCAAGGTGGTTGATGCCGCTGCAGCTGCTGCGGAAGCTGCCAAACCCGCCCTTGCCTTGCTGAGCTTCTCCGCGGCGCTTCCCCTGGCATTGACACAGCGGCAGGCACTGCAGTTGCAGGACGGCTTGCTTGCTGGTTTGAATACGGGAGGCTGGTCGGCCTTTTTGCTCAAGTCCACCGTAACGTTGGACCCGGTGCAGGTCCAGACCGGCACGCTGGGCGAGGTGGGCGCACGCACGCTGGACCTGTGTCTGGAGAAGGTTGCGCCATGACCAACCAGCAAGAACCGAGCAGCGTCTGGCGCATGGCCGCCCGGCCGCTTGTGCTGGGGGCAATCATGTGTACCGTTGCTGCGTCGTTGGCCGGTGGCGCAAGCTGGCTGGCCGACAGTATTGCCTTGGAAGCGGCCCAGGCCGAGGCGGCACTGAACGCGGCCAACCTGTCGCTCGAAAACACGCAGTCGGACCGGGCACGTCTTGAGGAGAACCTGCAGATGTTTGACAAACTCAGGCAGTCCCGCTTTGCTCACAGGCCCGACCGCCTTGCGATGCTGGAAGCGCTGGAAGTCGCTGCCCGTGATATGCGAAAAGTCACTGTCTTATGGGAGCTCGGTGCACAGGAAAAGCTCAAGCCACTGAACGATGACAAGACCGGGGTAACGGTGGCCCACTTGGTGCGGGTACCGATGAAACTCAGTGCCAGCACGATTCATGAGGAGGAATGGCTACAACTGCTGGCGCGTCTGCAGGGTAGTAGCGGCGGTTATTTCACAGCAGATAGCTGTACCTATCTGGGGAAGAAATTCAGTTTGGGCGAAAGGTCCACGATGGCCTTGGATGCGCAATGCAGTTTGTCATGGTTGTATGTGGTAGCTGAAGGCGTAGCGCCGAAAGCACCATGAAAGCGGGCATGTCATGACAGCTTTGCTGCCAGTCCGAAGCTGGCTTATGTTATGGGTGCGGGGTGCGGTCTGTGCCGTGATCACGTTGGGTACTTGTTCGGCAATGGCGCAAGCTGCTGGTCCCCTGCTAGCGGCTCCGCAGGCTAACTTCACTTCCGACACGCTGGGCTCACTTATCCTTTCGCCATCCCAGCGACGCAACCTTGAAACATTACGGAATACTGCCGACAACCCGGATGCCGGCATTCAAGTGTTGCAGAAAGATCCTTCCATTGATGTGTCGCCGGGTTTGCCCGATGCTTTGGTCGTCAGTGGCGTGGTGGTCCGTTCAGGCAACCGCAGCACGGTGTGGGTCAATGACCAGCCGATTTATGGACGAGGTGCAGCCAATCCCTTGCGCACGCTGGCGGGTCGGGCGGGTGTGTTGCAGTCCGGGGGCCATGACATGCAACTCAAAGCCAGGCCGGGGCAGGTGATTGATGTGCCTTCGGGGCAGGCGGTAGATTTGTTGCCCCCCGGGGCTATCCGGATCATTCCGCCGAAGGCTGGGGTGGGTGTCAGTATTAGAAGGAGTAAGGAAAATGAATCATCCCCCCGCTGATAAAGTGCTTCTACCTGCTGTTTTCAGACTGCGTCAGCGCGGGTTTAGCCTGATAGAAATTGCTTTGGTACTTGTGATCGTTGGCTTGGCGCTTGGCGGAATTATGGCGGCGCTTGGGCCACAGCTTGAAAACAGGAAAGTTGGCGATACCCAGGAGCGCATCAAGCAGGCTTCAGACGCCATCATGGCGTTTGCGATGGTGAATCGGAGGCTGCCTTGTCCTGCTACTGCGGTTAGCGCCGGACTTGAAGTGGTATCCGCAGGCGCGGCAGGCACGCGGGGTCAATGTGCCAATCCGAACGACGGTTTTGTACCAGCTCGTACCCTGGGCCTTGGTGAACAGGGGCCTGACGGGCTGATGCAGGATGCATGGGGTTTTGGCCTGCGCTACGCTGTTGATCAGCGGGCATATATTGGGGCTGGGCACAACCCAGCCGTGACAAAAAAGGATTGTTCGGTAGCCGGGGCGCCCTGCTATCCGTTTACACAGGTCGATGGGCTTAAGAGCGCTTACTACTTGGACGGTGTGCCCGCTGCAGTTTCTGCGGCCGAATTCTTTCCTTCATTTGTTGCCACTACAGGTATTCCAGTGGGTCAGCTGGAGGTTTGTACCACCGTCACTGGTATCACGGCGACCAGTTGCGGGACTGCAGTGCGTTTAGCCCAGGCCGGTTTCGTAGTCTGGTCCACGGTGCGCAATGGTGCTGAGCTTCCTGGTGGGGGTGGCGCGGATGAGTCTGCCAACCTGGACAATGACCCGGTGTATGTGTTTCATCCGCGCTCGGAACCTGGTGCAGCTAACGGCGCCTTCGATGATATTTTTCTATGGCAACCGACAAGTGTCATTGGAAGTGGCTTGATAAAGGCTGGGGTGTTGCCTTAACAATGCCAGTTCACCACACCGTTCTTATTGTCGAAGACGACGCATCTCTTCGCGACTGGTGGTGCGGCTCGCTCGAAGACATGGGTTACGACGTGCTTTCGGCGGGCTCTGCTGCTGAAGCGCTGGTGATTGCCCGGCAGGCGCAAGCGCCGTTTGACCTCGCCTTGCTTGACTTGGGCCTTCCGCCTCATCCGAACGAGCCAACGGCCGGTCTGGAGTTGCTGCGTCTGCTCATCCTGGAGCGGCCTTCGCTCAAAGTGGTGGTGCTGACCGGCCAGGACGAACCTTCAGTCGCGCTCACGGCGATTGGGTTGGGTGCGTTTGACTTTCTAAACAAACCCGCCAGCAGCCAGCGCCTGCGCGAGGCTTTGGCCCGTGCCGTGCTGTTTCTGCAGGCTGAACAACAGCTGAGCACCGACGGACAGGCGCGCATGACATTGACTGCACCGATTGGGGAAGGCGTCAGGGAGTTCGGCGAGGCAGCGCAGGAAAAATTGGTGCGTTCGGTGCTGACCGACAGTCAGTTCAATGTGGCACAGGCTGCCCGCAAGCTGGGGCTGACCCGGGAGCACCTGTACTACTTCATGAAAAAGTTCGGTATCGAAAGAGCGGCGTCGTGACAGATCTTTACGATGCCGCGGTGGCACTGGTGGTGGCTGGTTTGAGCGTGGGCTTCACCATGGTTTGGCTGCGCCACCTGAGCCGCCTGCATCGCCAGCGCATGGACCAGATGCTGGCCTTGCGCGAGGCCTTGCATGATGACTTGCTGGGCACGCTGGTCCTGCATCAGCGCACGCTTGCGCAGGTAGGCCTGATCAGCATGGATTGGCAAGGGAACTGGTATGGCTCGCCGGTGTTCACCCGAATGGGGCCGCCCATTCCTGCCCTGGTGCATGGGGCGGCGGCGACCGATGCGCGGGGTCAGCGGCGGTTTGATGATCGCGTCCTTTGTCAGAGCTTTCAGTTTGACGATATTTCGCTGGACTTTCGCATCGGACTCAAAGGTTTGCGCGGTGAGCGCCATCTGTTTGCCGTGCAGGCCGCCGAGGTGCTGTTTGCCATGCTTCAGGGCGCCTTGGCGGCCCGTCAGCTTGCACTGGTGGCAGCGGTCAGCCAGCGTGCGCGGGTAGGCGTTTTTCTGCAGCACGACATGCGCAACCTAGCGCAATGGGTACAGCTGGTGGCAGAAGACTTTGCGGCGGCACAGGACGACCAGACGCTGATGGTCCGCGCGCGGCGGTTGCGCAGCAATGCCGCCCTGGCGGCCAACCGGGCAGAGCGCATGGCGAAGGCCTTGCTCAATCCCACCTGGCAGCCATCACTCTCAGCGCCGCTAACCTCGCGGGAAGATCCCGAGGCTGCGCCCATGCTGGATCTGGATGAACACATCCGCCAGGCCGGAGAATTGCACCAGGTCGAGATCGAGCTCGAGGGCGGTGCCTGGTTGCAGTGGGACGAGCAGGCACTTGCGACAGTGCTCGACAACGTGCTGGGCAATGTGTCCACCTTGTCGCGCGAGCGCCTGCTGCCGGCACACTGCAGGGTACGGGTGATGGAAGAAGGGCAGGACATCGCTGTCCATTTCGAAACGCCTCAGTTGCCGCTGGAGATTCCGTTGGACAGGCTTTTTGAGCCTTGGGCGACGTCCGGGACGGTTAACAAGGGTTTGGGCATGTACCAGGCGCGCAAGCAGGCCCTTCAGGCGGGCGGCAACCTCTACGCAGAGCCCTTGGGCCTGGGGGTGCGTATCACGCTGCGCATGCCTTGTAAAAATTCCTGACTCCCCTAGCTTTAAAACAAAAGATACATTTAATTACCGATGCATCCCGCGTCGCGTAATTATTTTGGAGTCATCAATGAAAACATTGAAAAAACAGGGCGGTTTCACTTTGGTGGAAATCGCAATCGTTCTGGTGATTGTTGGCTTGCTGCTGGCTGGTGTTCTCAAAGGCCAGGAGCTGATTGAAAGCTCAAGGATCAAGAACATGGCAAAGGACATGAGCAGCATGACCGCAGTCGTTACCAGCTACCAGGACCGTTACCGTGGTCTTCCCGGCGATGACCTTACTGCGGCGAATATCGCAGACCGCGGCTGGACCAGCGCTCCGGCGCTTACCGCTGTCGCTGCATCCGATAGTTTGATAGGCGCTGCCGGCTCCAACCCGTTCCTGAACACTGCAGCGGCGATACTTCTGGAAAACAGGCAAGCCATTCGAGCACTGCGCTACGCTGGATTTCTGGAAGGCAACTCAACGGATACGGGGCCGCTGTTAAATGCAGCAGGCGGTCAAATTGGTCTGACCAATGGCGTCTTTGGTTTTGGCGTCCGGAATGTTGTATGCCTGAGCGGCTTGACAGGCAAGCAGGCCGGCGCATTGGATCGAATGCTTGATGACGGTGTCAGCAACACCGGGGATGTTCGTGCACTTGTTGCCGCTGCACCTCCTGCTGCAAATGCCGGAGCATCCAGCCCTTATGTTGAGGCCACTGCGGGCTTCGTTCTCTGCAAACCTCTCTAACAGGAGCGATAAGAAAAGACCGGGCGTTTTGCCCGGTTTTTTTTATTTCCGATTGAACTTCATGAACGCGATGCTCGAATTTACGCAGCTAAGCTTGAATCCCGAAGTGCTGGAGCCGGCTTCTGTGGAAAACTAGGTCCGCCTGGTTGTTCTGCCGTTGCTGTCCTGAGTACCCGCTTTGTAGATCCGTGGCAGCAACCCCGCTCCGGCCATGTACAAAAGCTATCAAAAGAAGAGCATTGTCTGCGCCATCGGGAGAGCTACTTTCTCTCGGAAAAAGACATACGCATGCTAGACTGAAATCACGATGTTTCTCTCGAGCCGCTTGCCCAAGTCCTTGCTGAATCCGGTGAGGCCGCTGGTGGCGGTTATGGCCATTTTTCCGGTCATTGCCCTCTGGGTTTTTTGCACCAGTCAGGTGCATGCCGCCCCCGACACCAAAGCACCCGAACGCGTCACCCTGCAGCTCAAGTGGCTGCACCAGTTCCAGTTTGCCGGTTATTACGCTGCCCTGGCCAAGGGCTTTTACCGCGATGAAGGCCTGGACGTCACCATTCGCGAGGGCGGTGCAGACCGGCCGGTGATTGCCACCGTTCTCAAGGGCGACGCGCACTACGGCATTGGCGATTCGGACCTGCTGATCGACCGCATCAACGGGCAGCCGCTCGTGGCGCTGGCGGCGATATTTCAGCACTCGCCTTATGTCCTGATGAGCCGGGCGGATCGCCAGATTCGCGTTCCCAGCGATCTGGTCGGCGCCAGGGTCATGCTTTCCGACGGTCAGGGCAGCATCCAACTTCGCGCCGTGCTCAAACGCGAGGGCATCGACCCCCAGCGCGTCAACATCCTCCCCCAGACCTGGAAGCTCGAGGACCTGATCGAGGGCAGGGTAGATGCCATGTCAGCGTATGCCACGGTGGAGCCCGCCTTGCTTCGCGCCCGCGGCGTGGCGCCTGCGATCATGCGCAGCCTGGACTATGGCGTAGATTTTTATGGCGACATTCTCTTCACGACCGAGGCCCAGGCAGCGAAAGCGCCCGAGCGTACCGCCGCCTTCCTGCGTGCCACCCGCAAGGGCTGGGAATATGCCTTCAACCACGAACAGGAAATCGCCGATCTGATCACGGGCATGAAGGGCGTCCGGCAGCGGGGGCTGACCCGCGCGGCCCTGCTGGGCGAGGCGATGCAGATGCGGCCTCTGGTGTTGCCCGATCTGGTGGAGATCGGGCACTCAACCCCGGCCGGCTGGAGTCCATCGCGCGGACGCTGGCGAGCCTGGGCATGGTCAAGGCGGACTACTCCCTGGCGGGGTTGATGTTCGAACCGCGGTCGGGCCTGCATCCTTCCCAGGCGCGTTGGCTGGCCGGCTCGGTTGTTGGCGTCGCCGCCCTGCTGGCCCTGGTGCTGCTGTGGAACCTGCAGATGCGCCGCAGTGTTCGCGATCGCACCCGGCAGCTGCAGACCGAGGTGTTGCGGCGGACTGAGGCGCAGCAGCAGCTCAAGGTCAGCCAGGACATGGTTCAGCTGATGTTCGGCACCGCTGCAACAGGCATCGTGATGAACACGCCTGACGGACGCTTCCTGATGGCCAACCCGGCCTACTACGCCATCGTGGGTTACACCGAGGCCGAGTTGCAGGCCATGGACACGCGCGAGTTGACCCACCCCGACGACCGGGTTCGTTACGCCGCGCAGAGGGACCGGATGCTGGCCGGCGAGCTGGAGAGCTTCTCGGATGAAAAACGTTATGTGAAAAAGGATGGCACCGCCGTGTGGGTTCATTCCACGGTGTCCATGGTGCGGTCGGCGTCGGGGGAGGCCACGCACGTCATCTCGGTGACCGAAGACATCACGGAGCGCCGGGCTATCCAGTCCAAGCTGCGCCAGAGCGAAGCCTTGCTCAGGATTGCAGGGCGCACCGCGCGGATAGGCGGCTGGATGCTGGAGCTGTCCTCGGATCATGTGGTCTGGTCCGACGAAGTCTGCAAAATCCATGAGGTGCCGCCCGGAACCACGCCCTCCCTGCAGGAAGCCTTGCAGTTTTATGTGTCGCCTGAGTGGCGCGGGAAGATGGAAGCGGTTATCGAAGCGTGTATCGACAGCGGAACGCCGTTTGATGAAGAAATGGAAATCATTTCTGCCGGCGGGCGCCGGGTCTGGGTCAGGGTGATTGGTGAAGTGGTGCGCGACGACAGCGGCCATGTCATCCGGCTCCACGGCTCGACCCAGGACATCACCGAACGCAAACAGGCCCAGGAAAGCATCCTGCGCCTCAATGCCGAACTGGAGGAACGGGTGCGGCAGCGTACATCGCAACTCGAGGCCGTGAACCGCGAGCTCGAAGCGTTTTCGTATTCGGTGTCACACGACCTGCGTTCCCCGCTCAACACGATTGATGGATTCAGCCAGTTGCTCGAGCGCATGGCCAGGGACAAAGTCGGTGAGCAGGGCAGGCACTACCTCAGCCGCATCCGTGCCGGCACCCGCCAGATGGGCGAGCTGATCGAGGGTCTGCTGTCCCTGGCGAAGCTGGCGCGCGACCCGCTGCGCGCCGGGACAGTGGATATTGCAAAAATCGCCAGGCAGGTGGTCCAGGCGTGCCGCGAGCGCGAACCGGAGCGCGCGGTGGATATCCACATCCAGGAGAAGCTGCTCGCGCTGGGTGACCAGTTGCTGCTGTCGGTGGTGATCCAGAACCTGCTGGGCAACGCGTGGAAGTTCACGTCCCTGCAGCCGTCGGCGCGCATCGATGTGGGCTGCCAGACGGGAGAAGACGGCGAAGCTGTCTATTTCGTCAGGGACAACGGTGCCGGCTTCGACATAGCATACGCCGACAAGTTGTTTGGAACCTTCCAGCGGCTGCATTCCTCCACGGACTACGCCGGCACCGGCATCGGGCTGGCCACCGTCAAGCGCATCATTGACCGGCATGGGGGCCGGGTCTGGGCCAAGGCTGCCGAGGGGCAGGGGGCGACGTTTTACTTCACCCTTGGCGCAGTGGTGGTTGACAGTCCGGCGGTCGCCGTGTGAGGTGTGTGCCGGCAGGGGCCGGGCACGGAGAGATGTGGAGCGGGTGATGGGAATCGAACCCACGCTATTTGCTTGGGAAGCAAAAGTTCTACCATTGAACTACACCCGCATTCAGGCTGGAAGCTCAGCCGATTATAAAAGTGAACTGACGGCGAAAAACGCTCAGGGCCGCAAATAAGCCCAGCCTTCGCCCTGCTTTTTCATGATTTCAGTCACGCCGGCCGGCACATAACTGATAGCGGGCAGCATGTCTTCCCGGCTCAGCTTCTGCGCGCGCAGGGTGTTTTCGCAGGCCACTACTTTGACGTTGGCCTTCATGGCGTCAGCGACGCGCGAGCCGACGGAGGATTCGAGCTTGAGCATGTTGATCCCCGGGCCGTAGACCACCATTTCGATGTCCACATTGGCGGCGCCCACGTCGTCCTGCAGGTTTTTGGCGTTGTTCAGCGCCAGGTTCCATTTGGCCGGGTCATTGTCGCTGACCTGGATCACCATTTTGTGACGTTTTTGGCCTGTAGCCCCCGTCCCCTGGGCGCCGCCAGCTACTAAAAATGTAGCGCCTGCGACGGCGGCACCGGCATGGATAAAAAGCCGGCGGTTCATTTGAGGATGTCTCCCAGGCACAGGTATTTCATTTCCAGGTACTCTTCCATGCCGTGGCTGGAGCCTTCGCGGCCCAGGCCTGACTGCTTGACGCCGCCGAAAGGCACGTGTTCGGTGGCGATCACGCCGGCGTTGATGCCGACCATGCCGTATTCGAGCGCCTCGGCGACCCGGTAAATGCGGCCGATGTCGCGGCTGTAGAAGTAGCTGGCCAGGCCGAACTCGGTGTTGTTGGCCGCATCAATGGCTTCCTGCTCGTGTTTGAAGCGGAACACCGGCGCAAACGGGCCAAAGGTTTCTTCCTTGGCGCAAAGCATGTCGCCGGTCGCTTCCGAAATCACGGTGGGCTCGAAAAACTGGCCGCTGAGCTTTTTGCCGCCGGCCATCAGCTTGCCACCCTTGGCAATGGCGTCGTCCACATGGCGCTGCACTTTCTCCACGGCCGCGTCCTCGATCAGCGGACCCTGGACCACGCCTTCCTCGAAGCCGTTGCCGACCTTGAGCAGCTTGACCTTGGCGGCGAATTTCTCGACGAACTGGTCGTACACGCCGTCCTGCACATAGAGGCGGTTGGCGCAGACGCAGGTCTGGCCGGCGTTGCGGTACTTGCTGGCCATGGCGCCATCGACGGCCGAGTCCACGTCGGCATCGTCGAACACGATGAAGGGCGCGTTGCCGCCCAGCTCCAGCGCGAGCTTCTTGATCGAGGGCGCGCTCTGCGCCATCAGGATGCGGCCGACTTCGGTGGAGCCGGTAAAGCTGATGTGGCGCACCACGTCGCTTGCGCAGAACACCTTGCCGGCGGCGATGGAGTTGTCGCTGTCGGCAGTGAGCACATTGAGCACGCCGGCCGGGATGCCGGCGCGCACTGCCAGTTCGGCCGCGGCCAGGGCCGTCAGCGGGGTCAGTTCGGCTGGCTTGATGACCACGGGGCAGCCGGCGGCCAGGGCTGGCGCGACCTTGCGGGTGATCATGGCCAGCGGGAAGTTCCACGGCGTGATGGCCGCACAGACACCGATGGGTTGCTTCAAGACCATCAGGCGGCGGTTGTTGTCGAACTGGGGCAGGGTTTCGCCGTTGACACGTTTGGCCTCTTCGGCAAACCACTCGACAAAACTCGCTCCATAGGCCACTTCACCCTTGGCTTCCGCAAAAGGCTTGCCCTGCTCGGCGGTCATGATGCGGCCCAGGTCTTCGACATTGGCCATCAGGAGCTGGTACCACTTGAGCAGGATGGCGTGGCGCTCCTTGCCGGTCTTGCTGCGCCAGGCGGGCCAGGCGGCGTTGGCGGCGGCGATCGCGGCTTCCGCGTCCTGGGCGCCGAGGTTGGCCACGTCAGCGAGTTTGAGGCCGGTGGAGGGGTCATTCACGTCAAAACGCGAACTGCCCTTGACCCACTGGCCGTTGATCAGGGCGTCGGTCTTGAGCAGGCTGGGGTCTTTCAGGAGGGACAGGGGTGCGGCTGTGGCTGTGGCTGTGATTGAGTTCATGGTGGCAGATGAAAAGTTGTGGGAAGTCTGTGTTGGCCATTATCGTTGCAGGGCCAGGCAAGTCGCCAAAGCGGCTTCCAGCATCTGGAGGCCTTCATCCACCACTGCATCGCTCGCGGTCAAGGGCACCAGAATCCGCACGACATTGCCGTAGGTTCCGCAGGACAGCAAAATCAGCCCGCGGCGCGTGGCCTCTGCGCACAGGCGTTTGGTTAGATCGGCATCGGGGTGGCGCACGTCGCCGTTCTTGCACAACTCAATCGCGACCATGGCGCCCATGCCGCGCACATCGGCGATGCAGGGGTTTTGGGCTGCCAGTGCTTGCAGGCGTGTGGTCAAGCGTGCGCCCAGGGTCTTGCTGCGCTCCAGCAGGTTTTCTTTTTCAAATACCTTGAGCACGGCCAGTGCGGCGGCGCAACCCAGGGGGCTGCCAGCATACGTACCGCCCAAGCCACCGGGGGCTGGCGCGTCCATGACTTCGGCACGGCCCACCACCGCCGAGATGGGGAAGCCGCCTGCCATGGACTTGGCCATGGTGATCATGTCGGGTGCAACACCGCTTTGCTCCATGGCAAACCAGGTGCCGGTGCGGCCGGCACCGGTTTGTATTTCATCGGCAATCATCAAAATACCATGCTGATCGCAAAGTGCGCGCAGGCGTTGCAGAAATTCCGGCGAGGCCACATTGAAACCGCCTTCGCCCTGCACCGGTTCCACAATGATGGCGGCCACCCGGTTGGCCTCAATGTCATTTTTGAAGATGCTCTCTACGGATGCGATGGCTTCGTCCACGCTGACGCCATGCAGCGCATTGGGAAACTGGGCATGGAATATTTCTGCGGGGAACGGGCCAAAGCCGGTTTTGTAAGGCGCTACTTTGCCGGTCAGGCCCAGGGTGAGCAGGGTGCGCCCGTGGTAGCCGCTGGTAAACGCGATGACGCCGGAGCGCTGGGTGTAGGCGCGCGCGATTTTGATGGCATTTTCCACCGCTTCTGACCCTGAGCTCAGCAACAGGGTCTTCTTGTCAAAGTTGCCAGGTGCCAGTGCATTGATTCGTTCTGCCAACTCTACATAGGGCTCATACGCTACCACCTGGAAGCAGGTGTGAGTGTAGTTGTCGAGTTGCGCCTTTACAGCGGCAATAATTTCAGGGTGACAGTGCCCCGTATTGAGCACTGCAATGCCCCCCGCAAAGTCGATGTAGCGTCGGCCTTCCACGTCCCACACCTCGGCGTTTTCGCCGCGTGCGATAAAAACTTCGTGGCTCTGGCCCACGCCCCGTGGTACTGCGGTTCTACGGCGGGCCATGAGGGCGGCGTTGGTTGGGGTGCTGGCAATGGTCATCGTGTGCTTTTCACTTGAGGAGTTGTCTCTCTGTGCCTGGGTTATGCGTTATGCGTTGTGTTTGACCATGACATGGCGCACGCAGCTGTAGTCTTCCAGCGCATACACCGACATGTCCTTGCCGTAGCCGGAATGTTTCATGCCGCCGTGCGGCATTTCCGACACCAGCATGAAGTGGGTGTTGACCCAGGTGCAGCCGTACTGCAGGCGTGAGGCAATGTTCATGGCGCGACCCACGTCGCTGGTCCACACCGAACTGGCCAGGCCGTATTCCGAATCATTGGCCCAGGCCACAGCCTGCTCCGCGTCCTTGACGCGCGTGATGGACACCACCGGGCCAAACACCTCACTGCGCACAATTTCGTCGTCCTGCAAGGCACCGGCCACGACTGTGGGCTTGTAGAAAAAGCCTTTGGTGCCCCAGGCGCTGCCACCGGCGGTGATCTCCACATGGGGCAGTTGGCTGGCGCGGTCCACAAAGCTGGCCACGCGGTCGCGCTGGCGGGCCGAGATGAGTGGCCCCATCTCGACGCCGGGTTCCTGTTGCAGGCCCAACTGGATGCCGGACACCGCGCTGCTGAGGTCGGCCACCAGACGCTCATAAATCTTGTCGCTGGCGTAGACACGGCAGGCGGCGGTGCAGTCCTGACCGGCGTTGTAGTAGCCAAAGGTACGCAGACCTTCGACCACGCTGGCAATGTCCGCATCGTCCAGCACGATGACCGGTGCCTTGCCGCCCAGTTCCAGATGGGTGCGTTTGATGCCACGTGCGGCGGATTCCATGATTTTGCTACCCGTGGAGACATCACCGGTGAGCGAGGCCATGCGGATGCGCGGGTCGCGGATCAGCGGCGCGCCCACCGTGTCGCCCCGGCCGCACACGATGTTGACCACCCCCGGTGGCAGGATGTCGGAGAGCAACTCGCCAAAGCGCAGAGTGGTGAGCGGTGTCATCTCCGAGGGCTTCAGTACCACGGTGTTACCCATCGCGATGGCCGGGCCCAGCTTCCAGGCCGCCATCATCAACGGGTAGTTCCACGGTGCAATGGACGCCACCACGCCCAGCGGGTCGCGCCGGATCATGCTGGTGTGGCCCGCCAGGTATTCGCCTCCCAGGCTGCCGGACATGTTGCGGATGGCGCCTGCAAAAAACCGGTACACATCGGCAATGGCCGGAATCTCGTCGTTGCGGGCGGCGCTCAGGGGTTTGCCGCAGTTCAGGGACTCCAGCATGGCGAACTCGTCACCGTGGGCCTCCACGGCATCGGCAATTTTCAGTAGGTAGGCGCTGCGGTCCTTGGGGGTGAGTGCGGCCCAGTCAGGAAAGGCGGCGTGGGCGGCGTCCACGGCCTGGCGCAACTGGTCCGCGCTGGCTTCGCGCACTTCGCACAGCACTTCGCCGGTGGACGGGTTGAGCACGCTTTCGGCCCGGCCTTCGCCGGTGACACTGGTGCCGTTGATCAGGAGTCGGGTGGGAAATCGTGTTGCAGCCATGGTGGAGAGTCCAGAGGATTGAGGGTAATGGGATGCTTGGTTCAGCGGGCAATCAACGGGCGTTGGGGCTGGCTTCACCGTCGCGGGTGAGGCGCCAGGCCAGCAGAATCAGCGGCATGGTGATGAGCATGATGGCCAGCGCCACCACGTTGGTGATGGCGACTTCGCGGGGGCGGCCCAGTTGCCCCATGAGCCAGATGGGCAGGGTTTGGTCAGCTCCGGCGGTAAAGGTGGTGACGATCAACTCGTCCACCGACAGCGCAAAGGCCAGAATGCCGCCGGCCAGGAGCGCGGTGCTGAGCTGCGGCAGGATGATGTAGCGCAGCGTGGTGAGCGTGTCGGCCCCCAGGTCCATGGAGGCTTCCCACAGGCGATCGGGCAGGCGGCGCAGGCGGGCCACCACGTTGTTGTGCACGATGACCACGCAGAAGGTGGCGTGGCCAATCACAATGGTCCAGTAGCCGGGGTTCACTTCCATCATCTTGAACGCCGACAACAGCGCAATGCCGGTCACGATGCCGGGCAGGGCAATCGGCATGATCAGCATGGTGGTGAAGGCGTCCTTGCCAAAGAAGCGGTCGCGGTTCAGGGCGGCGGCGGTCAGCGTGCCCAGCACCATGGCAATCACGGTGGCCATGGCCGCGACCGAGAGTGACAGGGCAATGGCCTCATGGATATCGGTGCGCTCCAGCGCGCGGTAAAACCAGCGCAGCGTCAGGCTCTGGATGGGGAAGCTGTAGCCGCTGTCATCGCTATTGAAGGCATACAGTGCGATGAACAACAGCGGCAGGTGCAAAAAAGCCAGCCCCGCATAGGCGGCCACCCGCAGCAGGCTGGGGCGACGCCAGGTCTTTGGGTTAGAGTGCATTGAATGCTCCCAGTCGGCGTGCCATCGCCAGGTAAATGGTGATCAACACGATGGGGACGCAGGTAAACGCCGCGGCCATGGGAATGTTGCCAATGGTGCCTTGCATGGTGTAGACCATGTTGCCGATGTACAGGCCGGGCGGCCCCACCAGTTGCGGAATGATGTAATCGCCCAGCGTGAGCGAAAAGGTGAAGATGGAGCCCGCCACCACCCCCGGGAAGGCGAGCGGCCACAGCACGTGGCGAAAGGTCTGTAACGGCCGGGCGCCCAAATCACCCGAGGCCAGCAGCAAATTGGCCGGCACGCGCTCGATGGCGGCCTGGATCGGCAGCACCATGAAGGGCAGCCAGATGTAGGTGAACACCAGAAAACGCCCCAGATTGGAGGTCGCCAGGGTGTCGCCACCAATCACCGGGAGTTGCAGCACCGCCTGTAGTGCGCCGCGCCAACCCAGCGCATCCAGCGCCCAGTAAATCACGCCGCCTTGCGCCAGCAACACGGTCCAGGCATAGGCCTTGACGATGTAGCTCGCCCACATGGGCAGCATCACGCCAACAAAGAAAAAACCTTTTTCTGCCGGGCTGGCATGGTGGGCCATGTAATAGGCCATGGGGAAACCGATCAGGACGGTGCCCAGGGTGACCGCGATGGCCATGCCCAGCGTGCGCAGAACGATGTCCAGGTTGGCGGGCACCAGGAGGCCTGCGAAATTGGCCGTGGTGAATTCAGCCACCACCGACATGCTCATGTCGTCAAAGGTAAAGACGCTCTGGCTCAGCAGGGTGAGCAGCGAGCCCACGTACACCACGCCAAACCACAACAGGGGCGGGGTCAGGATCAACAGCAGCGTGAGTGTGCGCCGCTGGTAAAAAAAGTTGGAGAGTGCGCGCATGGCAGGGGCCTCAGGCGTCCAGCATCACCATGTGCTGCTGCGACCAGCTCAGGGCCACGCGCTGGCCTGCCTGGGTATGGGCTGCGAGGGTGGACGCGGCTTCGCTCTCAGTCTGCATAGCGGTCAGGGTCTGGTTACCTACCCGCACTTCCAGGCGCTGGCTGGCCCCCAGGAACTGGATGGCCAGCACTTCGCCTTCGACCTGCAGCAGGCCCTTTTTGGCGCTGCCGCCGGGCGCGACCACGGTGATGTTTTCCTGGCGCACGGCAAAGGCCTGCGCCTTGCCGGTGATGGTGTGGGCCAGATCGGTGTCGATCACGTTGGCGCTGCCCACAAAGTCCGCCACAAAGCGGGTGCGGGGCTGGTGGTACAGCGCACGTGGCGAGGCTATTTGTTCAATCCTGCCGTGGTTGAAAACGGCAATGCGGTCCGACATGGACAGGGCTTCGCCCTGGTCGTGCGTGACATACACAAAGGTGATGCCCAGTTTGCGGTGCAGCACTTTCAGCTCCACCTGCATTTGTTCGCGCAACTTCATGTCCAGTGCGCCCAGAGGTTCGTCCAGCAGCAAAATACGGGGCCGGTTGACCAGTGCGCGGGCCAAGGCCACACGTTGGCGCTGACCGCCGGAGAGTTGGGCCGGCGTACGTTCGGCGTGGTTGGGCAAGGCGACCATGGCCAAGGCATCGCGCGCCTTGGCATGGCGCTCGGCCTTGCCCACTTTTCTGACCATCAGTCCGTAGGCCACGTTGTCCAGCACACTCATGTGCGGAAACAGGGCGTAATCCTGAAAGACGGTGTTCACATCGCGCTCATAAGGCGGTGTGCCAGAAGCCTCTTTGCCCATCAAGGTCAGGCTGCCGCTGGTGGGCTGCTCAAAGCCCGCCATCAGCCGCAGCGAGGTGGTTTTCCCCGAGCCCGACGGCCCCAGCATGGAAAAAAACTCGCCTTCTTCCACGGTGAAGCTCACGCTGTCCAGCGCTTTGACTTCACCGTAGTGCCGGGATACCTGTTGAAACTCGATAGCGACTGGCATACACACCTTCAGATTTTGCGGATCAACGGCCGCCCATGATGGCGATGTAGTCCATCGCCCACTTGGCGTAAGGAACACAGGTGCCCTGGGTGGTGCACTTGGCTTGCGGGGTTTTCCAGAACTTGATCTTGTTCAGGTCGTCAAAGCCATTGATCTTGCAGAAGTCGCTGCCACCCGGGGCCTTGGCCTTGCAGGCCGCAGGTGTCACCGGCACAGTGCCAAACCACTCGGCCAGGGGGGCCTGCAGCTTGTCGCTGAGCTGATGCTCCATCCACTTGTAAGCGCAGTTCACGTTCTTGGCGTTGGTGTGCAGCATGGTGGTGTCGGCCCAGCCCGTGGCGCCTTCCTTGGGGATGACCGAGGCAATCGGCTTTTTCTCGCCTTTCAGTGAATTGACCATGAAGCCCCAGGAGCCGGAAGCGACGATGCCTTCGTTTTTGAAGTCATTCATCTGCACCGTGGCATCGTGCCAGTAGCGGTGCGTCAGTTTCTTCTGGGCCCGCAGCAGGTCCAGCACCGCAGCGTATTGTTTTTCATTCAGCTCATAGGGATCCTTGATGCCCAGCGCCGGGTTTTTTGTCATGAGGTACAGCGCTGCATCGGCAATGTAGATGGCTCCGTCAAAGGCCTGTACGCGGCCTTTGTTGGACTTGCCATCGGGCAGGGTTTGTTCTTCAAACACGACACCCCAGGAATCGGGTGCCTTTTTGAACACATCGGTGTTGTACATGAGTACGTTGGGACCCGACTGGTAGGGCACGCCGTAGTGCTTTCCATCAATGGTGTGCCAGGACGCGTTTTGGAGGCGCGGGTCCACGTTCTTGTAGCTGGGAACCAGGCCCACGTTGACTTCCTGCACCAATTTGGAGGCGATCAGGCGTCCGCTGGCATCGCCCGAGGCTGTGACCAGGTCATAACCACCGGCTTTCATCAGAGACACCATTTCATCCGAAGTGGCCGCCGTCTTGACGTTGACTTTGCAGCCGGATGTCTTCTCGAATTCGGTGGTCCAGTCGTATTCCTTGACGGTTGCTCCACGCTCTATATATCCCGCCCAGGCAATGATGTTGAGTTTCCCTTCACCCTTGCCGATGGACGAGGGTGGACTGGCGAAGCTGGAAGCGGCGGCGGCTACCGCCAGCAAACCGGTGAGTAATGCGCGGGCTTGTGACATAAAGAGGCTCCTGACGTGGGTTGTTGTGGCCAGCGTTTGCGGGCCTGCTGGCATCTTAGGGAGAGCGATAGGCTTGATCCATACGCGCATGGCAATACAATCCATCGGAAAAACAGAAACCTTGCACCAAATGGCATTGGTTTAGTGGTTAACCCTAGGTTTCAAAAAGGTGCATTGCCGGGTTTACCCGCTAAATGGGCCAAAAAGGTGCCTGAAATGACGAAACAACGATATGAGTACATCTTTTAAGAGCATTCGGTATTTCATAGCGGTCGCGGAATCGGGTTCCATCTCGGCGGCAATCCATGAGTTGGGTGTGTCGCAATCGGTGGTGTCGGCGGCCATTGCCCAAATCGAGGCTGATTTGGGTACCTTGTTGTTTGAGCGCCGGGCCCGCGGCATGGCCTTGACCCATGCGGGCCACCAGTTTTTGCGCCATGCCCACCAGATTGAAGTGGCCATGCGCAATGCGCGCGACGCGCTGGCCTCGCGCCCCCATACCGTCACCGGCAGCCTCAACATCGGCGTCACCAGCCTGATGGTGGGGTACTACCTGCCGTTTTTGCTGGACCGGTTTCGCCGGGTATTTCCACGGATCCAGGTTCAAATCACTGAAGATCGGCGTGACTATCTTGAGCATTTGCTGATCAATGGTGAGTTGGACGTGGCCTTGATCGTTGTGTCACAACTGCAGAATTACCGTGCACTCGAGACCGAGACTGTTCTTCGCTCGGGCTGGCGCGTTTGGTGTCCGGTCAACCACCGTTTGGCGAGCGAGGAAAAAATTGAAGCCAGGGAACTCGCCGAGCAGCCACTGATACTGTTGCAGGCAGACGAGTTGGGCGACACGGCTACCGCGCTGTGGAACGCCGGGGGATCCGACCCCAACATCTTGATCCGCACATCTTCTGTGGAAGCGGTGCGCAGTCTGGTGGCCACTGGTGCGGGGTGTTCGGTGCTTCCGGACATGTTGTACCGCCCCTGGTCTCTGGAAGGTGATCGAATTGAAGCAAGGTCCCTGGCGTACCCGATGCCGCACCTGGAGGTCGGCCTTGCCTGGCGCAAAGGGGCGGTGTTGCCTGAGTCACTGAGTAATTTTCTGACTGCCGTGCGTCCCACGCTCGATGGAAACCTGTCAGCAACCGGCGGGCACCTGCGCTGATGCCGGGCGATAATGCATAGTTGGCCTGCTGTACTGTGCGCAGTCTGGCCGAGAACGTCCCTATTTCTGCCCAACGATCAATCTGTCATGACCCAAACCACCATGAATGTCGCCGACATTCGCAAAACCTTTCTCGATTTTTTTGAATCCAAAGGCCATACCGTGGTCGAAAGCAGCCCGCTGGTGCCGGGCAATGACCCCACGTTGATGTTCACCAACTCGGGCATGGTTCAGTTCAAGGACGTGTTTTTGGGTGCCGACAAGCGCTCCTACGTGCGCGCCGCGTCCGTGCAGGCCTGCCTGCGCGCCGGCGGCAAGCACAACGACCTCGAAAACGTGGGCTACACCGCGCGCCACCACACGTTCTTCGAGATGCTGGGCAACTGGAGTTTTGGCGACTACTTCAAGCGTGAATCGCTCAAGTGGGCCTGGGAGCTGCTGACCGAGGTCTACAAGCTGCCGGCCGACAAACTCTGGGCCACGGTCTACATCGACGACGACGAGGCCTACGACATCTGGACGAAAGAAATCGGCCTGCCGCCGGAACGCGTGGTGCGCATCGGCGACAACAAGGGCGCCAAATACGCCAGCGACAACTTCTGGATGATGGCCGACACCGGACCCTGCGGCCCTTGCAGCGAGATTTTCTTCGACCACGGCCCCGAGATCGCCGGCGGCCCGCCGGGCTCGCCCGAGCAGGACGGCGACCGCTACATCGAGATCTGGAACAACGTGTTCATGCAGTTCGACATGCAGCCCGACGGCTCGGTCAAGCCGCTGCCCGCGCCCTGCGTGGACACCGGCATGGGCCTGGAGCGCCTGGCTGCCATCTTGCAGCATGTGCACAGCAACTACGAAATCGACATCTTTGATGCGCTGATCAAGGCGGCATCACGCGAGACCGGCGAGAAGGACCTGGGCAACAAGAGCCTGTTCGTCATTGCCGACCACATTCGCGCCACTGCCTTCCTGGTCAGCGACGGCGTGAATCCGTCCAACGAAGGCCGCGGTTATGTGCAGCGCCGCATCATCCGCCGCGCGATCCGCCATGGCTACAAGCTGGGCAAGAAAACGCCGTTTTTCCACAAGCTGGTGGCCGACCTGGTCAAGCTGATGGGCGAGGCTTATCCCAAGCTCAGGAGCGACGAGGCGCGTATCACCGCCGTGCTCAAGGCTGAGGAAGAACGTTTCTTTGAAACGCTGGAAATCGGCATGACCATTCTGGACACGGCCCTGGCCGGCGGCGCCAAAGTGCTGCCCGGCGACGTGGCCTTCAAGCTGCATGACACCTACGGTTTCCCGCTGGACCTGTCGGCTGACGTCTGCCGCGAGCGCGGCGTCGAAGTTGACGAGGCCGGCTTTACCGCCGCCATGGACAAACAGAAAAACCAGGCACGTGCCGCCGGCAAGTTCAAGATGGACCGCGCGCTCGAGTACACCGGCGAAGGCAATGTGTTCACCGGCTACGAAGCCCTGGAAACCAGCGGAAAAATTGTGGCCCTGTACGCCGACGGCGTGCCGGTGGTGGCGCTCAAGACCGGTCAGCAGGGCGTGGTGGTGCTGGACAACACCCCGTTTTATGCCGAAAGCGGCGGCCAGGCGGGCGACCAGGGCGAACTGGTCAGCGGCTCGGCGCATTTTGCAGTCGGTGACACCCAGAAGATCAAGGCCGATGTGTACGGCCACCACGGCAGCGTGGCGCAGGGCACGCTCAACGTGGGTGACCATGTGTCGGCGCGTGTCGACCTGGCCGTGCGCGCCGCCACCGTGCGCAACCACAGCGCCACCCACCTGATGCACAAGGCCTTGCGCGAAGTGCTGGGCGACCATGTGCAGCAAAAAGGCTCGCTGGTCGATGCCGAGAAAACCCGCTTCGACTTTGCCCACAACGCGCCGGTGACCGACGAGCAGATCCGCGAGATCGAAGCGCGCGTCAACGCCGAGATCCTGTCCAACGCCGCGACCGACGCCAGTGTGATGGACATGGAAGCCGCGCAAAAAACCGGCGCCATGATGCTGTTCGGCGAGAAATACGGCGACAAGGTGCGTGTGCTGAGTATTGGTTCAAGCAAGGAACTGTGCGGTGGCACACACGTGGGGCGCACGGGCGACATCGGCTTTTTCACCATCACCGCCGAGGGCGGCGTGGCCTCCGGCGTGCGCCGCATCGAGGCCGTCACCGGCCTGGCGGCGCTCAACTACGTGCAGGCCATGGAAGCCACCTTGGGCGGCGTGGCCGGAACGCTCAAGGTCACGCCGCATGAAGTGCCGGCCCGTGTCAGCGGCCTGCTTGAGCAGATGCGCGACCTGGAAAAAGAATTGACAGCGATCAAGGGCAAGCTGGCTTCGGCGCAAGGCGATGAGCTGATGTCGCAGGCGGTCGATGTCAAGGGCCTGAAGGTGTTGGCCGCGAAGCTCGAAGGCGCCGACGCCAAGACCCTGCGCGACACCATGGACAAGCTCAAGGACAAGCTGAAAACCGCGGTCATCGTGCTGGCCGCGGTGGACGGCGACAAGGTGCAGATCGCGGCCGGCGTGACCGCCGACAGCGTGGGCAAGGTCAAGGCTGGTGAACTCGTCAACTTTGTGGCCCAGCAGGTCGGCGGCAAGGGCGGCGGCAAGGCCGACATGGCCATGGCCGGCGGCACCGAACCGGCAAAACTCCTGGTTGCGCTGAAGTCGGTTCAGGCCTGGGTTAGCGAACGCGCCTAGGAAGCAACTGTCCGCTCGACCGTTCGCCCTGGGCTTGGCCTGTCCTGAGCTTGACGAAGGGTCGAAGGGGCCTGTCCTGAGCCTGTCGAAGGGTCACCAGCATGGAAGTGCTTCGCCAAGGTCAGGTTGGGTCAGGCCGGTGCCAGCCCTGCCAGCTGCCGCAAGCTGGCGACTGTGCGCAGGCAGGCTTGCGCGACCTCGGTGCCTTTGACCACAAAGTGCGCGCTGAAGAAGCGGCGATGCTCCTCATGTTCGTGGAAGTGGTGGGGTGTCAGCACCGCCGAAAACACCGGCACTCCGGTGTCGAGCTGCACCCGCATCAGGCCGCTGATCACGGCATCGGCGACGAACTCATGGCGGTAGATGCCGCCGTCCACCACCAAGCCACAGGCCACGATGCCGGCGTAGCGTCCTGAGCGCGCCAACTGCTGTGCATGCAGGGGTATCTCGAAGGCGCCGGGTACCTCCATCAAGTCGATGTCCTGCTGCGGCACGCCCTGTCTGGCCATCTCTGCCAGGAAGGCATCGCGGCCGGGGTTGACGATGTCGGCGTGCCAGCCGGCCTGGATGAAGCAGAACCTGGCAGGGTGTTGCTGCGGCAAGGTGGCGGCTTGGGGATCTCTCTGACTCATGGGCTTCTCCTGAAAACGGTCACCGGAAATCAGGGCGCACGAGCCGGTGGCCTCCGGCAGGCCGGCGCGCAGGCGCCAGCCCACGGCAAGGCCATGGACTTCGCGCTCTCTTTCATCCGGACTGTGACCGTCGGCTTTGGAGTTGAACCAAATCTGCTGACCCCGGGTGCCATTTCCAATTCAACGCGATATGTCGTTGCGCCGCCTTATCGTGCCGTAGCACTGCCTGCGGCGACGCGCCTAATCTCGCGCTGAACTAAAAATGGCCAGGCCGGGCGCTCGCGGGCTGATGCGTTTGCACGCAAACACCGCCGGTGGGGAATTTCGCCCCGCCCTGAGAACGCTGTGCCGGCGTCATGGCCGGCACCCATGAAGTTTAAGCGCCGGGCCAAAGCCGGCGCTGCGGGCGGGCTATTGGGCACCGTGTGCCGATCAAGAGGCTGCCACACCGCATTGCAAGCGGGGGCCGCGATCCGGCTTCGCCGGGCGAGAGGCGCCCGCCCCTGCAAGGGGGAGGAGGCGAAGCCTCCACGGGGTGTGCTTATTCCATTTCGGCGATCAGCTCGATCTCGACGCAGGCGCCCATGGGGATTTGCGCGACACCAAACGCGCTGCGTGCATGGCTGCCGGCAGAACCGAAGACTTCGCCGAGCAGTTCGCTGGCGCCGTTGGTCACCAGATGCTGCTCGGTGAAGTCGCCGGTCGAGTTGACCAGGCTCATCACCTTGACGATGCGTGTGATCTTGCCGAGATCACCGACGGCTGCATGCAGCGTGCCCATGAGGTCGATCGCAATGGCGCGTGCCGCGGCCTTGCCTTCCTCGGTGCTCATGTTCTTGCCGAACTGGCCGACCCAGGCTTTGCCGTCTTTTTTGGCAATGTGGCCGGAGAGGAAAATCAGTTTCCCGGTCTGCACAAAAGGTACATAGGCCGCTGCCGGCGTGGAGACCGGTGGCAGGGTGATGCCCAGGGTTTTCAGCTTGTCGTAGATGGGGCCGGTGGCTGTGCTCATGAAGTGCTCCAGAAAGTGGATGGGTAGAAAATTTGAATGAAATATGCCATTAGCCCTTATGGGGCGAGCGCAAGTAGCTATGAAAAAGATAGCGATTGCGGCTGGCTTCCGGCAATTTTAGCCCGCGAAGCGCTGGGCATGCAGCGGCCCGGCAGGCGAGCTGCGTTCACTCGGGCTCGGGCAGTTTGGCGATGGGTGTCATCGTCACGGCTACGTCCAGCACATGGCGCGCGCCGCCGCGTATCACGCCGCGCATCGGCGAGACGTCCAGGAAGTCCCGGCCTGTGGCCAGCGTGACATAGTCCTCGCCCGGGGCGCGGTTGTTGGTGGGGTCGAAGTCCAGCCAGAGGCCCGGGCTTTGTCCTTCCGCCAGCGCCAGGCCGCCGGCCTCGCTTTCCACCGGGCAATAGACCGAGGCCCAGGCATGGGAGGCATCGCTGCCGATCAGGCGCGGCTGGCCGGGTGCCGGTGTGGTCAGCAGGTAGCCGCTGACATAACGCGCCGGCACACCCATGGCGCGACAGCAGGCGACCATGATGTGGGCAAAGTCCTGGCACACGCCTTTGCCCAGTTGCAGCGCCTCCAGCGCCGGCGTGCCCACCTCGGTGCTTTCGCTGTCATAGACCATGCCGGTGTGGATGCGTTCCATCAAGTCCTGCGCTGCTTCAGGCAAGGGACGCCCGGGCGTGAAGCTGGGCCGGGCGAATTCCGCAAACGCCTCGTCGCGCGGGATGTAGGGCGAGGCGAACAGGAATTCGCAGGCGCTGTCATAGGCGGCGCCGGCGTGGTAGCGGAACTGCTCGCGCACCTGTTCCCAGGGCAGGCCTGCCGGCGCGTCTTCCGGCGTTGCGGCAAACGCCAGGGTGGAGACGATGCTGTCGGCGACCACCGTCAGCTTGTCATGCGGCGCGTGCAGCGAGAAATAGCTGCGGGTGTTGCCGTACACGTCGGTCCGTTCCTGCAGCCGTGCCGGTTGCGGGCTGATCGTCAGCTGGTGGCTCAGCAGTTGCTGGCCGGCGTGGCTGGCCGGCTTGAGGTGCAGCACATGGTGGGCACTTTCGACGGTGGGGCTGTACGCATAACGCGTCTCATGAACAAGGTGAAGCAGCATGGAAAAAAAGAAGGAAAGCGGACCCCGGACGCTCAGGCGCCCAGGCTGTGTTCGTCCGGGGCCACGTGGCTGAAGTAGCGCCGGCTCAGCGTGTCCGAGAGCTCGAAGGCGGCGCTGCAGCACAGCTCGAGTTGCGCCAGCAGGCCCGCGTACGGTTCGCTGTCCCTCGCGCCGGGCGCGGGTGTGCACAGCTCGCTGAGCAGCCAGCTGCCCGGGTCGGGCAGGGTGGGCGTCAGGTCGGGTACCGGTTGCGGTGCGCCCACGGTGTTTTCGGCCAGGCGCGCAAGGCGGCCGCGCAGCGTCTGGGTGACCCAGCCGAGCGAGCGCGGGTTGTCGCGGTCCAGCACCAGCAGGTCCAGCAGCGCCCGCACATCGCGTTGCTGCTGGTATTGGGCATGGAAGGTGATGGTGCTGTCGAACAGCGCGAGGATGGCGCCGAAGCCACCTTCGTCGAACACGGCGCCGGTTTCAAGGCCGAGGATCAGCGAGGATGCCAGCGTGTTCAGCCGTTCGATGTGGCGCCCCGCGCTGAGCAGGCGCCAGCCGTCGTCGCGGCTCATGCGGTCGGTTTGCGCGCCGGTCATGGCGGCCAGGAAGCCGCTGGCCGACTCCAGTGCCGCGAGGGCTTCGACCGACGAGTATTCAAGTGCCTGCGACGCAGGGTGGTCGGATCCGCTGAAAGCCTCGCAGCGCCTGAAAAAATCGGCCTCGGCGCGCATGATCACGTGCCACTGTTCCTGCGACAGCCGTTCGCGCACGGCCGAAGCCGCACCTTTGAGTGCGCGCAGGCTGTAGCCCACGCTGGCGGCGTCCTGGGTGTCGTCCAGGCTGGCAATCAGTGAGCGCTCGAACACACGGCGCGACTGTGTGGCAGGTGGCACCGAGTCAAGCACCAGGCCGTTTTTCACGGACAGCTCCGACAGCCAGGCCAGCAGTGGCTGTGAAGACTGGTCTTCGCCGTTGAGGGACTGCAGCGTCAGCTGGGCCATGCGGATGGCGTTTTCGGTGCGCTCGGTATAACGGCCCAGCCAGAACAGGTTTTCGGCGGCGCGGCTGGTGACCGGGGGTTTGTGCATGGTGCGCATGGCCGCACGCGGCGCAGCACCCAGTTCTACTCCGGACGGGGAAAGCGGCACGGCGTCGGTGCAGGCTGCCGCCGGACCGGTGGTTCTGCCTGAGGTCGCCGGGGCTGGGGCTGCGGCTTCGCCCAGCGCCCACACATCCGCGCTGCTGCCGCCTTGCTGCATGGAGGCAATCTTGTCGTTGGGGCCGGCCAGCCGCGCGAGCCCGCCCGGCAGGACCTGCCAGGAGCCCGCGCCGTCGGCTACCGCAAACACACGCAGCATGGTCGAGCGCGGGGCGATCCTCTGCCCCTGCCAGGTGGGTGTCTGGGACAGCGGCAGGTAGGCCTGCACGGTGTAGTCTTCGCTGCGCCGGACCAGGCGGCCGGCCCATTCATCGAGTTCGCGGCGGGACAGCGTCTGCCCAATCACCGATTCAATGCCGGACTCCGGATAGGTGCCCTTGATGACACATTCCTTCAGGCGCGGCAGGACCGCCTGCAGCGCGGCCTGCTCACCACACCACCAGGTGGCCAGCGAAGGCAGGGCCAGCGGCTCGTCGAGCAGGTGGCGCGACAGTGCCGGCAGAAAACCCAGCAGCGCGCTGGATTCGAGAAAAGCAGAACCCGGGGCATTGGCCACCAGCACGTTGCCGGCGCGTATCGCCTGCAGCAGGCCGGGCACGCCGAGTGTGGAGTCGGAACGCAGCTCCAGTGGGTCCAGAAACTCGTCGTCCAGGCGCTTGAGCAGGCCGTGCACCGGCTCCAGCCCCTGCAGCGTCTTGAGGTAGAGCTTGTCGTCGCGCACCAGCAGGTCGCTGCCTTCCACCAGGGTCAGACCGAGGTAACGTGCGAGGTAGGCATGTTCGAAATAGGTCTCGTTGTAGGGGCCGGGGGTCAGCAGCACGATGCGGCTTTCCTCGCCGCGCGCATGCGCGGGGCTGGACGCCTTCATGCCGTCGACCAGCGCCTTGTAGGAGGCGGCCAGGCGCTGCACCTTCAGTTCGCGGAAGGCCTCGGGAAAAAGCCGCGAGATCGCCAGGCGGTTTTCCAGCAGGTAACCCAGGCCCGAGGGCGCCTGGGTGCGTTGCGACACCACCCACCAGCGCCCGTCGGGGCCGCGCGCCAGGTCAAAGGCGGCGATGTGCAGAAAAGTGCCGCCGGCCGGCACCACGCCGTGCATGGCGCGCAGGTAACCGGGGTGGCCCTGCACCAGCGCCGCAGGCAGCAGGCCCAGCGCCAGCAACTGCTGCGGGCCGTACACGTCGGCCAGGATGCGCTCCAGCAGCCGGGCGCGCTGCTGCACACCGGTGGCGATCTTCGCCCAGTCCTGCGCCGACAGGACCAGCGGAAACAGGTCCAGCGACCAGGGCCGTTGCGGGCCGTTGGCATCGGCATAGACGTTGTAGGTCACGCCGTTGTCGCGGATCTGGCGTTGCAGGTTGGCGGTGCGGTGGTTCAGGTCGTCAAAACCGTCGCCGCCCAGGAAATTGAAGAACCGGCTCCAGTCGGGCGCCAGGGTGGACGCCGGGGCAGCGGTGGGGCCGGGCGCTGCAGCGGGCGCAACGGCGGTACCCGCCAGCTGCAGCATTTGCTGGGTCTGGCTTTGACTCTGGCCCTGCATTTGACTGGCCAGGGGTGGGGCTTTGTCCAGGGTCCGGCCGTGCAACTCGTCAAAATGTCCGACGGACGCCGGCAGCGCCAACGCTGCTGCCAGGTCGCCAGGTGCTTCCAGCGCGGCGGCTGCAAAAAGGGAGGGGTTGTTGTCCACGGTGGCCCAAGTATGCCTTTATGCTTACCTTGCAGGCCACCCATGCGGCATCGGGATGCGGTTCAGCGCACGATCACACGGCAATGGGCCGCCGTTGTTGCTGTCGCAAGACAGATCGAATGCAAGCTCGACGGAAGGTTGGGGGATTGTCCGTTCGGGCTGAGCCTGTCGAAGCCTTGCAGCCCTTCGACAAGCTCAGGGAGAGCGGGGCTGACTAAACAGCATTGCAGCCCTGGATGTAGAGGCGTTTCGACAAGCTCAACATGAACGGGAAGACATTTCTCAGCATTAGCGCAGGTCCAGCGTGAACGGAAACTCCCGGCTCGGCTGTGCCGGCTGGACCCGCATCTTGCCCGCGGTGTGGCCCATCTGGAAGAAGCGGTTGAGGCGCCGGCTTTCGGCTTCGTAGGAGTTGACCGGCAGCGTGTCGTAGCTCAGGCCGCCCGGATGCGCCACGTGGTACTGGCAGCCGCCCAGCGAACGTTCCATCCAGGTGTCGACGATGTCAAAGGTCAGCGGCGCATGCACGCCGATTGACGGGTGCAGGGCCGAGGGCGGGTTCCAGGCCTTGTAGCGCACGCCGGCCACGTACTCACCAACGGTGCCGGTGCTTTGCAGCGGCAGGGCGCGGCCGTTGGCGGTGATGACATAGCGGTTGTCGTTGAGGCCGGTCACATGGACTTCGACACGCTCCAGCGAGGAGTCCACATAACGCACGGTGCCGCCGGACGAGCCTTCCTCGCCCATCACATGCCAGGGTTCCAGCGCGCTGCGCAGCGTCAGCTCGATGCTGTTGGCTTTCACCTGGCCGATCATCGGGAAGCGGAACTCGAAATGGGGTTCGAACCAGGCCATGTCAAAGGCGTAACCGGCTTCGTTGAGTTCGGTCAGCACGTCGGCGAAATCCATGCGCACAAAACCCGGCAGCAGGAAACGGTCGTGCAGCTCGGTGCCCCAGCGCGTCATGCGGCCGTGGTAAGGCTTGTTCCAGAAACGCGCGACCAGCGCGCGCAGCAGCAGCTGCTGCACGATGCTCATGCGGGCATGCGGCGGCATTTCAAAAGCACGCAGCTCGAGCAGGCCGAGGCGGCCGGTGGCCGAGTCGGGCGAATACATCTTGTCGATGCAGAACTCGCTGCGGTGTGTGTTGCCGGTGACGTCGACCAGGATGTTGCGCAAGGCGCGGTCCACGATCCATGGAGGCATGTCCTGGCCGTATTTCTCGCGGTTGGCGGCGATTTCGCGCAGCGCGATTTCAAGCTCGTACAGCTGGTCGTTGCGCGCTTCGTCCACCCGCGGCGCCTGGCTGGTCGGGCCGATGAACATGCCCGAGAACAGATAACTCAGCGACGGATGGTTGTGCCAGTAGGCAATCAGGCTGCCCAGCATCTCCGGCTTGCGCAGGAAGGGGCTGTCCGGCGGTGTGGCGCCGCCGAGCACAAAGTGGTTGCCGCCGCCGGTGCCGGTGTGGCGGCCGTCGGTCATGAACTTTTCGGCCGACAGGCGTGTCTCGTGCGCGATTTTGTACAGAAACTCGGTGTGTTCAACCAGCTCGTTCCAGTTGTAGGCCGGGTGGATGTTGACCTCGATCACGCCGGGGTCGGGCGTGACCTGCAGCATCTTCAGGCGCGGATCGCGTGGCGGCGGGTAACCTTCGAGCACGATCTGCAGGCCCAGCGTCTGCGCGCTGGCCTCCACGGCCGCCAGCAGGTCCAGGTAGTCTTCCAGACGCTCCAGCGGCGGCATGAAAATGTAGAGCGCGCCTGTCTCCGCCTTTGCGCCTTTTTCTTTCGGTGCTGCTTTGGGTTTGTCCTGGGGGCCGTTGGCGCGCGTCGGGTCGCGCACTTCCACACACAGCGCGGTGCGGGTCAGCCAGGCGGCGGACTCGCCGGGTTTGGGCATGCGGGCCGAAGTATCCGGCGCCGGCGCAGCCGCCGGCGGGGCGGTGGGGGCTGCCGTGTTGACTGGAGTCTGGCTGAAGCGTACATCGGTGCTGACCGTGGACGGCTTGAACTGCAGCAGGCGGCTGGCTTCATTGCGCGGGCCGCTGGCCGTCATGTAACGCGCCATGTACTGGGCCAGCATGCTCGCACTGTTGTGCCCGGTGGCGGGTGCCGCCGCTGCAGGCGCGGGACTTGGTGCGGCTTGCCCGGTGGCGGCGTTGTAACGCGCGGCCAGGGCCGCGGTGGAGGGCAGCTCGTCCCGCGGCGCAAACGGGTCGGCCTCGGTCATGTAGGGGAAATCGGTTTTCGACACCCAGGGCACGGAGTCCAGCGGCAGGCGGTAACCCATGGGCGAGTCGCCCGGCATCAAATACATGCGTTCGTCGCGGAAAAACCAGGGGCCGGTGGACCATTGCGGGCCCTTGCCTTTTGCGCTTTCTTCGCGAACCTTGAGTGGCAGCACGTAGCCGACCACGGCATCGAGGCCCTGCGAGAACACGCGGCGCAGGCGGGCGCGCTCCATCGCATCGTCGAGCTTGGTGTCGAAGGGATCGACATTGACCGGCAGGCGGCGCTCGCGCCACAGGTAGTACCAGGTGTCTTCATAACCCGGGGTGATGTGTTGGGCGGACAGGCCCAGCTTGCCGGCCAGCGTCTCGGTAAATCGGCGCGCGTCGTCACTGGTGTAGCTGCAGGGCTGGCGCTCGTCGGTGAACAGCGCCGGGTTCTGCCAGACCGGCTGGCCGTCCTTGCGCCAGAAAATGCTCAGCGCCCAGCGCGGCAACTGCTCGCCCGGGTACCACTTGCCCTGGCCGAAATGCAGGAAGCCGCCGTTGCCGTATTCGGCGCGCAGCTTCTGCACGAGTTCGGTCGCGTAGCCGCGTTTGGTCGGGCCCAGCGCGTCGATGTTCCATTCGGCGGCATCGCGGTCCTGCGTGGCAACAAAAGTCGGCTCGCCGCCCATGGTCAGGCGCACATCGCCGGCGACCAGGTCCTGGTCCACCTGGTGGCCCAGCTTGAGCACATCGGCCCACAGCGCGTCGGTGTAGGGCTGGGTCACGCGCGACGACTCATAAATCCGTTGCACACCCATGTGGTGGGCAAAGTCCACTTCGCTTTTATCGACGCCGCCTTCAATCGGCGCGGCGCTTGAGGGCTCGGGCGTGCAGGCCAGCGGGATGTGGCCTTCACCGGCCATCAGGCCCGAGGTCGGGTCCAGGCCGACCCAGCCGGCGCCGGGCAGGAACACCTCGCACCAGGCGTGCAGGTCGGTGAAGTCGGCCTCGGCGCCGCTGGGGCCGTCGAGCGACTTGACGTCGGCCTTGAGCTGGATCAGGTAACCCGAGACAAAACGTGCGGCCAGCCCGAGGTGGCGAAACAGCTGCACCATGAGCCAGCCGGTGTCGCGGCAGGAGCCGACGGCGAGCTGCAGGGTTTCTTCCGGCGTCTGCACGCCCGGCTCCATGCGGATGGCGTACTTGATGTCGTGCTGCAGTTTCTGGTTCAGCCCGACCAGGAAATCGATGGTGCGTTTGGGCGTGCGGTCGATGGCGGCGAGATAACTTTTGAGCAGCGGCGTGGCCGGCTCGGTGGCGAGGTAGGGCGCCAGCTCATGCGCCTGCTCCTTGCTGTACTTGAACGGAAACTCCTCGGCTTCGGGCTCGAGGAA
>NZ_JAQSDN010000003.1 GCF_029945925.1 Polaromonas sp. | reverse complement strand
GCGATGTTCGGCCACCGGCTCGGCTGGTTCGAGATGGTTGTGCAGAGTTGGATTGAACTGGTCCTGACGGTGCCCATCGTGTTGTGGGCAGGCTGGCCCTTCTTTGTTCGCGGCTGGCAGTCGGTGATCAACCGCAGCCCGAACATGTGGACCCTGATCAGCCTGGGGACGGGCGCGGCCTTCGTCTACAGCGTTGTAGCCACCGTGGCGCCGGGTGTGTTTCCAACTGCCTTTGTGTCCATGGGTCGCGTCAACGTGTACTTCGAAGCGGCCGCTGTGATCATCTCCCTGACGCTGCTGGGCCAGATGCTGGAGCTGAAGGCCCGCTCGCAAACCTCGGCGGCCATCAAGTCCCTGTTGGGCCTTGCGCCCAAGACAGCACGGCGCATTGGGGCGGACGGGGTTGAGGAAGACGTGCCCTTGTCGAACGTACACATCGGCGACCTCCTGCGTGTGCGCCCCGGTGAGAAGGTACCGGTCGACGGCGTGGTGGTCGATGGCAGCAGCGCCGTGGACGAATCCATGCTGACCGGCGAGCCCATGCCGGTAAGCAAGAAACCTGGCGACAAACTCATCGGTGCCACCATGAACACGGCCGGGGCACTCACCATGCGGTCCGAAAAAGTAGGCTCCGCCACCGTGCTGGCACAGATCGTCCAGATGGTCGCACAGGCCCAGCGCTCCCGCGCACCTATGCAGCGCATGGCCGACGTAGTGGCCGGGTATTTTGTGGTGGGTGTCATCAGTATCGCAATCGCTACGCTCCTGGTCTGGGGCGTGTTCGGCCCGCAACCCAGTTGGGTCTATGGTTTGATCAACGCGGTGGCAGTATTGATCATCGCCTGCCCCTGCGCTCTGGGCCTGGCGACGCCCATGTCGATCATGGTCGCGACCGGACGGGGTGCGACCCAGGGCGTGTTGTTCCGCGATGCCGCGGCGATCGAGAACTTCCGCAAGATCGACACCTTGATCGTGGACAAGACCGGGACGCTGACCGAGGGTCGCCCTGTGTTCGAGCGGGCGATTGCCGCTGCGGGCAGCACCGAGGATGAAGTGTTGCGACTGGCCGCCAGCCTGGACCAGGGCAGCGAGCACCCGCTGGCTGCGGCCATCGTGCGTGCCGCGACTGAGCGCGGCGTGGCGCTGGCAAAGGTGAAAGCTTTCGAGTCCGGCACCGGTATCGGCGTGACCGGCATGGTGGAGGGACAGTCACTGGCCCTGGGAAATACCGCCCTGATGCAGCGGCATGGCGTCGATGTGATGGCTTTACAGACAGACGCCGAGAAGCTGCGAGAACAGGGAGCGAGCGTCATGTACCTGGCGGCGGGCAATAAACTTGTCGGACTGCTTGCTGTCTCCGACCCGGTCAAACCCAGCACGGCCGAAGCCCTGGCGTCGCTCAAGGCAGCCGGTATCCGGGTCATCATGGCCACCGGCGACGGCGTGACCACCGCGCAGGCCGTCGCGAAGCGTCTGGGCATTGAGGAGGTACATGGTGAAGTAAAACCAGCCGACAAGCTCGCACTGGTGGAGAGCTTGCAAGCCGAGGGCAAGGTCGTCGGCATGGCCGGGGACGGCATCAACGATGCGCCGGCGCTGGCCAGAGCCGATGTGGGCATCGCCATGGGCACAGGAACCGACGTGGCCATGAACAGTGCGCAGGTGACCCTGGTCAAGGGCGACTTGCGCGGAATATCGGTGGCCCGGGTTCTTTCAGATTCTACGGTGGCCAATATGAAACAGAACCTGTTGTTCGCGCTGGTCTACAACGCGCTCGGCATTCCTCTGGCAGCGGGGCTGCTTTATCCGTTCACGGGCTGGCTGCTGTCGCCGATGATCGCGGCGCTGGCGATGAGCCTGAGCTCCGCATCCGTGATTGCCAACGCGCTGCGCCTGCGCCGTCGGGACTGACAGCTGCACCATTCATGGAGATACTGCTGGCTCATTTGTGCGAAAAATTGAGGGTGCGGCAGCACTCTCTGCCGAGCCAGCGATCAAAGAAGGCGCGTGAGATTCGCGACTGCAGGAGGCACCGTCGCCTGCTATTTATTCATCAATCCAACTGGAGATCGAAATGAGAAATTCCACCCAGCAGCATCAGCAGCAGCAGCACCACGATAAAGCCATGGCATCCATGAAATACACGACATTTGCCATGATGATTGCTGCAGGATCAATCATCATGTTTGGACTGATGTATTTGAATACCTATGCGCTGGATCACATCTTTTTTAGCGAAACAAGAGCGTACATGACCGTCATCATGGGGGCAACCATGGCCGTGGTGATGCTGCTTTTCATGTGGAAGATGTATCCCAATAAAGTGGCCAACTTCAGCATACTTGTAGGTAGCGTGATCACGATTTTTGCTGCTCTGTGGCTCGTGCGCAGTCAGGTCACAGTGGACGATGTGTCCTACATGCGGGCCATGATTCCCCACCACTCTATCGCCATTTTGACCAGCGAACGTGCAAAAATTACTGATCCGCGTGTACGGAAACTGGCTGATGACATCATTGCCGCCCAGCGCAAGGAGATCGGTGAGATGAAACGTTACATTGAGGATCTGGAGGCCAAGCGATAGGAAGCCGACGTCACGGCTGCGTGGAGGCAGGCTATCATGGCGCGATTCCACGGCTTGATAGTCGGCACTGCATTCGGGGCGATCTTGGATTCGGTTGGTTAGGAGGGATGGACGTATCGACACTAATGTCATCCCGCGATAGGCATTGCGCGATCAGATGCCCATCCGCGAGGTTGCCGCCACCTTCCAAATCTTCAAATATCTAAGGCGAGGCCGATTCTTCCGCTGACAGCGGAAAATTCAATAATTCCCATTCCTCAACCCCAAAGTAGTTGCGAATTGAGCGACGTTGAGGAGCGAAACATTGCATTTGCCGCATTCCACGCTACTAAAATAACTTCTTGCGACCCCGCTTTCGAGAGCAAGATGTTCCTGCGACATGGGCGCCAGTCTGTTGGTTGTGGCCAACGGACTGAGGTTGCTGCGGAAATGAGTTGGAAAGTTTAAGCCTGCATTTTGATCGTGCTAGCCCCGATCAACACGCCCTACCCGCGAAAAATCCGGGATTCGCTGGAAAAGTTGCGCAGCTTGGCCTTCGTGACAGAGCGTGGCCAGCGTCTGGTGCTTTCGGACGTGGCAGATATTCGCATCACCGACAGTCCACCCATGCAGAGGAGTGAAAACGCGCGCCTGTCAGGCTGAGTCTACGTGGACATCCGGGGCCGCAATGTGCTTGGAGATGGCTGATTGCAAACCTAAACCCTTTACCGTTTGAGCAGGTCGATCACCTGACGGGAATGTAGGTAATGCGCCCGATTGAAAGGTTCCGATTCACAAAATTGCGACGTGCCTCCCAGTAACGGCTCCAAAAAAAGCAGTCCAGGTTCAAAATTGGTACCTCGCCCGCTGCAGGCCCAGTGGCGACGTTCGTAGTTGTCGTGATCGCGAAAGTCCCATGCAATCTTTCCTTTGCGTACATCCGTTGCGCAACGTTGTTCCCAAGCGCGAAAACTGTCAAAACAGGCTGCCGCCAAAAGGTTCGCGTTCAACCATGCTTCAAATTCTTTGGACCAATACACTGAAGGAATTGGCGCAGTCACAGAAATCCAGCCCAGCAATCCATATGCAATAGCATTGTGCTCCGGACGTTCCAACAGCCTTGATGGAACGCGCCGGCCCTCCCAATGCATACGCCACCGCATAAACGCCAATGCTGTCGGGCAGAATGCGTCTGTCCTTTCACCTTGAAGATCCCACCAAAGGGACTTCATTGCATAGCGTGCGCAAGCCCGGTGTGCGCAAACCCGGTTCCGCCAGATGTGGCGGCGGATCGTTCTATAGATCACCGTGGCCTCCGCGAGCTTCTGATCAGTGGCATTTGCGACCCCCACTGCACCCGGGGATACTCTGACTTTTTTGGGTTGGGTCACCCTGGCGTTCTCAAATTCATTCGTATCAACAAAAGTGCTTATGGGCGCAAGTAGATGCAACTCCTGTTGCGCTTGTTGGGCTCCTTTAAATGAGACAGCCGTCAATACATCAGTCACAAAATGACGAAACGAAAGTGATCTCTGACGGTTGTCCGGCTTGCTGAGTACAAGGGGCATAAACGGGCTATTAACCGACGCACGGCATTTTTCGATGAGCGTAGGTAGCTGGTCTGCAAATCTGATCATATCTACGTGACTTGCCAAAGCTGCTGCAGATTCGTCAGATAGAGCAAAGCCGTCAATAGGAGAGCTCAAACTCGGCGCAGCGTCTGAGCGACATCGGGGACAACAGAAAAGCGTCCCCCCCGTCGGCGCGTGCAACTCGTACGGCAGTTGGGTTCCGCACTTCTTGCAGCGATGCAGCAAGGCGGTTTTATGGAGCGGGCATGTATGTACGAAATCGAGTTGGTAGACCGCAGAGTGAAACCCGTTGCCTGCGCAAGTGCTACACCATTTGAGGTAAGGCGCCGAACTCCGAGCAGCATTTGGAAAAAGTGTGTCAATGAAACCGGACTGCAAGCTAGCTGGGTCCAGTTTCAAGATATTTGCCAACCGCCCAATGCTTAAGTTGCTGGAGAACCTAAGATCTACTCGTGGATAGTGCGGATGCCCTTTTTCAAATTTGATGCCAGTCTTTGGATTAGGCTTGATGAACACTTCGCATATCTCACGGATTGAAAGAACATTCAATCTTGAGAACTTGGCGATTAGGCAATAGGCAGAATCGCCGCCACTGTACCACTGCGGAAGCCAGCACCACTGGTGACTTGGAGCAGTATCGTAAGTGATGATGACTTTGGGTGCCTGCATCGAGGAATACCAATAGTGCGAACCTTAATCGGCTTCGGTAACAAGTAACAGTTCTTCCTCCGCTGCGGAGAACCTGGAGGCCTTGACTGCCTGTTTCCAAATCTCTGGTGTGAAGCGAAAATCCGGATGGTCTTTTCCGAACTCCGTAATGGCAATCTCGACTGTCCTGGCAAAATAGGTCATAGGCACCTCAAGGTCCGTTCGGAAACCTAAGCCATCGTGCGCATCCTGAAATTCCTGCCACAAAGGAGCGGCCTCTGTGACCAGCCTCATACCCGCGGCCCAGGCTTGAGGAAAGAAAAAACGGGTGAACGACCAATCTTCATTGGGATAAGTTGCCGTGTCATACCCGAGAAGGCAAGTCGCGCACTCCTCTGCAGATCTGATGCCGTGAAACTCAATATCGTCGATCATGAAGCGTCCCACTATCTGGGTTTGCCGCGCTTGTTTTAGAGAAGTTTTTCGGTTCTTCAACTGAGGTTGTCCAATCAGAAAGGTCACCATCCGAAAACCGTTACTTTCAAGTTCATCGTGCACCTCACGCAACCACTCATACTCCTCAATTTCAAGCTTCTGCGCCTCGTCGCCAAACACGACGAGAACGTTCTGCCGCGATGACTGAAGCATTTCGATTAACTTATTGAGCAATCTAGCGCGTTTGACGTGGGCGGATCCTGTCTCTGCTTTCTCGTGACCAATGGCTCTTAAAAGATTTGAAAAGAAAGCTGATTCGTTAGGGGTCTTTTTTTTATGGCAAGCAAAAGTAATCGTCACCAGCTTTGGAAAATCCAGCCGCAGCGTGGCAATGACATGTCGCACGGCATATGTTTTCCCCCATCGTGTCATCGCATAAACAATCGCGCCTGGCACTCTGAGCTTGAGGCATTGCTTGATCCGCAGATAAAGCTCTTCGATAGAGGCCGTTGGCACAATATAGCGTTGCAATATGAGCGGATGGGTTTCCATTGGAACGGGCCGGATGAATTCGTGCGACATAAGCGGTACGCCCTAAAATAGGAGTGTCTTCTTAAGCGTCAGTGGGACAGGGACCACCAGCTCACCCGGCTTGGTTTTTTTCTTCGGAACTGAACGGCTTGCCTGTTCGTCCGAGAGCGCGGTTTCAGGAGGAGCTACCGGCCCGAACGGGCTGTCGCCGAAAGCGGCGGCGGAGTTGGCTGCCGCAATCCCGGCCCGCACCTTTGCTATTGAGTTGCCTGCCCGTTTGCTTTCAGTCGCCGCTTTACGCTTGTTACGCACATATGCCTCTACTGGATCATCGCCAGGACCGACACGAAGAAAGCCAAGCCTAATATTTCGAAGAATTTCTTTACGTAATCGGAGGGAGTGCGGCGTTTTTCGCCATTGCCGGCTGGCCACCAAAATGCCAAGCTCCGAGCCGTCCTCGAAGAAGGCATGGATAGTTCGAATATCTCTTGCGATGAAGTAAATGCGTAAAGTCTTCCCCACAAGTTCGTGCCTGCGGACCAATAAATCGGAGGTGTACTTGACACCTTCGAAATTTATATGGGGAGCCGTCTTGGCGCCCCGTACGACCTTGATCGTTGCTTCTTTTAACAAAAACAATTGATGGCGCCGACTAACCGGGAGCGTCTGAAGCATGAACTCGGGTTTGGATGTCTGATACATCATCGCCTCCAAAGGCGTACGACCACCCAAGGCGCTGCTAGCGTCCCCGTTTGTATTGCCAATTACCACCTCGACCAACTGCTCCAATTCTTCGACTGTCACGAGTCTCGAATGATCCGTCCCAACATCGCCCAGCCTGCGCACCGGGTCTGATGGTTTCGAACCGGTGGTACCCGGGATCTGATGAAAAAATTCCTCAAAAAGGCCGAAAAACCTCTCGATGATGGCTCGATCGTCTGCTATTCCCAATCGTCCCGACATCGTCCAGCAACCAAGTACATCGGCTAGGCGGTCGAGGCTGTCCTGAGCGATGTGGCTTTTCGCGGTATCGTAATGAAACCAAGACAAGCGGTGATATTCCAGTTCCGGCATGACTTCGTTGGGAAAGCCTCCACCCTCTTTGATCTCGAGCCCAGGAATCGTCAATTTCATCCTGCGGTGGGGAACGATAGCGGCCTGAATTGCTTCCGCAACGTCATCCTTGTTGTATTCGACGCCATACGCTATGTAGTAGCCAAGGACGCATCTCGTGCTTACATCTTTGACGACCAGAATCCAGATTCTGGCGATTTCTATCACCGTTTGCATGCCAAACGGATCGTTCACAACCAGGGTCAGTCGTACGTCAATTTTGTGTCCATCAAACTGAACAAGCTTGAACGGAACATTGCCTACCGGCCAACGTTCGAACTCCATATCAGGTTGAGCCTCTACGCTGGCGGGCTGGTCATCTGCCTTGCGATGCGAGCCTTTTTGCTCGAGCGTTATCTGCTTCACCAGAGCCTGAAATGATCTGAAGCCAAGCAAATCCTGATTGAAAGGGTACTCATCGTTTTGTACGCCAAGGTATTTGCACTTCTTGAGAAAGTCCGTGTGAAGCGAACGTACTGACTTTTTGACCTCACGGATTTCCCCTGGACGCAGTGGTTTATTTCGGAGCCTTACGTTTTTACGGCTCCAGGTCTCGAGTGATGGAAATTTTTTCAGGAGTTGCGCCATTGCGCCACTTGCGTTTTTTGTGAAAAGCACGGATGTCGCCTTGACCGCCACGCAACGCTCGTACTCCTTGATGTGCTTGAAAGGAATAAGCCCTCTGAGACCCTGAATGCGTCCATCTTCGGCTTTCACTAGGACCCTTTGAAGCAAGAGATAAAGCTGCTTTGGATCAACACCGGTCAGATCCCTAATTTGCCTAAGAGGTACGTCTTTTTCGGCCACGAAGAGCCTATAAGCTTCGAGATTGTTCTTGTAGGCTTGTCGAAGCTCGAGGGTTAATGCCGACTCGTCAACCGTCGGAAGCTGTTCAAAGTCCGCGAGAATTGCTGGAATCGACGCGCGACTAAACGACGTGTTACCGAATATGAATACGCGAGGCATCATGTTCGACTCACTTCGGTCGAGGGATTGATGGGCAAACTATCGATGGTGTGACATCGAAGCTTTCCTTCAGTTAACAACGTGAATACTGCTGCGCGTACCAGCATGGCGTCGACGTCTGAAATACTTTTTTCGAAGTCTTGCAGCCGCCACTTCGCAGGCATTAGATTAGTGCAGCGATCAACCAGATTTTCAGAAACTTGCCCGCGGTGCGAAATCAGGTGCTGCAGGATGGTGGACCAGTTGTCATACCGGACTCGACGTTTCTCGAATTCGTCAACAAGGACCTCAACAACCTTAGCGTTACAGTCAGCAACCCATTTGTAGAAGTCCACATAGGCAAATTTCTTCTTCTCATTCATCCAAGCCTCGGATTGTTTGGTGAGGAGAAAGAAGGTGGGGACGCCTCCACGCGTAGCCCAGAAATCCACCACTCGCGCCGGCTTTGTGTTTGGAATCACAAGCGCCCTTTCGCAAAGTGCGCTAACTTCAAAGTCTGCTTCGAGATCAATGAACAAACAAAGGGCGCTTTTCCCGTACAGGGTCATACGCCGCCCGGCTTTGAGGCTATACACGTCGAAACGGTATGAACCATGAGGCCTGCGGTTGTCCGCGGGAGTCTCGTAGAAGAGGGCCATGGGTTTGTCCAGATGGGACCTGATCCATTGACTGCCTCTTTTGCCGTGTTGTCAACTTCTCTTCCACGAATTTGGAAATGAAATTGTCAACAGAGCGCCGCTTAAGCGCATGGTTACTGGGTCTTCCCGCTCCAGCCAAATACTTACATGCGGTGAATTTTGGCAACGCCACTCAAACTGAAACAAAATGCTACAGAAACTGCAAATTGGCATGTTCTTTTCCAAATTCGTGGAAAAGAACGTGCCAACAAAGCTGCTGCCTTACAGTGGAGGTGAAGTTGAGAGAGCGTTGGCAACTTCATTTCGCCGGATGAAAATAGACAATAACTTTTAAAATAGACAAAACTCTATGGGGCCACCTATGCAGCAGTTCTCTTCTACCGATGCGAAACAGCGCTTTGGTCAGTTGCTAAAGGCATCAGCCTCAGCGCCTGTAGCCATCGAAAAGCACGGAAAAGTTCAGGCCTACCTTGCTTCACCTGAGTTTTTCGAACGCGCGCAAAAAAAAGATCCGGAAAATTCAGCCCGCAAGCTCGCCAGAGCGAACCAGGCTTTAATTGAAAAAGACCGACTCATCAGGCATCAACGAATCGCGTTTGACCTTGCAACGTCGACACCAGGCAAGCGCGGGCTCCTGATTAAAAATGCGCTTGCCGTGGTCGAACGCTGGCGTGTTGAGCGCCTTTGCAGCATCGACTACATCCAGAAATGGGAGCACATCCTGAAGATGCCGCCTCAAGAGATGGCGACCATGATGGTTTCTGATATTGATGGATGGGGGCCATCGCTACGGCAGAACTCGCCGTGGGTTGGAGTTCACGCATGAACCTGGACGCCCTGTTTGCGATGTTCAAGGAGGCGCGGCGCCTGTCCGGGCACACCGACTTTGTTGTTATTGGCAGCCTTTCCATCCTTGGCCTGGAGCAAAGCTTCGAGATCCCAGACACGATGACACTATCGAATGATGTTGACTGCTTCACTCAGGCTGATCCCGGGCGCATCTTCGACCTCCTGAAATCGCTTGGGGAGAACTCTCCGTATCACGAAAAGTCCGGCTATTTTCTCGATCCCGTTTCGCCCGACCTTCCAACTTTGCCGGAAGGTTGGCACGACCGTCTGATAAAGGTCGAGCGCGATGGACTTCGGGCCTGGTTTTTGGACCCCAACGATGCCGCGCTCTCCAAATACGCGCGCGGCGAGCCTCGTGATCGCCGATGGATAAAAGCGGGGATTCTGGCAGGCGTGGTGTCGATGCCGATTGTGAAATCACGAGTTGGAAGCACGAGTTTTTTTGACGCCGACGAAGAACAGCGAGCTCGTGCCCTGATCGAGGAGGATCGCGCCTGGTTCGAGTTCGTCAAGGACTCACGGTCAGACGCGTCGCCAGGGAACTCGAAGTCACCGCAATAGCGAACAAAGCCATCAAGGAACCGACTGGCGAAGCGGCCCGTTCACTCGACCTCTATGCACCATCTCGATGCCGGATCCGCTGATTACTTCGAGGGCGCAGCTTCCTTGCCAGCTTTTTTACGCGCGGCTTCCACAGCCTTGTCGGCAGCCTCTTTGGTGGCTCGTGCTGCTTCGCGGCTGGCTTCTTCGGCTTTGTGCAGGGCGTCCCGGGCCGCCTGGGCGGCCTTGAGCGCATCTTCCTTGCTGGTGCGGCCCACTTGACGGGCGGCGTCTTCCGCTTTTTGAAGGGCGCCCCTGGTGGCCTCTGCAGCCGTTTTTGCTTTGCTCTCCGCGTTGCGGGCCAATTCCTTGCCCTCGGCACTGGCCTTTTCCACTGCGACGGTGGCCAGCTGTTCCGCCTTTCGGGCAGCGATTTCGGCTTGTTGCGCCGCGCGGCGCGTGGCTTCTGCGGCGCGCTTCGTTGCGTCGCCCAGCGCTGTTTCGGCCTTTTCCAGCGCGGCCTTGGCGCTGGAGGCTGCCTTGCGGCCGGCCTCGGCGGCGTCCTGGGCGGCCTTTCTGGCCGTGGCATTGGCCCGTTCCAGCGCGCTGTCGCTGGCTGCAAAACCTGCTGCACTTGCTGCGGCCAGCGTGATGAGGATCAGGATGCGTTTGAAGTTCATGACGGTCACTCCAGGAAGGGTTGGGGGAAAGCAGCATCGCACCCCGCAGCCACGCTCGTCTTGATGCAGCGCAAGGGTACCGCCGGGTTGCCGAGCTGCACTGCCCTGCTTCGATGGCGCAGAAATCGGCCGCGCCGGCCTCTTGGCTTGATCCATCTCAACGCTGGCCACCCTTGCCTTTCCTACAGTGGCATGGAAGGGTGCGAGCCCTGTGAGAAGCCCATCAACGACGCAGAGAAAACCCATGGCAAGCAACGAACCCACCATGAACACCCTCCCCGCCTTGGTCAACATGGCAGCCCTGAATCACCTCGCCAGGAAGGCTTGACATGCGGGTCGCACTGGTCACCGGCGGCACCGTCGGCATTGGGGCCGCCACGGCGGAAGCCCTGGTCGCTGCGGGCTACCGCGTGGCAGTCAATTACGGAGGCAACAGGCTTGCGGCCGAAGCCTTCACGGCCCGCACCGGCATCGTGGCTTTTGCCTGGAACGTGGCCGACGCTGATGCCTGCATGGCGGGTGTCGCAGAAGTCGAGGCCGCCCTTGGGCCGATCGAGGTTCTCGTCAACAACGCCGGCATCACGCGCGACGCGATGCTGCACAAGATGAGTGCCCAGCAATGGCGCGAGGTGATCGACATCAACCTGGGCGGCTGCTTCAACATGTGCCGCGCGGTGATCGAGGGTATGCGCGAACGCCGTTTTGGCCGGGTGATCAACATGAGTTCGGTCAACGGACTTTCAGGCCAGGCAGGCCAGACCAACTATGCCGCGAGCAAGGCCGGGCTGATCGGGTTCACGAAGTCGCTGGCGCTCGAGGGCGCTTCCCGCAACATCACGGCCAACGTCATTGCACCGGGCTACACCGACACCGCCATGGTCAGCGCGGTGCGGCCCGAGGTGATGGAGCAGATCCTGAAAACCGTGCCGGTCGGCCGCCTGGCCACACCGGCAGAGATCGCCCGCGCCGTCGTTTTCCTCGCCGCCGATGACGCCGGCTTCATCACCGGAATCACGCTGTCGGTTAATGGCGGCAAATACCTGGACTGAGCGCTGCCGTTTTCAATAAGCTGCACTGGCGAGACCGGCAGCGGCATCGGGCCGCACGGGCTGCAGATAGCCGCAACATTGCCTTTGGCCACCCGCTGACGGATCTCGGTGCAGGGCACGGTGGTCGCCATGTCCTTAACAGGCCCGCGCATCCTGGGACTGTTTGCGCTCCATCAACTTCACCAGCGCCCACAACACCCGGTTCGCCGGGGTCGCCACGCCCAGCGCCGCGCCGCGCTTGACGATCAGTCCGTTGAGGTAGTCGATCTCGGTGGGCTTGCCGCGTGCCAGGTCCTGCGCGGTCGATGAAAACTGGCTGGGCATGCTGGCGGCGAGCTTGTCCACCGCCGTAGACACGTCGCCCGCCACCTGCACGCCTTCGGCCCGCGCCACGGCCAGGCATTCGGCCACCACGTCGCGCATCAGGTCGGGCACGCCCTCGCCGGCCACGGTCTGGCCATAAGGCAGCTGGGTGATGGCCGAGACGGCGTTGTAGGCGCAGTTGAGGATCAGCTTGGCCCACAAGGCGCCGCGCACGTTGCTTGACACCTCCGTCGGCACGCCGGCGGCGATCAGGGCCTGCGCCACGGCATCGCTGGCTGGGGACGGCTCGATCACCAGTTCGCCACGGCCGTGGTGTTTGACGTGGCCGGGGCCGGCCATTTCGGTCGCCACGTAAACCACGGCGGCGGCCACGGCATGTTCCGGCAGCACGGTACGCAGCCGGTTAGCGTTGTCCACGCCGTTTTGCAGGCAGAGCACCAGGGCGTCGGGCGCCAGGTGCGGCCGTATCAGCGCGCCGGCGGCTTCGGTGTCGGTGGACTTGACGCAAAACAGCACCAGCCGGGCGCCCTGCACCGCGCCGGGCTCGCTGCTGGCGGCCAGGCGCACGTGCTCGTCGAAGCTCCGGGTTGCCATGTGCAGGCCGTCGCGTGTGATGGCTTCCACGTGTTGCGGCCGGGCGATCAGCACCACGTCGTGGCCGGCGCGCGCCAGCATGCCGCCGTAGTAGCAGCCGACGGCGCCTGCGCCCATGACGGCGACCTTGAAAAGGATCTGGGAAGGGTGGGGGTTGTCTGTCATGGGTAAAACTTTGATGGGGAACTGTGCCCCCTGGCCAAGCCAGGGACAGGGCCCGCTCGGGGTAAGGGATGGCGCATTCTAGAAAGACTTCGGCAAGTGTGCTGGCGCCGTCGTCGCCTGCCCGTTCTTGCCGCCCCTTCGCCCTTCCCGGGAGCTTGCGGCAGGTTATCCTGCCTGCATGTGTATGCAATTTCCAGACTGGCGGGTGAACAACCCGCAGCGTGCGGGTGAATGACCGCGTGGCAGATCGCGCTCTTCCTGCTGTGTGTGGCCCTGGCGACCTGCGCCCAGAACCTCAGCGGTTTCGCGTTCGCGCTGATCCTGCTGGGCCTGGCCGGGCTGCTGGAGCTCGCCCCGCTGGCGGACCTGGCCAACGTGGCCACCGTGCTGGCGCTGGCCAACGCCCTGGTCGCCTTGCGCCGCTCGGGCCGCACGCTCGATGTGCCCGCCTTCCGCGACACCACGCTGGGCAGTGCCGTGGGCATTCTGGCGGGCGTGCTGCTGGTCGGCTGGCTCAGCACCAACGTCACGCTGGTTTTGCGCGTGCTGCTGGGCCTGACGGTGGTGGCCTGCGCCATCGTGGTGCTGTTGCAGGCCGCGGCCCTGCGCGAACGGTCGTCCGCCGCCTCGTTTCGCGCCTGGGGCGTGGTCTCGGGCCTGCTGACCGGCCTTTTCTCGACCGGCGGGCCGCCGCTGGTTTACCACCTGTACCGCCAGCCGATGCAGCTGCGAACGGTGCGCGACACCCTGGTGGCAACGCTGGCGGCCAGTTCGCTGATACGGCTGGCCATGGTGCTGGGCACCGGCCAGTTCAGCGCCAACGCGCTCAAGTTATGCCTGCTTGCCGCGCCGCTGGTGTTCGCGCTAAGCTGGTGGCTGGAGCGGCACCCGCCCGGCTGGTCGCGGCCCACGGTGCTCAAACTGGTCTGTGCGCTGCTGCTGCTGACGGGGGTCGGGCTGCTGGTTCCGGCGCTGCTGCAGATCGCCCGGACCGGCCTTTAGAACCCCCCTTGAATGCCTGAACCCATGAACTACTGGCTGATGAAATCCGAACCCGGGGAATGCTCGGTCGACGACGCTCTGGCGGCCCCGAGAGCCACGGTGCCCTGGGTTGGCGTGCGCAACTACCAGGCGCGCAATTTCATGCGCGACGCCATGCGGGTCGGCGACGGCGTGTTGTTCTACCACTCCAGCTGCGACCAGCCGGGCATCGTCGGCATCGCGCGTGTGGCGTCCACCGCCTACCCCGACCCGACGCAGTTCGACCCGGCTTCGCCGTATCACGACGCCAAGTCCCCACCCGACGCGCCGCGCTGGCTGCTGGTGGACGTGCAGGTGCTCCAGAAGATCCCCACCCTCCCCCTGCCCGCGCTGCGCGCCCGGCCCGAGTTGGCCGAGCTGCTGGTGCTCAAAAAAGGCAACCGCCTTTCCATCACGCCGGTGGAAGCGCGCCACTGGCAGGCCATCACGGGCAGTGGCGCAGGCGTCGAGCCGGACAAGGCGCGGTCATGAAAATAATGGGACTGCTTATGGGCCTGTTGCTGACCGTGGCCGCGCTGCTGCTGGTGGCCGGGCAGCTGGGTTTGTTCGTGGGGAAACCGCCGCAAGACCTGGGCGTGCGCGATGGCCGCCTCCAGCCGCCGTCCTTGACACCGAACAGCGTGTCCAGCCAGGCCGGCAGGTATGCCGACCACCCGCAGCGCAGTGAGGCCGACATCGCGCCCTTGCCCTACACCGGTGACGCCAAGGCCGCCCTGGGCCGCCTGGCCACCTTGCTGGAAACCACCCCCGGCTGCGCGCTGGTGACGCGGGAGCCGGCTTACCTTTACGCGCAGTGCCACACCCGCTGGCTCCAATTCACGGACGATGTGGAGTTCTCCCTCGACGAGGCAGGCGGCGTGATTCATGTGCGCTCCGCCAGCCGGCTGGGGAGCAAGGACTTTGGCGTGAACCGCGCGCGCGTGGAGGCCCTGCGCGCACGTTTTGATCAAGCCCGGCGCACCTAGAACGCTACCAAAATAATAGCTGGTTGCGCCCGCCCCTATTGGGCTGGAGGCACTTTTTGCATGTCATCATGGACTCAACCCTCTGCCGGCCGGCGGTGGTGTGCAAAAAAGGTCCACATCATCAGCGTGGCGTCGGGGCCTTCCGGCGCGCTGAAATCCACACTGCCATCACCACCGCTCCAGGCGTGGCCCAGGTGCTCGATCTCGCAGCTCACCAGCTGCGGTTTCCTGCCGGCGTAATACGTGGTGCTTTCGTAGGCGTGGCGTGGATGGCGCCCGGTGGCACGCGCCAGGTAGCGGCGCAGCACCGGTTCGGGGCGGGTGATGGCCGCGGCGTTAAAAATCGTGAACTGCTCGGTCAACTGCGCCATGTTGATGCGCCGCACCACGGCATCGCGCGCGCCGTGGATGAGAATCGCCGGCATGCCCGGAAAGGCAGGCAAGGCCGCGGTGAAGGAGCGCGCCGCCTCGCTGTGGGCTGCACCGGCGCCGTGCTGCATGGCCCGGTAGGCGCTCATGGGCGAGTCGGTCGTGCCGAACACGGGTGCCGAGTGCAGGCCCACGGCGGCCACCAGGCCAGGGTAACGCAACGCCAGGATGTTGGCCAGCCCGGCCCCGGCCGACAAGCCCGCCACGTAGGTGCGCGCCGGGTCCAGCGCGTGTTTGGCCTGCACATGGGCCATCATTTCTGCAATCAGCCTGACGTCGCCCTGCCCCTCCTGGGTGGCACGTTGGTACCAGTGCCAGCAACGGTGTGCGTCGGCCGTGGCCGACTGGTGCGGGTAGAGCACGGCAAAACCCTTGCGTTCGGCCAGCTGGTTCATGCGCGTGGCAATGGCAAAGTCGGTGGCGGTTTGCTGGCAACCATGCAGCATGACCACCAGCGGCCGCGGCGCCGCGCTGGCTGCAGCCGGCAGATAAAGCCAGTACAACATGCGCCGCGCGGGCGCAAGCTGGCCGGCGGCCGGCACGGAAAAATACGCCTTTTGCCAGGTTCCGGGCAGGCCGGACACGGCGCGCGCCGGCGGTGCGGCGGGTTTGCGCAGGGCTTTCACCGCCTTGGGCCTGGGCAGCTTGACGGGTTTGGCACGGCGCACCGGACTGGCGGCAACCGCGGGCACCAGGCTCTGGAACAGCCGGCGGCCCTGCACCTGCTGCACCCTGCCCATGCGGCGCATGCTCTTGAGCCAGAGGCTGCTCAGGCTTTTGGCCATGGGGCTCCGCATAAGCTTGAATTAGTTAGCATGCATTCATTTTGCTGCATTGCAGCATAGGCGTCCACGCCATCGGCTGGCGTTTCTGTGGTCCTTCACGCCGCGTGTCTGTCAGGACGCTGATGTGGCGCAAGTGGCCCCGCCCCGGCCCTTGGTACGATGGGAAGCCCGCGTTGCCTGCGGCCTTGTTTTTGCACGCTTTTTTCTCACCTTTGCCTGCCATGCCTGATTTTCTGACCGCTGCCCTCTATAAATTTGTCGATCTTCCCGACTACGCTGACCTGCAAGCACCCCTGCAGGCCTTTTGCGAGGCCCAGGACGTGCGCGGCACGCTGCTGCTGGCCCGGGAAGGCATCAACGGCACGATTGCCGGGCCCGAGGCCGGCGTGCGCGCCGTGCTCGCGTATTTGCGCCGTGATCCGCGCCTGGCCGACCTGCCGCACAAGGAATCCTGGGCGCAGAAGCTGCCGTTTTACCGCATGAAGGTGCGCCTCAAACGCGAAATCGTCACCCTCGGTGTGCCCGGCATCAACCCGAACGAGATGGCCGGCGAATACGTCAAGCCGCAGGACTGGAACGCCCTGATCGCCGATCCCGACGTGGTGGTGGTCGACACCCGCAACGACTACGAGTTCGGCATAGGCACGTTCGAGCGCGCGCTCAATCCGAAAACCCGGAGCTTTTCGGAACTGCCCGCCTGGGTGGCAGCGCAGTCCGCGCCGGGCGGGCTGCTGGCCGCCAAAGACGGCAAGAAACCCAGGGTGGCGATGTTTTGCACCGGCGGCATACGCTGCGAAAAATCCACCGCCTTCATGCGCACCCAGGGTTTTGACGAGGTCTACCACCTCGAAGGCGGCATTCTCAAATACCTGGAAACCGTGCCCGAAACCGAGAGCCTGTGGCAAGGCGAATGTTTTGTGTTCGACGAACGTGTCTCGGTGGTGCACGGCCTGGCCACCGGCCACTACGGCCTGTGCCGCGCCTGCCGCGACCCGATCAGCGAAGCCGACAAGGCCTCGCCGTTGTACGTGCCCGGCGTCAGCTGCCCGGCCTGCCATGACAAGAAAACCGACGAGCAAAAGCGCGGCTTCATCGAACGCCAGCGCCAGGTCGACTACGCCAACCGCCGGCGCCAGCCGCACATAGGCGCAAAACTGCCGTCGTCAGTTGCCGGGGACAGCGAAGGCGCCTGATGGGCGCCCTGCCCGCTCTGCCAGTCCTTTACTCGTTTCGCCGCTGCCCGTATGCGATGCGTGCGCGGCTGGCCCTCAGCGTCAGCGGCCAGGCGCATGAGCTGCGCGAAGTTGTATTGAGGAACAAACCCGCCGACCTGCTGGCCGCTTCACCCAAGGGCACGGTGCCGGTACTGGTGCTGCCCGGCGGCGAGGTGTTGGGCGAAAGCCTGGACATCATGTGCTGGGCGCTGGCCCGCCACGACCCGGCGCAGTGGCTGTCGCCGCCGGGTGCTTCATGCGACGAGATGGCGGCCTTGATCGCTGCCAACGACGGCGACTTCAAGCGCCACCTGGACCGCTACAAATACCCGAACCGTTATGCCGATGAGTCAGGCGGTGATGCGACTGGTTTTGCGCTCACGCACCGCACAGAGGCGGCGCTGTGGCTGGCGCAACTCGACGCGCGCCTGGATGACGGCTGGCTGTTCGGCGCCCAGGCCAGCCTGGCCGACATGGCCATTCTTCCCTTTGTGCGCCAGTTCGCGCATACCGACCCCGTCTGGTTTGCCGCGCAACCGTGGCCGCACCTGCAGGGCTGGCTGGCGGCGTTCGAGGCCAGCGCGCTGTATGCGGGTGTGATGGGCAAACATGCTGCGTGGCAGTCCGCCCCCGAAGGAAAGGCTTGATGCACGGGGGCCGGGGCTTTTCCCAAATGTTAGGGATCAAATCGGCCTCTAGCCCTTTAGCGACAAGCGCAGGCAGCTATCAATAAAGAAGCAAAACCACCTTTTCTGAACGCGCCAAATCACACCTCCGGCGCCACCCTCTCCGCATACTCGTACAGCGCGCCCAGCACCTCTTGCCCGCGCTCGTCCGCCGCTTCCGACAGCACATCAAGCTGGGCCAGAAACGCATCCACATTGCGCGCCCCACCCTCACCTTCGAGCAGCCGCGCGGCGCGGTGCGCCTCCCAGCGCTCGGTGTCTTCAGGTGACAGCGTCGCCTCGAAATTGCGCGCACGATAGCGAAACACCAGCTCTTCGAGCCGGTCGTCGTCGAAACCGGTGCGGCTGTGTGCGAGTTCGGCCGGCGGCAAGGCGCGCAGCTGGTTCAGGCGGCGTCGGTCGTCGTTGTTGATGAAGCCGCCGTAGAGGTCTTCGTCCACGTCGGGCATGCCCTCTTTGGGCCGCGCAAAAACCTCCGGCCAGATCGCGCTCATGTCGGGCAGGCCAGCGGCTTTTTCGGCGTTGCGCAGCGCGGCCTCGACGTCCACCCCCCACTTGGCGGCCATCTCCGGGCTCAGGGTGGCCAGCTTGCGCACGACCATGGGCGACTTGTTCAGGTGCACCGACTTGATCGGCAGCCGCGTCACGCCTTCTGGCAGATCAGCGCTTTTGCTGAACAGGCGCTGGCGCAGGGTTGCCACGTCGAGCAGCGGCAGCTCGCCGGGGTCTTGCGCCAGGTCCCAGGCCAGCAGCTCGTTTTTGTTCGAGGGGTGCATGGCCAGCGGCCACATGACGGCCAGGCAGCCGCGCTCTGGGGGGAACATGCCCGACACATGCAGAAACGGCTGCGCCGTCTGCGGGCTGGTGGGCAGGCCGAGTTCGGCGGCCACGCGGTCTTTCTTGTGCAGCCCCAGGCAGAAGTCGAACAACTTGGGTTGGGCCGTGCGGATCAGGCGGGCCAGCGCAATCGTGGCGCGCACGTCGGACAAGGCGTCGTGCGCCGTTTCGTGCAGCAGGCCGTTGGCGCGCGCCAGGTCTTCGAGCTTGAAACTCGGGCGCAACGCGCCGGCCTCGCCGGGGCGGCGTTCATCGGGTTTCATGGGCCACTCAATGCCTTCGGGCCGCAAGGCGTAGGCCATGCGCACCACGTCAAGCAGGTCCCAGCGGCCGCAGCCGTTTTGCCACTCGCGCGCGTAGGGGTCGATCAGGTTGCGCCAGAACAGGTGGCGCGTGACCTCGTCGTCGAAACGGATGGTGTTGTAGCCCACGCCTATGGTGCCGGGCTCAGCCAGCACGGCTTCGATGCGCTCGGCAAACACATGTTCAGGCAGGCCGCGCTCCAGGCACAGCTGCGGCGTGATGCCGGTAAGCAGGCAGGAGGACGGGTCGGGCAGGTAGTCGCGCGCCGGCTGGCAGTACAACATCAGCGGCTCACCGATCTCGTTGAGCTCGGCGTCGGTGCGGATGCCGGCAAACTGCGCCGGCCGGTCGCGGCGCGTGTTCAGGCCGAAGGTTTCGTAGTCGTGCCAGAGGAAGGTGTGCGTCGCCATCGGTGGGGGCCTGTCAGCCAGGGTTATGCATCAAATATGCCTCCAGCCCTTATCAGACGGGCGCAAGCAGCTATGGTTTCAGGAGCAAATCAAGCGACCCAAGAAAAAGGCCGGCAGCGTGATGCTACCGGCCTTTTGGGTTCTTTCAGGCTCTTTCGGACCGTCACGCCATTTTTCGGGGACCCCGGGGCGCCGCGTCAGTCGGCGGTTGCCTCTTCAGGCTCGGGCTTGGATTTGCCTTCCTTCTTGGGCAGCGGCTGGATGTCGAGCACGACCTCGCCGTTTTCCACGCCTTTTTCGTCGGTGGTCACCTTCATGTCCACCGTCAGGCGCCCGCCATCGACCAGACGGCCGAACAGCAGTTCGTCGGCCAGGGCACGACGGATCGTGTCCTGGATCAGGCGCTGCATTGGACGTGCGCCCATCAGCGGATCGAAGCCCTTCTTGGCCAGGTACTTGCGCAGCGTGTCGGTGAAGGTGACATCGACCTTCTTCTCGGCGAGCTGCGTTTCGAGCTGGAGCAGGAACTTGTCGACCACGCGCAGGATGACGGTTTCGTCCAGCGCCTTGAAGCTCACCACCGCGTCGAGGCGGTTGCGGAACTCGGGCGTGAACAGGCGCTTGATGTCGGCCATCTCGTCGCCCGCCTCGCGCGGGTTCGTGAAGCCGATGGTCGCCTTGTTCATGGTCTCGGCGCCGGCATTGGTCGTCATGACGATGATCACGTTGCGGAAATCGGCCTTGCGCCCGTTGTTGTCCGTCAAGGTGCCGTGGTCCATGACCTGCAGCAGAACGTTGAAGATGTCCGGGTGCGCTTTTTCAATCTCGTCGAGCAGCAGCACGCAATGCGGCTTCTTGGTCACGGCTTCGGTCAGCAGGCCACCCTGGTCAAAACCGACGTAGCCCGGAGGCGCACCGATCAGCCGGCTCACCGCATGGCGCTCCATGTACTCAGACATGTCGAAGCGGATCAGCTCGATGCCCATGATATAGGCCAGCTGTTTGGCCGCTTCCGTCTTGCCAACGCCCGTGGGGCCGGAGAACAGGAAGGAGCCGATCGGCTTGTCGTCCTTGCCCAGGCCCGAACGCGCCATCTTCACGGCAGACGCGAGCACGTCCAGCGCCTTGTCCTGGCCGAACACCACGCTTTTCAAGTCGCGTTCCAGCGTCTTGAGCTTGCCGCGGTCGTCGTTGGAGACGTTGGCGGGCGGAATGCGCGCGATCTTGGCCACAATCTCCTCGACCTCGGCCTTGGTGATGATTTTCTTGCGCTTGGACGGCGGCAGGATGCGCTGGGCGGCGCCGGCCTCGTCGATCACGTCGATCGCCTTGTCGGGCAGATGACGGTCGTTGATGTACTTGGCGCTGAGCTCGGCCGCGGCCTGCAGGGCCGCCACCGCGTACTTGACGCTGTGGTGCTCTTCAAAACGAGACTTCAGGCCCTTGAGAATGTCCACCGTCTCCTGCACCGTCGGTTCGACCACGTCAACCTTCTGGAAGCGGCGCGACAGGGCCGCATCTTTTTCGAAGATGCCGCGGTACTCGGTGAAGGTGGTGGCGCCAATACATTTCAGCTGGCCCGAGCTGAGCGCGGGTTTGAGCAGGTTGGACGCGTCCAGCGTGCCGCCCGAGGCCGCACCGGCACCGATCAGGGTATGGATCTCGTCGATGAACAAAATGCCGTTGGGCTTGTCTTTCAGCGCTTTCAGCACGCCTTTGAGGCGCTGCTCGAAGTCGCCGCGGTACTTGGTGCCGGCCAGCAAGGCGCCCATGTCCAGCGAGTAGACCTGCGCTTCGCCCAGGATCTCGGGCACGTCTTTCTGCGTGATGCGCCAGGCCAGGCCCTCGGCGATGGCGGTCTTGCCCACGCCGGCCTCACCGACCAGCAGCGGGTTGTTCTTGCGGCGGCGGCACAGGATCTGGATCACACGCTCGACCTCGTAGTGGCGACCGATCAGCGGATCAATCTTGCCTTCCTTGGCGAGCTGGTTCAGGTTCTGGGTGTACTGCTCCAGCGGCGAGGCTTTTTCATTCTTCTCGCCGCCCTCTTCGTTCTCGGCAGCGCTCTCGCCGGCCTTGGTGGGCTCGGGCGGGTCACTCTTCTTGATGCCGTGCGCGATGAAGTTCACCACGTCCAGGCGCGTGACGCCCTGTTGGTGCAGGTAATACACGGCATGCGAGTCTTTTTCGCCGAAGATGGCGACCAGCACGTTGGCGCCGGTGACTTCCTTCTTGCCGTTGCCGGTGGACTGCACGTGCATGATGGCGCGCTGGATCACGCGCTGGAAACCCAGCGTGGGCTGCGTGTCCACGTCGTCGCTGCCGGCGACCTGCGGCGTGTTGTCCTTGATGAAGTTGGCCAGCGACTTGCGCAGGTCATCGATATTGGCGGAGCAGGCGCGCAGCACCTCGGCGGCGCTGGGGTTGTCGAGCAAGGCCAGCAGCAGGTGCTCCACGGTGATGAACTCGTGGCGCTGCTGGCGGGCTTCGACAAAGGCCATGTGCAAGCTGACTTCTAGTTCCTGGGCAATCATTGCTTTTCCTTTCGGCTTGCTGCTGGGATATCTGATGGGATCATTGTGTAACTCTTCAAGCCGATATGGGCTGTTTTTTCAATTATTCAATGGGCTCGCACACACACTGCAGCGGATGGCCGTTCTTTCGCGCCGCTTCCGTGACCTGGTCAACCTTGGTCGACGCGACATCCTTGGAAAACACGCCACACACGCCTTTGCCGTCGAGGTGGATCTTCAGCATGATCTGCGTGGCCGTTTCCCTGTCCTTGTTGAAAAATTCCTGGATCACCACGACGACAAACTCCATCGGGGTGTAATCGTCGTTGAGCAGCACGACCTGGTACATCTGCGGCGGCTCGGTCTTTAGCGGGCGGCGCTCAAGCACGACCGAATCCCCGCCGTTGGCCTCCTCGGGCTTGAAGGCCGGTGCCTTGGGTGGTGCGGGGGTTTTGGGAGGTTTGCTGGCCATGGAATTCATTCTAGCGACCGGAATTGTCCAGTGCGCCTGACAGGGAAATTGGTGGCGGGAACGCGACAATCAAGCGCGGGCAATGGACTTCCGGCCTGCCGGTTCAAAAGCCCATGAAAAAAGCCGCCTGACCTGCGCCGCGGCGGCTTTGCAGCATATTCTGCCTGGGTTCCCGTCCGCGCAGCCCCTGGCTGGCACGGCGGATTGCCCGGCAACCTGCTTTCTTACATGTGGTCGATCATGACCTGGCCGAAACCGGAGCAACTGACCTGGGTCGCGCCGTCCATCAGGCGGGCGAAGTCGTAGGTGACTTTCTTGGACTCGATCGACTTTTCCATCGAACTGATGATCAGGTCCGCGGCTTCCGTCCAGCCCATGTGACGCAGCATCATTTCGGCCGACAGGATTTCGGAACCGGGGTTCACGTAGTCCTTGCCGGCGTATTTCGGCGCCGTGCCATGGGTGGCCTCGAACATCGCGATGGTGTCGCTGAGGTTGGCACCGGGTGCAATGCCGATGCCACCGACCTGCGCGGCGAGCGCATCGGAGACATAGTCGCCGTTCAGGTTCAGCGTGGCGATCACCGAGTATTCGGCCGGTCGCAGCAGGATCTGCTGCAGGAAGGCGTCGGCAATCGAATCCTTGACGGTGATTTCCTTGCCGGTTTTCGGATTCTTGAACTTCATCCACGGGCCGCCGTCGATCAGCTCGGCACCGAACTCCTTTGCAGCCAAAGCGTAGGCCCAGTCACGAAAGCCCCCTTCGGTGAACTTCATGATGTTGCCCTTGTGGACAATCGTCAGGCTGGGCTTGTCGTTGTCGATGGTGTACTGCAGGGCCTTGCGCACCAGGCGCTCGGTGCCTTCCCTGGACACGGGCTTGATGCCGATGCCCGAGGTGTTGGGGAAGCGTATTTTCTTGACGCCCATCTCGTCCTGCAGGAACTTGATGAGTTTTTTGGCCTTGTCGGACTCGGCCTCGAACTCGATGCCGGCGTAGATGTCTTCCGAGTTCTCGCGGAAGATCACCATGTTGGTCTTGTGCGGCTCTTTCACCGGCGAGGGCACGCCCTTGAAGTACTGGATGGGGCGCAGGCAGACATACAGATCCAGCTCCTGGCGCAGCGCGACGTTGAGCGAGCGGATGCCGCCACCGACCGGCGTGGTCAGCGGGCCCTTGATGGAGACCACATAGTCCTTGACCGCAGCCAGGGTTTCTTCCGGCAGCCAGACGTCGGGGCCGTAGACCTTGGTCGACTTTTCACCGGCATAAACTTCCATCCAGTGGATTTTTTTCTTGCCGCCGTAGGCCTTGGCCACGGCCGCGTCAACCACCTTGAGCATGACCGGCGTGATGTCCGCACCCGTGCCGTCACCTTCAATGAACGGAATGATCGGCTCGTCCGGGACATTCAATGAATTGTCGGCATTGACGGTGATTTTCTGACCCTGGGCGGGCACCTTGATGTGCTGGTACATGTGAATAAGTCTCCGGTGCGCGCTTGACATCACAGTGAATGACTGCCCGGCGCTGTTTAGGTGGTAACCCGCAAATTCTAGCCCCAAAAATTTCCCACACCACATTTAATGGCCTGCGTGTCAACCGTTTGCAAACAGGGCTCGTTACAGTCATGTCCACGAGTTTTTCGGGGGACCTGGTTCAAAAACTTATTTAGGAAAACTCCAAATGAACAAGATTCTTGCTGCCCTGATCGCTGGCCTTTTCGCCGTTGGTGTGTTTGCCCAGACTCCTGCCCAGCCAGCACAGCCAGCACAGCCGGCCAAGCCAGCGATGCCTGCTATGCCAGCTACGCCTGCCACTCCGGCAACGCCTGCTACCCCTGCTATGCCAGCTGCCAAAGTGGAAACCAAAGCCGATAAAGCTGCTGCTGCCAAGGCCGCCAAGGCAGAAAAAGCCGCCGCTGCCAAAGTCGCCAAAGCTGAAAAAGCAGCTGCCGTCAAGAAAGCAAAAGCTGATAAAGCAGCTGCTGCCAAGGCCGCCAAGGCAGAAAAAGCCGCCGCTGCCAAGAAAGCCAAGGAAGACAAAGCTGCTGCTGCCAAAGCCGCCGCTGCCAAGAAGTAATTCTTCGCGCGCACCTGAAATGCCCGCTTTGCGGGCATTTTTCATGGCTGTCGTTTATGCTGGCAGCCTGACCTCTTTCCGGTGAACCTTATGCCCTTCCTGCCCGATGTCCCGAAGCCGTCCCTGCGCGGACTGAAGCTCGCACTTTCCTGCCTGGTGTTGACCACCGGATGCGCGCTGGCGCAGGGAACGCCGCAAACAAACCTGCCGCGGGTCAAACTGTCGGCGGGAATGCACCAGATCGACGCGCAACTTGCGTTGACCCCCGAGCAGCGGCAAATCGGGCTGATGTTTCGCCAGGAGATGCCGTCAACCGAAGGCATGCTGTTTGTGTTCGAACAGCCTGCCCAGCAGTGTTTCTGGATGAAAAACACCCTGCTGCCGCTGACCGCGGCGTTTGTCGCTGACGACGGCACCATCGTGAACCTCGCTGACATGAAACCACAGACGACAGACTCGCACTGCTCGGAAAAACCGGTGCGTTACGTGCTGGAGATGAACGTCGGCTGGTTTGCCAAAAAAGGCGTCAAGGCCGGCAGCAAGCTGGCGGGACCGGTGTTCGCGCCACCCCGCTGAACGGAACGCGCCGCGTTGGCGGCACCATGAAAAAAAGCCGACGCGAAGTCGGCTTTTTTGTGCGCCGGTCAAGGCGTCAAGTTGGTTTACGCCTTGAAAGACGCCAGGGTCGCGTTCAGGGTCTTGCTCGGCCGCATCACGGCATCGAGCTTGTCGAAGTCAGGCTTGTAGTAACCGCCGATGTCCACCGCTTTGCCCTGCACGGACTGCAGTTCGGCGACGATGGCCTGCTCGTTGGTCGTCAGTTCCTTGGCCAGCGGAGCAAAGCGGGTAGCCAAGGCCGCGTCTTCGGTCTGTGCGGCCAGTTCCTGCGCCCAGTACATGGCCAGGTAGAACTGGCTGCCGCGGTTGTCCAGCTGACCGGTCTTCGGCGACGGATTTTTGTTGTTGTCGAGAAGCTTGCCAGTGGCGGCATCCAGCGTTTTGGCCAGGATCTTCGCCTGGGCGTTGCCAGTCTTGATACCGAGGTCTTCCAGCGACACCGCCAGGGCCAGGAATTCGCCCAGGGAGTCCCAGCGCAGGTGGTTTTCCTCAACCAGTTGCTGAACATGCTTGGGTGCGGAGCCGCCGGCGCCGGTTTCATACATGCCGCCGCCGGCCATCAGGGGCACGATGGACAACATCTTGGCGCTGGTGCCCAGCTCCATGATGGGGAACAGGTCGGTCAGATAGTCGCGCAGGATGTTTCCGGTGGCGCTGATGGTGTCCAGGCCACGCACAACGCGCTCCAGCGTGTAGCGCATGGCTCGCACCTGGCTCATGATCTGAATGTCCAGACCCGCCGTGTCGTGCTCGTGCAGGTACATCTTGACCTTGGTGATCATCTGCGCTTCGTGCGGGCGGTAGGAATCGAGCCAGAACACCACCGGCATGCCGGAGTTGCGCGCGCGGGTCACAGCCAGCTTCACCCAGTCACGGATCGCGGCGTCCTTGACCTGGCACATGCGCCAGATGTCGCCAGCTTCCACATTCTGGCTCAACAGCACCTCGCCGGTGGACAGGTCGGTGATGTTCGCCACGCCGTCTTCGGCGATCTCGAAGGTTTTGTCGTGCGAGCCGTATTCCTCGGCCTGCTGGGCCATCAGTCCCACGTTGGGCACCGTGCCCATGGTCTTGGGATCGAAGGCACCGTGCCACTTGCAGAAATTGATGATCTCCTGGTAGATGCGGGCGAAGGTCGATTCGGGCATCACGGCCTTGACGTCCTTCAGTCGACCGTCGGCGCCCCACATCTTGCCGCCGTTGCGGATGGCCGCTGGCATGGAAGCGTCCACGATGATGTCGTTCGGCGAATGGAAGTTGGTGATGCCCTTGGCCGAATCGACCATGGCCAGCTCGGGGCGGCCTTCGTGGCAGGCGTGCAGGTCGCGCTTGATCTCGTCCTGCTTGCTCTGCGGCAGCGTGCCGATCTTGTTGTACAGGTCGACCATGCCGTTGTTGACGTTAACACCCAGCTCCTCAAACAGTTTGGCGTGTTTTTCGAACGCTTCCTTGTAGAAGATCTTCACGCAGTGGCCGAACACGATGGGGTGCGACACCTTCATCATGGTCGCCTTCACGTGCAGGGAGAACATCACGCCGGTCTTGTGCGCGTCCTCGATCTCCTTCTCGTAGAAGGCCACCAGCGCCTTCTTGCTCATGAACATCGAGTCGATGATTTCGCGGTCCAGCAGCGCGACCTTGGGCTTGAGTACGATGGTCTTGCCGCTCTTGGCGATCAGCTCCATCTTGACTTCGCGCGCGCGGTCCAGTGTGATGGACTTTTCGCCGTGGTAGAAGTCGCCGGCGTGCATGTGCGAGACGTGCGAGCGTGAGGCCTGGCTCCAGTCGGCCATGCTGTGCGGGTTCTTGCGCGCGTATTCCTTGACGGCCTTGGGCGCGCGGCGGTCCGAATTGCCTTCGCGCAGCACCGGGTTCACGGCGCTGCCGGTGCACTTGTTGTAGCGCGCACGGATGTCCTTGTCCTCGTCGGTCTTGGGGGCTTCCGGGTAGTCCGGGATCTTGTAGCCCTTGCCCTGCAGCTCCTTGATCGCGTCCTTGAGCTGAGCCACCGACGCGCTGATGTTGGGCAGCTTGATGATGTTGGCTTCGGGTCTGAACGTGAGCCTGCCCAGCTCTGACAGGTTGTCCGCAACCCGTTGTTCCTCGGTCAGGCATTCCGGAAATTGCCCCAGAATCCGGCCAGCCACCGAGATGTCGCTGGTGGTGACCTTGATCCCGACCGGCGCGGTAAAAGTGCGAACGATAGGCAGGAAGGCACTGGTCGCGAGTAAGGGGGCCTCGTCGGTCAGGGTGTAGATGATGGTGGGTTGCTCGGTGCTCATCGTTTATCTCCAGAAATTGTTATGGGAACGCCACCGGCTGCGTCACAGACCGGAGGTCAAGATCGGATGTTGTCTGACTTTCCTTAGAGGAATCTGACCCAAGCTGCATTTTATGCAACGCAATATCACAATGCGAAATTGCAGGCATTTAAATCAATTTTTTTCCGCACTCCCGAAAAAAAATGCCGTCAGGTGAAAGGACCGTCCGCGGCCCACTGCGCAGGTCCGGCGAAGGCTTGCTGCCAGCCCCGGGAGCGCAAGACCCGTGGACGGCCATGAAAAAAGGGCTCGAAGATCAAATCTTCGAGCCCCTTTTTTTTGTTCCAGCCGGATGGTTCCTGCAGGCCTGCCCGGTTCAAAACCAGCTTGTTTTACGCAAAGCCCGCGTCCCGAGGAAGCACCGCGACCAGCCGAACGGATGTCAGGCGAAGTTCTTGGCGGCGAAGTCCCAGTTCACCAGCTTGTCGAGGAAAGTCTCGACAAACTTGGGACGCTGGTTGCGGTAGTCGATGTAGTAGGCGTGTTCCCACACGTCCACCGTCAGCAGCGCCTTGTCAGCGGTGGTTAGCGGTGTGCCGGCCGGGCCGGTGTTGACGATGTCAACCGAGCCATCGGCCTTTTTCACCAGCCAGGTCCAGCCCGAACCGAAGTTGCCGACAGCCGACTTCACAAAGGCTTCCTTGAAAGCCGCGTAGGAGCCGAACTTGGCATTGATGGCCGCGGCCAGCGCGCCGCCTGGTTCGCCGCCGCCGGCGGGCTTCATGCAGTCCCAGAAAAAGGTGTGGTTCCAGATCTGGGCCGCGTTGTTGTACACACCGCCGCTGGACTTCTTGATGATCTCTTCGAGCGTCATGGCCTCGAACTCGGTGCCTTTTTGCAGGTTGTTGAGGTTGACCACATAGGCATTGTGGTGCTTGCCATGGTGGTACTCAAACGTCTCCTGGCTGTAGTGGGGTGCCAGCGCGTCGATGGCGTACGGGAGTGGGGGGAGTTTGTGTTCCATGTTTTTTTCCTCGTGAGGTGTTGTTGATAAAGTGATAAAGGCGGTTTCAACGGGCATTGTAAAAACTAAATCAGCCGCGGTGCAGAAACGGTCAAATCGACCTCGCCGTCGGCAAGGGTAGCGCGCAGCGCCTGGCCGGGATGGGTGGCGCGGGCGCTGGTGACAGCCTGCCCCTGCAGGTCGGCCAGCCAGGCATACCCGCGTTGCAGCACGAGCTTGGGGTCCAGCGGTTCCAGCTTCAGTTGCGCACGCTCCAGCCGGCGTTGCTGCTGCGCCAGCGCTCCCGCCATGGCCTGCGGGAAAGCCAGCGCCAGTCCCTGGAGACGGCTGTTCTCCCGCTGCACACCCGACTGCAGCGCATGCCGCAGGCGCTGCGTCTGCCCGGCCAGCCGGGCTTGCTGGCGTGTCACCAGATGGGACGGCCGGCTCACGCGGGACGCGGCCCAGTCGAGCCGCTGGTTCCGGGCCTGCAGTTGCCGCTCCACGCCGTCCTGCATGCGCCCCTGGGCCAGGTCCAGCGCACCGAGCCAGACGCTTTGCGGCTGGGCACACATTTCGGCCGCCGCGGTGGGGGTGGGCGCGCGCAGGTCAGCACAAAAATCGGCAATCGTGAAATCGGTCTCGTGGCCGACGCCGCACACCACCGGCACCGGCGAAGCCACGATCAGGCGGGCCAGCTGCTCGTCGTTGAAAGCCCACAGGTCTTCCATGGCCCCGCCGCCGCGCACCAACAACAGCACGTCCACCTCTGCGCGTTCGTTGGCCCTGCGCAGGGCCTGGCGCAACTCCTCGGGCGCCTGGACGCCCTGCACGCTGGCCGGGTAGATCACCACCGGAATGTGCGGCGCGCGCCGCTGCAAGGCCGTCACCACGTCATGCAGGGCAGCCGCCCCGAGTGAGGTCACCACGCCGATGGCGCGCGGCAACAGCGGCAAGGGCCGCTTGCGGCCGGGTTCGAACAGGCCCTCGGCCTCCAGCCTGGCCTTGAGCAACAGGAATTGTTCGAACAGGTTGCCCTGCCCGGCTTGCCGCATGGACTCGACCACCATCTGCAGCTCGCCGCGCGGCTCGTAGACGCCGAGCCGGCCACGCACTTCGACCAGCTGACCGTCGCGTGGCGAAAAATCCAGCAGGCCGGCGGCTCGCCGGAACATCGCGCAGCGGATCTGGCCCTGCTCGTCTTTCAGGGAAAAGTAGCAGTGACCACTGGCCGCCCGCGAAAACCCGCTGACCTCTCCTTGCACGGCCACCGGGTTGAAACGGGCCTCCAGGCTGTCGGCAATCGCGCGCAGCAATGAGCCGACGGGCCACACCCGCACACCCGGCGAGGCTCTTTCTGGTGCCCCGGAAGACTCAAACACGCGCAAACCCCCTGATAACTCGGGGGTAATACTCCACAGAGCCGCATGACAGCGGGGTTAAACCTGCGGTTTGCCGGGGAAGCCTAGATAAGTTCATGTAACTCATTGATTTATAAGAACTATATTCTGCTTATTTTTTCATCGTTCTGTCACAGCGCCCATTTGGCGCGGCCTGGCGGCCCGCCGCCGGCTACTTGCTAACAAAGTTATCCACAAGATCTGTGAGTTAGGTCCTACAAGCTTCCGCCTTGCGAAAAGGCGGCGGGCGCACAGCGTTGCTTCCGGGCCGCGCCCATGGCTGGGCCATAATCCACAGCAACTATTTGCCGGGAGACGTTTACTTGTTTTCGATCATACAAGCCGCAGGCTGGCCCATCTGGCCCCTGGTTGCCTGCTCCATACTGGCCCTGGCCCTGGTCATCGAGCGTTTTGTCAGCCTTAAAACCGGAAAAATTGCCCCGCCCAAATTGCTGGACGAAGCCATCACCGTGTCGCGCAGCACGGTTCCCGCCCCCGACGTGGTTTCGCACCTCGAGCAGAACTCGCTGCTCGGGCAGGTGCTGGCCAGCGGTTTTCGTGCGCTCAACACCAACCCGCGCATCAGCGAGGACGATCTGCGCTCCACGCTCGAAGGCGCGGGCCGGCGCGCTGCCCACACGCTGGAGCGTTACCTGGCGGCGCTGGCCACCATCGCCTCGGCGGCGCCGCTGCTGGGCCTGCTCGGCACGGTGATCGGCATGATCGAGATTTTCGGCTCGCAGGCCGGCAGCGGCGGCGTGGCCAATGCCGCCGGCGGCAACCCCGCGCAACTGGCACAGGGCATCTCGATTGCGCTGTACAACACCGCCTTCGGCCTCATCGTGGCGATTCCATCGCTGATTTTCTGGCGTTATTTCCGCGCCCGGGTGGACGGTTACCTGCTCACCATGGAGATTGCCTCCGAGCGTTTTGTGCGCCACCTGAACACGCTGCGCAAATCATGATTTCCCACGCCTGGCACCGCGGAGGCGCAGCATGAATTTCCGCCGCTCATCGCGCGATGAACCCGAGATCAACCTGATTCCGTTCATTGACGTGCTGCTGGTCGTGCTGATCTTCCTCATGCTGTCGACCACCTACAGCAAGTTCACCGAGCTGCAGATCAAGCTGCCGGTGGCCGACGCCGACCAGCAGCGCGACTACCCCAAGGAAGTGATCGTGGCCGTCAGCAGCGACGGCCGCTACATGGTCAGCAAGGTGCCTGTTCCCGGCCGCAGCATCGAGGCGCTGAGTGCCGCCATCAGCGCGGCGGCCAAGGCCGGCAAGGACAGCGTGATCATCATCAGCGCCGATGCCAGCGCCACGCACCAGTCGGTCATCACCGTGATGGAAGCGGCCCGGCGCAGCGGCCTGACCCAGATCACCTTTGCCACCCAGAGCGCGGCGCAGGCCGGCGCCCGGTAAACGTGGTAACCCGGCTGCAGCAGGCCTGGCTGCGGCGCGGCATGCTCGCCTGCCTGCTTTGGCCGCTGTCCCGGCTGTACGGCCTGCTGGCCGAGTTGCGCCGGCTGGCCTTCCGGGCCGGCTACTTCAGATCTGAACGCCTGCCCGTGCCGGTGGTGGTGGTGGGCAACGTGGTGGCGGGCGGAGCCGGCAAGACCCCGGTGGTGATTGCCCTGGTGCAGCACCTGCAGGCCCGCGGTCTGCAGGTCGGGGTGGTCTCGCGCGGCTACGGGCGTACCAGCCCGCATTGCCTGGAGGTGTTGCCGGGCACCCCCATCGAAGCGTCGGGCGATGAGCCGGCCCTGATCTGGCGGGCGACAGGCGCTCCTGTTTTTGTAGCATCCCGGCGCACCGAGGCCGCGCGTGCGCTGCTCGCTGCCCATCCCCAGACACAGGTGATTGTCTGTGACGACGGCCTGCAGCATTACGCGCTGCAGCGTGATGTCGAGATTGCGGTGTTCGACGAGCGCGGCGTCGGCAACGGCTGGCTGCTGCCGGCCGGCCCCTTGCGCGAGCCCTGGCCGGAACGCCTGCGACGCGGCGTGCGCGCCGGCGGGCGCGGGATTGACCTGGTGCTGCACACCGGCGAACACGCCGCCCTTAGGGGTTTTTCGGGCTTTGGCTCGACGCGGCGCCTGGCCGACCACGCGCTGCGCGCCGACGGCAGCCGCGTGGCACTGGAGAGTCTGGCCGGCCAGCCGCTGCTGGCGCTGGCCGGCATCGCCAAACCCGAGGCCTTTTTTGCCATGCTGCGGGCCCGCGGCCTGGTACTGACGGAAACACGGGCACTTCCCGATCACTACAGTTTTGATAGCTATCCGCGCCCGCAGGACAAGGGCTGCACCGTGATTTGTACCGAAAAAGACGCGGTCAAGCTGTTTCCCCGGCAAGCGGATGTGCTGGCCGTGCCGCTGGAGTTTTCACCCGAACCGGCCTTTTTCACGGCGGTCGACGCCTTGCTGGTCCCCCTGCTTTCTCCATTACCATCCTCCCATGGACACCAAACTGCTTGAACTGCTGGTCTGCCCCGTGACCAAGGGCCCGCTCGACTACGACCGTGAAAAACAGGAGCTGATCTCGCGCAGCGCACGTCTGGCCTACCCCATCCGCGACGGCCTGCCGGTGATGCTCGAGAGCGAGGCGCGCACCCTCACAGACGAGGAACTCGGGCTGTGACGGTCCTGGCATGAGCTTCACCGTCCTCATCCCGGCCCGCCTCGCGTCCACCCGCCTGCCCGACAAACCGCTGGCCGACATCGCGGGCATACCCATGGTGGTACGGGTGGCGCAACGCGCCTTGCTTAGCGGCGCATCGCGCGTCGTGGTGGCCACCGACAGCCCACGTATTGCCGAAAGCTGCGCGGCCTTCCAAGTCTCGACGGTTTTAACCCACGCCGATCACCCCAGCGGAAGCGACCGCCTGGCCGAAGCCTGCAATCTGCTGCGGCTCGGTGACGACGAAGTGGTGGTCAATGTGCAGGGCGACGAGCCGCTGATTGATCCCGCGCTGATTGACGCGGTGGCGGGTTTACTCGCCGATCGGCCCGACTGCGCCATGAGTACCGCCGCGCACGCCATCAACTCGATCACAGACCTGAACAACCCGAACGTGGTCAAGGTGGTGCTCGATGCGCGCAATACTGCGCTGTACTTCAGCCGTGCGCCCATACCCGTAGCGCGTGATGCCGGCGGTCAGGCTTGGTGGGGTGCCGGCAGTCAGTTGCCGCCGCCGCTGCGCCATGTCGGCATCTACGGCTACCGCGTCGGCTTCCTGCGGCAGTTTCCGGCCTTGCCGCAAGCACCGCTGGAGCAGCTCGAGCAGCTTGAGCAACTGCGCGCGCTCTGGCACGGCCACCGCATTGCCGTCCACGTCACCGCGCAGGCGCCCGGACCTGGCGTCGACACCCCCGAGGACCTGGAGCGCGTGCGACGGCTGTTTGTGTAAGCTGCGCGCAGGGGACGCATGCTATCCTTCAGCTCAAAATAATGTGAGGCCGGGGCCGGCATCAGGCCACCCGCCCGCTGCCGAATTCATAAAAATCCAAGGACATCCATGAGACTGATTTTGTTGGGCGCGCCAGGCGCTGGCAAGGGAACACAAGCGACCTTCATCTGCCAGAAATACGGCATTCCCCAGATTTCCACCGGCGACATGTTGCGTGCCGCGGTCAAGGCCGGCACGCCACTGGGCGTCGAAGCCAAAAAGATCATGGATGCCGGCGCGCTGGTCAGCGACGACCTGATCATCAACCTGGTCAAGGAACGTATCGCCCAGCCGGACTGTGCCCAGGGCTTTCTGTTCGACGGTTTCCCGCGCACCATTCCCCAGGCCGACGCCATGAAATCCGCCGGTGTGAAGCTGGACTATGTGCTGGAGATCGACGTGCCGTTCGAGGCCATCATCGAGCGCATGAGCGGCCGCCGCTCGCACCCGGCCTCGGGCCGCACCTACCACGTCAAGTTCAACCCGCCCAAGGTGGACGGCAAGGACGACGTGACCGGCGAACCGCTGATCCAGCGCGAAGACGACAAGGAAGAAACCGTGCGCAAGCGCCTCGAGGTCTACAGCGCGCAAACCCGTCCGCTGGTGGCGTACTACTCGAGTTGGGCCAAGGCAGCGCCCGAAGCCGCGCCCAAATACCGCGCGATCAGCGGCATGGGCGGTGTCGATGAAATCACGACCAGGGCCTTCGAAGCGCTGTCGAACTGAGCGCTCTCGCAACACGATAAAAAGGCCGTCTGTCGACGGCCTTTTTGCTGGGCGTCACTCGGCGCCATTCACCGTCACTCAGGCCGGACTGGACCTCAGGCCGTACGCCTTGCCGTCGACAAACAGGTATTCGGCGCGCAGCACCGCGTCCCCCTTCTCGCGGGCAAAGGTGAAGCCCAACACCGAGACCTGCGTGCCGGGTTTGATCTCGGCGACTTTCCAGGCCTGCAGTCGCGTCAGGGGCGCCAGCTCGATCTCCCAGCGCCTGTCCTTGCGCGTGGGCACGACGGCCCTGGCCAGCAACGCCTTGCCATCGACCGGGGCGCTCTGCGCAGGCAACGCGCGCTGGGCAAGGTCGGCCGGCAGCTTCAGTGTGGCTGGCAATTCAATTTCCAGCTCCACATGCGGGTTCTGCCAGAGGGACTTGAGCACCCTGCCCTCGAGGTAAATCGGCCGGTCCTGGTCAAAACCGCTCCAGCCGTGGTGCGCCCGCGCAAAAGGCATCAGGCTGGCGCTGGAAACGGCACATACGGCCCCGATCACGTCACGTCGTTTCATCTGTCAGCTCCTTGAAGGATGGTTTGCTCAGAGATAGGCGATCCAGCGGCCGCACGCCAGTACGGCCAGCCAGATCAGGGTGGAAACCGCCATCTGCACGCGCGCCCAGACATCGAGTTTGTCGAGCGAGCCGCGTCCGTGGAACCAGGCTGCATTACACGCCGCGGTGAATAACAGAAGCATCTTCAGGGTGAAAGCGCGATTCGCCAGCAACTCGGCCGGCTGGGACGCAAACATCAGCAGGCCGGACGCAGCCGCGATGACAAAGCCGCTGAGGGCAAGGCCCAGGCTCAGGCGCGCCAGGTCCCTGACGGGCAAGGCCGCACCCAACCCGAACACGCGCAATTCAAGCAGCACCAGGTTGCCGAGCAACAGCGCAATGCCGCTGATATGCACCATCTCCAGCGCCGGATAAGCCCACAGGTGGGACCTCAGGGCGGCAAACATCGCGTCAGCCGTGCCTGACCATCAATTGAAGCATCAGGTCCACCCGCGCCTTCACCGGGCTCAGGCCCTGCGAATCGGCTATCGCGTCGCCGGCCCTTTGCAACACCCTGCCCTCCAGGCAACGTGTGGCGCGAACCACGCGCACGCCGGCGGCCTGCGCCTGAAGCAGCGCCGCCTCGAGCTCATGGTGCAGCGTGCCGTTGCCCGTCGCCGCCACCACCAGGCCCTGCACCCCGCCGGCCACCAGCGCCTGCACCACACCGGCGCCCGCGCCCGCATAATTCATCACGATCTCGACGCGGGGCCAACCCCGTCCGTCCTGCTGCTCTACTATCTTTTCGATAGCTGCCGGCGCTTGATGGACGGTGGCTTCAGGCCAGTTTCTCACCAGGCGCAAGCGCCCTTCCTCGACATAACCGACCGGCCCGGCATCGCCCGAGCTGAAAGCGTTGAGCCGGTAGGTATGCACCTTCTGCACATCCGGCGCGCCGTGAATGACGCCCGCACACACGGCGAGCACGCCGCGAGCACCGGGATGTGCAGCGACGGCCACGGCGTCCAGCAGGTTCTGCGGGCCGTCGGGCGCCAGCGCCGTGGCCGGGCGCATCGCACAGGTCAGCACCACGGGCTTGCCGGGATGGAGCAGCGCGTGCAGCAACCAGGCGGTTTCCTCCAGCGTGTCGGTACCGTGCGTCACGACGATGCCCTGCACATCGGGCTGCGCCAGAAAGTGGCTGACCCGGGCAGCGAGCCGGGCCCAGACCGCAAAACTCATGTCCTTGCTGTCGATTTGCGCGACCTGCTCGGTCACCAGATCGCAGGAACCCTCGGCCAGAGCCGGCACGGCTTCGACCAGCTGGGCAATGCCCACCTGCGCGGCGGTGTAGCCCGTGTGGTCCGCGGCACTGGCTGCGGTGCCGGCAATCGTGCCGCCGGTACCCAGAATCACGATTTTTCTGTTCATAAGCGTTGAGACTTGCATTCTTTAAAAAACTGGATGAAAATACAGCTACTGGATATTAAAACAGCTCGCCAAGGTTCTTCATCCATTCTGGACGATGGAATCACCTGTTTGACAAGGAGCCCCGTGATGAGCAGCTTCAACGATTTTTCCGACATGCCCAAACTGACTGCACGCCAGCAGCAGATACTTGAACTGATTCAAAGCGCCATTGCCCGCACCGGCGCCCCGCCCACGCGCGCCGAAATTGCCAACGAACTCGGGTTCAAATCCGCCAACGCCGCCGAGGAACACCTGCAGGCCCTCGCCCGCAAAGGCGTGATCGAACTGGTCAGCGGCACCTCGCGCGGCATCCGCCTGCGCAGCGACACCCTGCGCTCCATCAACGAGTCACGCATCAAACAGTTTTCCCTGCCGTTGCAAAGCCTGGCCCAACTCGCCCTGCCTCTGGTGGGGCGGGTTGCTGCTGGCAGCCCCATTCTCGCGCAGGAGCATGTGGACCACACCTATTATTTCGAGAGCAGCCTGTTCCAGCGCCAGCCCGACTACCTGCTCAAGGTGCGTGGCATGAGCATGCGCGATGCCGGCATCATGGACGGTGACCTGCTGGCCGTGCAACAGACGAAGGAAGCCAAAAACGGGCAGATCGTGGTGGCGCGTCTGGGCGATGACGTCACCGTCAAGCGTTTTCGCCGCAACAAGAACCTGATCGAGTTGCTGCCCGAAAACCCCGACTTCAAAACCATTGTGGTCGAGCCCGGCGATGCCTTCGAGATCGAGGGGCTGGCTGTGGGCCTGATACGCAACACCATGCTGATGTAGCTGATGTAGCCATGGTTCGGGCAGTGCGCATGCGTGCACTGCCTCCCTTTTTTCCGCGCAACAGGTGGCGGGCGTTTGGTCGCGTGGACCAACACCCTGGTGCGGCGGTTGTTCAGTTTTCAATCCTGCCTGTGTTTACCTCTACTTCTGGAGTTCTCATGGGAATCGCCGTTTTTTCACGTTCACCCGCTCTCTCACCCCTTTTGTCCTTGCTGCTCTCGCCACTGCAGGCGCTTGCATCCTTGCTGCGGCCAGTATCGCCAGCAACCCCATTGCCTGCATTTGTCGCGGCATCACGGCGCCAGGCGACGGAGGAACTGCCAGTGACCCTCAAAAACACGACTGCGGGCGCCCGCCACGCAGCGACGGCAGGCCACAAGCCTTGTCAAACAGTGGCCAAGGCCACGTCGCCGCGCCGGCTGAAAATCGTCCGCGAATTTGAGGCCGGCGTCAGCCCTTCCTGCGCCGGCCGCATGGTCATTTCGGGCCGAATGGCCGATGTCTGCGCCGAGCTCGACCGCATGGCCCAAAGAGAGGCGGCTGTCCAGGCCGCCTGAAAAACCTTGCGGGTTGGGGTCCTGACCCCTGGTCCTGTCGTCCTGTCGTCCTGTCACAGGGAGGCTAAAACCGTTGCGGCACTTGCTGCCGCGCGGCGGCCCGCAACTGCGAAAGACATCTGCTTTCCTTTTCGGGATGGCTTGCCGTCCTTGTGCCCGCGCCGCCTCACAGGGGAAAAACTTGCAGGCACAATATCGGCATGAATATTGTGATTCTTGACGACTACCAGGATGCGGTGCGCAAACTCGCCTGCGCCGCGAAACTGGACGCTTACCAGGCCAAGGTCTACACCAACACCGTCAAAGGCATGGGCCAGCTCTCGGTACGGCTCAAGGATGCCGATGTAATCGTGTTGATCCGTGAGCGGACGCATTTGCCGCGCCAGCTGATTGAAAAACTGCCCAAGCTCAAGATGATTGCGCAGACCGGCCGCGTCGGAAGCCATGTCGATGTCGGCGCCTGTACCGAGCGTGGCATTGTCGTCGCCGAGGGCGTGGGATCACCAACGGCACCGGCAGAACTCACCTGGGCCCTGATCATGGCCGCCATGCGCCGGATTCCGCACTATGTCTCGCACCTCAAGCACGGCGCCTGGCAGCAGGCAGGCCTGAAAAACGCCTCGATGCCGCCCAATTTCGGCATCGGTTCGGTGCTCAAGGGCAAGACCCTGGGCATCTGGAGCTACGGCAAGATCGGCCAGATCGTTGCCGGTTATGGCCGCGCTTTTGGCATGCGCGTCCTGGTGTGGGGTAGCCAGGCCTCGCGCGCACGTGCCCAGGCCGACGGTTATGAAGTGGCCCTTTCCAAGAGCGAGTTTTTCCGGGACAGCGATGTGCTCAGCCTGCACCTTCGGCTGCAGGACGACACACGCGGGGCGGTGACCCTGGAAGACCTGGCGCAGATGAAAACCTCGTCCGTGCTGGTCAACACCTCACGCGCCGAACTGATCGAACCCGAAGCACTGATTGCCGGCCTGAACCGCGGGCGCCCCGGACTGGCAGCCGTCGATGTGTTCGAGTCAGAGCCCATTTTGCAGGGGCATGCCCTGCTGCGCCTGGAGAACTGCATCTGCACGCCGCATATTGGTTATGTGGAGCAGGAAAGCTACGAAATGTATTTCAGCTCTGCGTTTGACAACGTGGTCAACTTCATCAAGGGCACTCCCACCAATATCGTGAACCCCGGAGCGCTGCAGGTACGTCGCTGATGCGGCCTGCCAGCAAACCCGCAAGCCTGCAACAAAGCCCTAACTTTTTGCCGGCCTGACCGCCGCGGCAGGTGAAGGCGAAGACCCCGACACCTCGAAGTCGATCAGGTTGAAGTCGCCAAATCCGTCTGTCAGGGCTGCGGGCACAGGCGTTTTCAGCGCGGGGGCAAGGCCGGCGGGCAGTCCTGCCGTCGGGATCGGCCCGTCCTTCTCCAGCGTGCCCAGATCAATGTCCAGGACGGCCTCGGCATGCAAGTAGGGGAAATCCACTTCGCGCTCGCCGCCGCACGCCGCAGAATGGGGGTGGATCGCCGTGCGCCCGCCCTGCTCCCCCGCCCCGCCGTGGTGGGCGCGGCTGGGGGGGGCCGGGGCCGCGGCCGCGGCCGGCAAGGAAGGCAGGTCAAAATCCAGCAGGCTTTCACCCTCAGCAGACTGGGACTGCACGATCTCCTTGGCGATACCGTAGAGAAAAAGCAGCTCGCGATAGGCCTCCAGCCCAAACGCTTCCGCGCTAGCCCCCGGCTTGCGGAAAACCGACTCTTCGATCACCTCCAGGACCTTGGGGGTCGGCCACAGCGAGACGATGCGGGACAGCGCCGCCTGGTAGGCCTCCAAACCCGGACCGGTGCCCGAGTACGACTCGAACGCAGGCAGGTCGGCGTTGAACAGCCGGTTGAATTCAGCGCGCAAGCCCTCGAAATCCCCGCGCCGCTTGAGCTGGTGGTAAAGGCTGAACAGATCCAGATAGACCAGCGCGCTGGTTTGAACCTCTTCGGAAATATGGCTGCGCAACACCGCCACGGCCTGTTCGTGCTTTCCGATGGAGATGAAAAATTCAACCTGGTGCTGGACATCGAAAAGTTCTTCGGCTTTGACTGCACGCGGCGTGTGGGGCATGCTCAGCGCGAAATCCACCCGGTCGCGGCGCGACACGGGAGGTGGGGGAGCGGCCGGGGCCCTCGGCACTGGCAAAGGTGTGCCGCCCTTGCGTTGCGCGCCCTCCTCCCTGTCCTGTGAGGCCAGGTACAGCAGGTCGCTGTCTGCCGGGAAGCTGTCCGCGTGATCATTGGCATAGGCACCGGTGTCCTGCGCAAACCAGTTCAACTCACCGGGGTTTTTCCTGCGCCACCAGGGGCCGCCAGCGTCATCCGCCCCGAACCCGGCTCGCCGGCGCCGCCATATATAGGCCGCGGTGAGCAGGGCCAGAATCAGTCCTGCAATGCCTGCATAGAGCCAGACGCGCGCGTTGTGCTGCTGTTGCAGTTGGCCCTGGAGCGCGGCCAGCGCATCCCGGTTGATTCTGGTCTCGGCGCTCAGGCGCCGCAGGTCCGACTCCATCGCATTCATCTTGCCGACATCCCGGAGCACATCGCCCGGTTCCGCAGTCAGTGCCTTCCACATGGCTGCCGCCATGGCGCGCTGCTCGGCGCTGGCCGCCGGCAAGCTCAGAAGGTCCCGGGAAACCTTCAGTTGCGGGGGAAATTCCAGCGAGAGATCCAGCGGCTCGAGTGTGAGCCGCGCAACGGGTTTGACGGGCGCACGGACCGCTGTCCTGGCCTGAGCAGGTCCTGCCTGCGCACTGCGCGCCCCTTGCGGCTGGAGACGGCCCGTCACCGGCCTTTGCTTCACATCAGAAAGCACTGGCGGGGCGTCAACCGGAGTGGGGAGTGCCGCCACACGCTCGCGGGACGGCGCTGGCGGGTTAGCAGGAGCGGCGCTTGCCTGCGGGGGCGCCAGGTCGGCCAGCAGCACATAACGTTTTTCGATTGGCGACCCGCAACCAGCACGTACAAGCACGGTCACCACCGGCTCGTCCACCACGGAGGAGGCCCGGACGCGGATCAAGGCCTCCTGGCCGGCGCCGGTCTTCTCCAGGGAAACACGGACCCGGGAATTTTCCACCCGGTTGTCTGCATAAAAAACGTCGGCGCCCAGGCATGCGGTGGCGGAACTCTCGGAACCGTCGAGCACGGCCTGGATGGAAATATCCAGGGCGCGCCCCACGAGGGCTGGTCCCTGGCTGCGACCCAGCGAAACGGCCATCCCGGTCCCCGCCCAGCTGCCAAGCATCACCGCCAGAAGGAACCGGGAAAGGTTCAAGGGGTGAAGAAAAAAGTATGCATGGTTACATTTTGAAACAACGCGAGGCGTAAGTGCCGCCACGTGGGACGCTGACAGGCAGTGGGTGCGCAGGTCGGAGGAAACCCCGGCACTGTGGAGGCCGGGTTGCCCTGCAGGTCCGGGTTTGCTGGCTGGTCGCAGCGCTTTTTCAGGAGCGGCTGGATTTGTCGAAGTCGTCGGGCCGGTAGCCCGTGTCGTAGTCGTCAAAGTCCACCAGCGAGTCCAGCCCCGTCGGCCTCACGGAGTTGGGCGCAATGGACAAAGGTGAGGCCATGGAGGGCGCACCGGTGCGCTGACCGTCCCTGCGCCGTGCCGTGTGCAGCAGTTCCGCAAGGCTGGAGGGTGAGCCGGCCCCTGCACTTTCCGTTCGGAAATCACGCCCCGCCGGCGACATCCTGGCAGTGGCCTGGTTGCCCGCAGGTTTGCTGTCGCTGCCGCCTGACAGCTGGGTCAGGTCAATGTCCAGACCCAGGCGTGGCGAGGATCTCGGCTGCATCGCCAGATCGGGCCAATGGGTGTCACCGCTGCTGCCTGCCGAGCCGGATTCAAGTTCGATGATTTCGCGGCCCACCGCATACAGCAGCAGCAGTTCGCGATACCCTTCCAGGGCCAGCACCTCAGCGCCGTCCCCGGGCTCCCGAAACAGGGCCTCTTCAATGATCCTGAAGACCTGCCGCGTCGGCCAGGCGGCCTGGATCCGCAACAAAATGGCGGCATAGGCGGCCCCCCCCGCACTCGTCGCCACGTAACCGTCAAAAGGCAGGATCCGGGTGTTGAACACCTTGTTGACATCGTCACGCAAGTCTTCGTAATCCTGCAGGTTGCCGGTCTGGTGGTACAGATCCAGCAGGTCCAGATAAACCAGCGCACTGGTTTTGACGTTGTCGACCAGATGCTTGCGAAGCAGCGCGATGGCCTTGGCTTGCTGCCCCATGGAGCTGAAAAATTCCACCTGTTGCTGAAGATCGAACAGTTCCGGAACCTTGACGGTACGCGGCACGAAAGGCACGCTGACCGAGAAGCGGGGCCGGTCGCGCGGCGGCAACGACGGGATGGACTCGACCGCCGGATAGCGGGAGGCGCGCCTGAGCCCGTCGAACAGCGACTCATTGACATCGAGCTCGGCGGAGCGGCTTGCAGCGGCCAGCGTCACGCCTGGCGAGAGGCCGGATTCAGGACTGAAAGTGCTGTGTTCGGAGGAAGAGACGGTGCCCGCCGCTTGGGCGGTGGAGCGCAGGTACAACAGGAACAGCAGGCCCATGACCGCGATGGAAAAGAGTGCGGCCAGGCCATACACAACCACCTTGCCGAATCGCGCGTTCTCGGCCTGCTCGAGCTGGAGCCGGCTTTCGGCCAGCGCTGCCTGGTTGCGCATCATGTCTGCGCGCAATTGGCGAAGCTCGGATTCCAGCGTCTGGACCTTGTTGCCTTCAGTCGTGCCGGCCACCGCTGACGCCGCCGGGGGGGCGCCCGCAGACATTGGCTGCAGATCTGCCGCCGCAAGCGTGGTTTGCAGACTGGCTCCTACCGCGCGCGGTTTGGTTGCCGCAAGCACCACATAACGACGGGTGGTTTTTTGTACGCACCCGGCACGCAGATGCACAGTGACCACAGGTCCTTCGACGGGTGTCGCAGAGCGGATACGGATCAACCAGTCCTGGGCGGTGGTCGCCTTTTCCGGCGTTATCCGGACACTGGCCTTGTCCAGCTGTTTGTCCACGTAGAAAACATCGGCTTCGAGACACAGTGCCTGCGGGTCATCGCCGGCGTCAAGCATCAGCTGCATGGAGAGATCCAGCGGCTGACCCAACACGGCCGAGCGGGTGCTGGGCCCCAGTGTCACCGCCAAAGCACCCGCCGACAGACACAGCCACAACCCCCCTGTCAGAAGGGCACGGTGTTGGAGTGGATGCAAAAAGGTGTTCACTTGGTTGATTCTGGCATGTCCGGCACATACGGAAGGTGCAGACAGAGAGCACTGGGACGAAAAAAGACAAGGCCCCGTGCCCTGCAGGCCCTGGGCCGACCCGTCTGACCCTGCAGCCCACCTCTGCGCACTACCGTGGAGAAACCAGACGCACAAGTCTAACTCGCGCTCCGGGACCGCGCAAACGACGCAGGCCCTGCCAACACCCCTCCAACAGGATGTCGAACGCGGTCCGGGCTGCTGGATAATACTTTTCCATGAAACCTCTTTTTAAAACTGTTGGCCTGGTTGGCACGGGCGCCATGGGCCGTGGCATCGCACAAATCGCCGCTCAGGCGGGCAGCACAGTCAAGCTGTTCGACACCCAGTCGGGCGCAGCCGACAAGGCGCGCGACGCGCTGGCGGCGCAGTGGGACAAACTGGTGGACAAGGGCCGCCTCGACGGCGCGCTGGCCACCGGCCACAAAGCCCGCCTGCTGCGTGCCGACACCCTTGACGATCTGGCCGATTGCGACCTCGTCATCGAAGCGGTTGTAGAACGTCTGGATGTGAAGAAGTCACTGTTTTTGTCGCTGGAAAGTGTTGTTTCCGGACAAACCATCCTGGTAAGCAACACCTCCTCGCTGTCCATCACGGCCATTGCCGCCGGACTGAAGCATCCGGGGCGTTTTGCCGGCTACCATTTTTTCAACCCTGTTCCGCTGATGAAAGTGGTCGAGGTGATTGCCGGCCTCAAGACAGAAGCTGCAACCTGCAGCGCGCTGGCGAACTTCGCGCGGCAGATGGGCCACACGCCGGTGCAGGCCCAGGACACGCCGGGCTTCATCGTCAACCACGCCGGAAGGGCCTACGGCACCGAGGCCCTGCGCATTGTCAGTGAAGGCATTGCCGATTTCGCCACCATCGACCGCATCCTCAAGGACCAGGCCGGCTTCAAGCTCGGGCCGTTTGAACTGATGGACCTGACCGCGCTTGATGTCTCGCACCCGGTGATGGAGTCGGTGTACCACCAGTACTACGAGGAGCCGCGCTACCGCCCCAGCGTGATCACCGCGCAGCGCCTGGCCGGTGGCCTGCTGGGCCGCAAAACCGGCGAAGGGTTTTACCGCTACACCGACGGCGCCCCGCAAACCCCTGCGGAGCCGCCTGTTCCCGTGGTGGCCGAAATGCCCCCGGTCTGGGTGTCGCCCCGGGCGGCGCGCCGGTCGGAGCTGCTGCAACTGCTCAAGAACCTCGGCGCCAGCATAGAGACCGGTGCATCGCCTTCGATGAATGCCCTGGTGCTGGTGGCGCCTCTGGGTTTTGACATCACCACCGTGGCCGTGGTCGAGCGGCTCGACCCCGCACGCACGGTGGGTATCGACATGCTGATCGACGACGCAACCTGCAAGCGCCGCGTGCTGGCGACCAACCCCGCGACGCGCAGCGACATGCGTGACGCCGCGCACGCGCTGTTTGCGCGCGACGGCAAGGCCGTCAGCGTGATTCGCGACAGCGGCGGCTTTGTCACGCAACGTGTGGTGGCCGCCATCGTCAACATTGCCAGCGACATCTGCCAGCAGGGCATCTGCAGCCCCAAAGACCTGGAGACCGCCGTCACGCTGGGGCTGGGTTATCCCATGGGCCCGCTCGCCATGGGCGACCGTTACGGTCCCACCAACGTCCTCGAAGTGCTGTTCAACATGCAGACCGTGTACGGCGATCCGCGTTTCCGCCCTTCCCCGTGGCTGCGCCGCCGCGGAGCGATCGGCCTGAGCCTGATGCACGAAGAAGCATGAAGCACCCCCGTCGGACGCTCACTGCGTGTAGCGCCTTCCCCCCTATAGGGGGCGGCGCCTGCGGCCCGGCGAAGCCGGTTCCGCGGCCCCCGTTTGTATGGGACCATGCTTCCTGCTTGTTCCCTATTTCGCTGTACTGGAAAAACTGACATGGCAGGCGCACTGAAAAGCACCAGCGACGGCGCCACCCTGGTGCTGACCCTGAGCAACCCCGAGTTCAAGAATGCACTCGGCCCGGAAATCTATGCCGCGGGCGTGGAAGCGCTCAACGCGGCCGAGAACAACCCCGACATCCGCAGCGTGGTCATCACCGGGGAAGGCGCCAACTTCTGCGCTGGCGGCAACCTGCATCGCCTGCAGGGCAACCGGCAACTGCCGACGGAGGTGCAAGCCCAGAGCATCAACGGCTTGCACAGCTGGATCGATTCGATACGCACTTTCCCGAAGCCGGTGATTGCAGCGGTCGAGGGCGCCGCGGCCGGTGCCGGTTTTTCACTGGCATTGGCCTGCGATTTCGTGGTCGCGGCAGACAACGCCGTGTTTGTGATGGCCTACAGCAGCGTGGCGCTGTCGCCTGACGGCGGCGGCAGCTGGGCACTGAGCCGTGCCCTGCCGCGCGCGCTGGTCGCCGAACTGCTGATGTGTGGTGAACGCATAGGCGCACCGCGGCTGCAGGCGCTGGGCCTGGTCAACCGCAGCGTCGCCGCCGGTGATGCGCTCAACGAGGCACTGAAACTGGCCGACACGCTTAATGCACGCGCGCCCAATGTGCTGGCCAGCATCAAGGAACTCATCAATGACGCGCAGGCCAACACCCTGAGCCAGCAGCTGGACGCCGAACGCGGGCATTTCGTGCGCAACCTGCACCACCCCAATGGCGGCGAAGGCATTGCGGCCTTTCTGGAAAAGCGGCCGCCGGTCTACGACTGAGCAGGCCCTGGGCGCGCAGGCCATGCCTGTGCAGCGGATGGGTGACCGGGACACCGAGGCGACAGATGGAGGTCTGCGGCATCGTCGCTGGCGCGACAATAGCTCTCTTGTGAGTCACCCAAAAGACAGGCTATGGACGATCCCATTCTTACGATAGACGAAAGAGAGGCCATCAACGGTGGCCGCTGGTTTTCATCCCTATCCCCCTCACTCAGGCACGACATACTTCGATGCGCTTACGTCCAACGTTTCAAGGATGGCGAACTGATCGCCGCCCGCGGCGACCCGCCGGAACAATGGATTGCCTGCGCCAAAGGCGCCGTGCGGGTGAGTTCGACCTCGATCTCGGGCAAGCAGATCACGCTGACCTATGTGGAGCCCGGCATCTGGTTCGGCGATGTGGCTATTTTCGACGGCGACCGGCGCACGCACGACGCCTATGCGCATGGCGAGACCACCATCCTGTGCGTGGCCAAGGCCGACTTCAAAAAGATTCTGGCCGCCCATGTGGAGTTGTACGAGGCCATGCTGCGCCTGCACGCGCGCCGCATCCGGCAGCTCTACGGCCTGGTGGAAGACCTCAACACCCTGCCCCTGCGCGCGCGGCTGGCCAAGCAGCTGCTGCACCTGGTGCGCAGCTACGGCGTCAGCAGCCTCAGCGACGGGCGCGAGGTGCGCATCGGCCTGCAACTGGCCCAGGAAGAACTGGCGCAATTGCTGGGGGCCTCGCGCCAGCGCGTGAACCAGGAGCTCAAGGCCATGGAGCGCGAAGATGCCATCCGCATCGAACCGGGCGGCTTGGTGGTGCGCAACCGCGAAGCGCTGATGCGCATTTCTGAAGCCGACCTGGAAAAATGAAACGATGAGCAACTTTGACCATTTCCTGGGTACCCGCGCGGTTTCGGGCCAGCACGCTTTCGACATGGACGCGCTGAGTACCTACCTCGAGAAACACCTGCCGGGTTTTCAGGGCCCGCTGAGCGCCGAAATATTCAAGGGCGGCCAGTCCAACCCGACCTACAAGCTGATCACGCCCCAGCGCTCGTACGTGATGCGCGCAAAACCAGGGCCGGTCGCGAAATTGCTGCCTTCGGCCCATGCAGTCGAGCGCGAGTTCAAGGTCATGACCGGCCTGCAGGGCACCGACGTGCCGGTCGCCAAAATGTATTGCCTGTGCGAAGACGAATCCGTGATAGGCCGGGCCTTCTACGTGATGGAGTTTGTCGAGGGCCGCGTCCTGTGGGACCAGGCACTGCCGGGCATGACGAATTCCCAGCGCGGCGATATTTACCGCGAGATGAACCGCGTCATTGCCGCGCTGCACAAGGTGAAGTTCGCCGAGCGCGGGCTGGCCGACTACGGCAAACCCGGCAACTACTTCGAGCGCCAGATCGGCCGCTGGAGCAAGCAGTACACCGCCTCCATCACCGAGCCCATCCCCGAGATGGACCAGTTGATGGTCTGGCTGCCTGCCAACATACCGGCCAGTGCGCGCGACGAGGCCATGGTCTCCATCGTGCATGGCGACTTCCGCCTGGACAACCTGATGTTTCACCCCACCGAGCCGCGTGTGTTGGCAGTGCTGGACTGGGAGTTGTCCACGCTGGGCCACCCGCTGGCCGATTTCAGCTACCACTGCATGGCCTGGCACATTCCGCCGGGGGCTTTCCGCGGCATCGGCGGTCTGGACGTCGCCAGCCTGGGCATCCCGAGCGAAGCCGAATACATCCGCCTGTACTGCGAACGCACCGGGTTTGCCAGCCCCGAGCTGATCAAGGCCGACTGGAATTTTTACCTCGCCTACAACCTGTTCCGGCTCGCGGCCATTTTGCAGGGCATCGCCAAGCGCGTTGAAACCGGCACCGCGGCCAGCGCCCAGGCCGTCGCCTCTGCCAAAGGTGCGCCTGCACTGGCTCGCATGGCATGGGATTTTGCGCAGAAAAGCCAGTCACAGAGCGCCTGACGGCCTTCCCCCTTTACGACGACGCCACTCCAGGAGATAACGATGGAATTCAACTACACCCCCAAAGTCCAGGAACTGCAGGCCCGCCTGCTGGCCTTCATGGACCAGCATGTTTACCCGAACGAGGCGCGTTTCTTCCGCGAGATTGCCGAGAACCGCGCCAAGGGCAATCCGTGGATTCCGACCACCCTCATCGAGGAGCTCAAACCCAAGGCCCGCGCTGCGGGCTTGTGGAACCTGTTCCTGCCGCATTCGCCGCGAGCGCCCGAAGGCCTGTCCAACCTCGAATACGCGCCCCTGTGCGAAATCATGGGCCGCGTGCCTTTTGCGCCAGAAATCTTCAACTGCTCCGCGCCCGACACCGGCAACATGGAAACGATCGCCCGTTACGGTTCGGAAGCCAACAAGGACCGCTGGCTGGAACCCCTGCTCAAGGGCGAGATCCGTTCGGCCTTCCTGATGACCGAGCCCGAAGTGGCTTCGTCCGACGCCACCAACATCCAGTGCAGCATCGTCCGCGACGGTGACGACTATGTGATCAACGGCCTGAAGTGGTGGTCGTCGGGCGCCGGCGATCCGCGCTGCGCGATTTACATCGTCATGGGCAAAACCAACCCCGACGCGGGCCGCCATGAGCAGCAGTCCATGATCCTGGTGCCGGCCAATGCGCCCGGCATCACCGTGATCCGCCCCCTGAGCGTGTTCGGTTACGACGACGCACCGCACGGCCACATGGAAGTGCGGCTGACCAACGTGCGCGTGCCGGTGGGCAACCTGCTGCTCGGCGAAGGCCGCGGTTTTGAAATTGCGCAAGGCCGCCTTGGCCCCGGACGCATTCACCACTGCATGCGCAGCATCGGCATTGCCGAACGCGCACTCGAACTGATGTGCAAGCGCCTGAACAGCCGCATCGCTTTCGGCAAACCGGTGGCACGCCAGTCGGTCTGGCACGAACGGATTGCCGATGCACGCTGCATGATCGACCAGGCCAGGTTGCTGACGCTCAAGGCGGCGTACATGATGGACACGGTCGGCAACAAGGTCGCCAAGGCCGAAATCGCGATGATCAAGGTGGTTGCGCCCAACATGGCCTGCCAGATCATCGACTGGGCCATCCAGGCGCATGGCGGTGGCGGCGTGTCCGACGATTTCCCGCTGGCCTATGCCTACGCCCACCAGCGCACGTTGCGCCTGGCCGACGGTCCGGACGAGGTGCACCGTGCCTCGCTGGCCAAGCTGGAACTGGCCAAACACTTGGGCCTACCCGGTGCGGTCGAGATGCCCATTACCCGCGGCAGCTGAACCGGCGGCCAGCTCCTACATTCGCTATCAAAAATATAGCTGGCAGCGCCCGACCCTGTTGGGCTGGAGCCCGATTTCACTTAAAACTACAGGGTGATATCGGTCGACAGGCCGGCCAGCGCCGATTCACAGGCGCTGGTGTACACGATCGCGGCATGTTGCAGCGTGGCGATGCTGGGCGGGCTGTACTGCATGCGCAGGTAGGCCTTGCCGCGCAACAGCATCAGGATGAAGGGAGTTTGCGCATCCGGGCCCGGCTCGGGCCAGTGAAGCAGCAGTTCGGCCAGGTTGCTGTCCAGCCATGCCAGGGCATTTTCGCGCCGGTCGGCCAGCACGGTGTACCGCTCCCAGAATTCGGGCACCAGACTGCTCCAGCCGAACTCCTCGTACATGGCCAGCCAGCGCATCTCCTCGGGCAGGCTGGGGTCGGCGGTGGTCTGCAGCGTGTCGGTGTAAATCGCGTAGGCGCGTTTTTCCAGCGACTCCTTGAGTGGCCGGTTCATGATGAGCACCGCCGCATCTTCGTTGATGTCCAGCGCTGCACGGGCACGGAGCTCCTCCCCGACGATGTAGTCGCGTGATGCCGCCCCGCTCTCCAGCTTCCAGGGCTTGCCTTTCACCTTGCCGGTCAGCACACAACCGGCGCCCTTGCCCTGGCTGGAGTAACTGAAGCCGTGCGTGCTGGCCCACTCCGACACCGCGTCGGGCCTTACCGCTTCCAGCGGCTGAGTCTCGCTTCGCACAAAGACCTTTTTCAGGCGCTCAAACATGGTTCCGGCTTTTCTCTTAAAGTGCTTGAGAACCTGTCCACCCGCCAGCAAGCGGCGCGGACAAGCTCTTTGCCATCATAGTTCCAAAGGTTGCGTTCATGCTCAAAGTCTATTCCTGGCCCACACCCAACGGCCACAAGGTCCACATCATGCTGGAAGAGTGCGGCTTTCGCCTCGGTCGCGACTGGGAAGCGATTCCGGTCAACATCGGCACCGGCGACCAGTTCCAGCCCGAGTTTCTGGCCATCAGCCCGAACAACAAGATTCCCGCGCTGGTGGACCCCGAGGGGCCAGACGGCAAACCCATGGCACTGTTCGAATCCGGTGCCATCTTGCTGTACCTGGCGGCCAAAACCGGCAGATTCCTGCCGAAAAGTGACCGGTTGAAGTTCCAGGTCCTGCAATGGCTGATGTTCCAGATGGGCGGCGTCGGCCCCATGATCGGGCAGACCCACCACTTCCGCCAGTACGCGCCCGAGAAAATCGACTACGCGATCGAACGCTACACCAACGAGACCCGACGGCTTTACGGTGTGATGAACCAGCAGCTGGCGGGCAGCAAGTTCATCGCCTGCAACCAGTACACGATTGCAGACATCGCCATCTTCCCGTGGCTGCGCAACTGGGAAAACCACGGCATCACCTGGGCCGACTACCCGCACCTGAAGAAATGGTTTGACGTCATCGCGGTCCGGCCTGCCGTGCAGCGCGGCGTCAAGGTGCTGGCCGATCTGCGCCGCCCCATCACCGACGACAAGGCACGCGAAGTGCTGTTTGGCAAGACGCAATATCAAAAACGTTAGCGGCGCCGGTGCAATCGTAGCTGCAGCCAGGTCAGTTGTACTCGATGTTGACCGCGCCATTGACCGGTTCCGACACGGCAAAGGTCAGCCCTGACCCACCGCTGACGGCCAGGGAGCCATCGGCCTTGCGCGTCACATTGACGGTCGCGGTACTGGCCGCTGGCGGCGCGGCACCTGCGCCCACGCTGCCCTGTGTAGCCGTGGCGCCCTGCGTTCCGCCGCCCCCTTCCGCCGCTCCGCTCCCCTGAACACCACTTCCACCGGTGCCGGAGGGAGGCGCCCCCCCGACACGCAGCAAGGGACCGCTGGTGGACAGGCTGCTGGTGAAACTTTCAACGGTGAAGACGGTCCCCGCCAAGGCCGGCGTTTCAACCACGGCAGGCGCGGGGGCGGGTGTCGCCACGGGTGTGGGCGCCGGCGGCGGCGTGATGACCACTGTCACCGACTCAACCACGGTGGCCCCCACCGTACCTACCGCCGATGCAGCATGGCTGCTGCCGGCCGTCAGGGCCCAAGCGCCGATTAAAAGCGCGCAGGCCATGGCCGGCTGAGGAATCGTTGGCCACCAATCATTTCTTTTCATGATGCTCCTCGCGGGGAAAACCGGACACCGGTCCGGCCGGCTTTTTTCGCAGCAGAAAATCCACGCCGTTGATGAATTTCCCGTCGGGCAGGATGTTGATCTCACGCACACCCGGATCAACCAGACCGAACCGCCCCAGTTGCTCCAGGGAAACCTGCACGTAATAGCGGCCCTGGGGTATGGCCGGAACAATGTAATAGCCGTCGGAACTGGTCTTGATTGTAGTGACGACACGCCGGTTGCTGTCAAGCAATTCGATCACCACATCGCCGATGCCGCGCTTCGAATTGTGCTCGGCGAGGTACACCGTGCCATCAATTTCGCTGGTCAAAATGATGGGAAAGTCAATTTCCGCCACATGTCCGGGGCGTGGCACCATACGCACGCCCTTGCGCACCGGCGCCCAGTAAGGGTCTTCCAGTGTCTGCGTATCGACCGCCAGGTCCACATGTTGCCGCGTCGGCAAACGGTCCAGCCAGGCAATGCCTGCGGCATCGGTCCGCACCGGCGCCCGGCTGCCGTTGACGGTGATCGCGGCGTTTTCAACCGCCTCTTCGCCGGCGTCCATGATGCCGTTGGCATTGCTGTCCACAAAAACCCGTGCCGATGCGGCGCCGCTGTCGGCTTTGGGCAGCGCGTCAAACCGCCACTGTCCCTGGCGCGGTTCCCGGCCCATGGCAATAAAGAGCTGCACGCCCACGGTCAGCACCCCTGTGCTGGAATAGCTGGTGCTCAGTCCCAGCCCGTAACTGCCCAGGCTTTTGTTCAAGCCTGCCGTGTACAGGGTTTCGCGGCTGCTGATGGCGCGCACCAGGCCGAGGTTGAGCAGATAGCCTTCGCCCAGCCGCCTGTCACCCGAAAGCACCACGGTATCGAGTTTTGCCTGCGGTTTGAGGAGGTAGCCCAACTGGCCACTCAGACCGGTGACCCCGACGCGGTAACTCAGTTGCAGGGCGCCGCTGGCCGTGGTCGCTCCGCCCGAGTTTTGCCAGGTCAGCTGATTGGCTATTGACGTGCCCCTGACATAGGCGGCGACGCGGCCGGTCAGGGCCACGTTGCTGAGGCCGGATTGAAACTGCTCGCGCTGGACTTCCACGGTCACCGGCAAGCGCGGCAACCAGCCGGCCGGAATGGCGCCGTCGAGCCGCAGCTTGTCGCGTGTGCGCAATGGATCGGCGCTGCGCGAAAACAGCTCACTGACGAAATCCTTGAGCCGCAGGTGGCTGTAACTCAGCGAGACAGGTCCGACACGGGTCTTCAGGCCTGACTCATTGAGCCAGCCGCGATTGGACGAGCGGTAAAGGTCGCTGCTGAGAATGAAGGATTTCCAGAAGCCACGCAGTCCCAGGTTGCTGTACAGCTGTCCGTCGCTACCGGAGACGCCGGTGGCCGCCGTGGTGGTGCTGCCGGTGGTCAGCGATGACGGCAAACGGACAAAGCCGCCGGTTCCCGTCAGGTACTTGTTCAGACCCCACTCGAACTGGGCCACCGAGCGCGACTGGCCCGCGCTGTCCTGGTGCTGGGCGAGGTTGTAGTAAAACGCACCGGTCGGCGTGCTGGATTGCTCGAGCAAAAAACTCTGCCGCTCCACCCGTTGCTGGCCCAGCGGCCCGTGAAACACGAGGCGAAATTCGTTGGCCCCATACGCCAGAGGCTGGTCGTCAAAGCTGTAGCGGCCGTCCGCGCGCGAGCTCTGAAAACCGACCAGGGCCTCGTTGAAATACAGTTCCACATCCCAGCCGGGCGGCAGGTCACCCTGCAGCGTATGGCGGTCAAAACTGGTCGGCTGGGTGATGGGACGATTGCTGAGTGTTAGCCCATAACCCTTGCCGGTTGCACTGCGGCCGGCGATGTTCGTCACACTGGGAGAGGAGACACCGCTGCCGAACATCACCGATCGGGCGCGCAAAGGGCCGAGCAGGCCTGCATCAGGGTCGTGGCGTGCCAGGGTGAAACGCACGTCGGGCGACGGGTCCTGCCGGGTGCTGCTGACAAAAAAAGCAGATTCCAGGCCCAGAAGGTCGCCCGTCAGGTAAGCGGTGTAGTTGGCGCTGGTCTGCCTGCTGCCATTGCCGGTTCGCAGCCCCATTCCAAAGGTCTGGTCGATAAAAGGCACGCCCAGCAGGCGGTAAGGCATGTCCACGCGTGGGTAGCCCGGATCTTCGTAACCGGTGCGGGCGCCCAGCTTGCCTGCGCGGCGCTCACGCTCCAGGCGCTCCTGCAAAGGAAGGCGTTCCCTGGGCTTGACCCGCAGCGCCAGGCTCGAAAGGTCCACCTCGAAATCAAGTGGCAACCAGCGCGACAGCAGAGAAGCCGCGACATAGATGTCGTCGCCCTCCACTCGGACCAGCGTCCGGTCAAAGAGCTGGGTCTGGTCGGCCAGCGTGATCCTGCCTTGGGGCGCATCCAGGTTGAAGCCCCGAGCCTCGCTCAGCACATAACCGTCGGCGGTGCCCTGCCCGGCTTGCGTCCGGATCGCCAGCGTCAGCAGCCTGGCCAGTTCACCCAGAGGCAGAAATGTCTCGCGGCCAGCCTGGTAGGTCGTGATGGCATCGGCCAACACCTGTTCATCCAGCTGCACCTCCAGCAACACCAGGTTCAACTCATCGGCGCGGCGCAGGGGTCCGGGAGTTGTGGCGGGCGCCGCCGGGGGCGACGTTGAGGCTGCCAGCGCCGGCGGCTGCCGGGGGGGCATTGTGGGGCGCGCCGCAGGTGCAGGTGCAGGTGCAGGTGCAGGTGGGGTTGTGGGTGCGGCAGATGGTGCAATGTCCAGCACCAGCCTGTAGCCCCTGCCCGTTTCGGGCTTGAGCGAAAAAATGTTGGGTTCGGCCTCCGCCTTGAGCCCGAACTCCAGAAGAACCGCCCCGGTGCCAGAGGGGGAGGGCCTGACCTGCATCGCTTGCATGTAGGGATGATCGGCGGTGATCTGGCCTGCCAGCCCCGTCAGCGCCGCGGTGAGTTCCACGTCTTCGAGCTCCAGCACCACGCGCCCGGGATGGCGCAGGATATACAGGCTGAAGCGCAGCTCCGTGCGGGACTCCAGCACGATGCGCGTCCTGGCGTCGCCCCTTTCCAAGGATGCTGTGCTGATCGACACACTGGCAAGCGCCATGCCCGGCACCAGTACCAGCGCCACCGGGAGAAGCAGCCAGCTCCTGCAACCGCGCATCAGCATCCCCCAAGCGGCGCTGCAAAAAAAACGTATCCCCTCATGATGAAAGCTGCTGCGTCATGGGTGGGCGCAACCGCTGTCCGGTCAAGGCAATTCGAGAGCGGCTTCCGCCAGCAACTTGCCACCCGCGTCTGGCCGTTCCCGGAAGGCTACCCGCAGGGTGCCCCGCGCCAGCGCCAGCCCGGCGGGCGGCTTCAACTCCAGCCTCATGCGGCGCAAGGCGTTGGGTGTGTACACTGCCACGCCACCGGCCTTGCCGACTTCCTGCGGCGCGCCGCCTTGGGGCGTGAAGGTCGCAATCAGGTCTCCATACACAGAACGGTTGCCGCTGCGCTGCAGCACCACCGCCAGCATCGCAGGCTGGCCGGCCGGGGGGTTGGGCAGTTCCAGCCCGGACAGCGTGACGGTGGCAGATGTTTCACCGTGCCGCACAATGACAGGAATGGACACACCGATCAAAGCCGTCAACTGCACACCTACTTCACCGGGGCCCAGCGCAGGACCTTGGGCGTTGATACTGCTGGTGCCGGTGGTCTCGGGAACCCGGTCAAACTGAAGGTGGGACCGGTACTCACCGGCTGGCAAATCTGCCGGTTTGCGCAGCAAAATACGTACGGTCTGGCCACGGCCCGGGGCCAATACCACCTGCCGTGGCGAATAACGCACCAACTCATCTGCAAATTGCTCGCCTGGTCGCGGGCTGTCTATCGCGGAAAACTCCCCTGTCTCGCTCATGCGCCTATTGACCAGGTTGATGCGGTAAGTCGCTGTTTCCTGGCCATTGTTGATGAGGTCGAGTTGGGCCGAGCGCTGGTTTTTTTCAAGAATGATCCGCGTCGGAGTCAGCATCAGATCGGCAAAAGCGTGGGGCGCGGCAATCAGCACGAGACAAGCGCCGAGCAGCCAGGCACCGCTCTCCCGCCGCAAAGGGAGCCATCGGATAGGACGACAGTCAGCATCCGCAGCAAGGGGCCGGACATCAAAAATGGAAAACCACATGACGGGCTCCTGAGTGTCTTGTTTGTAAGCAGGCATGACGATGAACCGGAATTGGGATGATGGGATGAAGTGCGGCCTTCATTGCAGGTTGATCGTGACCTCAAAATTGCCGGTGTAATTGCCCATTGCCTGGTTGCTGCCCACACTGAGTGTGGCGCCGACCGTAAAGGCCAGTGCACCGGTGCCACTGAGCTGGCCGCTCGATGTGCTGCTACTGAAGCCATTGACAGCCATGGTGGTCCCCGGACTCCCCACGAGTGACAGCGACACCACACCGTTGCTAGGCAAGGTGATGGAATAAGGCTGATTCGCCCCCCCCCCGCTCACGCTGAACGACGCGGCCGAGCCCAGGTTGACCGCGATCGGATACGCACCCCCACTCTTGCCCCGGAGGCCCACCGGGGGAATAACGATCGTGCCCGCCACCGCACTGGGCGCAAAAGTACCAAAGGCCAAAGCCTGGGTGGCCGTGAAAGTCTGCGCCCAACTCACCGATGCGCAAGCCACGGTACTTAGCAGAGCGATTACAGCCAAAACACGGTGTTTCTTCAACGTGGCCCTTCCTTGAACTCATCTCGCCTGTGCGATAACGGCCTGCAACACGGTTAACTGACAAAAAACAGAGTGCAATAGCAAGCACAGCCCTACCGGAGCGAGTTTCCAGCCTGCTTGGCGGCCCGAGGCCGCCACTCACAGATCAGCGTCTCAGTTATAGGCAACGGTGATCGAATAGGTCCCGCTGTAAGTCCCCGCAGCATTCGCGGCACCTTGGGTCAAAGTAGCACCGACATATACCACCTGACTCCCCTGAGAACCTGATGTACCACTGAGTACACCGCCTGTTGTGACCGAAGGGGTAATGGCGGTCACGTTCATGGTGGTATTCCCATCAGTGATCGTCGTGCTTGCATCTGCCGTCAGCGTATAGGTTGCCGCTCCGTCACCGGTGACAGTGAATTGCCCTGAAGCAGCGGTGCTCGGACTGACCCTGACGGAGGTGCCTCCCACGACAGTAGTGGCAACGTTGGTCAAGGTCACTGTTCCGCCATTGCTCGCAACAAATTTGCCAAAATTGAGGGCCCTGTTTTGCGTGATATCAATGGCCTGGACCACGGTGGCGGTGGCGTCGCCACTGATGGCGTGGGCATTGCCAACAAGCCCCAAGCCCCCCAGCACAGCAGTTGACGCCAACGCTGCATGCAACGCACCGCGTTTGAATGTCGAAAAACGCTCTGATTTCATGATCACTCCTTCGTTAATGAATCAACTTGAACCTGCCCCAGCCTGACCACACCCTGCCTGGCGGCGGAAGTGGGGGAACTGCATTTCCATGGCGCCCTAGCGCTCATTTCGTCCCTTTGGAAGTCTTTTTTTGTATCTTTTATGCGATTCTATTTATCCAAGTGTGACTTTTGTAGGAAATATGAGGTGATGTTTGGTGATTTTTTTACAGATCCGGCTTTTCTATGCTAAAGGATGAATTTCTGCGAATTTGCGTCGGCCGTTCTATGACTTTGGACTTATATCCGCGTCGAGCCGGGCAACCACAGCGACGTGATTTCGCAACGCATTGGCGCGGCAAGGCGCCGCGCACGACTACAGGGCGGCGCCTGAGACGGTCAGAACGATAAAAATGGGGAGGGTTGGAGGACGCAATGCATTGAGCACTGGTCTGCCCGGAGGGGATCGAACCCCCGACCCTCAGCTTAGAAGGCTGATGCTCTATCCAACTGAGCTACGGGCAGATATGAAAAAAGCCCACAGAGTGAGCTTTTTCATTGGATTCTTGGTCGGAGTACAAGGATTCGAACCTTGGACCCCCTGGTCCCAAACCAGGTGCGCTACCAGACTGCGCCACACTCCGACTAGTCAAATATTATAGCCCGAACAAAGCCCAATTTTGCGCCTCGCTCCGTTTATTTGCAGAGGCAGCGTTGCAAGCACCAGGACCGGCCGGGGGCAGCACAAAAGGTTTCACAATGGCAACCCTGAAACACCGTCAAACAGGAGGCGCTCATGGGGGTAAGCATCGTGAGACTGGGCACGGCCCGGCAGGCTGGCGAAGGTCTGCGCATAGGCACGGTACGTCGGCCACCGCGCGGCGTGCCCAAAAGCGAATTCGCCACGCAGGACTGGTACGACGTCTGGTACCCCAACCTCGCCCCCAGCGCCGAGACCATGAAACAGGGCCAGTCGGTGGAGACCGACAAGGACTGGGCCGCGTTCAGCAAAAAATACCGCGCCGAAATGAACGAGCCCGATGCCAGCCGGGACCTGGACCTGCTGGCGGCGCTGTCGCACCAGACGAATTTTGCGATGGGTTGTTACTGCGAGAACGAGGCACGCTGCCACCGTTCGCTGCTGCGGGACCTGCTCAAGGAACGCGGCGCGGAGATTACCTGAACGTTGAGGCGCCCTCCCCCTTCAAACAGGGGCCGCGGGACTGGCTTTGCCAGACCGCAGGCGCAGCGGCCCCCTCGGGGGGCAGCGGCTACACGCAGTGAGCAAGCGTGGGGGCTTACAACTTCACGTATTCGTATTCGACCGCGTTCGCGTTGATGCCACGATCCGGCGGTGCGATCCAGCCGGCCATCTTGCCCGGCTCGGTCACACGCTGCATCAGGCTGTGAATGAAGGTCTTGTCGGCGTCGTTGGGTAGCCACTCGTCTTTTCGGGCGTTGAATTCGGCTTCGCTGATCGGGTTGCCCTGCGGATCGGTGTGGGCGGCCGACCAGACACCGACGCTTCGGCGGAAACGCGAGCTCGGCAGGCTCAGCTCGAAGTCCACACCCGCGCGTTTGATCGCCATGTTCCAGCGTGTCACGCCGACATTGCAGTCTTTCACGTATTCCAGGCGCGTGATCTCGTTCATGCCGTTGCGTGTTGAAATCGTTTCGTTCTTCAAACCACCCTTGCCGTCCGGCACCTGGATGGTCATTTCGCTGTCGAGCTCAACGTGGTCGGCGAATTTGGCTTCGTCGGGCCGGCCCTTGATGCCGTTGCTGAAGTAGTTGGCCGCGTTGGACGAGGCTTCCGAGCCGAACAGGTCCAGCGAGGAGGTGAACCAGAAGTTCATGAATTTCTGCACCGTCGGCAAGTCGATCACGCCGGCCTTGCGCAAGGTGTCCACGTTGTCGGTGTCCAGCTCTTTCATGACTTCCAGCGTGCGTTTGATGACGCGGCCAATGCCGGTCTCGCCGACAAACATGTGGTGGGCTTCTTCGGTCAGCATGAAACGCGTGGTGCGCGCCAGCGGGTCAAAGGCGCTTTCGGCAAAGGACTTGAGCTGGAACTTGCCGTCACGGTCGGTGAAGTAAGTGAACATGAAGAAGCTCAGCCAGTTGTCCATGGGCTCGTTGAAGGTGCCCAGGATACGTGGCTTGTCGGCGTCGCCGCTGTGGCGCGTCAAGAGCTCTTCGGCTTCCTCGCGGCCGTCACGACCGAAGTGCGCGTGCAGCAGGTAGACCATGGCCCACAGATGGCGGCCTTCCTCGACGTTGACCTGAAACAGGTTGCGCAGGTCGTACAAAGAAGGCGCGGTGTGGCCCAGCAGGCGCTGCTGCTCGACAGAGGCCGGCTCGGTGTCGCCCTGGGTCACGATCAGGCGGCGGAAGGCGCTGCGGTACTCACCCGGCACTTCCTGCCAGACGTCCTGGCCCATGTGGTCGCCAAAACCGATCTTGCGGTTTTCTTCCTGGTCGGCGAGAAAAATGCCCCAGCGGTAGTCGGGCATGGGTGTGTAGCCGTAGCTGGCCCAGCCCGAAGCGTCCACGCCGACGGCGGTGCGCAGGTAGACCTCCTTGGCATTGAAGTCACTCGGGCCCATTTCGTCCCACCAGCTCATGAAGGCCGGCTGCCAGTGCTCGAGCGCACGCTGCAGCTGGCGGTTCTCGCCGAGGTTGACGTTGTTGGGGATCAGGGCTTGCAGGTCAATGGTGCTCATGGTGTTAAATCCTTTTCCAGTCGAATTTCGCTTTTTTACCGGTGCCAAAAAGTTTGAGGGCGCCCTCCTCACCCACCGCATTCGGGCGGATGAAAATCCAGTTCTGCCAGGCCGACAGGCGGCCGAACACGCGTGTTTCCATGGTCTCCTTGCCCGGAAAGCGCAGCGAGGCTTCCATGCCGGTCATGGCGTCGGGCGACATGGACGCGCGTTCTTCCAGCATGATGCGGATCTCGTCGTCCCAGTCGATGTCGTCGGGGCTCAGGGTCACCAGGCCCAGTTCGAGCGCCTGGTCGGCACGCAAGGGGCTGCCGGAGAGTTTTTGCAGCTGCGCGATGGTGGCGTCGTCTTCATAAAACCGGGTCTGCAGCCGCGTCAGGTGATTGACGGCCGGGAACCAGCCAAAGTTGGCTGGGCTCAGTTGCAGCGTGGGCGCGACGTCGGGCGAATCCGGCAGGTCCAGCATGTAGATGCGGTCGCAGCTCAGGGCCAGTTCGTAAAACGTGCCGGCAAAACAGGAACCGGCATCGACCAGCGCAATCAGCGAACGGCTGGTCACGTCCAGGCGCGCCAGCGTGCGGCGCAGCGCGCCTGTGGTTTCCTTGACCAGCCAGTGGTCCTTCAGTTGGGCCAGCACCTCGTCCATGCGCATCACCTGGCCGGCATCGCCCTGGGTCTTGATGACCCAGGTGCCGACTTCAAGTTCGTTGGTGCGCAGGTTCAGGATGGCGTCGTCGAGTTCGCGCTGCAGCTTGAGTGGGTACCAGTTGGCGCCGGCGGCTTCGATGGCTTGCGGCGTGGACTCAATGGCGGCGGCCGGTGCCTTGACGGTGAGGGTGGCAATGCGTTTTTCGCGGTCCACCTGGGCATCGACCACGCTGTAGTGGTAGCCGGCATCGTCGATGAGCACCTTCAGTGGCGTCAGTTCAATGCCTTTTGAGGCTGCAGCCCTTGTGGACTGGGCGCGAAGCGCTTCTATTTCAGTAGCAAGCAAGGCGCTGAACTGCTGCGGTTTGGCATAGGCGTCGATCAGTTTCCAGTCGCGGGCCCGGTCTGCGCGCACGCCTTCGGACGTGGTGCAGAAGATGTCGGCCAGGTCGCGGCGCACCTTGCGCTTGTCGGTCACGCGGGTCAGGCCGCCGGTGCCGGGCAAGACGCCGAGCAGCGGCACTTCGGGCAGGCTCACGGTGGAACTGCGGTCGTCAACCATCACGATGCGGTCGCAGGCCAGGGCCAGCTCGTAGCCGCCGCCGGCGCAGGCGCCGGTCACGGCCGCAATCGCCTTGAGGCCATCATGGCGCGAGGAGTCTTCCAGGCCGTTGCGGGTCTCGTTGGTGAATTTGCAGAAGTTGACCTTCCATCCATGCGTGGACAGACCCAGCATGTAGATGTTGGCGCCCGAGCACCAGATCTTTTCCTTGCCCGACTCGAACACCACCACCTTGACGGCCGGATGCTCGAAGCGGATGCGGTTGATCGCGTCGTGCAGCTCGATGTCCACGCCGAGGTCGTAGCTGTTGAGCTTGAGCTTGTAGCCGGGCTTGATGCCGCCGTCTTCATTGATGTCGAGCTTGAGGCGGGCAACATCGCCCTCCACGCTCAGTGTCCAGTGCTGGTACTTGGTCGGATGCGTGGCAAAGCTCACGAGCTCGCGCTCCTGGCCCTCAATCACCTGTTTGAATAACAGCGGTTCGGTCATGGCGTTCATTGGGGTCTCCTGTGTGTCGGGTTAAGGCCGTTCGCCCTGAGCTAGTCGAAGGGCTTCGACAGGCTCAGCCCGAACGGTTGTTTGCGGAACGGCGCGTTCCAGGTCTTTCAGGCTTTGTTTGAGGGTTCGGGCGGCGGTGTCCACCACGGCATCGGCGCGGGCATACAGCGCTTCGCGGCTGGCCAGGATGCGGCGCAGGTCTTCCATCGCCTCGTCCGTGGCACCGCGGGTGGCAGTAAAAGGCCGCATGTCGCCCTGCGCCACCACCCGTGCCATGTGTTCTTCCGGGCTGGCCTTGAGCCAGACGCAGTAGAAGCGGCTTTGCAGCAGGTCAAAGGTTTCGCGCTCGCTGACGATGCTGCCGCCGGTGGTCATGACGACGCCGTCGGCATGGTCCTCGGCAATACGGAACAGCGCGCGGCGCTCGTAGCGGCGGTAGCCGGCCTGCCCGTGCAGCAGCAGGATTTCATTCATGCTGGTGCCGGCTTCACGTTCGATCTCGCGGTCGAGTTCGACAAAAGGCACGCCGCGCTCGGTGGCCAGCTTCAGGCCGAGTGTGGACTTGCCCGCACCGCGCAGACCGATCAGCGCAATGCGCTGTTCCCGGCCCAGCGCATCGCTCAGGCCGAAGGTGCTGCCGAGCAGTGCGTAGGCCTGGTCCAGCTGCGTGTCGTCGAGCCGGCCCAGCAGCCCCTGGACACGGGCCAGCGCCGGGCGCGGTGCGTCCTGCAGCAGTTCCAGAATCGAGATGTTCAGCGCGCGGGCAGCGGCTTCCAGCGAGTTGATCGAGACATTGCCCTTGCCGCTTTCCACATCGGCCAGGAAACGCTCGCTCAGGCCGGAGTCGCTCGCCAGCGCCTTGCGCGTCATGCCGCGGCGGGCGCGCCAGGCACGCACCCGGGCACCCAGCTCGGTGAGCGTGGCTTTGTTCGCCTGTTCGGACAGATTTTCGATGTTGGACATCTGCGTTATTTGAAAAAAGTTTGCGTTAAATCAATATTGCACTATACTTCACGTAATTCGCTTGTCAAGCAGTTTATTGCATCTTTTATCGGAGATCACTGATGAAACTCAAAATACTCGTGGGCACCATGACCAGCACGGCCGACTATGTGGCCCAGGCCATCCAGATGGATTGCGCCGATCTCGTCAGTGATATCGAGGTTCAGCTGATGGACGGCCTGGACATCGGCGTCTTTGACAGCGCCGCCGAAGAAGATGCAATATATCTCATCTGCTCTTCCACCTACGGCCAGGGCGATGTACCCGACAACGCCCGGCTGCTCTATGACTCGCTCGATGCCCAGCCCAAATTCCTGGGCCACGTGCGTTACGGCGTGATCGCCCTTGGTGACCGCACCTACCTGCAGACCTTCTGCTTCGGTGGCAAAAAGTTTGACGAGCGCCTGCAGGGCCTGGGCGCGCAGCGTATCGGTGAGGTCTGGTGCCACGACGCCAGCGCCGGCACCCTGCCCGAGACCGAGGGTGCCGCCTGGTGCCGCGACTGGCTGGCGCTGGCACTGAGCAGCACGCCCAGCACCGAAACCGCCTGAGTTTTACTAAAATGAGCCTCCAACCCAATAATGGCGGGCGCAGGCAGCTATAAAAACGAGAGCATCCGGAGACCCCATGAACCTGAGCCGCGCCGACCATTCGGTGAGCCCCCCTCGCGTTGACATTCCCCGCGACTACAACGCCGCCCATGACCTGCTGGAGCGCAACGCCAACCGCGCCGACAAGCTCGCATTTGTCGATGCCGTCAACGGTGCGACGCTGACTTACGGTGAACTCGCCAACCAGTCCCACCGCTTCGCCAATGCGCTGCGCGCCCAGGGCTTCGCCCCCGAAAGCCGCGTCCTGCTGGCCATGCTGGACACCCCTGAATGGCCGGTGGCTTTTCTGGGCTGCATCCTGGCCGGTGTGGTACCGGTGGCCGCCAACACCCTGCTGACCACGCCCGACTTCGACTTCATGCTGCGCGACTCGCGCGCCCAGGGCCTGATTGTGTCCCGGGCGCTGCTGCCCGCGTTTGAGCCGCTGATCGGGCACATCCCCACACTGCGCAGCGTGATTGTTGCCGGCGCGGAAGACGCCGCACCGCATGCGAGCCTGGCCCAGATGGTACGGGCGCAAGAAGCTACCAAAACCATAGCGCCCACCTGCGCCGACGACGCCTGCTTTTGGCTGTACTCCAGCGGCTCGACCGGCGCCCCCAAAGGCACGGTGCACCTGCACAGTCACCTGATCCAGACCGCCGAGCTCTACGGCCGGGGTGTGCTGGGCATCCAGGAATCCGATGTGGTGTATTCCGCGGCCAAGCTGTTTTTTGCCTACGGGCTGGGCAACGGCCTGACCTTCCCGATGAGCGTGGGCGCCACGGCCATCCTGCTGCCGGCGCGCCCGACCACGGCCGAGGTCTTCCGCATCCTGAAAGAACACCAGCCCACCATTTTCTACGGCGTGCCCACGCTCTACGCCTCCCTGCTGGCAGACCCGGCCCGCCCGCCCCGGGCCGCGTTAAACCTGCGCGTCTGCACCAGCGCCGGTGAGGCCCTGCCCGCCGGCATCGGCACCAAGTGGGCCGCCGAGTATGGCTGCGACATCCTCGACGGCATCGGTTCGACCGAGATGCTGCACATCTTCCTGAGCAACCGGCCCGGCGAAGTACGTTACGGCAGCACCGGCAAGGCCGTCCCCGGTTATGCGCTGCGCATCGTCGGTGATGACGGCCAGGACTGCGGCGTCGGCGAGATCGGCGAGCTGCAGATCAAAGGCCCGAGTTCAGCCCTGATGTACTGGAACAGCCGCGCCAAGACCAAAGCCACGTTTGCCGGCGAGTGGACACGCAGCGGCGACAAATACACGGTGGATGCCGACGGCTACTACACCTACAGCGGCCGCACCGACGACATGCTCAAAGTCGGCGGCATCTATGTCTCGCCCTTCGAGGTGGAGGCGTCGCTAATGACGCACCCGGCGGTGCTGGAAGTGGCGGTGGTCGGCCTGGCCGATGCCGACCAGCTGGTCAAACCCAAGGCCTTTGTGGTGCTCAAGAAGGGCCAGACCGCCTCGGCCGACGACCTCAAGGTTCACGTCAAGCAGCAACTGGCGCCTTACAAATACCCGCGCTGGATCGAGTTTGTGGACGAGCTGCCGAAAACCGCGACCGGCAAGATCCAGCGCTTCAAGCTGCGCCAGCAGGGCACGGCCTGAGCACTCAGGCTGGCAGGGTAATTGCTTTAGGTATAAACAATTTAATCCTGAATCTCGGGTTTTTCACTAGGGTTTTCGCAGCACCGCGCCGTTACCATCAAAGCCTTCCGGCGCTATTCGTTCCGTCCCAACCAGGAGTTATCCATGACCTCACGCCTTCCTTCACGTCGTTTGATCCTGAGCCAGAGTGCGGCCGTCATCGGCGCCGCCTCCACCGGCCTGCTGCTCCCTCAAGTGGTGCGGGCGCAGTCCGGCAAGGTGCGCGTGGGTTTCATGCTGCCCTACACCGGAACCTTCGCGCAGCTCGGCGTGGCGATTGAAAACGGTTTCCGCCTGGCCATCGACCAGCAGGGCGGCAAGCTCGGCGGCCGCGAGATCGAATACTTCAAGGTGGACGACGAGTCCGAACCTTCCAAGGGCGTTGAAAACGCCAGCAAGCTGGTGCAGCGCGACAAGGTCGATGTGCTGGTCGGCACCGTGCACTCGGGCGTGCAGATGGGCATCCAGAAAGTGGCGCGCGACTCCGGCGTGCTGAGCCTGATCCCGAACGCCGGTGTGCATGCCGCCACCCGCGGCCTGTGCGCACCCAATGTATTCCGCACCTCCTTCAGCAACTCCCAGCCCACCCGCGCGCTGGGCCAGGCCATGGTCGCCCGCGGCCACAAAAAAGCCGTGTGGATCACCTGGAAATACGCTGCCGGCGACGAGGCCTTTGAAGGCTTCAAGGAAAGCTACACCGCGGCCGGCGGCACCATCATCAAGGAACTGGGCCTGCCCTTCCCCAACGTCGAGTTCCAGGCGCTGCTGACCGAAATTGCCGCGCTCAAGCCCGACGCCGTGGCCTGCTTCTTTGCCGGCGGCGGCGCTGCCAAGTTCATCCGCGACTACGCGGCGGCGGGTCTCAAGGGCAAGATTCCCCTTTACGGCTCAGGCTTCCTGACCGAAGGTGTTCTGAACGCAGCCGGCCCCGCAGCCGACGGCATCATCACCACCATGCATTACAGCGACTCGCTGGACACGCCGCGCAACAAGGCCTTCCGCCTGGCCTACGCCACCGCCTTCCGCAGCCAGCCCGACGTGTACGCGGTGCAGGGTTACGACACCGGCCTGCTGCTGGTCCAGGGCGCCAATGCGGTCAAGGGCGACCTGAACAGCAAACCGGCCCTGTACAAGGCGCTCGAGTCCGCCGTGATCGACAGCCCGCGCGGCAAGTGGACCATGAGCAAGGCCCACAACCCGGTGCAGGACATCTACCTGCGCCAGGTCGAGAACAAGGAAAACAAGGTCATCGGCGTGGCCGCCAAGGCGCTGGCCGACTCCGGCGCCGGTTGCAAGATGGGCTAAGCTTTTTTCCCGCCAAAATGGGAGGTTCGTGAACCTCCCATTTTTTTGGTACGTGCATTGCTTGGCTTCGCAGCGACCATCCTTTTCGCTTCCCCCATGACCCTCACCACCTACTTTCTCTACCTCGCGGCCGTCGCCTTGCTGATCTTCACGCCAGGCCCGACCATGCTGATGTGCATGACGACCTCGCTGAACCATGGGCCGCGCAAGGCCATGACCTCGGTGGCGGGCAGCGTCAGCGCCGTGCTGGGCGTGATGTTGCTGTCAGCCCTGGGCCTGGGCGCGCTGCTGGCCGCATCTGAAACAGCCTTCACGGCGGCCAAGCTGCTGGGCGCGGCCTACCTGATTTACCTGGGCGTCAAAACCTTTCGCAATGACGCCTCGGTGCTGCGGGCCGATGCGGGTCCGCTTGAGGCGCCGCGCCGCTCGTTTTTTCTGCGCGGCTTCCTGGTCGGTGCGAGCAACCCCAAGGCCGTGCTTTTTTTCGCCGCCTTCTTTCCCCAGTTTCTCAATCCGGCCGAGCCCTTCGTGCCGCAGTTCGCCATCCTCGCGCTGACCTTCATGGCCTTCGAGTTCAGTGTGCTCAGCGGTTGCGCGCTGGGCGTGTCGCGCCTTGCGCCGCTGCTGCGTTCGAGCCGCGCGGTGCGCTGGTTCAATCGCGTCTCTGGCGGGCTGTTCACGCTCATGGGGGGGCTCCTGCTGCTCACCCGCAGGCAGGCCTGAAGCAACACGATGGATCTCGCGAACTTTCTCATCCAGCTGCTCAACAGCGTCCAGTACGGCCTGCTGCTGTTCATGCTGGCCGCCGGCCTGACGCTGATTTTCGGCATCATGGGTGTGGTCAACCTGGCCCACGGCAGCTTCTACATGCTGGGCGCCTACCTGGCCTGGTCGCTCAGTGCCTATTTCGGCAGCCTGACGCTGGCCATCCTCGGCGGCGCCGTGTTGTCGGCCATCTTCGGCCTAGCGCTGGAATGGCTGCTGTTTCGCCATTTCTACCAGCGCGACCACCTCGACCAGGTGTTGCTGACCTTCGGCCTGATCTACATCTTTGAAGAGCTGCGTTCCATTGTCTGGGGGGACGATGTCCATGGTGTGCCGATTCCCGAGCTGCTCAGCGCGTCCATCCCGCTGACCGAGAACCTGTCCTACCCGGTCTACCGCCTGTTCATGTCGGGCGTGTGTATTGCATTGGCGGTCGGCCTGTACCTGCTGATTTCAAAAACCCGGCTGGGCATGAAAATCCGCGCCGGCGCCTTCAACCGCGACATGGCCGGCGCCCTGGGCATCAACATCAAGCTTATTCACGCGGTGGTGTTTGCCCTCGGCGTGACGCTGGCCGCGGTGGCCGGCATGATTGCCGCGCCGATCGCCAGCGTCTACCCCAACATGGGCTCGCAGGTGCTCATCATGTGTTTTGTGGTGGTGGTCATCGGCGGCATCGGCTCGGTGCGCGGCGCCCTCATTTCTGCGCTGCTGGTTGGCCTGGTCGATACCTTCGGCAAGGTGCTGCTGCCGCAGGTGGCCGGCATGCTGATTTACATGTTGATGGCGGCGGTGCTGCTCTGGAAGCCTGAAGGCTTGTTCAAGCAATGAGCACGTTAACACCCCCACGCTTTTCACTTCGTGTAATGCGCTGCCCCCCGAGGGGGCCGCTGCGCCTGCGGACTGGCAAAGCCAGATCCGCGGCCCTGACTGAAAGGTCTTTCCCTTCAAGCTATTCACTTTCCGTGGTGGTGGCATGACCAAGTCAAATCTCGAATTCCTGCCGCGCGGCGTGCAGGTCACGCTGGCACTTGGCCTGGTCGCCCTCGTCGCCTTCCCGTTTGCGGGCACCGATTTCTACACCCAGATGGTCACACGCATGATGATCATGGCGATTTTTGCCATGAGCCTGGACCTGCTGCAGGGCGTCACCGGCCTGGTTTCGCTCGGGCACGCCGCCTACTTCGGCCTGGCCGGCTATGCGCTGGCCTTCCTCATGCCGCAGGGCGAAGCCGTCAGTCTGTGGTGGACATTGCCCGTGGCGGTGCTGGCCTCGGGACTGGCCGCGCTGATCATCGGTTTTTTTGTCGTTCGCACCCACGGCATCTACTTCATCATGGTCACCATGGCGTTTGCGCAAATGGTGTTCTTCCTGTTTTTCGACAACAAGGTGCTGGGTGGTTCGGACGGGCTGTACATCAATTTCAAGCCCGACACCACCTTGTTCGGCTGGATGCCGTTCGATCTGGACAACAAGCGCACGCTGTATTACTTCACGCTGGCCGTGATGCTGATGGTCTACGCCTTTTTGCGCCGCCTGCTGTGGAGCCCGTTCGGCCGCGCGCTGGCCGGCATCCGCGTCAACGAACACCGCATGCGTGCCATGGGTTTCGGCACCTTCCGCTACAAACTCACGGCCTTCACATTGGCCGGCGCGCTGGCCGGCCTGGCGGGCTACCTGTGGGGCACACAAACCGGCTACATCAACCCCGAACTGATGGGTTTTCACATGAGCGCGCACGCGATCATGATGGTCATTCTCGGCGGCATGGGCAACTTCGCCGGCGCGATTGTCGGCGCCTTCGCTTTTGAATACCTGCTGCATGTCTTCAAGGACCTGCCGCAGGTCGGCAGCGTCAACCTCGGCAAGCACTGGCAGTTGTGGATGGGCTTGTTCATCGTGTTGCTGGTGACCTTTGCGCCGCGCGGCATTCTGGGTCTGGTGGAACGCTTTGGCAAAAGCAGAGGGGCCAGCGATGAGTGAAATACTGCTCTCTGCGAAAAACCTGACCAAACGTTTCGGCGGCCTGGCTGCGGTCAGCGACGTGTCGCTGGACCTGCAGCGCAAGCAGATCCACGCCGTGATCGGCCCCAACGGCGCCGGCAAATCGACGCTGACCAACCTGCTCTCCGGCGACCTGCCGCCCACCTCGGGCTCGGTGCGGCTCGGCGACCGCGACATCACCGGCTGGAACCCGGAGAAAATCTCGCGCCAGGGCCTGGGCCGCAGCTACCAGAAAACCAATATCTTCCTGCCCTTCACGGTCTGGGAAAACGTCCGCCTGGCCGCGCAGTCGCGCCAGCCGCATGCCCTGCACTGGCTCAGCCGTGCTACCCATTTAAGAGCAGTCAACGCCCGGACTGAAAGGGCCATTGAGCTTTCCGGCCTGGAAAACCGCAAACAGGCGATCGCCGGCGCCACCAGCCATGGCGAACAGCGCCAGCTTGAAATTGCCATGACACTGGCCACCGAGCCGCAGGTGCTGCTGCTCGACGAACCACTGGCCGGCATGGGTGTGGCCGAGGCCGAACGCATGGTCGCGCTGCTGCTCAAACTCAAGGCCGACCACGGCATCCTGCTGGTCGAACACGACATGGACGCGGTCTTCACTCTGGCCGACCGGCTGACCGTCATGGTCAACGGCCAGGTGATTGCCAGCGGCACACCCGCCGAGATCCGGGCCGATGCCGGCGTGCAGGCCGCCTATCTTGGGGAGGAACACTGATGGCCGACCTGCTGATCGACGCCAAGGACCTGCACACCTATTACGGCGCAAGCCATATCCTGCGCGGCATCAACTTTTCCGTCGCGCGTGGTGAAACCATAGGCCTCATGGGCCGCAACGGCATGGGAAAAAGCACCCTGCTCAAAAGCATCATGGGCCTGGTCAAGCCGCGATCGGGCAGCCTGGACATCATGGGCCAACCGATGATGGGCCGGGCACCCTACGAAATTTCCCAGCTCGGCATCGCCTATGTGCCCGAAGGCCGCGGCATCTTCGGCAACCTCAGTGTGGTCGAGAACCTCAAGATGGCCGCGCGTGCCGGCCGACCGGGAAGCGCCGCAGACGGCGTGGGCCGAAGGAACGACTGGACCTACGACCGGGTGCTGGAGACCTTCCCGCGCCTGAAGGAACGCCTGGGCCACGGCGGGCAGCAACTGTCGGGCGGCGAGCAGCAGATGCTCACCATCGGTCGCGCGCTGATGACCAACCCCGACGTACTGATCCTCGACGAAGCCACCGAAGGCCTGGCACCGCTGATTGCGCGCGAGATCTGGCGCATCTGCGGCGTGATTCGCGAAAGCGGCATCAGCAGCGTGATCGTCGACAAGAACTGGAAACACGTGACGCAGATCACCGATCGCAACGTGATTCTGGTCAAGGGCGAGGTGGTGTTTGAAGGCAGCTCGGCCGAGCTGCACGCACGGCCGGCGCTGCTGACGCAATATCTGGGCGTCTAGCCGACACAGAAGGAACAGAAAAAAATGTGAAGCGGGCGTAGCCGGACCCAGGCGCAGCAAGGGCTTGTCGCAATCGACAAAGTTCGACCCGCATGGCATCATGATCCACGCCGGGCAACATGACCGGCCCCACTGAAAGGCTGGATGCATGCGTTGGCCCTGGCAAGTTGATGCGCCGCTCCGGCAATCACAGACGCATGCAGACTCTGCGCAGGACTCCATCGGTCGCCCGATCGCCTGGCTGATTGGCGGCCTGATGGTGGTTTCTGCCTGCGCGGTGGTCATCGCCCTCTTTTACCTTCGCGGCGAAGCCTTGCGCGCCGGCGAGAAACTGACCCAGTCGCTGGTGCAGGTGATCGAGGAACAAACCGGCCAGTCCTTCCAGACGGTGGACCAGCGCCTTCAACTTGCCGCCAGCCGGCTGCTGGCATTGCAGGAAGAAAAACGGCTTGACGAACACTCGGCCCGCGCCATGCTGCGCGAGCAGCTGAACGGCCTCCCCTTCGTGCGCGCCATCTGGGTGCTGGATGCCGGCGGCCGCATCGTTTTCGACTCGGACCTCGGCAACATCGGTGTCAAGCTGGCAGACCGCGAGTATTTCCAGATCTACCAGCAGCGCCCGTCTGCCGGTTTCCACATCAGCGCGCCGGTACGCAGCCGCACGACAGGCGCCTGGCTGATCAGCGCGTCCAGGCCTCTGCGGGCGGCGAACGGCAGCTTCGCGGGCGTGATCGTGGCCGCCGTGGAACCGCTCTATTTCGACAGGCTCTGGCGCGGGGTGGACCTGGGCGACGGCGGCGCGATTGCGCTGTTCCGCCGGGGCGGGGTGCTGATGATGCGCAGCCCGATGGACGACACCGTGATGGGCAAGGCCTTTCCCGACCGGCCCCTGTTTTCCGAACATCTCCCCAGGAGCGCGCAGGGCGTCTACCAGGCCACCAGTCCGATCGACGGGAAGGTCCGCATGATTGCCTACCGTGCCCTCGCGCCCTATCCCGAGCTGGTGATCTACGTTGGCGCCCCGTACGACGAGGTACTCGCGCCCTGGAAGCGTTTTGCCACGCTGACCTGGCTGATCTGGCTGGCAGCCGCGGCAGCCGTGGCGCTGCTGTCGGCGCTGCTCTACCGGTATTCCCAGCAGCGTGCACGGACCCAGCTGCGCTTTCGCCAGTTGGCCCAGGCCATGCCGCAAATCGTGTTCATCACCGATGCAAGCGGGCACATGGCGTTCGTCAATGACCAATGGACCAACGTGACCGGCCTGCCGGCGGAGGCTTCACTCCAGGGCGGCTGGTTCACACGTGTTCACCCGGATGACCTGGAAAGGACCGCCGAGGATTTCCGCCGTGCCATCGAAAGCGGGCAAGGCATTCACAACGAACACCGCCTGCTCTGCGGTGACGGAACTTATCGCTGGCAGCTGGCGCGGGTGATTCCCAACCGCGACGACGCCGGGCGCATTGTCTCGTGGTACGGCACCTCCACCGACATTGACGACCTGAAACAGGCCGAAGCTGCGCTGCATGCCCAAACCGAGCTGCTGCGCATGGCGGGACAGTTGTCCCGGGTGGGCGGCTGGGCACTGGAGTTGCCCGGGATGCGCTTTCTCTGGTCGGATGAGGCCCTGTTGATCCTCGAGCAGCCCCCAGGCAGCGCGCCCACCCTGGCCTCCGCCATCGGCCTTTGCACAGAACAGTCGCAGGCACTGGCCGCCCGGGTGACACAGGAATGCGTGGCAAGCGGCACGCCCTTCGACGTTGAGGTGGAGATGGTGACCAGCACCGGCCGCCACATCTGGGTACGCTCGTTGGGCCAGGCCGTGCGGGACGGCCAGGGCACCATCATCCGCATGCAGGGGGCACTGCAGGATGTCACCGAACGCGTCAAGGCCGAGCATGAAGTCCAGGCCCATCTGCAGACCTTGCAGCGTGCCGCAGAGGCGGCACAGGCCATCACCCAGCACCACACGCTGGAGGCGGTCATGCAGGAAGTGGCGGATCAGGCGCGCAGCATCATCGGTGCCCACCAGGCGGTCATCAGCCTGCGTCGCGGCCCTGAAAAGGACCAGACCACCACCGCACTGTCGCTGTCCGACAAATACGCGAACGACCGCCATTGGATGGACCCGCCCGATGGCAGCGGAATCTCCGCCGTTCCCGGCGAGACCCGCCGGTCCATGCGTCTGACGCAGGCGGAGCTCCAGGCCCATCCGCGCTGGCGCGGCTTCGGCGCGTATACGGACCAGCACCCGCCCCTGCGCGGCTGGCTCGCCGTGCCACTCACGGGACGGGACGGCAGCAACGTCGGCCTGTTGCAGCTGTCGGACAAACACGAAGGTGACTTCACCCGACAGGATGAATACGTTGTTGCCGAACTCGCCCAGCTGGCCCTGATCGCGATCGACAACGTCAACCTGCTGGCCCAGGTCCAGGAGTTCAACAGCAGCCTGGAGGAAAAAATCGCCCAGCGCACCCGCGAGCTGTCCCGCCAGGAAGCCCTGCTCAGGGCGCTGGCCGAGCAGGCACCGTACCCGATCTGGACGATTGATCCGGAGGGCAATGCCACCTTTGTCAGCCAGGCCTGGTACGAACTATTCGGCGGCGCACCGCCCGACTGGCACGGCAGGGCCTGGATGGGTCTGGTGCATGCGGACGATTTGCCCGGCATGCTTGAAGCATGGCATGGCCACCGCCAGACGCGCACGCCCCATGCCGGAACCCGGCGCCTGCGCACGCCGGACGGCAGCTACCGCCTCATGGCCTACCGCGTGTCACCGGTACTCAACGACGCCGGCGAAGAAATGTTCTGGGTCGGCATCGATGTGGACATCACGGAAATCAAGGCGACCGAGACCGCCTTGCGGCTGACGAACGCGGAACTGGAAGCGTTTTCCTACTCGGTCTCGCACGACCTTCGCTCGCCGCTGACCACGGTGGACGGCTTCAGCCGCTTGCTGCTCAATGAGCTGCAGGGCCAGGAGTCGCTCAAGGTCCAGCACTACCTGGCTCGCATCCAGGCCGGCGTCGACAAGATGGGGCACCTGATCGAAGCGCTGCTGTCCCTGGCCCATGTGACACGACAGGCCCTCCAGCATGAGCCGGTGGACCTGAGCGCCATCAGCACCGAGATACTCGCGCGCCTGCAGTCCGCGGACCGTTCGCGCCATGGGGTGTTCAGCGTCGAGCCTGGCCTGCTGGTGCACGGCGACAGCCGGTTGCTGCAGGCCGTCATGGAAAACCTGCTGGGCAACGCCTGGAAATTCAGTGCGCACTGCTCCAACGCCACAATATCGGTGGGCCGGCTGGGGCCGCGCGGCGCCTTCTTTGTGCGCGACAACGGTGCCGGCTTTGACATGGCTTATGCCGACAAGCTGTTCGGCACCTTTCAGCGTCTGCACGATGTCGCGGAGTTCGCCGGCACCGGCATCGGCCTGGCCACGGTTGCGCGCGTGATTTCACGTCATGGCGGCCGCATCTGGGCCGAGTCGGCGCCGGGACAGGGCGCGACTTTTTTCTTTACGCTGCAGGCAACGACATGACGCCCCGCCGCGCTGCTACATCAGGGGCCGCAGTTCCCGCGCCGCGTCGAACAGCAGCGGCAGCAGATCACGCTGCATCTGCTGGGCGCTCAGCCGCTGCGGCGATGCAACAACGTTAAGCGCGGCCACCGTTTTCCCCTGCATGTTGCGCAGCGGTACCGCGAGCGCATGCACACCGAGCTCGTGTTCTTCCACCGCCAGGCAGCAGTCGTCCGCGCGCACCTGCTCGATCACCGCGCGAAACTGCTTGATGTCAATGATGGTGCGGGTGGTCAGGCGTGGCAGTGTGCGGCCCTTGAGCCACTGCGTCAGGCCGGTTTTGGGCTTGGCGGCCAGCAGCACCCGCCCGGTGGACGTGGCATGCGCCGGCAGGCGCGCGCCCAGGTGCAGGCCGTAGGCCAGCACGCGCACGGCACCGTCGGCACCACTTTTCCACTCATAACCGCTGCGCCCGACGATCACCACCTCGTCGCCGTCTAGCACACCGGCAGAAAACGACTCCTGGGTCTGCGCCGCCAGCCGGTTCAAGGTGGGCTGAACGGCACGCGGCAGCCGCGCCGACGCCAGGTAGCTGCCTGAAAAGCGCAGCACCTTGGGAGCCAGCCAGAAATAGCTGCCGTCGGTCTCCAGGTAGCCCAGGTGCGCCAGCGTCAGCAGGTGGCGGCGCGCGGCGGCGCGCGTGATGCCGGCACGTTCGGCGGCAAGTGTGGCGTTCAGCCGCTGGCGCTGTGTGTCAAAACTCTCCAGCACCGCCATGCCCTTGGCCATGCCTTCAATCATGTCGGCCTTGGCGATGGGCCGGCTGGCCGGGAGGACCGTGCCCATCGTCTCGGAGGGTGGCGAATTTCTGCTCATTGCGCGATCATCGCACAAATGGGCTGCAGATCGTGCACCGCGCGCGTGGCCGTCTGGTCGCGGGAAGATGCAACGCCTACGCTAGCGACTCAGTCAAAACGAAACGGAGACAGACATGCGTACCCAGGTTGCCATCATCGGTGCAGGCCCCTCCGGCCTGCTGCTCGGCCAGTTGCTGCACAAGGCTGGCATCGACGCGGTCATTGTCGAGCGCCAGAGCGGCGACTACGTGCTGGGCCGCATCCGCGCCGGCGTGCTGGAGCAGGTCTGCATCGACCTGCTCGACGAAGCCGGCGTCGGCCAGCGCATGCACCAGGAAGGCCTGGTGCACGGCGGTTTCGACATGCTGTTCAAGGGCGAGCGCCACCGCATCGATATGAACGGCCTGACCGGCGGCAAAAACGTCATGGTTTACGGCCAGACCGAAGTCACCCGCGACCTGATGGATGCGCGCCAGGCCGCCGGCCTGACCACCATCTACGAAGCCAGCAACGTGGCCGTGCACGACTTCGACACGAAGAAGCCGCGCGTGAGTTACGAGAAAGACGGCCAGACGCATGAGATCGAATGCGACTTCATCGCCGGCTGCGACGGCTTTCACGGTGTGTGCCGCGCCAGCGTGCCCGAGGGCGCGGTGGCCGAGTACGAAAAGGTCTATCCCTTCGGCTGGCTGGGCGTGCTTTCCGACACCCCACCGGTGCACCATGAACTCATCTACGTCAACAGCACGCGCGGCTTTGCGCTGTGTTCGCAGCGCAGCGCCACACGCAGCCGCTACTACCTGCAGGTGCCCCTCACCGACAAGGTCGAAGCCTGGTCGGACGATGCCTTCTGGAACGAGCTGCGCCTGCGCCTGGACAAGAACGGCCGCGACAAACTCGTCACCGGCCCGTCGATTGAGAAAAGCATCGCCCCGCTGCGCAGCTTTGTCGCCGAGCCCATGCGTTTTGGGCGCATGTTTCTCGCCGGCGACGCCGCCCACATCGTGCCGCCCACCGGCGCCAAAGGCCTGAACCTGGCCGCCACCGATGTGAAATACCTGTCCGGCGCGCTGATCGAGTTCTACGCCGACAAAACCGAAGCCGGCATCGACACCTATTCCGAGCGCTGCCTCAAGCGCATCTGGCGGGCCGAGCGTTTCTCATGGTGGTTCACCAGCCTGATGCACCACTTCCCGGAAAACGGCCCGATCGGCCAGAAGTTGCAGGACGCCGAGCTGGACTACATCGTCCACTCGGAGACCGGCGCGCGCTCGGTCGCTGAAAACTACGTCGGCCTGCCACTCGATTTCGGCAGCTGACGCCGGCGTGACAGCCCCCGTCAGCCGCTATCGGCCTCATGCACCAGCAGGTCGCCGGGCTGGCAATCGAGAAACTCGCAGATCTTCTGCAGCGTGTCGAAACGCACGCCCTTGACCTTGCCCTGCTTGAGCAGGGACAGGTTGGCTTCCGTGATGCCGACGTAGGCCGCCAGGTCTTTGGACCTGGCCTTGCGCTGCGACAGCATCACGTCGAGTTTGACGACGATGCCCACGGGCTAGGGCCTGTTCACACTATTTATACAAGTGCGAACGTGGTTAAAACGACGCCAATCTAGGCGCACGACGACGCTCAGCCTGGGCGGCTGGGCTAGGAGTGCAACGACGAGTGGTGCTGTTTTAAACACGTTCCCTCCGGGTTGCGGCCAAAAAGGCCATGCGCAGCGTTGCAAAGCCTTGCCGGGCGCCAGCCCGGCTGCATTTTGCGCCTCGCGCATGGCCTTTTTGACTCGCAACGCATCTTGCATAAATAGTGTGAACAGGCCCTTGCTCAGACGAACTGCGCGTTTTCTTCAGCGAGGGCCACGGCCTTGGCCATGACCGCAGAGATCTGCCACACCATGCCGGCAAACAGCAGCGTCATCAGCTCGTTGCTGCCCAGGCCGATGGACAGCGCGCGCTGGCCCGCCGGTGCGCCCAGGGTCAACACCACGCTGATCAACATGGAACCAAAAAAGCCCGCCACCACCGAGGCAAAAACGCCCGCGGCGAAACCGCGCAGATAACGCACGTTGCGCAGGCTGAAATACTCGCTCTGGGAAAACCCCGAAAAGCAGCGCATCGCGCAGACCAGCCCGTAGGAGGCGCAGCACACCGGCACCATGCCCAGCACCACGGCCAGAATACGTTGCCACAACGCCACGTCCAGCATGGCCACCTGCAGCGTCGACACGTTGACGCCTGATCGGAGCAGCAAACCCTCGGTCGGTGTGGTCACCAGCTGGTAAAGCACGGCCAGCGGCAAGGCCACGGCCAGCAGGGCGCAAACCCAGGCAAAGGCACTGTTCAGGCGTTGCACGTCAGGGCGTGTCAGGGTGCTTGCGGCGAATGCGTTTTTCATGGGTCACCTTTTGAGTCGTGAGGTGCATATTGTGCTTCACAAATATCTGTTAAACAATAATTAATTACTGTGAAACATAAATTTCTATAAAAACAACCGAAGCTGACCGGCTTCCGGCCGGGTGTCGGCAGGCTCCTTCCAAGGCGCCAAGGCAAGGGGCAAAGTCTGGTAAGGTCCATTGCCTTTGGGCGCCTTCTACCTTCCTGCTCCAGACCATCAGCCACCACGATGACCTCCTCTGCCCCCGCCAAAACCCCTCCTCTCCAGGCCCTGCAGGGCATCCGCATCCTGAGCCTGGCGCTCAACCTGCCCGGCCCGGCCGCGCTGATGCGTTGCCGGCAGATGGGTGCCACCTGCATCAAGCTCGAGCCGCCCTCGGGCGACCCGATGGGCCTGTACAACCAGCCCGCCTACGCACAGCTGCATGAAGGCGTGAAGGTGCTGACGGCCGACCTGAAAACCGAAGCCGGCCAGAAGGCGCTGCACCGCGAACTTGAAAAAACCGATGTGCTGCTCACCTCCTTCCGTCCTTCAGCCATCGACAAGCTGGGCCTGGGCTGGAAAAAAATCCACACGCTGTACCCCGCGCTGTCGCATGTCGCCATCGTCGGTGCCCCAGGCGCACGCGCTGAAGAGCCCGGCCACGACCTGACCTACCTCGCCGACAACGGCCTGGTGCCCGGGCTGGAACTGCCCGCCACGCTGTACGCCGACATGAGCGGCTCGCTGATGGCCAGCGAAGCCGTGCTGCAGGCGGCCCTGCAGCGGCAGGAGCCGTATGCCGGCTCGGGTGACCCGCATCCGCGCGGAGCCTTTATCGAAGTGGCCCTGTCCGATGCCGCCGCCTACCTGGCGCTGCCGCGGCAATGGGGCCTGACGCAACCCACCGGTTCGGTCGGCGGCGCGCATGCCGGCTACCGGGTCTACCCCTGCCGGGATGGCCGTGTGGCGGTGGCCGCGCTGGAGCCGCATTTCGCCGCCGCCCTGTGTGCCGCGGCGGGTGTGGAAGCGCCAAACATCCAGGCCATGTTCGCACCCGCCACACATCAGGCGATAGCGGCTTTCATGCTCACCCAGACACGCGCGCAGCTCGATCAGCTCGCGGCCGCGAAAGACATTCCCCTGCACACGCTATTGAATTAATAGCTGCCTGCGCCCGTGCAATAAGGGCTGGAGGCCGATTTGGCTTCATAAATGCAACTCCTCAGCTCGCTGCATGCAGCACGCTTTTCTTGCCCCCTCGCCCTCTTGGGAGAGGGTTGGGGTGAGGGTGCGCAGCAGTCCACAACATACGACGATCACTCCATGCACAGGTCGCAGCCCTCACCCCCGCCCTCTCCCAGGGGGAGAGGGAGTAAAAAAAGACCTGGGTAGTTACCCATAAACGGCGGGGAAACGCCTGTCGCTCACCTTGCATTGCATCTCTGAATGCGTAGGATGGAAAGCCCCCTCCCTGCCGCAGGCCCCAGCATGACCGAGTTCGAACTCAAGCTTGAAATCCCGCCCGCCCGGCTCGCTTCGGTGGAAGCGGCGCTGCGCCGCGGGATGACACGCACCCAGCGCCTGCGGGCACGCTACTTCGACACGGCCGACCGCGCACTGGCGGCGCAGGGCGTGGTGCTGCGCCTGCGCAAGGAAGGCCGGCACTGGGTGCAGACGGCCAAGGCCCCGGGCAGCCGGCCGCTGGAGCGGCTGGAACACAACGTCGTGCTGGGCAACCAGACCGCACCCCTGCCCGACTTGTCGCGCCACGACGGCACGCCGGTCGGCGAGCGCCTGCGCCAGGCCCTGAAGCACCAGCCCGATGCGGCTTCTCCTGACCTCACCCTCGTCTACCAGACCGACATGGTTCGCCTCACGCGAATCGTGCGGGCGCGCGGCGCGCTGGTCGAGCTTGCGCTGGACCAGGGCCACATCACCGCCGGCGACAGAACCTTGCCCGTGCGCGAGCTGGAGCTCGAACTCAAGCAGGGCCAGGCCGCCAGCGCGGTGGCGCTGGCCAGCGGCTGGTGTATCTGGCATGGCCTGTGGCTCAGCAGCGTGAGCAAGTCGCTGAAAGGCCAGCGCCTGGCGCTGGGCCAGGACTTCGGCGCGGCCGTGGGCGCCGAAGCGCCCCGCTTTCCCCGCCACGCCTCGGGCCGCGGGGTGGCCGCCGCCGTGGTGGCCACCTGCCTGAACCAGGTGCTGACCAACGCCAGCGACGTGGCCGCCGGCTGCAGCGCCGAAGAGCACATCCACCAGCTGCGCGTCGGTCTGCGCCGGTTGCGCACCGCGCTGCAGCAACTCGAGGCCCTCGCCGGCGGCTGGGGCGATCAAGGCGATGCCTGGAAGGCGTCGCTGGCCCGTGTGTTCCGCGCGCTGGGCCAGCACCGCGACCGCGACTACCTGCTCGGCAAGCTGCAGGGCCAGATCGAAGCCGCAGGCGGGCCGCCGCTCGACTGGCAGGAAACACTGGGCGCCCTGCCCAGCGCCGCCGAATCGGTACGCTCGCCGGCTTTCCAGCAGGCACTGCTGGGCCTGATCGGTTTTGTTCACGCCGTCCCCGACGAGGGCAAGTCTGCGCCAGACGACACATCGGCAACATCACCGAAAAAATTCCTGCGCAAGCGCCTGGCCAAGCTGCACAAGCAGGTGCTGGCACAGGGCCGCCAATTCACGGCCCTGCCCGAAGCCGAACAACACGCGCTGCGCAAGCGCCTCAAGCGCCTGCGTTACCTGGCCGAGTTCGCGCAACCCCTGTTTGCCAAACGCAAGGCCACCGCCTACCTGGCCGCACTCAAGCCGCTGCAGGACGCGCTGGGCATCTACCACGACGAAGTGGCGGCGCTGCTGGTCTGGCAAGGCCTGTCGGGGCACGACCCGCGCGCCCTGTTCGGCGCTGGCTGGCTCAGCGCGCGCCGCGAGGCGCATGTGCAGGCGTGCCAGCAGGCCTGCGACCTGTTGGCCCGGCAAGCCCGGCCGTTCTGGGACTAGAGCCTGTCATTGCGGGACGGGTACGCGAAATGCTCCTGCGCCTGTCATTGCGGGCTTGACCCGCAATCCATCCCGGCAGACCGGCGCCGCTGGTTCATGCCACCTGGATCCCGGATCAGAGCCTGCCCCGGACCGGATACGGGGTCCGGGATGACAAGCCAAACAACTAAGCCGAGCGCCGCCGCGCCAGCAACACCATCGCAGCACCCAGCAACAAGGCCCCGACGCCCTGCCGCGCTGTCAGCGGCTCGGCAAACAGCCACGCAGCCCCCAGCGCAGCCCCCAGCGGTTCAATCAGCGTGCCCACGACGGCGGCAGTAGGTGACAGTCGCCGCGCGCCCCAGGCAAAAGCAAGGTAGGCAACCGAGGTGGTGGCCACACCGGTGTAAGCCACCTGCAACCAGGCCGTACCGTCGCGCGGCCACGTAATGCCCTGCGCGCCGGCCAGCACAAGCATCAGCAGCGCCGCCACCGCCATGCCCCAGGCCGAGGCGCTGACGGCCGGCACATGCGCCGGCATGCGCGCATTGCCCAGCACCACCAGCGAGTACAAGGCCGCCGAGGCAAACGACCAGGCCAGGCCCGCCACGTAGTCGCGCGGCAGGGTCAAGGCTTCCACCGGCACAACGATCAAGGCCACACCCATGAGTGCCAGCACCAGCGCCGCCAGCAGTTGCCCACTGGCGCGTTCATACCCGCGCAACACCGAGAGCAGCGCCACGATCACCGGCGCGCAGCAAATCGAAATCACCGTCGGCAAGGCCGCGCCGATGTAGGCGACGCCCATGAACCAGCAGGTCACGTTCATCGCCATGGCCAGGCCGGTCAGCACGATAAGCGCCCTCTCCCGCGACGGCAAGTGCCGCCATTGCCCGGTGGCCGGCGTGGCAGCCACCTGCCGCCAGTGCCACCACCACAACAGCGGCAAGCCCAGCGCAAAACGCGCCAGCGACAAACTGAAAGGCGACATGCCACCGCCCTCCATCACCGACTGGGCAACCAACGCGCCCACACCCCACAAGACGCCCGCAAGCAGGATGCCACCCCAGGCCAAAGCGGCCGATGTTCGGGAATTCATGAAAAAAGTTCTCCATCCGGGCGCCTGCTGCAGGGCTGTATGCAGCCAGAGGAAAGAGAAAAGGCAGGCAGGCGCGTCAACTCATGGCCGCGTGCTGTTGTTCTCCGTCAATCAGAACAAGCGCGGCCGCATGCGCAACCCGGTGCGAAACCGGGTGCAGTGCGAGTTAGGCGGAAGGGGGAGAGAGTTGGAGGAACATGACCAACATCTTAATCAGTTGGCAATCTTGTGACATCGTTGAATTGCTTCTTGATCAAGCGGACGTATGGCTCAAACAACAATGTATAGAGATGTTTTCTACTCTGACTTGGCGGTCGTAACCTTCAGAGGAGCCTGTCAGAAATTTTGTGTGTGAGGCATAACATGTCACGAAGGAACATGAA
>NZ_JAQSDN010000002.1 GCF_029945925.1 Polaromonas sp. | reverse complement strand
ATCAGGGCTCGCGATTGTCTGAGCCGAAGGCGAGTTCGAGCGAGACCCCGCTTTTGCCGAGCACCGCAGGTTGCCCGTAGCGAAGCGGAGGGACCCAGACTGTCGGGTCGCCTTTTCTTTGGTGACTTTCTTTTGGCGACGCAAAAGAAAGTTACTTGCCGCCGGGCAACCCCCGGCCAACAGGCTCGCCGAGCACGCCCGACACAGCGAACGACCATCACGCGACCGCCGGAGGCAAGGAAGTGAACCTCTCCGAACCCTTCGTCCGCCGCCCGGTAGCCACAGTCCTCCTGACCATAGGCCTGGCCTTGGCAGGCATAGGAGCGTTCTTCGTGTTGCCGGTCTCACCACTGCCGCAGGTGGACTTCCCGACCATCTCGGTCAATGCTTCGCTGCCCGGCGCCAGCCCGTCCACCATGGCCAGCAGTGTGGCGACACCGCTGGAGAGGCGCCTGGGCACGATTGCGGGGGTCAACGAAATGACGTCCAGCAGCGGCACGGGCTCGACCCGCATCAGCCTGCAGTTCGACCTGAACCGCAAGATTGACGCCGCGGCGCGCGAGGTGCAGGCCGCCATCAATGCCTCACGCGCCGACCTGCCCGCCACCTTGCGCAGCAACCCGACCTACCGCAAGGCGAACCCGGCCGCGGCGCCGGTCATCATCCTGGCGCTGACCTCCAAGACCCGTTCGCCCGGCCAGATCTACGACGAAGTCTCCAACCTCGTGCAGCAGAAAATTGCCCAGGTGCCGGGCGTCGGCGACGTCGAGCTCGGCGGCGGCTCCCTGCCGGCCGTGCGGGTGGACCTGCTGCCGTTTGCGCTGAACCGCTACGGCGTCAGCATGGAAGACGTGCGCGCCGCCCTGCAGGCGTCCAACGCGAACCGGCCCAAGGGCGCGATTGAAGGCAACGGCCAGCGGCTGCAAATCTATTCGGGCGCCAGCACGGCCAGCGGCGGGCGCAAGGCGGCCGACTACCGCGACCTGGTGGTGGCCTGGCGCAACAATGCGGCGATCCGCCTGAGCGACGTGGCCGAGGTGGTCGATGGTGTGGAAAACATCAACACCCTGGGCCTGTTCAATGGCGAGCCGGCCGTGATCGTGCTGGTCACGCGCCAGCCCGATGCCAACGTGATCGCCACGGTGGACGGCGTGCGCGCCCTGCTGCCCGAGCTGCAGGCCCAGCTGCCCCAGGACGTGGTGCTGCAGGTCGCCTCGGACCGCACCAACTCGATCCGCGCCTCGCTCAAGGAGATCGAGATCACGCTGCTGATCTCGATCGCGCTGGTGGTGCTGGTGGTCAGCGCGTTTTTGCGCAGCGCGCGCGCCACCCTGATTCCGGCCGTGGCCACCGTGGTCTCGCTGCTCGGCACCTTCGGCGTGATGTATTTCCTGGGCTTCAGCCTGAACAACCTGAGCCTGATGGCGCTCACCGTCGCCACCGGTTTTGTGGTGGACGACGCCATCGTGGTGCTGGAAAACACCAGCCGGCACATTGAAGCCGGCATGGACCGTTTCCAGGCTGCCCTGCTCGGCGCCAAAGAAGTGGGTTTTACCGTGCTGTCCATCAGCCTGTCGCTGGTCGCGGTGTTCATTCCCCTGCTGTTCATGGGCGGACAAACCGGCCGGCTGTTCCGCGAGTTTGCGGTCACGCTGTCGGCGGCGGTGCTGATCTCGCTGCTGATCTCGCTGACCACCACCCCCATGATGTGCGCCTGGCTGCTCAAACCCGATGCGCACACCAAGCCGCCGGGGCGGATGGCGCGCTGGTTCGAGGCGGCGTTCAGGCGCCTGCATCGCGGCTACGAGATCAGCCTCGACTGGGCGCTGGCCAGCCGCGTGATCGTGATGCTGAGCCTGCTGGCGGTGATTGCGCTCAATGTCTACCTGTTCGTCGCCATCCCCAAGGGCTACTTTCCGCAGCAGGACAGCGGGCAGATCAGCGGCGGCATACGCGCCGACCGCAGCATTTCCTTCCAGGCCATGCAGAGCAAGCTCAAGGCGCTGGTGGACATCATCCGGGCCGACCCGGCGGTCGATACCGTGGTCGGTTTTACCGGCGGTTCGCGCGCCGGCGGCGGCTTCATGTTCATCAACCTCAAGCCGGTGAGCCAGCGCACGGACAAGGGCCAGGCGGTGATCGCGCGGCTGCGCCCGCAACTGGCGCAGGTCACCGGCATCACCCTGTTTCTGAACCCGGTGCAGGACCTGCGCGGCGGCGGGCGGGCCAGCAACTCCACCTACCAGTACACCCTCAAGAGCGACAACGCCGCCGACCTGAAGGTCTGGGCGACACGCCTGGCCGAGCAGATGAAGCTGCAACCGGCGCTGACCGACGTGGACACCGACCAGCAGGAAAACGGCGTGGAGACCATGGTCACCGTGGACAAGGACAGCGCGGCGCGGCTGGGCATCAGTTCGCGCGATGTGGACAACGCGCTGTACAACGGCTTCGGCCAGCGCCAGGTCGCCACGATTTATGCCGACCTGAACCAGTACAAGGTCATCATGGGCGTGGCGCCGCGTTACATCCAGAGCCCGGAATCGCTGAAGGACATCTATGTTCCCGCACGCGGCGGCAGCGGCACGACCCTCGCCGCCGCAGCCCCGGCCACCAGCACCAGCGTGGTCAACCCGGCGCTGCGCGACCCCTCCTCGGGCCAGGCGCTGAGCGCAGCGGTCACCACCATGGTGCCGCTCTCGGCGATTGCAAGCTTCAGCGAAAACCCGACGGCCGCATCGATCAGCCACGAAGACGGCGAGCTTTCGACCACGGTGTCTTTCAACCTGGCCGAGGGCATTCCGCTCGGCCAGGCCCAGGACGCCGTCAAACAGGCCGAGGCCGAGATCCGCCTGCCCAACAACGTGCGCGGCAGTTTTGCCGGCACGGCACTCAGCGCCCAGCAATCGCAAAACGAGCAGCCGCTGCTGATCCTGGCGGCGCTGATCGTGATCTACATCGTGCTGGGCATCCTCTACGAAAGCCTGGTCCACCCGATCACGGTGCTGTCCACCCTGCCCTCGGCCGGCGTGGGTGCGGTGCTGGCGCTGATGCTGTTCAAGATGGAGTTTTCCATCATCGCGCTGATCGGCGTCTTTCTGCTGATCGGCATCGTCAAGAAAAACGCCATCCTGATCATCGACTTCGCGATCGAGGCCGAACGCTCGCGCGGCCTGTCGGCCGTGGAAGCGGTGCGCGAGGCCTGCCTGCTGCGCTTCCGCCCCATCCTGATGACCACGCTGGCCGCCATCCTGGGCGCGTTGCCGCTGGCCATTGGTTTTGGCGAAGGTGCCGAGCTGCGCCGGCCGCTGGGCATCTCCATCATCGGCGGCCTGATTGCCAGCCAGCTGCTGACGCTGCTGACCACGCCGGTGGTCTACATCCTGCTCGACAAGCTGCGCCGCCGCAGCCCGTCCGAGCGCCACCTGAGCCGTCACCCCGATGATGCCAGCGCGCCACCACCCGGTGCGGCGCTGCAACTGTTATGAGGCCCGCCATGCGATCCAGATTCACGCTTTACCCCATCGCCGCCGCGCTTGTCGTCCTGCTCGGCGGCTGCGCCGTTGGCCCCACTTACCAGCGGCCGCTCACGCCAGAGGTCGGCAGCTACAAGGAAGCCGAAGGCTGGGTGCCCGCCGCTCCGGCCGATGCGCTGGAACGCGGCCCCTGGTGGTCGCTGTTCGGCGACCCGGTGCTCGACCAGCTGGCCGCGCGGGTCGAGGTGTCAAACCAGAACGTCGCGGCCGCCGTCGCCGCCTACGCGCAGGCGCGTGCGCTGGTGCGCGAGCAGCGCGCGTCCATTTTTCCGGCAGTCACGCTGGGCAGCGGCGCCACCCGCTCCGGCAGCGGTGGCGGCAGCAGCGGCAGCACAGGCACGACAAACACCTCGGGCGGGCGCACCGGCAACAACTACCAGCTCAGCATAGGCGGCAGCTGGGAGCCCGACGTCTGGGGCCGTCTCGGCCGCGCGGTCGATGGGGCCAGCGCGGGGGCCCAGGCCAGCGCGGCCGACCTCGCCTCGGCCAAGCTGTCGGCACAAGGCGAGCTGGCCATCAACTACTTTTCGCTGCGCCAGCTGGACGCGCAAAAAGGCCTGCTTGAGGACACCCTCACCGGCTACCAACGTGCACTGGAAATTGCGCAGAACCGCTACAACGCCGGCATTGTCGGCAAGACCGATGTGCTGCAGGCACAAACCCAGCTCGCCAATGCCCAGGCCGACGATGCCGGCCTGGGGCGGCAGCGCGCGCAGCTGGAGCATGCAATCGCGGTGCTGGTCGGCGAGGCGCCGGGCAACTTCTCGCTGGCCCGGGCGGCGTGGAAGCCTTCCGTGCCCGAGGTGCCGGTCGGTGTGCCATCGACGCTGCTGCAGCGCCGGCCCGACATCGCCGCGGCCGAACGCCGCGTGGCGGCCGCCAATGAGCAGATCGGCATCGCCAAAAGTGCGTATTACCCCAAGCTGTCCCTGAGTGCCTCCTATGGCCTGGGCGCCAGCCGCGTGGCAGACCTGTTCAGCGCGTCCAGCATGGCCTGGTCGCTGGGCCTGTCGGCCGCGCAGGTGCTGTTCAATGCCGAGGCTACCGGCGCCCGGGTGGAAGGCAGCGAGGCGGCCCATGTGCAAACCGTGGCACGTTACCGGCAAACCGTGCTGGCCGCCTTCCAGGATGTCGAGGACCAGCTGGCCGCCACACGCGTGCTGATGACCCAGCAGGAGCTGCGCCGCCAAGCCTCCGCATCGGCCGACCAGGTCGAGCAGCAGGTACTCAACCGCTACCGCAGCGGCCAGGTCGGCTACACCGAAGTGATTGCCGCGCAGGCCACCGCCCTGAGCGCGCGGCGCGCGCTGGTGCAGGCCATGGCAGACCGCCAGACCACGGCCGTGGCGCTGATCCAGTCGCTGGGTGGCGGCTGGCAGGCGGAGCCGCCGCCCTGAGCGGATCCGGCCATGCTTCGTTTTCAGTAGCACCCAGCGCAGGTATTCATTGGGCTGCAGGCCTAAACATCATGAAGATCCACACGGGCCCACGGCCCGGAGGGCGGGTTCAGGCACACATTGTTGACCTGTATCAGTATGTGTTTCAGGCAGACAGGCCATAGTGGCAGCATTACCAAGGAGCGAGCACCATGAAACTGTTGACTGACCTGTTTTCCACCGACTACGGCATCATGACCGTGATCGGCATTAGCTTCATGATTGGCATGGGCGTGTTTTTCTTCATGCTGTTCATGGGCAAGATGGATCAGGACGCCAAACGCGCCGGTAAATAGCCCTTGGAGCCGAGGTGCGGCCCTGAAGAAAAGCAGCTACATCGCCATGTAGCGGCCGGGCCGGTGGTTGATGGCCAGGGCGAGGTTCAGCACCACGGCGCCCAGCACCGACAGCGCCACCCGTTGCCAGTCGGTCACCCACAGCGCACCCAGCACGATCAGGCCGTCCATGGCCATCTGCACCTTGCCGGCGCGCCAGCCCAGGCGGTCCTGCAGGTAAAGCACCACGATGTTCAGCCCGCCCAGGCTGGCGCCGTGGCGAAACACGATGAGCATGCCCGCGCCGCAGAGTAGCCCACCGAGCACCGCCGCCAGCGCGGGTGACAGGTACCCGAAGGCCAGCCCCTGCGGCAGGACCCAGGTGAACAGCGACAGCAGGCCCACGGCCGCAAAGGTCTTGAGGGTGAAGGCCAACCCCATGCGCCGCCAGGCAAAGAAATAAAAGGGCAGGTTCACCACAAAAAACGCGACGCTGAAACTCAGGCCAGTGGCGTAGTGAATCAGGAAAGCGATGCCGGCCGTGCCGCCCGTCAACAGTCCGGCATGACCAAACATGACCACACCCAGCGCCACAAACAGGGTGCCCGTGGTGAGGGCCTGCACATCCTCATGCAGGCGGTGGCGCGGCACGCCGATTGCGCCGGCCGCAGCGGCAGGCGCAGTGCTCATGCCGCCTGGGCGGTGGCTGCGGGCGCCTGGGTGTCGGTGCAACTGGCGCCGCCGCAACCGTGAATGATGTCCCGGGGCAAGGCCGCGGGCATGGCCACCACACCCGTGACCGGGTCGTAACCAATGCCGCGCAGGTGCAGGGCCAGCGCCGCATCCATGGTCTGGGCATGCTGGGGAAACCAGAGCCCAAGTTCGCGCGCCATATCGCGCAGCATTTTCAGATTGCCGGCTTCGCCACCGATCAGGCCTTCACGCATGACCTGCAGCACGACCTTATGCTGCACGCTGTGGCAGTTGGACGATGAAAACCGCGTGTCCTGCATCCAGCGGTCTTCACGGCTGAAATGTTCATCGGTGTGGTCCACCAGCACACGCCAGTGGTCCAGCAGCGCGTGGTCTACGGCGTTTTCCACCTGCGCCAGCAGGTCGACAAACTCCCGGTGGGTGTCATCCATCGCGGGCAGGTCGAGCGCCAGTGCGTCAGACCATTCAAGATTCGGCATGTTCAAGGCTCCGTCAGGGGTGATGTGCAAGCTTACGCAATCCCCTGAGGAAAAACTTGATCCAGGTCATGAATCCATGCGCCAGAGAGCATGGGCCCGGCGCCCATGCCACCCCCAGCAAATGCTCTCATTTTGATAGCTGACTGCGCCCGGCTACCCTGGACCAAAGGCACTATTGATTCAAAAAAATCGGCGTCAACGCCTGATCGTGTCCGCCACGCGCTCGGCACAGGCCAGGGCCTGTGCGGCGTCGCGCGCCTCCACCATGACGCGCAGCAGCGGCTCGGTGCCGCTGGCGCGGATCAGCAGCCGGCCGCTGTCGCCGAGTTCGGCTTCGACGGTCCGGCTCATGTCTGCCAGCGCTGCGCTGCTTTTCCAGTCCTGCCCGGGCTGCAAGCGCACGTTGATCAGGGTCTGGGGAAACAGCGTGACGTCGGCCAGCAGTTGCGCCAGGCTTTTGCCGCTGCGCACACAGGCCTGCAAGACCTGCAGCGCGCTGATCAGGCCGTCGCCGGTGCTGTGTTTGTCCAGCGCCAGCAGATGGCCGGAGCCTTCGCCGCCGAGCAGCCAGCCGTGTTTCTCCAGCTCTTCCAGCACGTAGCGGTCACCGACCTTGGCGCGTACAAACTCGACGCCTCGGGCCTTCAGCGCCACCTCGACGGCCATGTTGGTCATCAGGGTACCGACCGCGCCCGGCACTTTTTCGCCGCGCGCCAGGCGTTCGGCCACCATCAGGTAGAGCACCTCGTCGCCGTTGAAAAGACGGCCTTCGGCGTCCACCAGCTGCAGCCGGTCGGCATCACCGTCCAGCGCCACGCCGTAATCCGCCCCATAGGCCTTGACGGCCTTGATCAGCGCCTCCGGATGGGTCGCGCCGACCTCGTGGTTGATGTTCATGCCGTCGGGTGCGCAGCCGATGGCGATGACCTCGGCTCCGAGCTCATGAAAGACTTCCGGTGCAATTTGGTAGGCCGCACCGTGCGCCGCATCAACGACGATCTTCATGCCCTTGAGCGTCAAGTCATTGGCAAAGGTGCTTTTGCAGAACTCGATGTAGCGGCCGGCGGCGTCGTCGAGCCGGCGCGTCTTGCCGAGGTTGGGCGAGTCCGCCCACACCGGCGCCTGCTCCACCACGGCTTCGACTTCCTCTTCCCAGGCGTCCGACAACTTGGCGCCCTGGGCGCTGAAAAACTTGATGCCGTTGTCGGGAAAGGCGTTGTGGCTGGCACTGATCACCACACCCAGGCTGGCGCGCTGCGTGCGCGTGAGGTAGGCCACGCCCGGCGTCGGCAAGGGCCCGAGCAGCACCACGTCGACGCCAGCGGAGTTAAAGCCCGACTCCAGCGCACTCTCGAGCATGTAGCCGGAAATGCGGGTGTCCTTGCCGATCAGCACGGTGGGCCGGGCCTCGGTCTTTTTCAGCACGCGGCCGACCGCATGCGCCAGGCGCAGCACAAAATCGGGCGTGATGGGCGCCTGGCCCACAGTCCCGCGAATGCCGTCGGTGCCGAAGTATTTTCTTGTCATGGATGGATGTCCCGGGATGTTCTGTTTCGATGTTGCCGCGAGCGGAAATTCTACGGTGCGCCGACCTGCCCGCCTGTAGGCTGCGGCGCCGTGGCAGCCACCCAGACCTTCAGGGCCTGCACGGTTTCGCGCACATCGTGCACACGCACCACCCGCGCACCGCGGTCCACGGCCAGCACGGCGGCGGTAACGCTGGGCACCATGCGGTCGATGATGTCGAGCTGGGCCACCTGCGCCAGGGAACTGCTGCTCACGGCGGCCAGCGAGGACTTGCGCGACCAGCCGGCCAGCAGCGGGTAACCGGCCGCCAGCAGCTCGTGCTGGCGCGCCAGCAAGGCGAAATTCTGGGCCACGGTCTTGCCGAAACCGATGCCCGGATCCAGAGTGATTCGGCTCGCAGCAACGCCCAGTGCGCGCAACTCGGCCGCCGCCTGCGCCAGGAAAGCCAGCACCTGCGGCACCACGTCGCCCTCCATGGGCGCAGCCTGCATGGTCTGCGGCTCCCGGTGCATGTGCATCAGGCAAACACCACACGTGGGATGCGCGGCCACGACGGCGGCTGCGCCGGGCTGGCGCAGCGCCCAGATGTCATTGATGATGTCGGCCCCCAGGTCCAGCACGGCGGACATGACTTCGGGCTTGTAGGTATCCACCGATACCGGCACGCCCAGGGTCACCGCATGGCGCACCACCGGCAACACACGCGCGAGTTCCTCATCCAGCGGCACCGGCGGCGCGCCGGGACGGGTGGACTCCCCGCCGATGTCCAGCATGCCGGCACCGTCCTTGACGAGCTGCTCGCAATGCGCAAACGCGGACCGCTGCGCGCCTTCCGCCGAGAAGTATTTGCCGCCGTCCGAGAATGAATCCGGCGTGACGTTGACGATGCCCATCACGCGGGGCTGGTCAAGGTCGATTTGAAAGCGCGAGGTTTGCCAGAGCATTGGGTATTGTCGAGCCAAAGAAAAACCGGGGACGTGCCCCGGTTGTCATGTGGATGGAGGCGCTCAGGCCACCGTGGGTGCCGGGTCGGTCGTGACCGCCGGCGTGCCGCCGCTGGGACCACCGCTGCCGCCCACCGACGGGTTGCGCGGTGTCCAGTCTTTCGGTGGACGCGGCTCCTTGCCGGCCATGATGTCGTCAAGCTGTTCGACGTCAATGGTCTCCCACTCCAGCAGGGCCTTGGCCATCGCGTGAATCTTGTCCTGGTTGTCCTCGATCAGCGTGCGCGCCTGGGCGTATTGCTGGTCAATGATGCGGCGCACCTCTTCGTCAACCTTTTTCAAGGTCGACTCGCTCATGTTGTTGGTTTTGGTCACCGAACGGCCCAGGAACACTTCGCCTTCGTTCTCGGCGTAAACCATGGGGCCCAGCGCCTCGCTCATGCCGTAACGCGTGACCATGTCCCTGGCCAGCGCCGTGGCGCGTTCGAAGTCGTTGCTGGCGCCGGTGGTCATCTGGTGCATGAAGACTTCTTCGGCAATCCGGCCGCCGAACAGCATGCTGATCTGGCTGAGCATGTACTCGCGGTCGTAGCTGTAGCGGTCCTGGGCCGGCAGGCTCATGGTGACGCCCAGCGCACGGCCGCGCGGAATGATGGTGACCTTGTGCACCGGGTCGCACTTGGGCAGCATCTTGCCGAGCAGGGCGTGGCCCGACTCGTGGTAGGCCGTGTTCCTGCGCTCCGACTCGGGCATGACCATGCTCTTGCGCTCTGGGCCCATCAGGATCTTGTCCTTGGCTTTTTCGAAGTCCTGCATTTCCACGGTGCGCGCATTGCGGCGTGCGGCCATCAGGGCGGCTTCGTTGCAGAGGTTGGCCAGGTCGGCGCCGGACATGCCGGGGGTGCCGCGGGCAATCACGCTGGCATTGACGTCCTGGCCGAGCGGCACCTTGCGCATGTGCACATTGAGGATCTGCTCGCGGCCACGGATGTCGGGCAGCGTCACATAGACCTGGCGGTCAAAACGGCCGGGGCGCAGCAAGGCGGAATCCAGGATGTCGGGCCGGTTGGTGGCAGCCACCACAATCACGCCGACATTGGTCTCAAAACCGTCCATCTCGACCAGCATCTGGTTCAGGGTCTGCTCGCGCTCGTCGTTGCCGCCGCCCAGGCCTGCGCCACGCTGGCGGCCGACGGCGTCGATCTCGTCGATGAAGATGATGCAGGGTGCGTTTTTCTTGGCGTTGTCGAACATGTCGCGCACACGGGCCGCGCCCACACCGACGAACATCTCGACGAAGTCAGAGCCGGAAATCGAGAAAAACGGGACCTTGGCTTCGCCGGCAATGCCTTTGGCGAGCAGGGTCTTGCCGGTGCCCGGGGGGCCGACCAGCAACAGGCCGCGCGGAATGCGTCCGCCCAGCTTCTGGAATTTTTGCGGGTCTTTCAGGAAATCGACCACCTCCTTGACCTCTTCCTTGGCCTCGTCGCAACCGGCAACGTCGGCAAAGGTCACGGTATTGGTGGACTCGTCGAGCATGCGGGCCTTGGATTTGCCGAAGCTGAAGGCCCCGCCCTTGCCGCCGCCCTGCATCTGCCGCATGAAATAAACCCAGACACCGATCAGCAGCAGCATCGGGCCCCAGCTGACCAGCAGGGTCATCAGGAGCGAGCCTTCTTCACGCGGCTTGACATCGAACTTGACATCGTTGGCGATCAGGTCGCCGACCAGACCGCGGTCCAGGTAGGTGGCCGTGGTGCGGATGCGGCGGTCATCGGTCGTGACGGCCGAGATTTCCGTGCCGCCCTGGCCCTCCGCGATGGTCGCGGATTTGATGCGTTTGCCCTTGACCTCGTCAAGGAACTCCGAATAGCCAAGGTAATTCGTACCGGCGCCACCGCGTGTATCAAATTGCTTGAAAACGGTGAACAGCACCATGGCGATCACCAGCCAGATTGCAATTTTTGAAAACCACTGATTGTTCAAGGATGTCTCCGATAGAGGTACACAAGGCACATGCGCCTGATTTTAGGCGTTTCAAGGGCGAAAGCCGCATAACAAGCCCGGGACATCCCTTGGTTTGAAGCGGGATTGCGGTATTTATTGCGTTTCAGCAAGTTCAGGCCGTTTAGGCCGGCCTGTTTTTAAGACCCATGCCGACCAGAAAGGTTTCCGACGACTCCGAACGCGAAGCCTTGGGTTTGATGGGTTTGACCACCTTGAAGGTCTCCTTGAACAGCTTGACCAGCGGGCTGTAGGCGCCACCATGGAACAGCTTGACGACCAGCGCGCCCTCGGGTTTGAGGTGCTGCACGGAAAAATCCACCGCCAGTTCCACCAGGTGGGCAATGCGGGCGGCGTCGGCCGATTCAATGCCCGACAGGTTCGGCGCCATGTCGGAAATCACCACATCAACCTTGGTAAAGCCTTTGTCCGCGGCCAGAGTCTGCTCCAGAATCTGGAGCACCTCCGGTTCCCGGAAGTCCCCCTGGATGAACACCACCCCCTCGACCGGGTCCATCGGCAGGATGTCCAGCGCAATGATGCGCCCGTTGAGTTCGCCGGCAGCCGCGCCCGATGGCGAGAGCTTGCGGCGCGCGTACTGGCTCCAGGCGCCCGGCACGCTGCCCAGGTCCACCACACAGTAGCCGGGCTTGATCAGGCCCAGCATTTCGTCGATTTCCTTGAGCTTGTAGGCAGCCCGGGCCCGGTAACCCTCTCTTTTGGCCAGCTTGACGTAGGTATCGTTGACGTGGTCATTCAGCCACGCTTTGTTGACCTTTTTGCTTTGGGTTTTTACTTTCATGCCCGTATTGTCCTCTTACCGAATCCCGGGCGCTGCGGCATCCCCAACGATAAATCAACGGCAGCGGCGGCTTCTAGGATAATCAGGGTATGGCTCAAATACTACTTACCCCTGCCCAGCGCAAAGACCACCGCGCCGATGCGCACCACCTGGACCCCGTCGTGATGGTCGGCTCGGACGGCCTGACCGCCGCTGTCAAAAGGGAAATCGACCTGGCCCTGAAGGCGCACGGCCTGATCAAGGTGCGTGTGCAGTCGGACGACCGGCCCGCACGCGAAGCCATGTTCCAGGCCCTGGCCGACGAACTCGGCGCGGCACCCATCCAGCACATCGGCAAGCTGCTGGTGCTCTGGCGCCCGATGCCTGAAAAGGAAAAAAAGGTCAACGAGGACCGCATGCCCGGCCCGCGCGACGTCAAGGTGCTGAAAAACAGCGCGCGTTACGGCCAGCGTCCCGAAGTCAAAACCCTGCGCGTGCTGGGCAACCAGCGCCTGACGCCGGGCGGCACCGTCAAACGTGCGAAACCGAAAAAGCAGCAAAGCGCCAAGAAACGCGCCCAGGGCTGAGAAGCTGAGCCAACACGCCGGCGTGATCCGCCCGGCCCCCGGCCCCTTGGCCTGGCCAGCGCGGCACTTTCCTTCTTTTGTCCCGCGCGTCCCCCTTTAGATCGGGTGCCTGCGCCCACAACTGATGGACATGACCACTTTGACCGCCTCCAACCCGCTTCTCGATTTTTCCGGCCTTCCCCTGTTTGACCGCATCGCGCCCGAGCATGTGGGCCCTGCAGTCGACGTGTTGCTGGCACAGGCCGAAACAGCGCTGGAACGCGTCACCGCGCCGGAGTTTCCGGCACGCTGGGCAGACATTGCCGGCGTGCTGGACGTGGCCACCGAAAACCTGGGCCGGGCCTGGGGCGCGGTCAGCCACCTCAACAGCGTGGCGGACACCCCCGAATTACGCGCCGCCTACAACGCCGCCCTGCCCCGCGTCACCGAGTTCTGGACCCGCCTGGGCGCCGACGAACGGCTTTACGCCAAATACAAGGCCATCGATGTGGCATCGCTGAACCCCGAGCAGCGCCAGGCGCACAAGAATGCCGTGCGCAACTTCGTGCTCTCGGGTGCCGAGCTGGTAGGTGCGGCCAAGGAACGGTTTGCCGCCATCCAGGAGCGCCAGGCCGAACTGAGCCAGAAATTCAGCGAAAACGCGCTCGACGCCACCGACGCTTATGCCTACTACGCCAGGGAAGACGAACTCGCCGGTGTGCCGGCCGACGTGGTCCAGACGGCGCGCGCACAGGCCGAAGCCGAGGGCAAGGAGGGTTACAAGCTCACGCTCAAGATGCCCTGCTACCTGCCCGTCATGCAGTTTGCCGACAGTTCCGCCTTGCGCGAAACCCTGTACAAGGCCTACAACACGCGCGCCAGTGAGCAGTCGCCGCCGGAGTTCAGCCGCTTCGACAACAGCGCCGTGATGCAGGAAATCCTCGCGCTGCGGCGCGAGGAGGCGCAGTTGCTCGGCTACCGCAATTTCGGCGAGGTCTCGGTGGTCCCCAAGATGGCCGATTCGCCGGACCAGGTCATCAGCTTCCTGCGCGACCTCGGGCAGCGCGCAAAACCCTACGGCCTCAAGGACGTGGCCGATCTGCGCACCTTTGCCGCGGAAAAGCTGGGCCTGAAAGACCCGCAGCCCTGGGACTTCACCTGGATCGGCGAAAAGCTCAAGGAAGCGCGTTACGCCTTCAGCGAACAGGAAGTCAAGCAGTACTTCACCGCCCCCAAGGTGCTGGGCGGCCTGTTCAGGATTGTCGAAACACTGTTCGAGGTGACGATCCGCCCCGACACGGCGCCTGTGTGGAAGCCCGGCGTCGAGTTTTACCGCATCGAGCGCGACGGGCAACTGGTCGGCCAGTTTTACCTGGACCGCCCGGCGCGCACCGGCAAACGCGGCGGCGCCTGGATGGACGATGTGCGCGCCCGCTGGCTGCGCCCCGACACCGGCACGCTGCAAACCCCGGTGGCCCACCTGGTCTGCAACTTTGCCGACGGCGTGGGCGGCAAGCCCGCCCTGCTGACCCATGACGACGTGACCACGTTGTTCCACGAGTTCGGCCACGGCCTGCACCACATGCTGACCCAGGTCAACGAGCGCGATGTCTCGGGCATCAGCGGCGTCGAATGGGACGCGGTCGAGCTGCCCAGCCAGTTCATGGAAAACTTCTGCTGGGAATGGGATGTGCTCAAACACATGACCGCCCATGTGGACACCGGTGAGCCGCTTCCGCGCGCCCTGTTCGACCGGATGCTGGCGGCCAAAAACTTCCAGAGCGGCATGCAGACCCTGCGCCAGATCGAGTTTTCGCTGTTCGACATGCTGCTGCATACCGAGTGGCAACCGGGCGGCGACGTGATGGCGCTGCTGGCCGGCGTGCGCGAGGAATACGCCGTGATCACCCCGCCGCCCTACAGCCGCACGGCGCATACATTCAGTCACATTTTTTCCGGCGGTTATGCGGCCGGGTACTACAGCTACAAATGGGCCGAAGTCCTCTCTGCAGACGCCTACGCGGCCTTCGAGGAAAGTGCACAAAGCGCCACACCGACAGGTATAAACACCGACGCCGCTGCCGGGTCCAGCCCCGTTAGTCTGGAAACTGGCAGAAAATATCGCCAGGCCATTCTGGAGGCCGGTGGCAGCCGCCCGGCGATGGAATCGTTCAAGGCCTTCCGTGGCCGCGAGCCTTCCATCGACGCGCTGCTGCGGCACCAGGGCATGGCATGAGTGACCTCAAACGGAGTGATGTATGACCTCGCACGCTATCAAATTTGCAGCAGTTGGCGCCCTGGTGGCGTTGGCTGCCGGCACATTTTCTTCTCTTTCCCAGGCCCAGCCCGTCTACCGCATCGTCGGTCCGGACGGCAAGGTCACCTTTTCCGACAAGCCGCCGCCGGCCGCAAGCAATGCCAAGGTGACGGCGGCCGGCGCCGACGGTGCCCGCGGCATCGCCACGGCCTCGCTGCCGTTTGAGTTGCGCAAGGTGGCAGGCCAGTACCCGGTCACGCTGTATTCGGGCGAGAACTGCGGCCCCTGCGCCTCGGCCCGTTCCCTGCTGACCACCCGGGGCGTGCCGTTCGCCGAAAAAACCATTGCGACAAACGAAGACGCGCAGGCGCTGCAGCGCATCAGCGGCGACAACTCCCTCCCCTTTCTGACCATAGGCAGCCAGCAACTCAAGGGTTTCTCGGATGCGGAGTGGACGCAGTTCCTCGACGCGGCGGGTTACCCCAAATCGTCAGTGCTGCCGGCCAGCTACCGCCAGGCGCCGGCCACCCCCCTGGTGACGGTGGCGCCCACGCCCGCACCGGGCACCACCACGGTAGCGCGGCCCGCAACACCGGCCGCACCGTCCACCCCGGTGACACCCCCGCCGAGCAATCCCGCCGGCATCCGTTTTTAAGGTTTCAGCGGGAAGCCGCGCCGGTAGCGGTCAGCGCGGCAGCCAGCCGAGACCTGCCGACGTGCCACCGGGCTGGCCGCCCTTTTTCGGCCTGTACTCGCAGCCTGTCCAGCCGTCCCAGCCGCAGGCCGCGGACACCTCGTCGATCACAGCGAACAGATACGGGTAGTTGAGCTCCCCGATGTCGGGCTCGTGCCGCTCGGGCACACCGGCGATCTGGAAATGGCCGACGGCCCCCGTCGGCAGGTAGTGGCGGATCTTGGTGGCCACATCCCCCTCGACGATCTGGCAGTGGTACAGGTCCATCTGCACCTTGAGGTTGGGCGCGCCGACCTCGGCCACGATCTCGTGCGCATGGTCCTGCCGGTTCAAAAAGAAACGCGGCACATCGCGCGTATTGATGGGCTCGACCAACACGTCACGCCCGTGTTTCGCCGCCTCGGCTGCCGCCCAGCGCAGGTTGGCCACATAGGCCGGCCGCAGGTCCCCGCGTTCCTGCCCTGCGGCGACCAGGCCGGCCATGAGGTGAATGCGCGGGCAGTCCAGCGCCTCGGCGTAGTCGAGAGCCAGCAACACACCGGCGCGGAATTCCGCCTCACGACCGGGCACGGCGGCCGTGCCCTTGTCGCCGGCCTGGTCCCAGGCGTGGGCAATCGATGCCGCATCGGTGCCGCCTGGGGGCGCGTTGAACAGCACCTGCTGCAGGCCGTTGCCCCTCAGGCGTGCGGCCAGTTCATCCTTGCTGAAGGCATAAGGAAAAAGAAACTCCACGGCCCTGAAGCCATCTTTCGCGGCCGCCTCGAAGCGGTCCAGAAACGGCAACTCGGGGTACATCATGGACAGGTTGGCGGCGAATTTAGGCATGGCTGTTCTTTGGAGAGGTCTTGAAAATGCTATTTAATCGATAGCTGCTTGCGCAGGTGGATAAAGGGCTACAGGCCTATTTGACTGTAAATACGGCTTACCAGGGAGCGCCGAAGGTCTGCCGCAGCTCCTCGATTTGCGCAGCACTCAGGGGATCGGGCGCCGCGCCCGACAGGCACAGCAGTCGAGCGGTTTCCTCGAGTTCTTCCAGCACGGCCATGGCCGCCGCCGGGCTGTGGTGCCAGACATTGGGCCCCAGCCGCGCCAGCATCACCGCACGTATCGGCGTGCCCTGCCGGCCGTAACGCGTGATGGCCTGGGCCACCAACGCCGCCGCCGCCGGGTCACCCGGGCGGTGGTAGCTGATGACCGGCACATGGCCGACCTTCATCACGAAATAAGGCGTGAACGCCGGCAGCAGTTCCGCGCCGGTGGCACGCAGGCTCAGCGCCACGCAATGTGTGCTGTGGGTGTGGATCACGCAGCGCGTCGCCGGGTCAAACGCCGTGGCCGCCGCGTAAATGCCGGCATGCAGCGCGATGGTCTTGCTCGCGGTGTCGCCGCTGAGCTGCTTTGCATCGGCGTCCAGCCGGGCCAGCCGCGCCGGGTCCAGAAAACCCAGACAGGCGTCGGTCGGCGTGATCAGGAAACCACCGCCCGCCGAGGCGTCGAGCCGCACGCTGATGTTGCCGGCGGTGGCATGTACATAACCGCGCTCGAACAGGCTTTTGCCAACGCGGCAGATCTCTTCGCGGGCCTGGTTTTCGGTGAATGCAGTCATGACCGCATCGTAAAGGCTTTGGTGAAGAAATCGTCGGTGCCGAAGTTGCCCGACTTCAGCGTCAGGTGCAGGCCTTCTTGCGGAGCAAGCTCGCACAGGGCATGACACCAGGGCACACCGGGATCGATCTGCGGACCGATCTGCATCTGCGTGATGCCCAGCGCCTGCACGCAGGCACCCGAGGTTTCACCGCCGGCCACCACCAGCTGGCGCACGCCCAGCTGCACCAGGCCGCGCGCCACCGCGGCCAGTGTGTTTTCGACCAGGGCGCCGGCGGCTTCCACCCCGAGCCTGCCCTGCACGGCCTTCACGTTGCCGCTGTCAGCCGTCGAATACACCAGCACCGGCCCATGCGCCAGCAGCGGCTGAGCCCAGGCCAGCACCTCGGCCGCGACATCGGCGCCCGAGGCGATGCGCAGCGGGTCGATCGCCAGCGCCGGATGGCCCTGCTTCATGAAGTCCAGCACCTGCCGATTCGTCGCCAGCGAGCAACTGCCCGACACCACCGCCCGCAGGCCGCTGGCGGCCGGCAAACGGCTGGCCTGATCCGAGGGCGTGATGCCGAAGTTGGCGGGCAAGCCGATGGCCACGCCGGAGCCGGCCGTCACCAGTGGCATGTCTTTGAGCGCAGGGCCCAGGCGCAGCAGGTCCTCGTTGGACACCGCGTCCACGATCGCCACCCCCACACCTTCGGTTTGCAATTGCGCCATGCGCTCGCGCACCGCCGCCGCGCCGCGCGCCACCACCTTGTGGTCGATCAGGCCGACACGCCGTTTTGTCTGCGACTGCAGCACCCGCACCAGGTTCGCGTCCGCCATCGGTGTCAGCGGGTGGTTCTGCATGCCGCTTTCATTGAGCAGCACATCGCCCACAAACAGGTAACCCTTGAACACCGTGCGCTGGTTGTCTGGGAAGGCCGGGGTGGCGATGGTGAAGCCGGTGTTCAGCGCGTCCATCAGCGCCTCGGTCACCGGACCGATGTTGCCGCGGGCCGTGCTGTCGAAGGTCGAGCAGTACTTGAAATAGATCTGCTGCGCGCCCTGGGCCTGAAGCCAGGCCAATGCCGCCAGCGATTCGGCGACGGCCTGGGCTGGCGGCACGGTGCGCGATTTGAGCGCAACCACCACGGCGTCCACCTCGGCGCCCAACGGTCCGGACGGCACGCCAATCGTCTGCACCACACGCATGCCGGCACGCACCAAGTTGTTGGCGAGGTCTGTCGCGCCGGTGAAATCGTCAGCGATACAACCCAGGCTTATTTTTTTCATGGCTTTTTCGGCAGCTCGATGCCCGGAAAGATCTTGATCACCGCGCTGTCGTCCTCTTTCGCAAAACCGGCCGTCGAGGCCTGCATGAACATCTGGTGCGCCGTCGAAGACAGCGGCAAGGGAAACTTGCTGGCGCGCGCCATGTCGAGCACGATGCCGAGGTCCTTCACAAAAATGTCGACGGCCGACAGCGGCGTGTAGTCGGCCGCCAGCACATGGGCCATGCGGTTTTCGAACATCCAGCTGTTGCCGGCGCTGTGCGTGATGACCTCGTACAGTGCGGCCGGGTCCACCCCTTCGCGCAGGCCCAGCGCCATCGCCTCGGCGGCGGCCGCGATATGCACGCCAGCCAGCAACTGGTTGATGATCTTGACCTTGCTGCCGGCACCGGCCGCGTCACCGAGCTTGTAGACCTTGGCGGCCATGGCATTGAGCACGGGTTCGGCCTTGGCATACGCTGCCGGCGCACCGGAGGTCATCATGGTCATCTCGCCGCTGGCGGCTTTGGCGGCGCCGCCGGAGATCGGCGCGTCGATGTAGAGCAGGCCCAGGTCGGCCAGGCGTTTTTCCTGGGCCATGGACCAGTTCGCGTCCACCGTGGAACACATCACAAACACGCTGCCGGGCTTCATGGCCGCCGCACAACCACCGGGGCCATACAACACGGACTCGGTCTGCGCCGCATTGACCACCACCGACACCACCACGTCGCAGGCCGCCGCCAGCTCGGCCAGCGAGGCACAGGCCACACCGCCGCCGTCGGCAAAAGCCCGCGCCGCCTCCGGCCGCACGTCAAACACATGCACGAGGTAGCCGGCGCGGCGCAAGGATTGCGCCATGCCGCTGCCCATGGCACCAAGGCCAATCACACCCGCCACAAGACTCATCACATCGCTCCTTCAGCCCAGGTCATTTTTGAAGTCCGCCACATCCATTCATGGCGCCGCGCCGGCCGCCATGAAGCACGCCCAGGGCGTGCAGACGCCAGCAAGCCAACAGGACCCTGAATGGACAACTTATTTATATGGTCATCATACAACTTAGATGCCGTAGATCACCTCAGGTTTTCCCGAATCGGAACGAGGAAAACGGCTCAGTGCCGGAGGGCGTCGGACAGAAGAGCGCTGGCCAGTTGCACGCCCTCCTGCTGCCAGAAAGCCGGGTCGGCCTGCTCGATGCGGCGGATCGCGTTGTCCATGTGGCGGGCCGCGGCCTGGCGCGCCTGCAGTGAATCGCCGGCCTCGATCGCCTGGGTGATGGCCTCGTGCTCTTCGCGCACCTGCCCGGCAAAGTCGGCCCGGCGCGCCTCGTTGGCCCGGGTGACGCGCGTGACGCCGCGCAGGAACTGGCGCAGGTAGTCCAGCGTGCTGATGAGAAACGGGTTTTGCGCCGCGTCGGCAATCGCGCGGTGGTAGTTCACGTCTTCGTCGGCACCGTCGCCGCCGGCCTTGACCGCCTTGTCGAGCGCCGCCATCGCCTGGCGGATGCGCTTGACATCGTCCGCCGTGCGGCGCTGCGCGGCCAGCGCGGCGACTTCGGCCTCCAGCGCGCGGCGCACCTCCACCATCTGGATGACCGCCTGCATGGACGCGGCCGAACGGGTGTCGAAGTTCAGCGGCGCAAACGCGGCCCGCTTCACAAACACCCCGCTGCCCTGGCGCGATTCCACCAGGCCCAGCGACTTCAGGCGCGAGACGGCTTCGCGCACCACCGTGCGGCTGACCGCGAACTGCTCGACCAGCGCGGCCTCGGTCGGCAGCTTGTCGCCCGCCGCCGGCCGGCCGGCGCGAATTTCGGCCGACAGGGCCTCGGCCACCTGTTCGGACAAGTGGACGCCGGGCGTGATGGACTGGAAACGGTGGCTCATGGTGATCCGGAAAATTTGTCGTACAACTCTACAACATCCGGCCCACCGCTTCCGCGAGATTTAAAACACCAGGGTCTTGACGCCCACGTCCGTGCCCAGCAGGCAGACATGCGCTTTCTGGAAGGCAAACACCCCGACCGTCACCACCCCGGGCCACTGGTTGACCCCGGACTCGAAGGCCAGCGGCTCGGTGATCTTCAGACCGGTCACGTCCAGGATGTGCTGGCCGTTGTCGGTGACCAGAGGCGCGCCGTTCTTCAGGCGCAAGGTAGCACTGCCGCCCAGTGCCTCAAACTGGCGCCGGATGCGCTGCGCCGCCATGGGGATGACTTCCACCGGCACCGGATAGTCGCCCAGCGTCTGCACCAGCTTGGACTCGTCGGCGATGCAGACAAACCTGCGCGACTGGGCGGCCACGATTTTCTCGCGCGTCAGCGCCGCGCCGCCACCCTTGATCATGTAGCCGGCGCGGTCGATCTCGTCGGCGCCGTCGATGTAGACCGCCAGTTCCTCGACATCGGCCGCGTCGAAGACCCGGATGCCCAGCGCCTGCAGGCGTTCGGTGGAGGCCACCGAGCTGGACACCGCGCCGGCAATCGTGTCCTTGATGCCGGCCAGCGCGTCGATGAACTTGTTGACGGTAGAGCCGGTGCCGACGCCGACAATGCTGCCGGGTTCGACATAGGCCAGGGCGGCCTGGCCAACCAGTGTTTTGAGTTCGTCTTGGGTCATGTCGGTCCGAAAATGAAAGGAGTGGATGGGGTTTGCGACAATGGGGCCTGCCGCACAGAACAACACAAATTATCCAATGTCCCTGCTCCCCTACGCCCTCGCCCGCCCCTTTTTATTTGGGCTGGACCCGGAAACCGCCCATGAACTGACCATGGCCTCGCTGGCCGGCACGCAGCGCACGCCGCTGGCGCTGGCCTACTGTTCGGGCCGGGTGGACGATCCCGTCACGCTGGCCGGCCTGACATTTCCCAACCGCGTCGGGCTGGCGGCCGGGCTCGACAAAAACGCACGCTGCATCGACGGGCTGGCCGCCATGGGTTTCGGGTTTGTCGAAGTCGGCACCGTCACACCGAAAGCGCAGCCGGGCAACCCCAAGCCGCGCATGTTCCGCCTGCCGCAGGCCAACGCGCTGATCAACCGGCTCGGCTTCAACAACGACGGGCTGGACGCTTTCATTGCCAACGTGCAGAAGTCCGGTTTTCGCAAGCAGAAGGTCAAGCACCCGCTGCTGCTGGGACTGAACATCGGCAAGAATGCCGCCACACCGATCGAAAGCGCGGTGGACGACTACCTGATCTGCCTCGATGGCGTCTACCCGCATGCCGACTACGTGACCGTCAACATCTCCAGCCCCAACACCAAGAACCTGCGTGCGCTGCAAAGCGACGAGGCGCTGGACGCCCTGCTGGGCCGCATTGCCGAACGCCGCGAAACACTCGCCCGGCAGCACGGCAAACACGTGCCGATTTTTGTGAAGATTGCGCCCGACCTCGACGAGGCCCAGGTCGAGGTGATTGCCGCCACGCTCAAGCGCCACGGCATGGACGGCGTGGTCGCCACCAACACCACGCTGAGCCGCGAGGCCGTCAAGGGCATGCCGCACGCCGAAGAAGCCGGCGGCCTCAGCGGTGCGCCGGTGCTGGCCGCCAGCAACCGCGTCATCAGCCAGCTGCGCGCGGCGCTTGGCAAAAGTTTTCCCATCATCGGCGTGGGCGGCATCATGAGTGGCCGGGATGCGGTCTCCAAGATCGAAGCCGGCGCCGACGTGGTGCAGATCTACACCGGGCTGATCTACAAGGGGCCGGGGCTGGTGACCGAAGCTGCGCTTGCTATCAAAAAGAGCCGCTAGTCCAATAAGCATGGGCGAAGCATGCTCATGAATTGATAGCCTCTATTGCGGCAAACCGTCCAGGATTTTCGCCGCTTCGAGTTTGCCCATTTTCCGCAGGCTCGCAATCGCCGGCAGCTGGCTGGCGCGGGGACGGGTCTTGCCGTCTTCCCACTTGTAGACGGACTGCACCGACACGTTGAGGAGTTTGGCGGTGGCGGCGGCGGTCAGCCCCAGCCGGCGCCTTTGGGCAGCGAGTCCCTTGGCGCTGAAGCGCAATCCGTTGCCGGCGCCCTCTTCGGCTTCCTCGGGCACAGAAGCCTTCCTGCCGGACTTGAGCACGCGGCTCAGTTGCTTCTCCAGTGCCAGCACACGCCTTTTGAGGGCGGCGATATCGCTGCGGTATTGCGACGAAGCTTTTTTCAGCGGCTGGGTTTCCGCGCGGGCGTCCTTGCGGGCAACCCGGGAAATTTCGGCTTTGAGAACAGTAGCGATATTGGGCACGTCGGGAATCTCCTTGCTGGATGGACGATGACTTCTCCTCCGATTGTAGGAGGCCCGGATGACAAGCCGTATTGTGGACCATCCATCGGGCCTGGCGGGGACCGATGTGCGGCCACACCGATGCTACTTATTTAATAGCTGACTGCGCTCACCGCCACAGGCTGGCGATCGATTCCGGCATCCAGGGCGGCGCCACCGCCGCACCCGAGCGGGCCTGCACTCTGCCTCAATCGGGGACAAACCGTTGCCTGAACCGCAACTCGTCCTCGGGCAACTCCAGCGTGACCAGCTGGCCCATCTTGTTGTCAGCCGTTCGGCAGGCCGCGAACAGGCTGGCCTTGCCCTTGAAGTTGTAGCTGTCCATGTCGATCAGCATGTAGGGGTAAGGCACAAACACCTGGTGCAGGAAGATGCTGCGGTGCCGGTTGCGCGGCGACGGAAAAAGCTTGTAGTCGTCGGTGGTGATGCTTTTTTCGGTGGCCATGCGGTGTGTTTCAGTAGTGCGGCGGCAGGTCGTCGCCGGCGCGGGTCAGGTTGGCGGCGCCGGCCTCGGGCAGTTGCTGGCGCAGCTGGCTGAGCTCGCGCATCAGCAGGTCAATTTGTTGCTGCTGGCGGACGATGACCTGGTTGAGCTCGTCGAGCAGGTCTTCGCCGAAGCTGGCCTTGATCTCCAGGTCGGTCAGGCGTTTTTCAATCTCGGTGGCGGTTTGCATACCCCCTATTGGACACGAGTTCGCGGCTCGCGCACCCGCCGCTTTCCTACACGCAAATACGCCGGCGTCCTCTGCTGCCTGGCGGGTGTGCCCGCCATCATGAACGCTTTACTTCTTCGACTGGACCCATCATGAGCATTCTCGGCAAGATCTTCAGCAAAATTTTCCCGTCGGCCCAGGCTGCACAGCCGCCAGCCTCCTCTGGACCCTCCAGCGATGACGTCGCGGCAGCCGCAGCGGCCGCCGGAGCAGCCCGAGCGGCCGCCGCCACCGCCGCACCGGCCCCTATGGCGCAGGTCGACGTGGAAGCGCTGCTCAACGGCATGGCGCAGAAAAACCCGCAAAAGCTCAACTGGAAAACCTCCATTGTTGACCTGATGAAACTGCTGGACCTCGACAGCGGCCTCAACGAGCGCAAGGAACTGGCGAAAGAACTGGGCTATACCGGCGACACCAGCGACAGCGCCACCATGAACATCTGGCTGCACCGCCAGGTCATGAACAAGCTGGCCGCCAATGGCGGAACCGTGCCGGCCGACCTGCGGGACTGAACGGATCTTCCGCGTCAGCCATCTCTTCAACCTTTTTTCTGGAACACACATTCATGGGCATTCTCTGGACCATTCTTATCGGCTTTATCGTTGGCCTGGTCGCCAAATTCCTGATGCCCGGGCGTGACCCCTCAGGCTTCATCATCACGGTGCTGATAGGTATCGTCGGTTCGGTGCTTGCCAGCTACCTGGGTGGGGCGCTGGGCCTGTACCAGGTCGGCGAGTCCGCCGGTTTCATCGCGGCCGTGCTGGGCGCCATGCTGCTGCTGTTCCTCTACCGCATGGTGAGCGGCAAACGCGGCTAGACCTTCTCAATCAAAAACAGCTGCTAGCGCCCGCGCAACGGGCGCCAGCAGCTATTTTTTCGGGAGCAGCTCGCTGACATGGCGGCCGATCGCCAGCGAACTGGTCAGGCCCGGCGACTCGATTCCGAACAGGTTGACCAGGCCCGCGACGCCGTGTTCGGACTGGCCCTGGATCAGGAAGTCGCTGGCTGGCTGGTCGGGCGCCTGGATCTTGGGCCGTATGCCGGCATAACCGGCCAGCAACGCACCATCAGGCAGGCCCGGCCAGTACTTGCGCACCTCGGCGTAAAAGCCGTCGCCGCGGCGCGGGTCCACCACCAGATCATCGGGCGAGTCCACCCACTGCACGTCAGGGCCGAACTTGGCCTGGCCACCCAGGTCCAGGGTCAGGTGCACACCCAGCCCGGCGGCTTCGGGCACCGGGTAAATCAGGCGGCTGAACGGCGAGCGGCCCGCAAGCGTGAAGTAGTTGCCCTTGGCGTAATGGCTGGGCGGCACATGCTGCGCGTCCAGCCCCGCAAAACGACTGGCCAGCACCTGCGCATGCAGGCCGGCGGCATTAACCACGCTTTGCGCCGCCAGTTCGGTGCCGTCTTCTGCTACCAGAACAATAGCTGATGGCGCACAGTGCGCCTGGGCCAGCGGCGAATTGAGCACCACCATGCCGCCGGCGTTCTCGAGGTCGCCCTGCAGCGCCAGCATCAGCGCGTGGCTGTCCACAATGCCGGTGCTCGGCGACAAGACGGCCGCCACACAGTCCAGCGCAGGCTCCAGCGCCTGCGCCTGCTCACGTGTGAGCAGCGTCAGGTCATGCACCCCGTTGGCGGCCGCCTTGGCGATGATGGCCTGCAGCTGGGGAATCTGCGATGCATGGGTGGCGACGATCAGCTTGCCGCAGCGGCTGTGGCCGATGCTGCGCTGCGCGCAATAGTCGTACAGCAACTCTTTGCCTTCCACGCACAGGCGCGCCTTGAGCGAGCCCTGCGAATAATAAATGCCGGCGTGGATCACCTCGCTGTTGCGCGAGCTGGTGCCGGTGCCGATGGCGTCCGCCGCTTCCAGCACCATCACCTCGCGCCCCTGCAGGGCCAGCGCACGCGCCACGGCCAGCCCGACCACACCCGCACCTATCACCACCACGTCCACGCTGTCCATCTACGCCCCCTGTTCAAAACCGTCGATGACCTGGACCGCGTTGGTGCCCAGCGCTTCGGCCGCATAACCGCCTTCGAGCACAAACACCGTCGGCAAGCCGAGCGCCGCCAGGCGCCGGCCCAGCCGGCCGAAGTCGGCCGCCTGCAGCGCAAAGGTGGAAATCGGGTCACCCTCGAAGGTGTCCAGCCCCAGCGACACCACCAGCGCCTGCGCGCCATGCCGCGTGATGCGCCGGCAACCTTGCTCCAGCGCCTCGAACCAGGCGCTGACCGACGCGCCCGCGGGCAGCGGCAGATTCAGGTTGAAGCCCAGGCCGGCACCCTCGCCCGCCTCGTCGGCATGGCCGAGGTAAAACGGGTACTCGGTCAGCGGGTCGCCGTGCAGGCTGACAAACAACACGTCGGCGCGATCGTAAAAAATGCTTTGTGTGCCGTTGCCGTGGTGGTAGTCCACGTCGAGCACGGCCACCCGGTCTGCGCCGCCCTGGCGCAAGGCCTGCGCCGCAACGGCGGCATTGTTCAGAAAGCAGTAGCCGCCCATGAAGTCGGCGCCCGCATGGTGGCCGGGCGGGCGGCTGCAGCAAAACACCGCGCGCGCGCCTTCACCGATCAGCGCTGCCGCGCTGGCCGCGGCGTCGGCCCCGGCCTTGGCGGCAGCCCAAGTGCCGGCCGACAGCGGCGAGCCGTTGTCCATCGAATACAGGCCCAGGCGTGCGATGAAGTTGACCGGTTCAACGTCGCTGCGCAGGGTGCGCACCGGCCAGACCGACGGAAAAGGCTGGCCCGCCGCGTTGCCGGGCTCCAGGCGCAGCCAGTGCTCCCAGGCGTGCTCGAGAAACGCAAGGTAACGCGCGCTGTGCACCTGGCACAGCACCGCGCGGCTGTCGACATGCGGCTCGCGCAAATCGTGGCCGCCCTGCAGCAGGCGCTCCAGGACAAACGCGGCCCGCGCCGGGGTTTCAAAACAGGGCACACGCTCGCCGCGGAAAAATTCGAAGGCGGGCGCATGCAGGGCGTGCAGGTCGCTGAACAGGGTGATCATGGCCCGCGATTATCCGCGAGCCCTGCCACGCGGCGCGGAACTACAGGGTGCGCGGGTCGGTGGCCAGCAGCATCTGCACCAGCGACTGCAGGCTGGCCTTCAGAGGCACAGCCCCTTCGTGCATGGCCAGCGTCTGCTCGTCCATGTAGAGCTTGCGGTTGACCTCGAGCTGGATGCTGTGGCGCTGCTGCAGCGGCTCACCGTAACGGCGCACGAGTTCCACACCTTTGTAGGGGTGGTTGTAGGCCACGCTGTAACCCAGGCCCTGGAGGTGCTGACACACCAGCCGGGCCAGCGGCTCGCTGGAGGTGGATCCATCGCGGTTGCCGACCACGAAGTCGGCATGCGCCTCGCCCGGGAACTCGGTGGCGTGGCTGGACGCGATGGCCGGCATCGAGTGGCAGTTGAGGTGGATGCTGTAGCCGTGACGCTGATGCGCGCTGTCGATGGCCTGGGCCACCGCCGCATGGTAGGGCTCCCAGCAACGCGCAATACGCGCCTGCACTTCGGCCACGCCGAGCTTGCGCGCGTAGATGGCCTCGCCGTCATCGGTGGTGCGCCAGATCAGGCCCTTGCCCAGGCGCACCTTGCTCATCACCTTGGTGTCGGTGGACACGGCATCGGGCCAGGACTCGTCAAACAGGCTGACGTCGATCTCGGTGGTGTCGCGGTTGGCGTCGAGGTAGCTGCGCGGAAAAAAGGCCTCGACCCAGCCCGCACCCAGACCGTGGGCGAAGTCGTAGAGCTTTTCGACATGGGTGTCTTCGGCGCGGCGCAGGATAGGCAGCGCGCAGGCGTAGGCAAAGTCGTCGGGGTAGTCGGTCCCGCTGTGGGGTGAATCGAGCACCAGGGCCGTGGTGCCGGGCAGAGAGCGGAGAAATGGGGTCATGGTGATGATTGTGGTCCTGTCGGCACCCCTGCGGTGGCCAAGTCGGCCAAGGCCACGTTGCAGCCGGGGGTGCATGGGAGCCGCCCCACAGCGCGCAGGCGCTGCGGGGCGGTTTCTTCCGCTTTACTCGATGCTGATTTATTCGATGCTGATTTACTCGATGCTGATTTACTCGATGCTGATTTACTCGATGCTGATTTTTGCGAACTGGGCGATGCGTTGCATCTTCGCGATTTCCCGCTTGATCTGCGCATCAAACTCGGCGGGCGTGGTGCCCGAGGCAAACAGCCCTTGCCCAGCCAGCTTGGTGCGCACGGCGGGCTCCTGCAGGGACTTGACCACCGCCTGCTGGACGCGGTTGACCACGACCGCCGGCGTGCCGGCGGGCGCCACCAAGCCAAACCAGGACGGGTCGTTGCTGTTGGGCAAGCCGAGTTCGCCATAAGTCGGTGTGCCCGGCAGCACGTCCAGGCGTTTGTCCCAGGACACCGCAATCGCGCGCAGCTTGCCCGACTGGATGAAAGGCAGCGAAGCGGCCACCTGGTCGAAATACACCATCACCTGCCCACCGACGACGTCGTTGAGGGCCGGGCCCGCACCGCGGTAGGGAATGTGCACCATGAAGGTGTTGGTCGAGCTTTTGAACATCTCGCCCCACATGTGGCCGATGGTGCCATTGCCGGGGGACGCGTAGCTGAGCTTGCCCGGGTTGGCCTTGAGGTAGGCCACCAGTTCGGCAAAGTTCTTGACCGGCAGGGCGGCATTGACCACCACCACGCCGGGCGCCTTGACCAGCTCGGTCACGGCCACGAAATCCTTGATCGGGTCGTAAGGCAGTTTTTTGTAGACGGCCGGGTTGACACCGTGCGTCGACAGCGTGGCCAGGCCCAGGGTCAGGCCATCCGGTGCGGACTTGGCCACTTCGGACATGCCGATGGAGCCGCCGGCACCGCTGCGGTTTTCAACCACCACGGTCATCCCCAGGGCGCGGGCCAGCGGTTCGGCCAGCGCGCGGGCGGTCATGTCGGTGGCACCACCGGGAGGAAACGGCACCACCAGGCGCAAGGGTTTGTTCGACTGCGCCCAACCCATTCCAGGGAGTACTGAAGTAGCGGCGAGTGCGATGAGGTGACGTCTTTGCATGGTGATCCTTTTCAAAATGAATTTGTGAATCCATTGTGTAACAGGAGTGGTGCCAGACGACCGGGGCCACCCGTGAAGTCTTCGACTGAGTTAAGTCCATATTGGAATGAACCTGACTTAAAATCGGGTCATGAAACGCCTCCAGCCGCCGATTCACCTGCTCCGCGCCTTCACCACCACCGCGCGGTTCGGCAGCGTCTCGCGCGCCTGCGAGGCCTTGCACCTGTCGCAAAGCGCCGTCAGCAAACAGATCAGCGAGCTTGAACAACTCACCGGCGTGTTGCTGTTCGAGCGCATCCGCCAGCGCCTGACCCTGACACCCGCCGGTGTGCGTTACGAGGCCGCCGTGCGGCCGGTGCTGGCGCAGCTGGAAGCCGCCACGCTGGAGCTGATCACCAGCGGCGACGGCGGCGGCGCCCTGCACCTGTCCACCCTGCCCACCTTCGGCGCCAAATGGCTGATACCCCGCCTGCCGGACTTCCAGCGCCAGCATCCGCAGATCGAACTGCACTATGTGCCCTATGCCCAGGGCTACGACTTCCAGCGCGAAGACCTGGACTGCGCGATTTTGTTCGGCAACGGCCGCTGGCCGGGCGCCCGGGCCGACTACCTGACCGGCCGGGAGGTCGTGCTGATCGCCCCGCCAGGGCTGCCGGCGCAGCCGCCGCTGCGCCAGGCGCAGGACATCACCGGCTTCACCCTGCTCCAGCATGTGAGCGTGCCGCACGCCTGGACCCACTGGTGCGCGGCGCACGGCGTCAGCGGCGTCAACACGCTGATGGGCCCGCAGCTGGACCAGTACCACAGCCTGATACGCGCGGTGCGTGCCGGCATGGGCCTGGCGCTGGTGCCGCATTGCCTGGTGCAGGACGACATCGCCGCCGGCCTCGTCGTCACGCCGCTGGACGACGGCTACATGGACGAGATGGGTTACTACCTGTGTTACCCCGAGTCGCGCAGCCACCTCAAGCCGCTGGGCGCCTTCCGGCAGTGGCTGCTGGGCGAAGTCGGCAAGGCCGCGCCCCGGACGCTATCAAATAAAGAGCTGCCTGCGCCCGCCCCATAAGGGCTGGAGCCTCATTTTCTTATAAAACCGTGGGTGCCGGCGCGGCCAGCATTTCCTGCAGCAGCCAGGTGCCGGCGCGGCCCAGCGGCCGCTGGCGCGACCAGACGGCGTCCACCGGCACCCGTTGCGGCCAGCCGCGCGCGTCCAGCTCGGTGAGTTTGCCGACGGCAAAACGCGTGACCATCCAGCGCGGAATCGCGGCCCAGCCAAAACCCAGCACCGCCATCTCCAGCAGCATCAGGTAACTGGGCGCCGACCAGGAGCGGCGCGCCGCCGGCATGACCTGGTCGGCGCGGCCCAGGTAGGTGTCCAGCCGCAGTTCGCGGTGCCGGGCCAGCAGCTCGGGCGTGATGTCCGTCGTGCCGGCCAGCGCATGGCTGGTGGCGACAAACAGCGCGATTTCGGACTGTTCGGCAATCGTGGCTGAACCGATGTCGGGCGGATACGCCCCTTGGGCGCCGACCACACCGATGTGGGCGCGCCCGGTTTGCACCAGCGACACCAGGTCGCCGTGTTCGGCGATCAGGCACTCGAACTCCAGGTCAGGGAAACGCTGTTCGAAAGCCGTCAGCATGTCTTCAAAACGATCCGACTGGTAGGTGTCTGACCAGACCACGCTGAGCCTGGCTTCGAGGCCGCCGCCGAGCTGGCTGGCTGAGAGGTCGAGCCGGTCGCTGGCGGCCAGGATTTCCTGCACCTTGCCCAGCATCACCCGGCCGTGTTCGGTCAGCGCGGGTTTGCGGCTGCTGCGGTCGAACAGGGTCAGGCCGAGGTCGATCTCGAGGTTGGCAATCGCCGTGCTCACGGTGGACTGGCTTTTGCCCAGCTTGCGTGCGGCAGCCGAAAAAGAGCCCAGCGCGGCGGCTTCGGCAAAGGCGGTCAGGGCTTCAGGGGAATGGCGCATGGCGGCTATCTATCTATTTTTAACATGATTATCAACTTTAATGTATTGGAAATAGCGATAAAAATACAGGCATCCCATTTCACCAGCGCACCAGCCAGCCCATGAGTCTCCTCCAGAAGTCCGTCAAAGAACGTTTTTTCCACGCCCTCGGTTTCGAGGTGCTGGCCATCGCCCTCTGTGCGCCGCTGGGCGCCTGGCTGCTGGGCTACTCGCTGGCGCACATGGGGCTGCTGACCTTGATGATTTCGCTGATCGCCATGGCCTGGAACATGGTGTTCAACGCGGTGTTTGACAACGCCCAGCGCCGCCTGGGTTTCCGGCGCACGCTGGGCGCGCGGGCGGTGCATTCGGTGCTGTTCGAGGTCGGCCTGATCCTGGCCGTGGTGCCGCTGGCCGCCTGGTGGCTGGACATCGGACTGTGGGAAGCCTTTGTGCTGGACATCGGCATCGTGCTGTTTTTCCTGCCCTACACCTTTGCCTTCAACTGGAGCTACGACCATTTGCGGGACATCATCGTGGCCCGGCAGCTGCGCAAAAAAGCGCTGTCTGCCGCCTGATCCGTCCGCAGATTCAGCGAACCACCGCGCGGTCCGGCAGAAACTCGCTGGTATGCGCCACTTCAAAACGCCCCGCGCCGCCGGCGCTGCGGTAGTCCCAGCGTTCGAGCCGGCCCGCCAGCGGATGGGCGGCCGGGTCGCACAGCAGCAGGTTCACGGAGTTGGGAGCTTCGCGCCGGATGCGTGAGGACAGCGCGGTACCGGCCTGCACACACCAGAGGCGCCGCGGCAGGCCTTCCACGCAGGAGGACAGTTCGCAGACATAAGGCAGGTGAATATGCCCCCCCATGACAATGTCCGCGCCGGCAGCGGCCCAGGCGCGCACCGCCGGCTCCCAGCCGAGCAGGCGGTCGTGCTCGTCCTCAGCGCGCAGCACATACACCGGCTGGTGCACCACCACCACGCGCAGTTGCCCGGGCCCGGCCCGGCGCAGGCGAGCGGCCACCCGTTCGATCTGCCGGGCCGACACCTCGCCATTTTTGTGCCGCCAGCGGCGCGTGGTGTTCACCATGCTCAGTTGCAGCCAGGCGGTGTCCAGCACCGGTTCCAGGCCGGGCCCGAAGGCCCGCAAATAGCGCGCATAAGGCGTGACCAGGCGTTGCCAGGGGTTGAACAGCGGGATGTCGTGGTTGCCGGGCAAAACCAGCATCTGCGGAATCTGCAGGCGTTCACAAAACGCCCTCGCCTCGCCAAACTGCGCCGCCGTCGCACGTTGCGTGATGTCGCCCGACAGCACCAGCACATCAGGGCGCTGTTGCCGCACCAGTTCCACCAGCGCCTCCATCACCGGCGGCTGCGCCGTGCCGAAATGGGGGTCGGAGATCTGCAGCAGCTTGTTCATCAGGCCACTTCCACCCGGTCGGCCGGCGCGGGAACCATCAGCAGCAGGGGTTGGTCGGCGACCTCGAACACCAGCGGTGCCTCCATCCAGCAGACCTCCCCGTCGGTGGCCACCTTGACACGCCGGCGCCCGCGCGGCGTGACCGTCAGGCGGCGAAACGAAAAGCTGTGGATATTGTCTGCATCGCCGAGCCGCCCCAGCAGGCCGCGCAGCAGCAGGCCGAACAGCGCCAGCGTGCCGATGGGACGCACCACCACCCCGGCCAGCTGGCCGTGCACCACCGCATTGGCGTCTTTTTCGGCAATGCCCACACGTGTGAGTTGCAGGTGGTTGTTGCCGACAAACAGCGTCGGTGTGCGCAAGGCGGCCACCTGGCCGGCCGATTCGATCTGCAGCTGAAGCTGGCGGCGCGTCTGCAGCAACGAGGCCATGCCCGAAACAAAAGCCACCAGGCGGCTGCGGCCGAACTGCTGCTTCCAGGCTTCCCTGTCCTCCAGCAATTGCGGGTACAGACCCAGACTGGCATTGACCAGAAACAGCCTGCCGTTGACCTGGCCGACCTGGACCGGCGACACACTGGCGCCGACCAGGGCCCTGGCCGCCGCCTCGGTCTCCTGCGGGATTGCATGGACACGGCCGAAATAATTGAAGGTGCCCTGCGGCAGGACGCCGAAGGGGCAGCCGCTGCCCAGCACGGCGCGGGCCACGGCATTGATGGTGCCGTCGCCGCCCGCAGCCACCACCACGCCACCCCGGGCCTTGGCCTGGCGGACAGCGCTGCGCGCCACTTGGTCGATCTGGTTGGTTTCGTCAATCGGCAGGAACTCGAACTCGCGGCCAGCCTGCGTGAACACGCGCGCCATCAGGGCCTGTTCGTCGTCGGTGTTGTGGTGGCCCGAACCCGCATTGATGACAATCAGCAAGGGGCCCCGGCGCGCGGCGTCCTGCGCCAGAAAATGAACATTCATGCTCACCAGCTTACGGACCGGCCCTGTTTCCGTCTGTCAGGCAAACGCCCTTCCGGGAGTGTCCGGTACGGCCGGATCACCAGCAGAGGGCACGTCGTCACTTCATCTGCACGGAGCCCGACACGTTGACCAGCACGGTGCTTTTGCCGGCTTCGACAGGAATCGCCGAATCCGACATTGCGGCCTTGGCTTCCATGGCCATCATGCGCGGACGGATCGGGCCCTGGTCATTGGCGTTGATGGCGACTTCACGCAGCGTGTAGCCGGAAAAATTGAAACCCCGGGCGATCTCGCCGGCCTTGGCCTTGAAACGCTCAATCGCCTGCGCCTGCGCATCCCCCTCGACGCGGGCACGGGCCTCGCGGCTCAGCGCAAAACCGACATTGCCCAGGCTCAAGGTCTGGACCTTGCCGGCCGCTGCCGTGATGCGCGCAAAGTCCCGGCCCTCCAGCACCATCTCAGTGCTGCCCTGCCAGCCGTTCATCTTGCCGTCCTTGCCATAACGCGGGTACAGGCTGAAGTTGCCGGTGCGCACATCCATCAGGCCAGGCTGGGCGGTTTTTTTGGCCTCGGCCAGTGCCGCCTCCAGGGCCAGCTTGAGCTGGTTTTGCACCGTGGCGGCATCGCTGCCGTCGCGCGTGGTGGTCATTGCGATGGACAGCAGGTCCTGCTGCACTTCGACGGCCGCGCTGGCCGACAGCTGCGCGACGTTTTGCAGCGGCGCGTAAGGTCCAGGCTGGTTCTGGGCAAACAGGCCGGTGCTTGCGGCCAGGAGCGCACAGGCGGCAAAAAGGTGGGTGGTTTTTTTCAAGGGATCACTTTCGGTTGAATAAAAAACAATGGGCATGCGGCAAAAACCGCGCCGCTGGCGAAACGATAGACGACTTTCAGCGCCCGGCTTGTCAGCATCGGCCGTCAATGGTTGCCATCGAAGGGCCCAAGCCTGCCATTGGTTCGCAACTCTCCCTTATCCCGCCTGCCCGTAACTGCAACTTCTGTAACAGTCTGTCAAAGTGCACAAAAAATCTCGAATCCGCGTTTTTAGCCCGCAGAATTGGCTCTGTTACAAATTACGATCGCCTTATGACACAAGCTAGCAACTCCACCCGCGCTGACAAGATCCTGATTCTTGACGACGATGCCCGCATCCGCGACCTGCTGCGCCGCTATCTGACGCAGGAAGGTTTTGAAGTCATCCTGGCGGAGGACAGCAAGGCCCTGAACCGCATCATGATGCGCGATGCCGTGGACCTGATCGTGCTCGACCTGATGATGCCCGGCGAAGACGGCCTGTCCATCTGCCGGCGCCTGCGCGCCGCCAACGACCGCACCCCCATCATCATGCTGACCGCCAAGGGCGAGGACGTGGACCGCATCGTCGGGCTGGAAGTCGGCGCCGACGATTACCTGGCCAAGCCGTTCAACCCGCGCGAATTGCTCGCGCGCATCCATGCCGTGCTGCGCCGCCGCCCCGCGGTCGAAGTGCCGGGCGCGCCGTCGAGCGAGCAGGAAGTGGTCAATTTCGGGCCCTTCAGCTTCGACATGGGCTTGCGCACCCTGCAGAAAAATGGCGAGGAGCTGCCACTGACCACCGGCGAATTCGCCATGCTCAAGACGCTGGTGCGGCATCCGCGCCAGCCGCTGTCGCGCGAAAAGCTGGCGCAACTGGCGCGCGGCCGGGAGTTTGAGCCCTTTGACCGCAGCCTGGACGTGCAGGTCTCGCGCCTGCGCAAGCTGATCGAGGTGGACGCTGCGGCGCCCCGCTACATCCAGACCGTGTGGGGCATCGGTTATGTCTTCGTGCCGGACGGCACGAGCTGAAGCGAAAGCGAAAGCGCCACTTGCTGCCGGACGCCCGACTCCCCTCAGGCTGACCGGGCCAACCCACCTCACCCTGAGTCCCCGAATGCAAGGCACACGCGCCGTACACCTGGAAACTGCCCCCGCGGCGCCGGAAACCGCACCGGCGCCACTGGAGATGCGCCCGCGCGTCGGCCTGAGCCTGTTCTGGCGCACCTTCCTGTTCCTCTCACTGCTGCTGATTGGCTGCATCGTCGCCTGGCTGCAGACCTTCCGGGCGCTGGAATTCGAGCCGCGCGCCGTGCAAAGCGCCCGGCAACTCGCCTCGCTGGTCAACCTGAGCCGCGCCGCGCTGAAATACTCCGACTCCATCACCCGGGTCTGGCTGATCAAGACCCTGGCCGAGGAAGAAGGTGTGCGCATCTCGCCGCGCGAACCGCGCGACAAGTTCGAGCACTTTGTCAACGATCCCTTCAGTGAGCGCATTGGCGACGAACTGACGGCACGCATGGGCGAAGGCACGGTGGTGGCCCGGTCCGTCAACGGCGTGCCCGGCCTGTGGGTCGGGTTCAACATCGACGGCGACGCCTACTGGCTGCTGACCGACCCCTCGCGGCTGGGCCCCCTGCAGGGCGGCACCTGGCTGATCTGGCTGATCACGGCGGCGATCCTGTCGCTTGTCGGTGCCGCGCTGATTGCGCGCCTCATCAACCGGCCGCTCAAACAGCTGTCGTTTGCGGCCAGCCGCATGCGCGACGGTGACTTCGACGCCAGCCTGCTCGACGAGCAGGTGGCGACCAGTGAGATCCGCGAGGTCAACATCGGCTTCAACCGCATGGCCGAGCAGCTCTCCAAAATCGAGGAAGACCGCGTCATCATGCTGGCCGGCATTTCACACGACCTGCGCACGCCGCTGGCGCGGCTGCGGCTCGAAACAGAAATGAGCGTGGCCGATCCGGAGGCCAGGGCCCATATGGCCGCCGACATCACCCAGCTCGACGCCATCATCGACAAGTTCCTGGACTACGCCCGGCCCGATCCGCCGCAGCTGGCGTCGGTGTCGCTCAATGCCATCGTCGATGCGGCCGTCTATTCTGTGGGCGAATACGCCGACATGCGCGTCAATGTGTCACTTCCGGGCCAGATTGTGGTGCTCGCCGACGAGGTCGAGCTGTCCCGCGTGATCGCCAACCTGCTGGAAAACGCGCGGCGTTATGGCAAGACACCGGAGACCGGCATCGCCATGGTCGACATCGCAGCCAAGGAACGCGACCAGTGGGTGCTGATCAAGGTGCGCGACCACGGCACCGGCGTCGCGCCGCAGGCCCTGAACAACCTGACCAAGCCCTTTTTCCGCGGCGACGCGGCCCGCACGGCGGCCACCGGGGCCGGGCTGGGCCTGGCGATTGTCGAGAGAACCCTGCACCGCATGGGCGGCGTGTTCGCGCTGGCCAACACCAGTTCGGGCGGACTGGCTGCGCACATCAAACTAAGAAGGGGTTGAATAGTGCCCCCACGGTCGCTCACTGCGTGTAGCTCCCTGCCCCCCGAGGGGGCCGCTGCGCCTGCGGGCCGGCGGAGCCGGACCCGCGGCCCCGGCTTGCCTTAAGAGCCTCCGCTATACCCGTTCGTCCTGAGCCTGTCGAAGGAAGTCGTCAGAGGGCCGCTGAGCACCTTATGCATCAAATCGCCTCTCAGCCCTTATCCGACGGGCGCAAGCAGCTATTAAAACAATAGCGCCACAGCTCGCGCTTCGATGCTCAGCCCCTGCCCCACCGGCCCCAGCTTCTCGGCGGTCTTGGCTTTCACGTTGACCCGTCCGGCCTCCAGCCCCAGGGTTTGCGCGATGCGCTCGCGCATCGCCGGAATGTGGCTGGCCAGCTTGGGCGCCTGCGCAATCACGGTGCTGTCGATGTTGCCTATGCGAAGTCCGCGTTCGGCCAGCAGGCGGCCGGTTTCACGCAGCAGCACCACCGAGTCCGCCCCCTTGAAGCGGACATCGGTGTCGGGGAAATGGCTGCCGATGTCGCCCAGACCGGCGGCGCCCAGCAGCGCGTCGATGATGGCGTGGATCAGCACATCCGCATCGGAGTGGCCGAGCAGGCCGGCGCTGTGCGGCACCGTGACACCGCCAATGATCAGCTTGCGGCCCGGCACCAGCGCATGGGTGTCCCAGCCTTCACCGATGCGAAACGGTGCCCCCACGCTCCCCACTTCGTGTGGTTCCCTGCCCCCCGAGGGGGCGCTGCGCCTGCGGCCCGGCAAAGCCGGTTCCGCGGCCCCGGCTGTTGAAGCGGGTACCCCCACGCTCTCCCCACATGTGGAGTCAGATGGATTCGCGGCCGGTGTCATCAGATAAAACTTTCTGCGCAGCTTTCGGTGCGGCGGGTTTGCGCACTCGCGGCTTTGCCGGAGTCCGGCTTTTGATCAGGGCTTCGGCCAGCAAAAAATCTTCCGGGTAGGTGACCTTGAAGTTGTGGGCACTGCCGCGCACCAGCTGCGGCGCCACACCGGCCGCTTCCATGGCACTGGCTTCATCGGTCACCGGCTCGCCCAGGGTCTGCGCCATCTTCAGGGCCTGCGTCAGGGCGCCCAGGCGGAACATCTGCGGCGTTTGGGCCAGCCATTTGTCCGAGCGGTCCACGGTGGCGACCACGCGTTCGTCCCGTCCCTGCTTGAGCGTGTCGGGCACCGGCTGGGCCAGCAGGCCGCCCACCGGGTCGCAGTGGCAGGCATCGATCAAGCGGTCGATCAGCGCGGGCGTGACCAGGCAACGCGCCGCATCGTGGACCAGCACCCAGTCATCGGGTTCGGCGCCGCTGGCAGCCAGCTGCTGCAGGCCATTGAGCACGCTGGCGGCACGTGTGGCGCCGCCGCAGGGCGCCACCTCATACCCGGCCCGGGCTGCCCCGCTGAAAAAATCGTCGCCGGGGGCCACCACCACGAGGCAGGAATTGATACGCGCCACCCCGGCAAAGGCCCGTAGCGTGTGCTGCACCATGGGCACGCCGGCGATCGGCTGGTACTGCTTGGGCAAGGCCGCGGCTGCGCCCTGCGCCGCGTTGTCACCCATGGCGCGCATGCCCTGACCCGCACACGGAATCAGCGCATAAAAGCGGGGAACCAGGGATTTCGGCGGGATCGGCGTCATGGCTTGATCATAGATTCTAAAATCGGGGCTTCCAAGGCCAGCCAGGGCCGTTCACACCCCACTCTGCACCGTTTGGGGTGTTTTCCTTTTTTCCGCCGCTTTCCTGTTACCTAATTCCGACTGCTTCATGGATTTACCCAAACTGCTCCCTGGCAAACGCTACACCCTGCCGCAACCCGCCGGCTCCGCCGACGCCCTGTTGCTGGCGCAGCTGGGCCTGAGGGAAAAAGCGGCCGGCCGGCTCACTGCCATCGTCACCGCGGACGCGGCCACGGCGCAACGCCTGCTGGACGAGCTGGCCTTTTTTGCACCGGCCCTGCGCTGCGCCCTGTTTCCCGACTGGGAAACCCTGCCCTACGACACCTTCTCGCCCCACCAGGACCTGATCAGCGAACGCCTGGCCACCCTGTGGCGCATCAGCCAGCACGACAAGGAAACCGGCGCCGATGTGGTCATCGTGCCGGCCACCACGGCGCTGTACCGCCTGGCGCCGCCGTCCTTCCTGGCCGGCTACACCTTTCACTTCAAGGTCAAGCAAAAGCTCGATGAGGCCAAACTCAAGAGCCAGCTGACCCTGGCCGGCTACATCCATGTCTCGCAGGTGGTCAGCCCCGGCGAATACGCGGTGCGCGGCGGACTGATCGACCTGTTTCCCATGGGCTCGGCCGTGCCTTACCGCGTGGACCTGTTCGACGACGAGATCGACTCCATCCGCACCTTCGACCCCGACAGCCAGCGCAGCCTGTACCCGGTGCCGGAAGTGCGCCTGCTGCCGGGCCGCGAATTCCCGATGGATGACGACGCACGCGCCAAGTTCAGGAACCGCTGGCGCGAACTGCTGGACGGCGACCCGACCAAGAGCCGCATCTACAAGGACATCGGCAACGGCGTGGCGACGGCCGGCATCGAGTATTACCTGCCGCTGTTTTTCGACGACACGGCCACCGTGTTCGACTACCTCGGCAGCGACGCCACCGTGGTGCTGCACGGCGACCTGGAGCCGGCCTTCCAGCGTTTCTGGCAGGACACCAAAGACCGCTACCGCCTGGTGCGGGACGCGCCGGACCGCCCGGCCTTGCCGCCGGAAGCGCTGTTCCTGGGCACCGAGCAGTTTTACGCCCGCGCCAACGACTACGCGCAGCTCGCGTTGAAGGCGCGAAGCCCTCACCCTGGCCCTCTCCCAGAGGGAGAGGGGATTACCGGGGATTTACTCCCTCTCCCAGCGGAAGTGAGGATCAAAGCGGATTTACTCCCTCTCCCTCTGGGAGAGGGCAGGGGTGAGGGCTCCCCCTACGCCGACTTCAATTCACTACCGCCCATGTCGGTGGTGCGCGGCGCGGAAGACCCGCTGGCCCGCCTGAAGGCGCATATCCGCAACACACCGCAGCGGGTGCTGCTGCTGGCCGAAAGCGACGGCCGGCGCGAAAGCCTGCTCGATTTCCTGCGCGCCAGCAGTGTCAGTCCGCCGGCTTTTGATTCGCTGGAAGACTTCCAGCACAGCAGCGAAAAACTCGGCATCGCCACGGCGGCCCTGAACACCGGCTTCAGCTGGCTGGCCGGCGACATTGACTTCGTCACCGAAACAGAACTGTTTGCCGCGGGTGTCGTCACCCGGCGCCGCAACCGCAAGCAGGAACAGGTCAGCGACGTCGAGGCGCTGATCAAGGACCTGTCCGAGCTCAATGTCGGCGACCCGGTGGTGCACAGCGCGCACGGCATCGGCCGCTACAAGGGCCTGGTCAACATGGACCTGGGCCAGGGCAACGCCGAGTTTTTGCACCTGCAATACGCCGACGATGCGACCCTGTATGTGCCGGTCAGCCAGTTGCAGCAGATCAGCCGCTACACCGGCGTCAGCGCCGACGAGGCGCCGTTGCACCGCCTGGGCAGCGGCCAGTGGGAAAAAGCCAAGCGCAAGGCCGCCGAGCAGGTACGCGACTCGGCTGCCGAACTGCTCAACATCTACGCCCGCCGCGCCGCGCGCGAAGGCCACGCCTTCCGCTATTCACCGGACGACTACGAAAGTTTTGCCAACGACTTCGGCTTCGAGGAAACCGCCGACCAGCGCGCCGCGATTCACGCCGTGATCCAGGACATGATCAGCCCGCGCCCCATGGACCGCCTGGTCTGCGGCGACGTCGGCTTCGGCAAGACCGAGGTGGCGCTGCGCGCCGCTTTCATCGCCATCACCGGCGGCAAGCAGGTGGCGCTGCTGGCGCCCACCACCCTGCTGGCCGAGCAGCACTACCAGACGCTGGTGGACCGTTTTGCCAAATGGCCGGTCAAGGTCGCCGAGATGAGCCGCTTCCGCTCGGGCAAGGAAATCACCGCCGCCATCAAGGGCATCGCCGACGGCAGCATCGACATCGTGGTCGGCACGCACAAGCTGCTGAGCCAGGACGTGAAGTTCCAGCGCCTGGGCCTGCTCATCATCGACGAGGAACACCGCTTCGGCGTGCGCCACAAGGAAGCGATGAAAGCCATGCGCGCCGAGGTCGATGTGCTGACCCTGACCGCCACGCCGATTCCGCGCACCCTGGGCATGGCGCTCGAGGGCCTGCGTGACCTCAGCGTGATCGCCACCGCGCCGCAGCGACGGCTGGCGATCAAGACCTTTGTGCGCAGCGAAAGCAACGGCGTGATCCGCGAAGCCGTGCTGCGCGAATTGAAACGCGGCGGCCAGGTCTACTTCCTGCACAACGAGGTCGAGACCATCCAGAACCGCCGTGAAAAACTCGAAGCCCTGCTACCAGAGGCGCGGATTGCCGTCGCGCACGGCCAGATGCCCGAGCGCGAACTCGAGAAAGTCATGAAGGACTTTGTGGCGCAGCGCTACAACCTGCTGCTGTGCTCGACCATCATCGAGACCGGCATCGACGTGCCGACGGCCAACACCATCGTGATGAGCCGCGCCGACAAGTTCGGCCTGGCGCAGCTGCACCAGCTGCGCGGACGGGTTGGCCGCAGCCACCACCAGGCCTATGCCTACCTGATGGTGCCCGACATCGAAGGCCTGACCAAACAGGCCAGCCAGCGGCTCGAAGCCATCCAGCAGATGGAAGAACTCGGCTCGGGCTTTTACCTGGCCATGCACGACCTGGAGATACGCGGCACCGGTGAGGTGCTTGGCGAAAACCAGAGCGGCAACATGATGGAGATCGGTTTCCAGCTCTACAACGAAATGCTCAACGAAGCCGTGGCCTCACTCAAGGCCGGCCGGGAGCCCGACCTGCTGGCGCCTCTCAATGTCAGCACCGAGATCAACCTGCATGCGCCGGCCCTGCTGCCCAGCGACTATTGCGGCGACGTGCACCTGCGACTGAGCTTTTACAAAAAGCTGGCCACTGCAAAAACCACCGACCAGATCGACAGCCTGCTCGAGGAAATCGTGGACCGCTTCGGCAAACTGCCGGCGCAGGCGCAGACCCTGATCGACGTGCACCGCCTGCGCGTCATCGCCAAACCTTATGGCGTGGTCAAGGTCGATGCCGCGCCCACCTTGATCAACATCACCTTCAAGAAGGACCCGCCCATCGACTCGATGGCCATCATGCATTTGATCCAGAAGAACAGACACATCAAGCTGGCCGGCAACGACAAGCTGCGCATCGAGCGCGAACTCAAGGAACCCAAGGACCGGGCGCAAATGGTTCGCGACGTACTGAAATCCCTCGGACAACCCAAAACCACCACGGAAGCCACACCCGCATGACCCCCGCTGAATCCCTCCCCGGCCTTGCCGTCAAGCTCACCACACCTGACCTCAAACTCGGCGACTTCAAGCTGATCGCCTTCGACATGGACTCGACCTTGATCAACATCGAGTGTGTCGATGAAATCGCCGACGCCGCCGGCCGCAAGGCCGAGGTGTCAGCCATCACCGAAGCGGCCATGCGCGGCGAAATCGCCGACTACAAGGAAAGCCTGCGCCGGCGTGTGGCGCTGCTCAAGGGCGTCAGCGTAGCCAGCATGGACGAGGTCTACCACCAGCGACTCAAGCTCAACCCGGGCGCCGCCGAACTGGTGCATGCCTGCAAGGCTGCCGGCCTGAAGGTGCTGCTGGTCAGCGGCGGCTTCACCTTTTTCACCGACCGTGTGCGCGACGAGCTCGGCATCGACTACACGCGCTCGAATGTGCTTGAAGTCGAGAACGGCCTGCTGACCGGCCGCATGGTGGACCAACCCTGGGGCGACATCTGCGACGGCGAGGAGAAGAAAAAGATGCTGCTGCAGACCTGCGCCATGCTCGACATCCCGCCCGCCCAGGCCATCGCCATGGGCGACGGCGCCAACGACCTGCCCATGATGGGAGAGGCCGGCCTCTCGGTGGCCTACCACGCCAAACCGAAGGTGCGCGAACAGGCCATGGTCGCCATCAACGAGGGCGGGCTCGACCGCCTGCTGGAAGTGTTCAGCCCGCCATCCGGCGCAGCGGCCCCGCAACAGTCCTGAAGCGGCGACCCCAAGACTGGTTTCGAGCTACTACAGCAGGGCGGGCTGCACCAGAGCGTCCTGCGTCTGGGTCCTCAGCGGCAGGCGCACCGTGAAACAGGTGCCTGAACCGGCCGGGCCCACCAGGCTGCTGACTTCAATCGTGCCGCCGTACAGTTCCACCGCATTCTTGACAATGGCCAGGCCCAGGCCGGTGCCGGGTATGGCGCCAACATTGCTGGCGCGGTGAAAGGACTCGAACAGGTGGGTGATTTCATCGGCGGGAATGCCGATGCCGTTATCCGACACTTCCAGCACCAGTTGCCGGTCCTCCAGAAAGACACGGCACAGCACGATGCCGCCCAGCGGCGAATACTTGACGGCGTTGGACAGCAGGTTGCCCAGGATGTGCCTGAGCAGTTTTTCGTCATGCAGCCCCGCCCCGCCGCCGGCCGCAAACAGCAGGCGCAGCTCGCACGGGCCGTCAGGCTGCAGCGTGCGCGCCTCCTGCACCAGCTGCCGGCAGAGTTTCTCAAGATCCAGGGGCTGGGGTTCGAACTCCAGCATCTGCGCCTCGGCCTTGCCGATCAGCAGCACGCGGTCGAGCATGCGCGTCATGCGTTGCACACTGGCCGCAATGGTGTCAAGCACTTCCGCCTTTTCGGGTGCGGGCAGGCGCTCGCCGTAGTGCTTGAGGATTTCCCCCGACGACAGGATGCTTGCCAGTGGCGTGCGGAACTCGTGGCTGGTCATGGCCACAAAACGGCTGCGCAGCTCGTTGAGTTCCCGCTGCCGCTCCAGCGCCTCGCGTGTGTCCTGTTCCGATTTCTTGCGCTCGGTGATGTCCAGGAAAGTCCAGATCACCCCTGCCTCCGGATCAAGCGGCCGCAGGCAGTTGCCGCCCGCCTCCACCCAGAACAGCTCGCCGTTGCGCCGCTGAAACTGCTGCTCGCAGGTGTAGCTACCGGCGGTTTTCAGGGCTTCGCGCGCACGCTGCCCGAAGTTTTCCCACGCCGCGGCGTCCGGGTGCAGCCGCAGGGCCGAACGGCCGATCAGCTCCTCGCGCGGGTAGTCCATCATCTCGGCGAACTTGGCGTTGACCCACTCCAGCCTGCGCGCCGCGGACAGCACAATGCCGACCAGCGCGCTGTTCAAAATGGCTTCCCGCACGGACGAGGTACGCACCAGCTCGGCTTCCAGCTCCTTGCGCCGGGTGATGTCCGTCATCACCCACACCGTGCCCTGCGTCAGGTCGCGCGGGCTGACAGCCTTGCCGGACAGGGAAATCCAGATGTGCGCGCCGGTGTACTGGCGGACCTGGATCTCGGTTTCGTAAGCCCGGCCCGCCCGGATGCAGGCCGCCACCTCGCCCCCGACGCGCAGGTAGTCCTCGCGCGACAGGTAAAACGGCTCCATCGAGGTCAGCGGCTGGTCGCCGGCGGCAAAAATTTCGAGCATGGCCTGGTTGGCCCAGCGAAAACGCCCTTCAGGCGTCAGGAACGCGATGCCGACGATGGAGTTGGCAAGTATGGTTTCGCGCTCCTGCAGCACCGCGCGGTAACGCTCCTGCGACTGGCGCAGGGCTTCGACCGTGGCCTGGTCGGCCTGGCTGGCGGCTTGGGCCTGTTTCTTTTCGGCCAGCGCCACATTGATGCGGTCGGCCAGCGCAAATGAAAGCAGCACCATCTCCAGCGCCGAACCGATCAGCAGCGCATTGGTCGTCAGCAGGTTCGACGGCAGCATGCCGATGTTGTGCAGCGCGATGATCATCACCCCGATCAGCAGCACGGCCCAGGCCGTCAGGAAATAAGGTGCGCCGTGGTAGCGGGCCCGCACACTGAGGATGCCGGCCAGCACCACCACCGTGACGCTGACGACCGCCAGCCCGGTCACCATCCAGGAAGAGGCCGCGTAAGACAGCAGCAGAGCGACCAGCAGCGTCAAAATCCAGCCACCGACCAGCACTTGCATCACGCGGTTCAAGCGCGGCATGCGGGTGGCGCTGCCGAGAAAATTGCACGCAAACAGGAGGCCGAACGCGGCGGACACGGACAGGCCCACCGGCGACGCCACATGGCCCCACCAGGTCTGTCCGGGCCAGAGGAACTGAGCCCCCAGTCCCGTCAGCGCCGCCTGCGAGATGGCCATGCCACCGACAAAACCCACATAAATCAGGTAAGCCGGGTCCCGCACCGAAAAAAACAGCAGCAGGTTGTAGAGCAGCAGGCCGATCAGCAGGCCGAAGTACAGGCTGAGCACGGCGTACTCCCGCTGGTCGTGTTGCCACAGCGCCCCGGTCTGCCACAGGCGGGCCGGAACCGACACCGTTCCCTGCGACTGCACACGAAGATAAAGCGTGGTGTCCAAGCCGGGCTGCAGCGTCACCGGGAGCACATGGTTGCGGTGTGGCACCGCCCGGCTGGCAAAGGGCAACAGATCGCCGCCGCGCTGGTGCTCAAACCCGCCGCGGGGGTTTGACGTGTGGAGGTCCAGTTGGTCGAGTGTCGGAAAAGCGACCTCCAGCAGCCACGGCGCAGGCGCATCCGCCTGCGCCTGCAGCGTTATGCGCAGCCAGAAGGCCGACGAGGTCAGTCCGAAGTTGGTGGCTGACCCGATCTGCGCCACCGTTTGGAAGCGCGCCTGCTGCGCCGGCTGCAGCACCTCGTCCAGCGACAGCTGGCCGCCGGGGTCTTCCAGCACCATGAAGGCGCGCGACAGCGGGTAGCTGCCCTGCTGGCCGATCATCAGCGCGCCGCCCTGTGCATGCAGCAGCGGGGAGATCAGCAGCGCCAGCATCAGCGAGAACCCGCGCAGCCATGCACGCGGGCGGACAAGGTGTCGGAAGCACGGGAGGTCAGGCATGTGCGTGGCGGAAAGCCCCTTTTTGGCGCCCATTATCCACCGCACATTCCACCGCACACGCGGCAGCCAGCGCCGGCGAATCCTGCCTATGGACAAAACCCCCGGGGCTGGTTAGTGTGACAACAGACCCCGAAGGAATAACACCATGGCACTGGACCACGCGCAACCGCTCGATATCATCAATGTGCAGCCCCTCGCCGGCAAGCTGCAGGACGTCAAAACCCACAGCCTGCTCAAGACCGGGAAACTGCAGCTGATGCGCCTGGTGCTGGCGGCCGGCCAGAACGTGCCCGAACACCAGGTGTCCGGCGAAATCACCATCCAATGCCTGGAGGGTGAAGCCGTGGTCAGCACCCCCGGACTTTCGCGCACGCTGGGAGCCGGTGAACTGATGGCCCTGCCCGGCGGCGAACCGCATGCGCTGAAAGCCACCACGGCCGCCTCGCTGCTGGTCACCATCCTGCTGAACCCCTGAACCACTGAACCCCTGAACCCCTGAACCCTGAACCCTGAATCTCTGAACCCAGGCGTCCCCGGTCGCGAAGACCAAAATTCTATTTCGAATGCTATTTATTTGATAGCTGCTTGCGCTTGCAGGGAAAGGGCTGCGCGGCCCTTTCAGCAGAAACCGTAAACATGCGCCCCGCAAGCCCGGGCCTCAGCCATCAAGCCTGCGGCAGCGGCACGCCACGGGCGGTTTCGGCAATGCAGTTGGCCACGTGCAGACGCCGCCCCGACAGGCTCCTAGTTCAGCAGGCCGAACACCAGTTGCAAGTGGGCCGCCTTCAGGCGCGCGTGGGCCGCGTCCAGTGCGGCGAAGGCCGCGTCGATGGCACGCCGGTCGGGCACCGGCGCGCGCAGCAGCATGTCGTAGGTTGCCCGCAAAAAATCGTAGTCGGCCAAGGCAACGGTGGGGCGCATGTGAGAAGTGGTGAGGTGTGCCTGCATTTCATCTCCGGCTTGATGGAACCACAGTGCAGGGTCGGCTGATCCGGTCCCTTCATGCCTTTCATTGTGGACAAGCCGTGGCGCCCGCCGCATAGGTCAACTGAATCTCCGGTTGTCGGAGACCACCTACCTACCCGCGCGCCGCCGGTGCGGCCAACGGCGTCAGTCCAGGTGATCGAGCAGCAGCGGCGCAATCATTTCCAGAAAGCGGTATTCGCCTTCGGGCAGGTGCCGGGCTTCGGGGTCCATCTGGCACAGCGTGCCGTAGAGATGCCGGGGACCGCGCGACAGCGGCAGACCAACATAGGCATTGATCACCCCGCGCTGGAAATGGGTGGCCAGGCGCGCATCGGTCAGGACGTCTTCGCTGACGAAGGCCTGAGCGGGCTGCACATAACTGCACAGCGAGTGGTCACGGGGCGTGGGTGACAAGGGGGACACCACCTGTCCGAGCCGGTCGTGGATGCCCACGTTCAGCATCACGTCACCATCGAGCTTGTAGATGGCCGTGTAGCGGTGCGGCGCGCGCCGGTTCAGGAAGGCCAACGCACCGGGAACCCCATGGTCCGCCAGCACTGCCTTGAATTTGGCAATGTCGTCAAAGCAGTCTTGCACAGGGGACTTTCGGTAGGGGGCCGGACGGCCGTGGCGTGGTGCCGCGATTGTAGGTACCCGCGAGAAGGCGGTGGGATCAGCCGGGTATAGGCGGCAGCCCGCCAGGGTCGCTACAGAGGACGCAGATGGGTCGGTGGATCGAAGTCGCCCATCGCCAGCTTGAAGCGGATATGAGCTTCGTCCATGGCCACCATTGCGTCGTTGACCGCCTTGTAGTCGGGCGGGTCCATGCTCAGAAAACGCATGTAGTCCGCCCGCGCCTCGTCATAGTCTGCCAGGGCCTGCTGCGCTTTCGAGAGGGGAGCAGACATGGCCCAAGCCTTAAATGGCGGGCTGAACCGTGCCAGGCTCTTCCGGACGCGCCGGCGCGGGCACGGGACCGAGGTCAGGCTCGACCGGAAATTCAGCCGGCGCAGGCACGGTTTTCCCGCCAGGCGACAGGGGCTCACCATTTTCGGAAGGATGGGGGCGATGGGTGGACGACATGGGATCAGAACGGGGCGATCCAGGCGTCCAACGGAACCTCCGCGGTCACCAGTGCGGCCACGGCGGCAATACCCACGGAAACCGCCGAAACATAGGCTACCAACGACCGCAGCACCCGCCGGGGCGGTGTGCCGGACAACCAGGCTGACTGGTGGTTGGTATCTGGATGGCTGGACATAAGCCTATTTTCGAGGGAAGGCAGAGCGTCTGCCATAGGCGGAATCTGAAAGCCACTGTCAGCGCAGGCTGACAAAGGGAAACGAAGCGCGCACCACGCATCGCCCAGAACTCACTTTTTGATAGCTGCCTGCGCAGTACCCACAAGGGCTGGAGGCCAATTCAGCATCATGACATAACTCTGCCGACCCGGGAATTCGGGCTTAGAGCTTGGGAATACGCAGCGTCTTGCTCAGCATCAGGGTACCGGACAGGACAAATAGCAGGGACAAGGGATGCAGCGCCCAGGGGCCGACCATCCAGACACCGCCGTAGAGCTGATCACCCAGGCGGTCCTGCCAGGCCGCCACGGCCAGCAAGGCGGTCAGCAGCACGCTGGTGGGAATCGGTGTGCCCTCGAAATAAGCCACCTTGGCGGCGCCTGCCGACAGCGTTTCGGCCGTGACGTTGTACCGTGCCAGCCGGCTCACGCCGCAGCAGACGAAGTAAATCAGCGCAACCCAGTCCCAGCCGCCACGCAGGCCCGCAGCAAACGCCAGCGCCGCAGGCGCCACGCCAAAGGAAATGATGTCCGCCAGCGAATCGAGCTCACGCCCCAGTGCCGAATGCTGGCTGCGCCAGCGCGCCACGCGTCCGTCGAGCACGTCAAAAATGAAGGCAGCGGGCGCCATGGCCGCCGCCGCATAAAACCAGGCCTTGTCCCCCTCCACCGCGTACAGCATGGCCAGGAAAACACCCGCGACCCCGCAGGCCGCATTACACAGCGTGAGGAAGTCCGCTAGGTGGAACTCCCGCAACATGGAGAAATGTCTGGGCTTGTCAGTCAAAGGCGCCTGCTTTCATTGGTGGTCATGTCGGTCCGGCCTGCCATGCCATGCCATGCCATGCCTTACTTTACCTATTTTTGCGGGACGGGGACCGGTACGAGCAGCACCGGCGCATTGGTCTGCGGCTCGATGCGGACCGACGTGGCGCCGACCGGCACGACCACGGCTTCGACTTCGCGAATCACCCCGCCGCCGGCGACACTGCCGCTGGCGTTGCCATAGCCGATCACACGGGCTTGACAAGCCGCGCGGTCTTCGCCCGTGAGCGCTTCGCAGCGCAGGCGGGCGTTGGCCTCGAACTGGGCGCCGCTGTTGTCGAGCTTGCCGCTGCGTTTTTCGGCAGCGGCATTGTTCACTTCCCTGAGGCAGGTGGCCTGGTCCTGCTGGGACCGGCCCTCCATACAGGCGGCGCGCTCCTTCTGCGTATTGCCCGAGGCATCAATGCCCGTGGTGCCGGTTGCCGTGATGGGCGCCTGCGCCAGCGCAGCCCCCATGAGCAGGGACAGCCCCAAGCCGGCCCATGCGTGGCGCGCGCGAAATGTGAGGTTGGTTTTGATCATGTTGTGCTCCTGAACGGTGAAAGATGCCCCCAGTCTAGGGAGACGGACGCTCCCGGTCTGAGGGAGATCACGCCCGCCGGGCAGCGCCACGCACGCGACTGTCTGTAGGACGGGACTTTCAGGGCCGAGAAAAAAGGCGGCCCAGGCCGCCTGCGCCGGCTATCGGCCGGGCATGGTGAAGGAGTCTTCCCAGGGGGTCGCAAAACGGCCCGGCTTGTCACGGGTGGTGAAGGACCCGGTGCCATCCGGGTTGAAACCGACGTTGCGATTTTTCTCCCGGGGGTCGGTGTCGGCTGCCTGTTTGTCCTTGAGCTCCTTGAGGGCCGCGGCCTTGGCGGCGCGCACCTTTTCACTGGTGAACTCGTCGAGCGCCGCATGAAAGCTGCTATCGCCGCCGCGGGTTTCGTCGGCCTCGGCCTCCGACATCGGGACTTCGCCCAAAAATGCCGCCCGCATGGCACCGCCCGCGGGCAGGCTGCCGCTGCGCACCGTGGTGTAGCCGATGCCGCATTCCAGCAACAGGCTTTCCTTCATGTCCTTTTGCGCCCTGGTCAGACCCCGTTTGCCGGGCACGTCGACACAGCCGACCACCTTGCCGTCCAGCGTGCAGACGGTGAAGCTGCAGTAAACCCCCTCCAGCAGCTCGTGCCACTGCTGGTCCTTGTTTTCGGGCCGGTTTTTGGTGCTCGGAATCGTGAAACGCATGACCGGCACCTTGATCATCACCGCATGGTCCGCAAAAGCCGTGCGCAGCCACTTCCACACCTCCTGCTCCTCGCTGGTCATCAGGCCGCGGGCGTTGAGCAGCCAGCGCGCAGGCAAACGCAGCTTCTCCTCGACGCGGCGGCGCGACCAGCTCCAATGCGCCAGAACCCCCAGACCGACGCCCAGCAAAAGGCCCAGCGCGGTCATCAGCCATGTGGATAGGTTCACGGTATCTCCTTCTTGTGTGGACACACTGCCGGGCGCAACCCTGCGTCTGGCAGCCAGCATAAATCACAAACGCCCCGCCGGTCAAAACATGGCGTCCGGAACAGTTACCAAACGAAGCACCGAAGCAGCGCGCGCAGCGCTTTCGCAACTGCTGCCGGCCGCCCCTGACCATCACACAGGGAATGCCGCATTTCGTGTCCATCGGGAACGACCAGCTCGCGCGCCGTGATGGGCCACCGGCTCGGGGCACTCATGCTGCGGAGGGCACCGCGACGCAGATGCATTCCGTGAAGCAGGATGTGTTGACGCCGGTCGCAGGCAACAGCAGCAACGCCCCCAAGCCCAGGGTCCCGTCAAATCATGGAACACGCGCACTCCCTCTTTCGGGGAAGTCTAACCACATAGCTGGGAAAAGATGACTTTTCTATCTAAAACGATATATTTTTATCCCGAATACGCCAATCCCGACCGAGTGGCCCCTGGTGGAACCCGGGCAGGTGTCCAGCGATCTGCGCCGATCACCTTGGCTAGCGGAATTTTTTGGTGAATTCGCGCACGACGCCGATGATCTCGGCAGTGCCCAGGGGACGGATGGGGTAGCGCACATTGAGCGGCTTGAGAAACAGCTCACCGCCATCCCTGATGAGCTGCTTGAAGGTCGTCTGGTTCTCGCCGTTGAGAGCGATCACATAGTCGCCCGGCACGGCCTGCATTTCGGGCTCCACAATCAGCAGGGAGCCTTCGGGGAAGGAATCGAGGCTGTCGCCAACCATGCTGTCCCCCTGAACACGCAGCGCAAAGGTGTGCCGCTTGATGGCAATGGTCACCGGCACCCTTTCCAGCCCGTCCTTGGGCTTGAAGTTGTCAATGACCGTGTAATTTCCGGCCTGCACTTCCGAGATCAGCGGCACTTCAGCCCTCACGTCAAAGCCCGGGCTGACATTGGAACCACCCGACATCAACTCGGCCACGGAAACGCCAAGCAGCTCTGCCACCCTGCGCTGGTTGGAACGTTTTGGCGCGGTGCCGCCTGGTCTTTCCCATTGTTGTACGGCCCCGCGGCTGACGCCTGCTGCGTCAGCAAACTGCTGCTCGCTCATGGCCAGCCGCTTGCGGCCTTCCCTGATTAATGTATGAACGCTCATAGTCTATAGGTTAGGCCTGCGCCTCGATAGAAAACTTGTCTCTGGATAGAGAATTTAGCGTTCACGCGGAACGCAGCTTCGGTGCTGAATGACCGTGAAGGGGCCTGAGACAGGCGCCGGGGCGGCGCCTTCAAAACAAGCTCTGTGCGTAGCCTGTTCTTCTTCTTCTTGATTCTTCTTCGTATTGCTGAAGGATCTGGGTATGGAATTACATAAAAAAAGGTTTGCAAACCCTGTCAATCTTTTGTATTAATTACCGAAAAGTATGGAATACCGCCCTTCCCGGAAAGCCGCCCGAGACGGGTCGCTAACTGTCCTTGAGCAAAAACTGCATGCTGGTTCCTGCCAGTTCCAGCACGTCGTTGTGGGCCAGCGGCACCGCGTCGGCACCTATCGGCTGGCCATTGAGCGTCGGCGCAACCCCACCTGCCAGGTGGGCCACGTAGTAGCCGTAGCGCCGGTGGGAGACGGCCACGACGCTGACATCGGGCTTGCCGAAAGTGGTCACCGCCTTGACCACAGGCACCTCCAGTCCGGCCGAAGAACCCGAGAGCACCTTGAAGCTGGCGTGCAGCGTGCCACTCCCACCCGGCGCGGCGTGCCCATCGAGCTTCATCGCCGCAGTCTCGTGGTAGCCGGAATCTTCCGAGGCCGAGAGGTACTGGACCCTGAAATTTCCGATGGCGATGATGTCGTTGTCGTGCAGCAATTGCCGTGACTTGATCATCTTGCCGTTGATATAGGTGCCATTGGTGCTGCCCAGGTCTTCGACATACACGTCGGCCAGGCCTTCCAGTTCAAACACGCAGTGCTCGCCGCTGACCACCAGGTTGTTGAACACAATGTCGTTGTGCGGCCGCCGGCCCAGCGTGGTCCGGTCCTTGCGCAGGTGGACATGCTTGATTTCGACTCCCTCGACCGATGCGATCAATTGCGGCATAAGGCCTCCCGGCTGTGTCCAGAATGCCGCTGTGCGCCCTTCGCGCAACGGCCTGTTCATCGTATGCCTGGCGCTGCCCGGAAACAAGCCCCCCGGGTCAGCGCTGGCGCAAGGGCTCCAGCAGGCCGCCCAGCCCGTTGTGGTCGATTTCCAGCATCAGCGCCAGCAGGCGACCGATCTCGTTCCTGGGGAAACCTTCGCGGGCAAACCACGCCAGATAGTTGCCCGGCAGGTCGGCGATCAGCCGCCCCTTGTACTTGCCGAAAGGCATCTCGCGCGTCACCAGCAGTTGCAGGTCTTCAGGCTTCATGCGCCCGCACGCTTGACGGTCCAGCCCTGTTTGGTGAGCAAGTCCACCACCAGCGCGGCATGGTCGCCCTGCACTTCGATCACGCCGTCCTTGACCGTGCCGCCCGAACCGCAGGCCGTCTTGAGCTGTTTGCCGACGAGGACCAGCGCAGCGTCCTGCAACGCCAGCCCCTTGACGACGGTCACGCTTTTGCCCCCGCGGCCTTTGGTTTCGCGCGACACCCGGACAATGCCGTCGGACGCGGCCAGCGGCCGCGTCTGGCGGCACACACACTGGGCCAGCGCCTTGCGGCAAGCCGGGCACATGCGCCCCGCGTCGGTCGAATAAACGAGTCCGCCCGGGCTTGAATGACTTTTCATGGAATGCACCGATGTGAGGAATACTGCCTCGGAATCCATCGCCCCGAGCGCCACCGGCTATCGTACAGCGATGCAGGCAGTAACCCCGTCACACCGGCGCGGACTCAGCCTCTCAGATATGCCCGACAGGCTGCGGGGTATGCCGCAGGTGAAGCGACAGGCCCAGCGCCTCCATGTGGTTGCCGTTGCGGCCCAGAATGGTTTCGGCCAGGGGCAGAAAATAATCCTCCTCGAAACGCGCATGTGAGGAATAGGCGTGCACCAGTTCCTCCACGGCACCCAGGTCCAGATCGACAGACTGGGACTTCGCCACGGCCTTGACGGCAGGCTCCAGCTTTTTCCACATCGCCTCGATCTGGCGGTGCTCCGCGGTCAGGCGCTGCACCATGACCTGGACCTCCTCGGCCTCCCGGCCCCGGCCGGCGCTGCGCAACACGGCGGGAAACAGCTCGCGCTCCTCGTCCGCATGGTGCTCGTACACCGCGTGGTGGAACAGGGCCAGCGTGTCGGTGGCAATGGTTCGCGCCTGCGCCGCAGCCGCCTGAAGCGCAGGCAATTCCTCGAAGGCCTGAAGCTTCGACAGAATGCCCAGATGGCATTGGGAAAAACCGGTCAGCGGCTCGCTGGAATGGCCCGGGTCGTGCGCGGCAGAATGGGTTGTCATGCGGCCAATATAGGGGGGTGCCTCTGCGTCTGGCTTGATGCACATCAATAAAGCGGCCGCCCACCCCCGCAAGATAAGGGTCTGTTCATCTTCATCAGACAAGGCCCCCATGTTCAAGAACATTCTTCTGGCCACCGACGGCTCTGAAGCCTCTACCCACGCGGCCGAACTCGCTGTCAATCTGGCGCGCACACACGGCGCAAAACTCACCGCGCTGTACGTGATGGACCCCTACCCCTACCTGAGCATCGGCGAGACCAACCCGCTGGGTTTTCAGGCTTACATGGCAGCCGCCCAGCAACACGCGGCGCAGGCCCATGCCAAGGTCGCGGCGCTCTGCGGTGCGCCGGACGTGGGCGTCAAGCTTGAGGCGCGCATGGCCGAGAACGTGTCGGCCGTCAGCGGCATTGTCCAGACGATCAAGGACGAAGGTGCAGACCTGGTGGTCATAGGCTCCCATGGCCGCACTGGCATCGCCCGGCTCGTGCTGGGCAGCGTGGCCTCCAAAGTGGCGGCCGAGTCGCCGGTGCCGGTGCTGATCGCGCGCTAGGAGTCTGCAAAAACTGCCTACCAGCCGATAGCCTTGGGCAACCAGGTCGCAATCGCCGGGAAGGAAAAGATCAGCACAATGCCCAGGATCTGCAGGCCCACAAACGGAATCACGCCCAGGTAGATGTGGCGCGTGGTCACGCCCGGCGGCGCCACGCCGCGCAGGAAAAACAGCGCCCAGCCGAACGGTGGCGTGAGAAACGAGGTCTGCAGGTTCACGGTGATCATCATCGCGAGCCAGACCATGTCCACGCCGGCCGCCGCGAAGATCGGCAAAAACAGCGGCACGGCGATGTAGCTGATCTCTATCCACTCGATGAAAAAGCCGAGCACAAAGATCAGGCCCATCAGGAACCACACCGCGGTGTTGATGCCGCCCGGCAAAAACGCGAACAGGTCCTCGATCAGCTTTTCACCCTGCAGGCCGCGAAACGCCAGGCTGAAGACCTGCGAGCAGATCAGGATGAACAGCACCATGGCCGAAATGCGCGTGGTGGTCTGCATCACGTCGCGCAGCACCGCCAGCGACAGCCGGCGCGCCAGCGCCACCACCAGGATGGAGCCCAGCGCGCCCATCGAGGCGGCCTCGGTCGGCGCGGCAATGCCGCCGATGATGGAGCCCAGCACCGACAGCACCAGCGCCACCGGCGGCAGCGCCACCTTGACGACGCGCAGCCACAGCTGCGCGCGTGACACTGCGTCGCGCTCGGCCTGCGGCACCGGCGGCATCGAATCGGGCCGGATCATGCCGTAAATCACGATCCAGCTCACGTACAGCCCGGCCAGCATCAGGCCCGGAAACACCGCCGCGGCAAACAGCGTGCCCACCGACAGCTGCATGATGTCGGACAGCAGGATCAGCACCAGGCTGGGCGGGATGATCTGCCCCAGCGTGCCCGAGGCGCAGATCGCGCCGCACGAGATCGCCGGGTCGTAACCGCGCCGCAGCAGCGTCGGCAGGGTCAGCAGGCCCAGCGTGATCACGGTGGCGCCGACGATGCCGGTGGTCGCCCCCATCAGCACACCCACACCGATGATGCCCAGCGCCATGCCGCCGCGCAGCCCGCCGGCCAGGTGGCCGATCACGTCGAGCAGGTCTTCCGCCAGGCGCGATTTTTCCAGCATCACGCCCATGAAAACAAACAGCGGAATCGCCAGCCACTGGTAGTTGGCCACCACGCCGTAGATGCGCGCCGGCAGCAGGTTGAACAGCGATTCACCGAAGCCCATGAAGCCGAAGATGAAGCCGCTGGCGGCCAGCGTGATGCCGACGGGGATGCCGCCCATCAGCATCAGGAAAAAACCGATCAGCAGGCCGATCGCCAGCCATTCGTTCATGCTCATGGCTTGCCCTCCGGCGCTGCGGTCGGCTGCGGGCCGAACAGGCGCAGCGCAGCGCCCACGCCCTGCGCCGCCGCCATCAGGCCGAACACCGCAAAACCCAGCGGGATCAGCGCCTTGAGCACCCAGCGGTGCGTCAGGCCGCCCGGGTCTGAGGAGATTTCGTTGATCACATAGGACTGGCTCACGAACTGGATCGAGTAGCGAATCACCAGCGCCGCCATCGCGATGGCCAGCAGCGCCGACAGCAGATCGACCGCCGCCTGGGTACGCGGCGAGTAGCGCGCGTAGAACACATCCACACGTACATGTTCACCCTTGAGCAGCGCGTAGGTCATGCCGAACAGCACCAGCGGCGCCAGCAGGTGCCACTCGAGCTCTTGCGCCCAGACCGAGCCGATGCTGAAGGCGTAACGCATCAGCACGTCAACGGCCATCAATACCACGATGGCCAGCGTGAGCCAGGAGGCCGCGCGGCCGATCAGGTCCACCGCGCGCTCAACACGCGCCACGAAGGCGCGCGCAGGCCCGGCGGCGCCCCCGGAGGCGCCGGCAATTTTTGCAGCTGTCATGACCGGTTCAGGCCGTCAGGATCTTGTTGTGGTACGGACCTTCGCTGTAGCCGGCCCAGGCGTCGTACTTTTTCTTGTACGCCATGTAGGAGTCGTGCACTTTTTTGGTCATCGCGTCCTTGGCCACCGCCTCGGCCAGCACCTGGTTGGTGACCTCGCGCAGCTTTTTGAGCACCTCGTCGGGCAGCGGCTTGGCGATCACGCCCTGGTTTTTCACCAGGTCGTCCATGGCCTCGGCATTGTTGCGCTGGCACCAGGCTTCGCTGATGACATTGCAGGCGGCCGCGGCGTTTTCGACCACGGCCTGCAGGTCCTTGGGCAGCTTGTCCCAGGCGGCCTTGTTGATCAGCAGTTCCGACACTGTGGCCGACTCATGCCAGCCCGTGGTGTAGAGGTACTTGGCCGCCTTGTGCAGGCCCAGCTTGCGGTCCTGGAAGGGGCCGACAAACTCGGCCGCGTCGATCACGCCGCGCTCCAGAGCCGGGAAAATCTCGCCGCCGGGCAGCAGCTTCACGTCCACACCGAGCGCGGCATAGACACGTCCGGCCAGGCCGGGAATACGCATCTTCAGGCCCTTGAGGTCTGCACTCGACTTGATCTCCTTCTTGAACCAGCCGGTCATCTGCACGCCGGTGTTGCCGCAGGGCATGGCGACCATACCGAAGGGCGCGTACACCTCGTTCCACAACTGCTGGCCGCCGCCGTCGTAAAGCCAGCCGTTGATACCCTGGAAGTTCAGGCCAAACGGCACCGCCGTGAAGTACTGCGCGGCAAAGGTCTTGCCGGTCCAGAAGTAGCTGTTGGCGTGGTTCATCTCCACCGTGCCGGCACGCACCGCGTCGAAGCCTTCCAGCGCCGGAATCAGCTCGCCCGCACCAAACACCTGGATCTTCAGACGCCCGCCCGACATCGTGTCGATGCGTTTGGCCAGGTCGGTCGCACTGCCCGGCCCTTCCATGTAAAACGGTGAGCCCTTGCCGTAGGCGCTGGTCATTTTCCAGCTGAAAGTTTGCTGGGCACGGGCGATCATGGGAAAGCCGAGCGCGGTTCCGGCAGCAGCAGCGATGGAGGCTTGACTGAGCAGTGAACGTCTTGTGGAGGTCATGCGATATTCCTTGGGGTAGAGAAGCTGGTGAGACAGCAGCTGCTGCGCAAACGGGATGATTGCGCCAAGGTTGGCATGCAAACTACGTGCCACGGCCAGGTTCCGGGACAAGCGACTTTTCAGGGTGTAGGGCACTCACTACAGCCTGTAGAACAGGCCCGACCGGTGCCTGTCAAACCTGACGGCGCCTGCGCAGCAGCGGTCTGAACATCAGCAGGCCCAGGGCCGGCCCCAGTGCGAGCCAGGGCAGCACGACCGACAGCGGCCAGGCCTGCACGGCGCGGACAAACAGCTCGATGCTGAGCACCGAGATCGCAAAGCCGATGCAATTGGCAAAGGTCAGCACGCTGCCGGCCACGGCAGGCGGCGCGTTCTGCGCGGTCAGGGTGGAAAACTGCGGCGAGTCACCCGACACCGTCACGCCCCAGAGCAGCATCCAGGCCATGAACCACGGCAGCGGCGCGGTCAGCATCAGCGGTGCCGCCACGCAGCAGGCGCCGCTGATGGCCAGCTGCAGCTGCGCCACGCGGGCGCTGCCGAAACGCCGCACCAGCAAGCCGCCACCCACGCAGCCTGCGCTGCCCACGGCAATGATCCAGAAGGCCGCAACACTCACGGACGTGCCCGCCAGCCGGGTCGCCACAATCAGCGGCACCAGCACAAAAAAGGCATAGAGCTCCCACATGTGGCCGAAATAGCCGAACACCGACGCGCGCAGGCGCCGGTCGGTCCAGATCAGGCCCAGCGCCCGCGGCGTGATGCGTGCACCGCGCAGCAGGTGCGGGCTCTCGGGCACCAGCCAGGCGGTGGCCACGCCGCCCAACGCGGCCAGCAGCGACACACCCAGCACCACCGCCTGCCAGGGCGAGCCGCCCCCTGCAAACGCAGGCAGGCCCGCGTCACCGGCGAGCGCACGCAGGCCGTGGGGCAAGGCCGTGCCCAGCACCAACGCGCCTATCAGCACCCCCATCACCGCGCCCAGGCGTTCGCGGTACCAGCTCGCCGCGATTTTCATGCCCACCGGGTAAATGCCGGCCAGCAAAAACCCCACGCCAAAACGCAGCGCCAGCAGCAGCGTGAAGTCGCCCTGCACCCAGACCGTGGCGGCATTGAGCGCCGCGCCGAGCAGCGAGCAGACCAGGAACACGCGTGAAGGCGCAAAGCGGTCGGCCAGCATCAGCAAGGCAAACACCAGCGTGCCCGCCACAAAACCAAGTTGCACGGCCGAGGTCAACATGCCCACGGCTCCGGGGGGCAAGCCCCAGGCCCGTTGCAGGTCGGGCATGACGGCATTGACCGCAAACCACAGCGAGGTGCCGGCGAACTGCGACAGCACGATCACCGGCAGAATGCGCCGGGGAACCGCGCCCGCCATCAGCGGAACCTGACGGTCAGGCCGGCCAGCGGCGCGTCAAACGCCGCCGTCCATGTCTCGCCCGGCGCCACCGGCCAGGCGTCCGTCCAGGTACCGGTGGTCACCACGTCGCCCGGCTGCAGGTCGGGCGCGCCGGGGCAGTTGCGCATCTCCGTCAGGAAATGCTGCAGCGCGTGCAGCGGGCCGTCGAGCACATTCGCGCCCACGCCCTGGTCGATCTGCCGGCCGCCACAGGACAACGTGATGTGCGCCGCTGCCAGGCACTCCTCGAGAGCTCGCGCATCGCTGGCCAGCCCGGCCACCGGCACACGCGCGCCGACCAGCAGGCGCGCATGCAGCGCCCCGTCGGCCACGGTGTCGGCCGCCACGAACTTCCACCCGGGCTGGTGCGACTGCACGATTTCGAAACCGGGCGCGACCCACGCGATGCAGGCGAACAACTCGTCAAGCGAGGCATTGGCCGGCGGCGTGGCGGCGATACCAAAGACCGCTTCCGGTTCCAGCCGCGGCTGGCAGGTTCCCGCCAGGGACACCTCGCCCTCCCCTTCGCAATACGACAGGGTGGTGTCCCAGACCGTGCCCCAGATCGGCCCGTACACCTGGTAGCGCGGCCAGATGTTGCGGTTGGTAAAACCCACCTTGTAGCCGCGCGGCTGTTCACCGCGGTTCATGCGCAACTGCCGCACCGCCAACGCGCGCTGGTAAGCCTCGGGTACGTCCAGGCCCGAGGCGGCGGGCCAGAAACCGGCATGGTCGTAGTGGTGGAGAAGTTGATCGGGCGTCATGGGGTCGAGCTTAACGCGCGGCACGGGCCCAGCCAAAGCTCGTCCACACGCTCCATGCGGCATCCACACCTCCTCCAAACACAGGATGACAAGGCGGTATTTTTGGTCTACAACCGCTGTATGCCGGGTTCCCTCCAGCCGGCTGGGCCCCAAAGCCTCGCGCCTGCCAGCACCCGAGGGCGGCCTCGCCACCGGCCCGCTGCTGTTTCAACGGAGTTAGCGCATGACCCTCCAGAAAGCCGTCCAGTTTCTTCGCCCCGCGGTGGCGGCCGTGGTGTTGGCCGTTCTGGTGCCGCTGGTCACCTTCAGCGAATCGACCCTCAAGTCATTGATGTCCGGCTGGCTGGAGCGCTGCCTGATCGTTCTCGAGAAGGAGCAGCTCGGCCCGAGCAAGCTGATGGTCACCGGCTACATGCGCGGCCAGGCGCCCGCCGCATTGCCCTTGAGCTTCAGCGCCAACAAGCCCCTGATACTGAACGTCAAGTTCCTGAGCTCGGAAGACCTCAGCGGATCGAACCGCGACGCCAACCTCGGCCTGCACCCCCTGGCCGGCGAAACCTGCCCGGGCGCCCTTTGCGAAGGCACCGTCTACACCGAGGGCGGCGAGCCGAAAATCAACTTCACGCTCGGCGATCTCAGCGAGTCCTTTCTGTACCGGTTCCACATCCGGCTGGCGAAACCCGGCACGCTGGACGACCTCGGCGTGTTCGTGGTGTACCAGGCGGGCCTGAAAGACGGCGTCTGCCGCGTGGAAAACGCCAGCATCTTCAACTGGCCCGTGCGTGCGGGCCCGCTGGCCAAGATACTGGCGTCGGCCGCCCTGCTTCTCGTCGCAGGGTACGCCGTCATGGTCCTGACGGGATGGCGCAAAAAAGGAGATTGACATGCGCACACTGCTCATCAGCCTGCTTCTGGCGTCGGCCGCGCCGCTGGTGTCGGCCCAGGCCACCCTGCAACTGCTGGTCAAACAACTCGCCTCACCCAACACCCCGCGGCCGTTTCGCGATCTGGGGCGCTTTGACATCCGGCTCGGCAATGCCAGCTCCAGCGCCGGCGAATGCCCCGGAAACACCGATGCCAACGGAAAAATCAGCTGCCGCTTTGTGTGCACGGCGCAAGACCCGACGGCCCGGAATTTCAAAATCGTTCCGCCACGCAACGAAAGGACACGCGGCTTCACCGCACCGATGACGCGCGAGGTGTCCCTGCAGGGCTGCCAGCTGTCGGTGGCCGAGCTGGAGTTCGTGTACGTGGACTTTGCGGTGGCGCTGCGCGAGCTGACCCAGGGCACCCCGCTGGAAACACAGTTTGCCAGCGCGGGCGCACCGGGATGGAACGCGAAGTTCGACGCGGCCAGCAAGGAGTGGGAGCAGCTGGGCGCCACGCCGGCGGGCCGCCAGAAGCTCGACCAATTGCGCGCGCTGACCGGGGAGATCGCGCTGGAGAAGGCCTCGGACAAGGAAACCGCGCCTGCGGCCATGTGGGACAACTTCTCGGTCGGCATTTCCAACGTGCTGCTCAAGAATTCGGCGAACCGCCTTTACGGCCAGAACACGGCCGCCCAGATCAAGGTCTCGCCCAGCAAGGCCGACTTCTACAAGAACCTGCGCGTCCTGGGCAGCCACATCGAGGCCAAGGAAAACATGACGCCACTAGACGCCCGGGTGCTCACCGATGTCAACAAGCTGAGCAGCACCAGCTCCGACAAGCTGCCCGGTGCCTCCTTCCAGTCGATCACCCTGGACTAGCGAAGCCTCGATAAATCAAGACAGGCAACTGACGACCGTTCGCCCTGAGCTTGTCGAAAGGCGCTTCCTCCTTGCTCAGGACAGGCTTCGACAGGCTCCGCCCGAACGGTGTGATGTCATGAATGACGAAAAATCACCAGGCCCTGGTTGATGACTAAATTGGCCACCAGCCCTTGCTGGTCCTGCGCAAGCAGCTATCATTTTGATAGTCATCAGAAGAGGATGGCGAGCAGCGCCGGGTCTTCCACCAGGTTCAGCATCGCGTAGCCGCCAAGGCGGTAGGCGGTGTACACGGCCTGCGCCACCAGCTGTTCAAGCGCCATCATCGCTTGGCAGTTGTCCCTCAGGCCTTGGTCTGCGCGGCCTTGCGGTCAGCCACGACTTTCTGGGCCGAGGGCCGCTCGCCGATCAACTTGACGTAGCTCTTGTAGTCCACCCCGCCGGCCAGCAGCAGGTCTTCGCCAAACGCGGCCTTGCTGGCCATGCCCACCAGCGGCAGGCTGGCAAAGGCGGCGCAGTCGGCCTGGGTGAAGGTGTCGCCGGCCACATAGGGCGAAAACTTCGCCAGCTTTTTGAAAGCGGCGATGTTGGCCTCCAACTGCTTGCGGATGCGGGCCAGGTTGCCCTCGCTCAACGGCTCGGCGCCGAAAAAGACCGCACCATACAGCTGGCGTGCGACGATCTCCAGATGCCAGTCGATGTAGGTGGTGAGCTCGCGCACCTTGGCGGCGGCAAAAGCATCGGCCGGCAGCAGCGGCGGCTGCGGGAAGGCGGCCTCAAGGTAGTCCAGGATGGCCTGGCTTTCGCAGAGACCGCCCTGCGCCGTGCGGATGAAGGGAATTTTGCCCAGCGGCGAGTCACCCAGAACCGCTTCGTCCTTGCTGAACGTGCCCACGTTCTCTTCGGCAAAAGGCACGCCTTTTTCAAGCAGCGCGAGCTTGACCTTGTTGTAGTAATTGGAAATGGGAAGGCCGCAGAGCGTCAGCATGGGAAAGTCTCCTGGGGTTGTTGGCACCAAGTTTATGCCAGCCCGGCCGGGCCGGCCTGCAACGGCGGTGACAGTCGCGGCGCCGCCAGGCCCCGGGGTGCCAGGGCTGTTTGTGTGACATCTGCCGCCTTCTCCTCTATTTGGAGGAGGACAGACGGCAGCGCCAGCGTGACTATTTCCCCCTCACTCACTTCATTGACTGGAAACACCATGAGCAACTACTACTGGGACGAAACACAGATGAAGGCCGACGGCGCCAACCCGACCATCCTGGCGATCGGCGACTCCTGGTTCTGGTACCCCTTCTTCGGGGGCAGCCTGACCAACTACCTGGGCCAGATCGTGGCGCCCAAAAGCCACGTCATCCTGGCCAAGGGCATGAACGGCGCCGAAGCCTTTGACTACGTGGACGGCAAATACGCCGACAGCGTGCGCAGCACGCTCAAGCTGTATGGTTCAAGCCTGTCGGCCGTGTTCCTCAGCGGGGGCGGCAACGACTTTGCCGGCTTCAACGACATGCGGCCGCTGCTCAAGGACAGCTGCTCGGGCGAAACCACGGCCAATGGCTGCTTTCGCGGTGGCGCGCAGGGCCTGCAGGGGTTTCTGGACCGCATGGACACCTACTACCGCAAGCTGATCGGTGTGGTCTACACCCGTACCCCCCTGGACTGCCTGATCGTCATGCACAGCTACGACTACGCGATCCCGGACGGCAAGGGCGTGTTCGGCAAGGACGGCTGGCTGCAGCCCGCGCTGACGGCCGCCGGCGTCAAGCCCGAGCTGCACCAGGCCTGCGTGGTCTACCTGCTGGACGCCTTCTACAAGGTGCTGGACAACATCACGAAGATGGACCCCGACCACCTTCACGTGGTGGACAGCCGCGGCACGCTGGGCCCCGGCGACTGGGCGAACGAATTGCACCCCAAGGGTTCGGGTTTCAAGAAAATAGCCATGCAGTGCTGGAAGCCCGCGCTGAAAGACCTCGGGCTGGCCTGAGCGGCCGGGGCGCCGGGGCGGTTACGCCCGGTCGGGAAACAGCGGCGTCAGCAGGCGCACGGCAATGTTGAAGCCGTCGCCGGCTGGGGTCACGCGCACCACCTGCGCCTCGCAGGTCAGCGGGTGCACCCGGCCCGCACCGGGAAACTCCAGCACGAGCTCCATGTTGGCACCTGGCTCGTAGCTGCGGTCCGACTGGAAGTACAGCCCGGCCGCACTCAGGTCATGGGTCAAGCCCTCGTCGCCGTCGATGGTCAGGCGCACCGCCACGCCAAAACGCTGTGCGGCCCGTTGCTCAAGCAACGTGGCCTTCTTCTCGCCCCCGGCGGTTGTTTGCATGGTCCTGTCCTGAAGATGCCCGAAAACGGGCGTGGCCTCCAATCTAGGGCATGGGCGCGCGCCGTGTGTAGGCGCTCTCGCGGCTTGCGTGTGGGACATCAGGCAGGCCCGATGATAGGTTTGCGGCCTGCCCGGCCCGGCTGCCACACCGGTGGCCGAAGCCACCCGCATCAACGGCGCCATGGCCAAACTGCTGAAAGACCCGGTCATCCTGAGCACCTGGACAAACAGGGCAACAAAATATGCCTCCAGCCCAATCCGGACGGACGCAGCCAGCTATAAATTTAATAGCGATTCGAACCAGGCCGCCCTGCCTGTCTGCACACCTGGTCTTCACAGGCTCGCTTGATGGAAGGGTTGGGCGTCATCGCATCGACTTCGCAATGGGTGGGCGGTTCTTGCGGTAGGAGTTCTTCAGCAAAATCTTGCCGTCGCGAAAAGTGAACAGATCACAACCATGGACTTCGACGCGCGTTCCGTCCGCCCGTGTTCCCGTGAACGTCCACTCCGATACGCCCCGGTCTCCCTGGACAAAATGGCGCGCGTTCCCCCAGTGGGCGTCGGGAAAGATTTCCCAGACCTCCGCGAAACCAGCGCGCACGGCGTCTCTGCCCATGTACCGGGTTCCGCAGTCGTCGGCGCCGGCAGAGGACTCGAAAACACAGTCCTCGGTCATGAACGACATAAGCGCATCGACATCGTGGCGATTCCACGCGTCAGCGAAGGCCTGCAATACGTCCGTGGTCACTTCGGGAATTACCGTCTGCATGATCGGGAACCTCCAAATAGCCTGTCACGAATGATCAGTGTACTGCCGCCCGACGCCGAGGCAAGCGGCGCCGGAACGTCGGTCGCAGAAGCCACGCGCATCAACACGGCCATGACCAAGCTACTGAACGAACCGGTCATCCTAGTGCGGCTGGACAAACAGGGCATGCGGCGCTTTTCATGGTTCACCATGAACAAAATACGCCTCTAGCCCAATACAGACGGTCGCCAATAGCTACCTAATTGATAGCAACCCCATCCCGGGCGGCCTACCCTATCTGCAAAGCTGGTCCTCGCAGGGCACGCCGTCGTTGTCGCCATCCATCTTGGTGCCGGGGCAGTTTTTCAGGAAGTACGTGGCTTCGGCGCAGGAGCTCATTTGCGAGCAATGCTGCCGGCCGTCGCAGACATAGGAGGCCGGCGCGGCACGCGAAGGGGCCAGGTCCAGCGAGGGTTGGCCCGCCGGGGACGCCGCTGCATTGGCGCGTCCGGCGGGGGCGACCTTCTGGTAATACGCATAAGCCTGCCACCCCAGCGCCGCCACCAGCAGCAGACCCACCACCGCCTTCAGCCCGCCGCCGGGGGAGTTGCCCGAACGGCTGACCCGCATGGGGCGGTGGCTGCGGTCGGGCTGATACGCAGCCTGCTGCGCCCCAACACCCTGCACTTTCACCGCGCACTTCTTGCCCTGGGGATTGAGCGCGACTTCAAAGCTCAGCGCCTCGTTCAACACTGGCCGGCCACCGCTCCGGTATTCCGAAATGTGGACAAAGATGTCCTGCCCGCCCTGGCTGGGGCTGATGAAGCCAAAACCCTTGTCGTCGTTCCAGCTTTTGAGGGTGCCTTCGAAGCGCATGAGTGGGGCGTTAGTGTGGTCGATTCACCCGACCAATCGTTCGAGCCCATATTTGGCTTCCCCGTTTGGCGATTCTGAGCATTGGAAAGTAGATCAGCTCTTATAGACCTCTTTCAATGTAGCGTTTTAGCCTTGGGTCACTTACAGTGAAATGGTCAACAGGCCGTCCACCATCTGGGCCGACTTTTGATTCAAAGTACTCCACCAGCCCGAGCCCCAGCCACCCATCTATTCTCGCTCTGGCGGCTTGCGGGCCTATACCAAATCGTGAGCCGACATCTTTGGAGTTGAATACTAATGCTTGCAGCTTCGCGATCTGAGCGGCAACCACGGTATGCCCGCTATTCGCCAGGCTCCTCTTAGCATATTCGTCCATTCCCAAATGCATAGAACCTTCTTGCACCAAACTGTGTTGCCCTTGATTTGCTTGAATGTGCTGGGATATGGCTACGTCCAAAAGCGTTATGAGGCTTCTCGGCGAGTACTCGGCTAGCTGAAAAATCTTAGGGAGAAACTCATCGATGTGAAACTCCTCTTCACAGATGCATTGAAGTGAGGAGTGCGCTCCGTTTGAGAAAAAGTAAAGTCGTTTCTCGATTAACTCTCGGAGGTATTTCTCACTCCAATTAACTTCTCCATTTGGAATTTTGTCCCATCGAATAGGAAAGCCATTTGCGTTTGTAAGGCCCTCACTGACCTTATCCCAAAGGAAAAAAGCCCAAGTAAGCCCGTCAATCTCATGAAGCTGAATATTCGCCAGCATGGGATAGATGAGACGTGCCGCATCCTGGATATTATTTGCAGTCCATTCCGTCTCATCTACTTTATCGACATGGACCAAAACCCCAGAGAATCCAAATACTCTTGCCAGTTCAACAATCTTGCTGAACGTGTACAACGGATCGCCAAACCCCTGTGCGTGCTGGCGCTTAAATAACTCTTGATAAGAGGAAGGGTTTCCTAAATCCACCTCAAAATATTTCTCGCCAAACCTGGCTGCAAGAGTGCTCACCACACCAACAAGCTGATCCCAACGCTTGTCTGCCCAAAGTTGACTTTTCTGAATAATAGAAATATCCAGAGTGGCAAAGCAATCGGTCGCTGAGACGTTCCGAGAATGGTCTGGGCGATTCAAATAGAAGGTACCGACCAATCTTCTAACTAGATCGCGTTCGGGTCCTTTGAGGGCAGATATTATTTTTTCTCTATCATCCTCTTCCAACGAGCTTAACCAACTCAAAATTTGCTCTATCGCCAAGAACGTTAACTGATTGGCAAATAGTTCCAACGGCGCACCAGTGGCAGAGTAAGGTCGGAACACATTGAAATTGCTGAGAGTGACGACCAGCGGCTTTGGACTATCATTCCAAAGTATTTGGGAGACTGTGAGCCTAGTTGCACTCTTCCCACTCCCCCGTGAACCCGCTAAAACAAATATTCCTTTTTGAGACGAAGTTGCAAGTACTCGATCAAGGTAGGGCGGTCTAACAGCATATGCCGCAATGTTGGGCTCTCGCTCGGCGGTGTTGTTTTCGAACGGGTTGGATGTAAAACCAAACTGAGAGTAAAAATCTGTTGCCAAGAAAACTCCTTTTCCCTCGGTTAGGTAACACGGGGGGCTGAAAATAGCATTAAAAGCCAAGTATGCAGCTCGGCCTACAACCTGTCATCCCGCAAACAGACTAGATCGACACATTCTGTATGCCTCGTCCGGCAATCTGAACACCGCTTCTAAGCCTGCCAAACCCCATACCCCAACTCCCGCAACGCAATCCCCAGCTCCACCTCCATGTCGCGCGCGCCTTCGTACGGCATGGGGTTGTACATGGCGTACAGACCGGGCAACAGGCGCACACCCCACTTCTGCACATACACGTTGGACTGGATGCCGGCCTTGTGTTTGTCGAAGCGCACATCGGGGTCCAGCCCCGTCATGCCGACGTACACAAACGGTTTGCCGAGCTGATAGTCGGGGTTGGCGCGGCGAAAGCGCCCCACGTTCCAGACCTCGTCGGACAGCTCGATCACGTACACGTGGTAGTGGTGGCTGCGCGGGGTGCGCTGCGGATTTTTGGCGCGCGGCTTGGCCGAGGCGGCATCGGCGGCATCACTCGCTGCGGCCGGCGGGCTTTTCTTTCGGGGGGTCTTGCGGGGCGCGGTAGCCATGGTGGCTGAAGTATGCGGCAAGCGGCCGGGCGCCCAGTCCGCTACCAAATAGATAGCTGCTCGCGCCCGCCCATCAAGGGCTGAGGGCCAATTTCACTCATGACGACCGCGCCTATTGGCCTGGCGCCACAGCGCATGGCTCATCCCCTGTGTGCCATCCACCAAACCGCAAAAAAATCCAATAACCATCCTTAAACCATCTACTCAGATGGTGCCAAGATGGTTTCATGCCCAAACCCAGCAAAACCTCGCAAACCTCCCCGCCCCGGCCGGTGGACGAAAAAATCACCATCAACCTCGGCTGTGTGGACCTGGGCCAGATCGACCTGCTGGTGCAGGAAGGTTTTTACGCGAACCGGACCGACCTGATACGTACCGCCATCCGCAACCAGCTGGCCACTCACGGCGAGGTGGTGCGGCAGGTGGTCTCGCGCAAGACGCTGGTGCTGGGCATCCAGCATTACAGCCAGGCCGACCTGCTGGCCGTGCAGGCGGCCGGCGAGAAGCTGCAGATCCGCGTGCTGGGGCTGGCCTCGATTGCGCCCGAGGTCACACCCGCGCTGGCGCTGGCCACCATTGAATCGATCACCGTGCTCGGCGCCCTGCATGCCAGCCCTGCCGTCAAGGCCGCGCTGGTGCAGCGCATGGCCTGACTCTCTGAACCGAACCGAAAGAAGAACCTGATGACCCCTGACTTCCAGCAACTGATGCGCAACGCCGCCCGTCTGACCCGCACGGGCGACCTACAAGCCGCCACCGCCGCCATTCAGGCCGCGCTGGCGGGCACCGCCCCGGCCCCGACCCCGCCTGTCCCTCGCGCGATGCGCGACATGGCGGACGTGATCGACGTTGTGGCGCGCGAGTTGCCCGACACCGACGTCAACACGCCGCCGCGCCCCGCCGCCAATGACACGCCCGGCCCCGGCCGCTTCATTGCCGGCAGCCACAGCAACGCCGCCGGCCGCCGCGACTTCAAGCTCTACATTCCGCCGGGTGCGGGCGAGCGCGCGCTGCCGCTGGTGGTGATGCTGCACGGCTGCACCCAGAACCCGGACGACTTTGCCGCTGGCACGGCCATGAATGAACTGGCCCGCGCGCAGGGCTTTTTTGTGCTCTACCCCGCGCAGTCGCAGCAGGCCAACCCGCAGCGCTGCTGGAGCTGGTTCAAACACAACCACCAGGCGCGCGGTCGCGGCGAGCCGGCGCTGCTGGCCGGCATGACGCACGAGGTGATGGCGGCCCACGCGGTCGATCCAGAGCGCGTTTACGTCGCCGGCCTGTCTGCGGGTGGTGCAATGGCGGCGATTCTGGGCGATGCCTACCCGGATGTCTACGCGGCGGTGGGTGTGCATTCGGGACTGGCCGCGGGCAGCGCGACCGACCTGCCCTCGGCACTCGGTGCCATGAAAGGCGGTGGCCACCCGCTGCGCGGCAGCGCCAGCGGCGTGGCAACCATTGTTTTTCACGGGGACGCCGACACCACGGTGCATCCGGTCAATGGCCATCAGGTCATCACCGCGAGCGCCGGCACGGCCAGCAGCGTGGAGGTCGAGCACATCGCCACAGCGGGCGGGCGTGCCAGCACACGCAGCGTGCACCGCGCGCCCGATGGCGCCGTGGTGGCCGAGCACTGGCTGGTGCACGGTGCGCCACACGCCTGGTCAGGCGGCAGCACCAAAGGCAGTTACACCGACGCGCGCGGACCCGACGCCAGTGCCGAGATGCTGCGGTTTTTCATGGCGCATCCGCGCCGGCAGGGCCACTGAGGACCGCGCTTATTGAGCGTGTCAAAACTCGTGTCCCTCGGATCGCTCAATCCCTCACCCCAGCCCTCTCCCAGGGGGCGAGGGTGAGAGAGGTCCCATTCACCGTCGTGTAGCTGGAAAAAATCAGTAATCTGCTGCGCTACGCGTCGCGCCGGCGCAGCGCCCAGGCGAAGAACACGCCCTCGGCCGCCATGACGGCGCCGCCCAGCGCCACCACCGCACCGGTGCCGATTTGCGCGATCAGGCTGGCGGCCACCACCACACCGACCGACTGGCCCAGGAACAGCGAGGAAGCGAACAGCGAGACCGCCGTGCCGCGCGCGTGCGGCGCCATCTGGGTGGCGTTGGCCTGCATGGTGTTGTGGAACATGAAAAAACCAAACCCGGCCAGCAGGCTGGCGGGCACGGCGGGCAGCCAGTGCGGCGTGAAGGCCAGCACCACCGCGCACACCCCCACCAGAAGGCCACCGAGCAGCACCAGCTTTTGCTGGCCAAAGCGGCGGATCATGTGGCGCCCCACCGCCATGTACATCACACCGCCCAGGCCGAACAGCGCCACGATGGTGCCCGCCCATGACAGCGACAGGCCCAGCGAGCGGTGCAGGTGTGATGCCCAGATGGCCAGCACGCCAAAACCCGCCGCCCCTTCGACCAGCGCCATCAGCAGCACCACACGCGACCACGGGCCGGTGACGATGAGCAGCGCCTGTTTCACGAAGCCGGGGCGCGCGTCCTGCGGCGCCGCGGCCGCCACCGCCGGCTCAGCCGGGGCCGCCTGCTGCCGGCGCCAGTCGCCCCACAGCAGTACGCCCACCACGCCGAACAGCAGCGTCAGAAAGGCAAAGGCCCAGCGCCAGCCGAGCGCGTCGGTCAGCAGTCCGCCGGCGAGCTGGCCGCCCACAATGCCCAGCGTGCTGCCCAGACCGGTGCGGGTAAGCATTTCCTGCAGCTGGTCGGACGGCACGGTGTCGCCGACCCAGGCCATGGTGAGCGGAATCAGCGCGGCCGCGCCCAGCGCCATCAGCAGGCGCGCCCACACCAGCATGTCCAGGCTGGTGGCCAGCGTGGCCGCGATGCTGCCCACGCAGCAGCCCAGCGTGGCAAAGGTGACGATGCGGAACTTGCCGAACCGGTCGCCCAGCGGGCCGTAGAAAAGCTGCGCCACGCCGTAGGTCACCGCAAACACCGACACCACCAGCGCCGCCTGCCCCAGGCTGACGGCAAACACGCGCGACAGCTCGGGCAGCATGGCGTCGCAAATGCGCTGCGCGGCCATGCTGGCAAAGGTGGCCATCGACAGCAGCACGATGGAGCGGCGCGTGGCCGCGGACAAAGGGGCAGAAACAGGGGCAGAAACGGGGGTGGTGGTCACGAAGCGAAGGGGTTGGTTGACGCGCTGCAAGCGTCATGGGGCCAGGCACCGGCCCATTGTAGGCAGGACCCGGCAAGCGCGCTTGGCGCGTGGGCGCAGCGGGCGCGCAGGCGGGATCGTCCGCTTGCTGCCCGCCTTGGTCCGTTTACCGAACCTGGCCGGGCGGCAGGGGCGCGTACTGCGGCGCGCGTTCGCCCTGCGGCAGGCCGATCACCACGCCGGGCTGCGGCGCAGCGCCGCTACCCGACATGGGACGGGCGCCGGGAATCGGCTCCCAGCGCGGGTCGCCGCCCGGCGGGGGTGGCGCGGTGGTCGGCGGCGAACTGTAGACGGGCGGGCTGTAGGTCGGTGGCGGTGGCGGCGGGGTGTAGCTAGGCATGGCCTGCTCTTCGGCCGGCGGTTGCCGCGGCGTGACCGGCTGCGACGGGGACGGGAACAGCCCGCGCAGCCAGTCGTTCACCTGGTCGAGCACCGGCTCGATCACAGTATCCACCCGGCTGCTGCCGCGCGGTGCGTCGAAGCGCGCGTTGGTGTCCACCACCCGGGTGCGCAGCGCCTGCTGGAAAAAATCGCCCACGATGGGCAGCGCGCTGTGGGCGCCCTGGCCCCAGTAGTCGCTGAGCGTCACGCGGTTGTCGTTGAAGCCGACCCACGCGCCCGCCACCAGTTGCGAATGCATCAGCACAAACCAGCCGTCGGTGTTGTCCTGCGTGGTGCCGGTTTTGCCGGCCACGTCGGCCTGGATACCGAACCGCGAACGGATGCCGGCACCGGTGCCGCTGTCGATCACGCCGCGCATCACGTCCAGCAGCACCTGCGCCGAGGGAATGGACAGGGCCTGTTCGGGCACCGCGGCCTGGAAGGTTTGCAGCACCTTGCCGTTGCGGTCTTCCACGCTGGTGATCAGCAGCGGCTCGATGTAGCTGCCGCTGTTGGCGATGGTGCTGTAGGCCGACACCATTTCCTTCAGGGTCACCGGGCTGGTGCCCAGCGCCAGCGAGGGCACCACGTCGAGCGTGCTTTGCCGCACCCCCATGGCCTGCGCCAGGCTGGCCACCTTGGCCGGGCCCACGCTCTGCATGACCTGCGCGGTGATGGTGTTTTTGGAATAGACCAGGCCGTTGCGCAGGCTCATGGGCGCGTAGCTGGGCGGGGTGCCGTCCCGGGGCCGCCACACGGCGCCGTTGCCCAGCGGAATCTCCACGTCACCGTCCATGAAGCTGTCGGTCGGCCGGGCGCCGTTTTCAAACGCGGCGCCGTACACAAAGGGCTTGAAGGTCGAGCCCGGCTGGCGGCGCGCCTGCTGCACGTGGTCGAACGGGTCCTGCACAAAGTTGCGGCTGCCCACCCACGCCCGCACATGGCCGTTGCGCGGGTCCATCGCCACAAAGCCGGCCTGCAGCCGCGTCTTGTCCTGCCGCAAGGTCTGCATGAAGTCCTTGTCGGCCTGCAGCTGCTTGAGGGCCTCCTCGTCGGTCTGGCCGGACTCTTTGGCGGCCTTGTACTCGGCGCTTTCGCGCACAAAGGCTTTGACGATGTCTTTTTTTGCGGCCCAGGTGCGCGGGCCCCATTCGTTGTTGGCCACGCCCTGCAGCTTGTCGGCCTGGCGCGCCAGCGCCTGGTTGGCCTGGGCCTGCAGGCGCGAGTCGATGGTGGTGCGCACCACCAGCCCGTCGGCGTAAATGTTGTAGTCGTTGCGGTCGGCCCATTCGATCAGCCAGCGGCGCACAAACTGGGAAAAGTGCGGCGCCGGGCCCAGCGGCTCGGTCTGGCGCTCGAAGTCGACCTTGAGCGGCCTTTTCTTGAGGGCCTGGAACTTCGCCTCCGTCAGCTTGCCATGCTTGACCATCTGGGCCAGCACGATGTTGCGGCGCTGCGTGGCGCGCTCGGGGTTGAGCACCGGGTTGTAATAACTGGTGCCCTTGAGCATGCCGATCAGCGTGGCGCTTTCCAGCACGTCGAGCTTGTCGGCCGACTTGTCGAAGTAGGTGCGCGCCGCCATTTCAATGCCGTAGGCGTTGTACAGGAAAGGCACGGTGTTGAGGTAAGTCTCGAGGATCTCGTCCTTGGTGTAGACCGCCTCGATCTTCAGCGCGGTGATGGCCTCCTTGATCTTGCGGGTCACCGTGGCCGAGCGGCCGATCTCCTTGGGATACATGTTGCGGGCCAGCTGCTGCGTGATGGTGGAGCCGCCCTGCAGGTCGCCGGTGAAGGTCTGGAACACGGCCGAGGCCGTGCGCTTGAGGTCGATGCCGTGGTGCTCGTAGAAGCGGTGGTCTTCGGTGGCAATCAGCGCGGCCAGCACGTTGGGCGACATGTCGGCCAGCTTGACCCAGTCGCGGTTGGCGCGCTTGAACACGGCCAGCTCCTTGCCGTCGATCGACATCACCCGGGCGGGCTTTTCTTCCTTGGCCTTGCTCAGGTCGCTGATGCTGGGCGTGAAGGGAATCAGCACCAGCGCATAGAGCAACAACAGCGCAGGAATGGCGGCCACCGACAGGGCCACACCACGCCGGGTGGGGTTGCGCAGGCGGCGCAGGGTTTCAGCGGCAAAGGCGGCGGCGAGAGTCTGGAGACGGGCGAAGATTTTTTTCATCGGGTGACAGTGTAGGGGGTGCACTTGTAAGGGACTGTAGGACGCCGGCGGAAGGCGACGGGCGGACGCCGGGACAGGCTGGGCGTTGGCGGCGGGGCTGCCGGATCTTGAGAGTAAAAAATGGCCTCAGCCCAGGCGGGACAAGCGCAGACAGCTATTGTTTTTATAGTGCCCAGCAGTGATGACTGGCGGTTACCGGCACCGGCCATCGCGCGGTTCAATCGCCATTCAGGCTTTCCGCTTCAAGGGCTGCCAACCCGCAAACTTCGGGTAGTGGCGCTGCACCACCTGGCCGTCGAAATCCCAGGCGATGCACTTGCCCAGGTGGTAAGGCGGCTCGGCGCTGCCGGACTCGGCAAGGCCGGCCTGCGCGCGCAGATGGCCGCGGTACACCGGCACCGTCTGGTACGCCGCCGTCGCCATGTTGAACAACATCTCCCGCAGGTGGGTGCAGCCGCGTATGCCGCCCAGCGCCTTTTCGATGGCCTGGCGCCAGCCCGGCCCCATGGTGACACCCACCATCTGCTGCATCGGGTCGATGCCCTGCTGGCATTCGTCAAACGGCGCGTGGTCACTGACGCTGGCAATGTCGCGAATGACCAGGCCGTCGTCCACCGTGGCGCGTATGGCCATGCCGTGGATGGGTGTACCCGGCGGCACTTCGCGCTCGGAGCGGACATGTTCGTAGGTACGCACATCGGTCATTTCGGCTTCGATGTCCCACAGGCCGTCCTCGCGCCGGTAGCCGCGGTAGACGACGGCGCGTGTGTGCAGGTGGGTTCGGGCTTGGGGTGCGGGCAGTGGCATGGGGTGGAAAGGGTCCAGGGCAAAGAGACCATTTTCCCAGCAACACGGGCGCCGTGCTGCCGGGCGCGCTGCCCATGGCAAATCAAGGCGCAAAATCGGCCCTCAGCCCAATATTGACGGGCGCCACCAGCTACGACTTTGATAGCGTTTCCCCATCACCAGCCAGCCGCCCTGCAGGGGGACGGGGCTTGAAGCCGGCCGGCCGCTGCGCCAGAATGGACCGCATGGCCACCTCCGCCCCCCTTCTCCTGCAGGACACCCCGACGCTGCGCATCGGCGAACTCGCGCGCCTGAGCGGGCGCAGCGTGTACACCATCCGCTGGTACGAAGCGCAGCACCTCATGCCCGGCGCCGCGCGCGACGCGGGCGGGCGGCGCGTGTTCTCGCAGGCGCATGTGCAGTGGCTGGGCCTGCTGAGCCGCCTGCGCGCCTCGGGCATGAGCGTGCGCGACATGCAGGCCTATGCGCGCCTGGTGCGCCAGGGCAAGGCCACACTGGCCGACTGCCGCGAGATGCTGCTGCAGCACCGCCTCAAGGTGCAGCAGCGCGCCGACGAACTGCGCGACGCGGTAGCCCTGGTGGACCACAAGATCGCGCTGTACGACAAGTGGCTGGCCCGGGCGGAAACCGGAGACAGAAAGACCAGGGCCGGTTGACGCTCAGGACGGCGCGTCCAGCACGGCATCCACCAGCTGCGTGTCCAGGTACTCCACCAACTCCCTGAGCTTGCCGCCTTCGAAGCGGCAGACATAACAGTAGGTGTTGTTGTAGGGTTGGCCTTTTTTCGTGTTCACCTGTCCGCGGCACTCCACTACCACCATGTCGCCCTCGGCGATGAAACGTGTGGCCCGGTTGCGGTATTGGTCAGCAAACTGCGCAAACAGGGGGCGGAACAACTCGTCCCGCACCACCTGCTTGCCCTCGTAACGCCGCGACCAGGCCGTCTGGCCCGGCAGGATCCAGCAGAAGTCATCGGCCATGGCATCTATAAAAGGCCGGCCATTGCCCTGCGCCAGTTCGGCAAAGATGGCCTGCATCCGCTGTTTGTTGGTTGGAGATTCGGTGATCATGTCAGGGGCCTTTTCATGGAAAAAGTTGAAGAGGCCCTGATTGGAAAAGCTGGAGTGCACTCGAAGTCAAGCGCACCCCCGCGCACAGCTACCGGACGGCTGTCATGGCGGACCCCGGATCAAGTCCGGGGCAGGCTCTGATCCGCCATCCATGGGGGCACACCCGAAACGCTGGTTTATGCGGCATGGATCCCGGATCGGCGTCCGGGATGACAAACCAGGTTGCAGTCCTTCTGCACAGTGCGCAGTGCGCAGTCAGCTCTGTTTTCCATAGCAGACAGCGCCCAGCCAGCCAGCCAGCCAGCGAATCAATCCCAGGCGAGATTGTTGCAAGCCTCGCACTCATCCTTGAAAACCCCCATCCGGACCAGCAGCGCGTGGATCTTGCAACCCACGCAAACGCCCAGGACGGCTTCCATCCACATGAAGCCCAGGCAGACCCAGACCAGCACCAGCGGAATCCAGCGCGGCATGAAGTTGGAGGTTGTGGTCAAGAGGGCGTGGCCGGTCAGCCCATTGACCCAGCCGGCAAAAACATCCGGATTGAAGAAGACCAGACAGGTCGCGATCATCGTTGCACCGATCGACCAGGCAAAGCGTTTGGGCATCAAAGGCTTCCAGACGGGCGGGCTGCCTTTGGCCAACAGGCTGCTGATGAAAATCGTGGGGGAGAGCCGCGAGCTCCATACGAACATGCCCGCGATCATTTCAAACAGGGCATAAAACAGCACATAGGTCTGCGTCGAGTATTCAAAAGTACGGCGGACCGCTTCGACGTTGTAGAGAATGCGCCCGTCAAAATCCGTGTCGAAGGTGTCCTTGATGACGTTGCCCGTGACCACCCAGTGCGAGGAGAACAACACGTCATAAAGCGTCAAGCCCATGTAGAGCGGGATCAGCAGCATCAGTCCGGCACGTATACGCACCGCCGTGTCGTTGATGAAGACACTTTTTTCGCCCGGGTCGCGGTACCAAAGCCTTTGAAAGACGTTTCCAAAACTTTTGAACGCATTCATCATGATCCTCTTCCCCAAAATGGGTATTTATAACCAACATCTTATATAGTTTTTTGTCCTTTTCAAGCCTGGGCAAACCCGAGGCCGCAGATGCCAACGCAGCCACTGGTTTGTCTGCCACAATCACACAAGGTACACGCCACATGCCCGTGCGGTACCCAGGGATCGCGACGCTGTTACTTGGCCGCTACAAGCGCAAAGGTGATGATCATGGCAAGGATTTCGATGTTTACACTGAAGCCTGCATTGGCCGCGATGACGGCGGGACGCCGCAGCCTCCTCTACGGCGCCGCCTTCGCGCCGGCCCTGTTGCTCGCCGGATGCGCCGTGGAAGTGGAGAACACGCAGGCTGCCCAGGAGGTCGCACGGCTCTCCAGGCCGCCCGGGTCGGTCGCCATCGGGTGGCGCGTCTTCCAGGACAGGTGCGCGAGCTGTCACGGCGTCGCTGCGACAGGCACGGCGAACGGACCCGACCTGTTGCCCAGGGTTCGGGAAATGGGTTCACGCCAGTTCGTGAGCCTGGTGCTCAAGCGCTACGACTGGAATCTCCCCCCATCGCAAGCCACCAGTGAGGGTGCGGCGCGGGAAGCCCTGATCGACGAGATCCTGGAGCGCAGGAGAAACTTCAAGCCCACGATGCCCGCGTGGGATGGCGAACCCATCGTGACCACCCATATCGTGGATCTCCATGCCTATCTCTCGGCGCGCGCGCAAGGCACGCAGGGCCCGGATCGTCCGCTACCCTAGTACTGCAACCCGAAAATATCGAAACATGAAAGCGCGCCTTCGCACCCATGGCGGCGTTGCAATCCTTGCGAAGGCGCACAGCCTTCGCTGCGGCTTGCGCCTTGCCCTGGGCACGAAATCATCACTTTCATTTTGTTTCGCTACTTCCGTGCTGCAGTACTAGGAGCCTGTCTGTCATTGCGGGCCGCGGATCAAGTCCGGGGCAGGCTCTGACCCGCAATCCATGCCGGCACAACCAGAACTGTGGTCAACGAGGCATGGATCCCGGGTCGAGCCCGGGATGACAAGCCAGGGGCCGGGATGACAAACCGGGGTCCGGGATGACCAGTCAGGGTTGCCTAGGTTTCCACCACCGAATGCCACCAGATCCTGAAGTCGCGGCACAGGCCGCCGGCTTCAAATTCGGCCACCGCCACACCGTCGAGCGCCAGGCGCGGCAAGGGGTCGCCCGGCTGGCGCGCGAGCTGGCTGGTGCCGGTGGAGGCGGCCCACATCGCAAACATTTCTTCCGAAGTGACCTGGTACGTGGTGTGCCAGTGCGCAATGCCGCCCAGCGCCTCGGCATGCAGGATGTCGAAGGTAAGCACGATGTCGGTCTGCAGCTTGACGCGCTGCCAGTACTGCCGGATCTGCGCGTGCCCGGTCTGCACCGCAAACGGCGTGTTGTGGTACTGGCCGTCTTCGGTGAACAGCGAGGCCAGCAGAAATTCGTCGCGGGTCTCCCACGCCTTTTTGTAGTTTTCCATGAAGCGCTGCATCAGCATTCCGGGGTCCCTCCGTCTTTCGAAAATCTGTACGCCAACCCGGCTACCGGGATTGATATTTTGTCATTGCGGGCCCCGGATCGGAGTCCGGGGCAGGCTCCTCGAGTCCGGGATGACCCTCATGTTGGTGCATCAGCCCTTCGGAGTTTTCCGCTGCTGGCGCGCCACATACCAGCGCGCCACGCGCTCCACCAGCACGTCCACCCTGCCCTTGAGCCCGGGCGCCACGGGTGGTGCGGCATGCAGGTCGATCTGCTGCCCGCCCGCCTTGTACATCTGCACAAACATGTCGAGCACCTTCTGGCGCACCATGCCGCGCAACGGGATGTGACTCATCATGCCGTAGGTGGCGGCGCTGCCTTCCTGCGCCAGCGCGGGGTTGGCCTTGACGGTGGCCACGGCGTCCTTCAGGTCGCGCAGGTAGGCGTCCACCACGGCCAGGTGGCCGGCGGTGATCATGGCGTGCAGGCCGTCCGGCTTTTGCAGGCGGTTGACCGTCCAGCCCTTGGCGTCCATCTGGTCGCCCACGGCAAAGATGTTGACTGTCGCATCGCGCGAGCCGTAGGCCAGCAGCGGGCCGGTGGGCTCGCCCATCACGTACAGCTCTGGCATCGCAGCAACGCCTTCACGCATGGTGTCAAAGGCCTGCAGGGTCTGCGCGGCGAGCGCGCGGTAGCCCGACTGGCCGAAGTGCTGCATGGCCGCCCACGCCGCCGCATAGGCGCCGCCCGGGCGCGTGCCCAGCAGCGCCGGCGAGGCAAACACGCCGCCGGGCCAGTCTTCGTAGACAAACATCTGGTGGCGCAAATAGTCGAGGTTGCGGTAGGTGATGGTGGAGGCACCCTTGGCCGCAAAGCCGTATTTGTGGATGTCGGCCGAGATCGAGGTGACGCCGGGCACCCGGTAGTCCCACAGCGGCAACGTGCGCCCGTTCATGGCCATGAAGGGCAGGATGAAGCCGCCCACGCAGGCGTCCACATGCAGGGGAATGCCGCGCTTGAGCGCCATCACGCCCATGGCCTCAATCGGGTCGATGCTGCCGTGCGGGTACTCGGGCGCCGAGCCGAGAATCATCACCGTGCGGCGGTTCAAGAGGCGCGGCAGCTTGCGCACGTCGGCGTGCAATTGTTCGTCCAGCGGCAGCAGGCGCACCTTGACGTTGAAGTATTCCGCCGCCTTGAACCAGGCCACGTGCGCGGTGACGGGCAGCACCATCTCGGGCCGCTTCACACCGCGCAGGCTGCGCGCCATGTCGCGGTAGGTCTTGACGGCCAGCAGGCAGCTTTCGGTGCCGCCGGAGGTGACCACGCCACAGACATCCGGCGTGCCGTGGAACAGCTCGGCCACGGCCGCAATGATTTCCGTCTCGAAACGCTTGAGGCTTTTGAAAGCGGTGGGGTTGAGCCCGTTGGCCGACGAAAAAGCCTGGTAGGCCTGGCCCATGAAGGCGTCGTGTTCTTCGCCCAGGTAATACACCAGGCTCCACAGCCGGTTGCCCTTGTAGTCGGGGTCGTGCGCGCCGTAGCCCTTGAGCTCGGCCAGCACCTCGGCCTGGGGGCGGCCCTGTTCGGGCAGAGAAGTAGTGGAAGTGGTACTCATGGCGGGCTCCGTCAATACATGGCGTCGTGGTCGCCCACATTGACGGGAAAGATCTGCTGGTCCTGAATCAACAGCTCCAGCGTGATGCGGTACGAGAGATTGATGGACACCGAATGCAGGCCCTCAAGGCGCCCGACCAGCGCATGCAAACGCAAACTGGGGTGGTGGGGATTGATCTCAAGCAGCTGCAGCGTCTTGAGGTACTGCTTTTCCACGTCCGGATGCCGCTTCAAAAACCGCGTCGCACGTTTGACGTATTGGTCGGTAAAAACGAGCTGAAAGCTCATGCGGCAGGCTTGGTCGTCTTTTTGGCAGTCTTCCCGGCAGTCTTTTTGCCGGTCGTTTTGGCGGGCTGCTTTTTAGCCGGCCCTTCAGCCGGCTTGCCGGCCAGCGCCGACACACGCGCCACATGGGCCGCCGCCGTCTCCACCACAAACCGCCCAGCCGCCCTGTCCGCCTGGCTTTGCGCCAGCGCAGCGTCCAGCTCGCATTCACGCAGGTAGTGGTAGTGCGCAACGTCCATCACCACATAGCGGTCTTTTCCGCGCACCGAAATCATGGCCTCGGGCTGCGTGGCCAACAACGATTCGATGGCGGCCACACCCCGGGTTTTCAGGTCATTGGCGGTCAGTTGGGTCATGGCATTCCTTTGTCAGGGCAGATTCCTGATGGGATTAATCATTCGATTATAAATACCTGTGAAAGTACTTACAACAGCACCATTAAAAACCTTATTCCAGCCTCCAACCTCAAATCTCAGGCGTCCGTCCTTGTCTGGCGCGCCGGCGGCTCAGCAGCCAGGCCGCCAGCACCAGCAGCACGACGCCAAAAACCAGCACCCCCTGGAAGCGGCTGACCAGCGCCAGAATCTCCTGCCAGCGCCCGCCCACATAACGCACGCCGTACACCAGCAGGGGCAGCTCCACCAGCGCCGCCGCGCCGTCGAAAATGAAAAGGTGGCGGTAAGGCATCTTGAGGGAGCCCGCCGCAAAAAACAGCGGCGTGCGCACGCCCGGCATGAAACGCACCACAAAAATATAGGCCGGCCCATAGCGGCGCATGGTGTCCTGCATGGACGCCAGCCGCGCCTCGGGCACCACGCGTGCAAAGTAGCGGTGCCGCAGCAGCCGCGCCCCAAAGCGGTGGCCCCAGTGAAACACCAGCGCATCACCCGCCACCAGCCCGAACCACGCCACCACCATCAGCGGCGCCGGCTCCATCACCCCCTTGAGCGTGAGCGCCGCTGCCGCGAGCAGCAGGATGTCTTCATTGATGGGCGCGCCTATGCCGCAGCTGAACAACAATGCAAACAGCAGCGCATACGCGGGAAAGCCCTGCAGCGACTGCAGGAAGGCCATGGCGGAATCAAACATGGGCGCTATTCTGATGCCTCGGGAAAAAGAGGAACAGCTGGTTTCCCCCACTGCAGACCATCGACCGGACCCGACTGCCAGGCCACTTCCACCCCATGCGGCAGCGCGCTACAGTTGCTTGATGCACCTCAACCCTCTCAGCCCACGCCCGGCGCAGCATATCCACCCCCACTGAAGGAGCCACCATGACTGACAACGCTCTTGCCACCCTTCCACCACCCCGCAAACTCTGGGTGCGCGCGCTGCTCATGCTGCTGATGTGCATGGCCTTCCAGATCGCCGCCTGGGTGCTGATTGTTGTGGCCCTGCTTCAGCTGGGCTTCGCCTTGTTCGCCGAAGAGCCCAACCCGCGCCTGCAAGGCTTCGGCCGCAGCGTGGGCCGCTACCTGGCGCAGATCGCGGGCTTCGTCTCCTTCGCCACCGAGACACTGCCCTTCCCCTTCAGCGACTGGCCGGCCGAAGACTTGTGAGCAGCATGCAGGCATAGCCCTTCACCAAGGATTGTCATGACCACGCCACCCGAAAATTGCCGCATCAACTACATCGAACTGAACGTTCGCGACATCGACAAAGCCAAGGCCTTCTACGGCCAGGCTTTCGGCTGGACCTTCACCGACTACGGCCCGGAGTACGCCGAGTTTTCAGACGGCGCGATGAGGGGCGGCTTCACGACGCTGGCGCCGCCCTCGCCCGGCGGCGGCCCGCTGGTCATCCTTTACGCCGACCAACTCGAAGCCGCTCGCGACAGCGTGCTGGCAGCCGGCGGCACCATCAGCCGCGAGATCTTTGCTTTTCCGGGCGGGCGGCGTTTTCATTTCAAGGATGCGGATGGGTATGAGCTGGCGGTCTGGTCAAAAGACTGACTTATTGGTCAAATCGGCCTTCAGCCCTTTATTCACGGGCGCAAGCAGCTATATATTCAATAGCGACTGGCGCCACCCAGGACATCAACCTCGAGGAAATAACCTTCGACAGCAAGCCGCGCGGACGCAGCTTGGACGACAAAGACAAAAAACCACCGCCCCAGCCGATCACCCCGGTGGCGCCGGGCTCGCACGACGCCGCGGCGATCATCCAGCTGAGCGATGGCCGCCGTACGACGGGCGTCGACACACTGGAAGCGGCCAAGATGGCCGCCGACCGGGGCGTGCGCATCTACCTCGTCGGCCTGGGAAGCGTGGGCGGCCCCGAAGCAATGCCCGAAGGCATGCCCATCTACCTGCAGCTGGACGAGCCCACCTTGCGCGAGGTAGCACGCATGACCGGCGGCGAGACCACCATGCGGGCACGGCGGAAGCGCTGCGCAGTGTCTACGAAAACCTCGGGTCGCAGGTACAGGTGCAGACACGCGAGACGGAGGTCACGGCGTTGATCGCCCTGCTGTCGGCGGTGTTTGCCCTGGGGGCGGGGGTGCTCTCCCTGCTCTGGTTTCGGCGCCTGGCCATCACCCAAGCATTTTTCAACATAACTCACTAGATCAAACTTACCGTGAACGACTTGCATCGTTCACAGCTTTAGTCAACGCTTCGTGAGACCAACGAACCATGCCGTACCCGCCTTTTTTAAATGCGGAAGGCGTAACTGAAGGAGCGACGTCCCCCTTATAAACACCTACGACACCCTTTCCACGTCGCGCACTTTCCTCGATTTCCCAGTTGACCCATTGACTGGTAGCAGCATTCGCGGAAAGGTAAACCAGCGTCACTGATACTCGATCAATCTTCTCGCGAATCTTGCTCTTTATGTACTCAGCATTAGCACTGTTGTAAGCGTCCTTGACTGAATGATCGTCAAATTCAAGTTCAGTATTTTCATTCCTCGCCTGCCCGCGAAGAAGATTAATCTCGTTGAGATCTTCGTACGCGAAGCTAATAAAGACATGCTTTACCCCGTCGCCCGGTGACTCGATTTTCTTCAGTGCGTCAGCCTTCAATTGCATGAGCTCCCCCAAAGATAAGCCGGGTGTTCTTCCACGCCTTCCGTTGCCGCCCATATGACCTCCTATGTCATGTATTAACGAACTCCAAACATGAAATGCAATTACCGCACGGCAGACGCCCTCCAGCATGGCAAGAATAGGTCCCAAAAATACTTCTGTCCCGAGCAAGAGCGACTACATCGGCTTTTGAGAATTCGCTAAGCGGGGCAATCACGGGAATCGAACGCCCCAATGCTGATCTGATCGCAGCCTCTGCGGCTACTAGGAAGTTCTGTCGCTGATCAGGAAAAAGACTAAATTCCTCTGATAGCACGCCGATAGAAATAGAATACGCATTTTTTTGAAATGCAAAGGATGCACCACACACTAGAAAGAGCAGGTTCCGGCAAGGAGTAAACGCATCTAATCGAACATCCTTTTCTGCCGAGGTTAGTCCGGATTCAATCACCTTACCGAACCCACCCAGATTCATGTAAGTTGGTGACGGAAGATTCAGCTCTGAATAGACCCTCCTGCATGCCTCCAACTCAGCCACCGCTGCACGTTGGCCGTAGTCAATAAACAAAGGAAAGTTATCCACCCCTGCATCCCTGCACATGACCGAGATAAGTGTGGAGTCAAGCCCCCCAGAGGCCAGGACAACAGTTGATTTATTTTCCATTTTTCCAAACGCCGTGAATTAAGCAGCTCGCGTGCGCATAGGGCGGAAATGAGTTAACCACTAGTTCCTCTACAGAACTATCTGCAACGGCTTGGCGAATTACCTCGTTCCAATCCCCGTAAAAATCCAAGTTGTGAGCCAAGGTCTTAACTTCGTAGGAGCTTTCGGCTTGAGCCCATCTGCCCTGATTAAGAAATAGCGCAGCGTGAGAAAAGTGATGCAACTGCTTAGACTGATAGTCGACTACAGTTTGACACCACTCGAGTCCATCAAAACTATCGGCCCCAGCTTGTGAAAAAAGCGCCATCGACAGCGGATTACCGGTACCCAAGAGATGCACTGAGATGTGTCGCCCAAGTGAATTCAGGTTTCGTCGAATTTTTGCCACTGTGCTAATGCGATCAAACAAACTAGACCCCAGACATCTCTCTGGAACAGCAACTGCTTGCAAGTCTCCAAACGTCGCAAACTGAGTGATCAAATTGGGTAATTCCGCGGGCTCCCCATGAACGATCGGAATGAGAAATGCCCCTGCTGATGCATCTCGATCTGCCGTTAGTTGCTTCAGCAGAAGGTCAATGTGATCATCTTCTCTCTCAGGAGGATCTTGGTAGTCAAACCCAAAGGCCAAGTCTGGCTTAAACCAACTTAAAGCATCGTGATACTCCGTCGCTGTCCAACGCTTCTCAGGTGCATGCCAATAAGACTCGTAATTGCCAGAATCCATTAACACCAAGGTCTTGTCGGTCCGCGATTTGGCTCGCTCTGCCAAAAACTGAGACCGGACACCCTCATCTGCCCGAACTAAGTCATACGCGGAAATGAGAAATTGCTTACCTCGGAAGATTGAATTTATCAGTTGGAAATAAGCCAGTGGAGAGAGTTGAGTTTTGACGGACGAAATCGACGGAAAAAATATCGGAGCGGAGAGATTCATCCCCAGCCAGCTAGACACCCGCTCATTCATTTCTGATGGTCCAATCAGTGCCAAATTGTGAGGGTGTCCTCAGCGATCTTTGCGCGCGACCCACTGAGTGTGTTCCCGAGAAAATGCATTCTCAGCATCGCCGACAAACTCGGAGAATTCCTCCAATGTTTGGGGCTTTAAAGCGTCCAAGCTGACTAAGTTTATTTCCACGGCAGCCAATGCGTAAGCCGCAGATAGTTCGGAAAACCGCTTCGCTTGCATCCAGGTCAATACACATGCACCAGCTGCGATAAAAATATCCGTTGGCCAGTATGGTGCAGCGGGATAGCTGATTTTTCCAAGCGCAAATAGTATTGCCAATACGTTTAAGACGATGAGCGTAGCAAAGAAGATGGCAGCCTTGTTGCCGTTAACTCTTGATTTTTCCGTGTACCAAGATAGCTGATCCGATATCCGGCAATCTCTATATCTTTTTTTTCTCATCTCCAGAGAATCGGCTCTATGTTTTTCCATAGCCGACGTTAACTGAGCTTCATCAAGGTGATCTGTAAACTTTCCAGCTAGATCGATATTTTGTTTGAGAACATCCTTTAGCTTCTTAACAAATGCTGCGCGCGAGACTTCGTCCGCCGTCTGAAATGGCTCCGCCTTGCAAACGTATCGCCAAGAAAGTGTCTTTATTGACTCTGCTAAAGCCCTCGCGGAATACCAAATCTTTTCTGGCCTAGTACTAAATAGATAAATCGAACAGGCAAGGGCAGCAAGCATCACAACGGCCTGAGTCAGCGCCGCATATGATGAAGGATGATTTACCACCGACAGAGCAGCCGCTGTAGTTAAAAAAACCAGATGCGCTATCAAGGCGCGGAAAAACTTTCTTTGCGAGGCTTCCGACAGCTTTCCAGCAGATCTATACAAGGCCGGGAATTCAGAATTTTCCATTACTTATCGCCAGGCTAGTAGCCCAGCCGCTGATACAAGTTTTCGTTGAAATGCCAATTTCCCTTGGGCTTCATCTCAAATTTTTCGAGAGCGTGAGCGATAATTTTTGGAGAAAATGGAACGAAAATTGCGCCGATATTATTCATTAGCGGCGGGCAAGTTTCAGGAACAATTGAGCGTGATTTATCAAGATTTACACCAATAATTGTGCAGTCCTTTTCAATAGCTACTTCCAACTCCCATCGTACGTATTTGTGCTTTGTCCTAGTGTCTTTGCCAATTATCTGGATGAATTTTCCAGCCATGTTGATGCGTTCACGACATAATTTTTTGATGTACTGCTCGTCCTCAGAGTTGATACTTGATGCTAGCTGACAGTCAGTGAAGTTGAAGTCAATATGTTCATGCGCTTTCCAAGCTTGCATGAGCCTGTAGCTGTTTATGTCTGTGCTGCTGAAACCCACAAAAGTACGCGGTAGCCCCATACCTTCTCCTTTTTTTGCACTTGTGCTTTCACTGCAGAAATCTTCAGCAATGCATACAAACGCGCTAGCAGCATCGGGGCTTCATAGCCACCGCGCTATTCACTGAAGGATCGTATCGCCCCGTAGCCCACGAGTCCTCCTACAAACGGAGGGGAATCAAGCGTGTTGTTGTTAAATCTCCACCAAATAGGCCAGGTATCCGGAGCCTGTCAGAAATTTTGTGTGTGAGGCATAACATGTCACGAAGGAACATGA
>NZ_JAQSDN010000001.1 GCF_029945925.1 Polaromonas sp. | reverse complement strand
CAGATCGCCGCATCAACCGCCCTTCAGGCTCATACCTGAATTGGAAAATACTGATACCGCTTTTGCACATTCCAGGGCCTCGTCCAGCGCAGCCATGAACTCGTCAATCTTGATGGGTTTGGTGAGGTAGCGAAAGAAACCGGCTTCCAGACCTTTGTCTATGTCGTGAGGGATGGCATTGGCGCTGAGGGCAAGCACCGGAATGTGTGCTGTTGCCGGATCTTTGAGCAAAATCTTCAGCACCTCGATGCCGCTGATGCCGGGCAGATGGATGTCCATCAAAATGACATCGGGCAGGCGCGCACGCGCAATCGCTATGCCGCTGTTGCCGTCCCGTGCTGACAGCAAACGCATGTCGGGGCGACGCTCCATGAGGTTCTCAACCAGTAGCCGGTTGGCCGGGTTGTCCTCGACATAAAGCAGGGTGCGCAATGGCGCAGGACCCCGAGACTGGGCAACAGCCTGAGCTTGGGCTTGAGCAGCGGCTTCGGAAGTCTGCTGTTCAGTCATCAGGTCCATTTCAATCCAGAACGTACTGCCCTTGCCGACAGTGCTCTCGACGCCGATGGCGCCCCCCATCAGTTCGATCAGCCGTTTGGTCATTACCAGACCTATGCCTGTGCCTTCTTCTGCCTGTGCTTCCTGTCCAAGGCGGTTGAAAGGTTGAAAAAGCTGGCTTATTTTTTCCTGGCTCAAGCCTTCGCCGGTGTCTTCGACACCCATGCGGATGCGCCCTGGTGAGACCACCATGCATTTCACTTTGACCGTTCCACCGACCCTGTTGTATTTGATCGCATTGGATAAAAGATTGACAAGAATCTGCTTCATCCGTGTGCGGTCCGCTCTGACAAAGCAAGGTATTTCAAACGCGGGAAAGCGCATGCTGACCCCGCGCTTGGCTGCCTGCGGCTCGATCATGTCCCGGCATTCCTGCATGACGCCCGCCAGCGACATGGGTTCCTGCGAAAGCGACAACTTACCGGACTCGATCAAGGCCAGATCAAGAATTTCGTTGATGAGTTCCAGCAGGTACCAACCGGCCTGAAGAATTTGATCAATGCTGCGCTTCTGAGCGGGCGTCGGCGGCGGCGAGCCAGACTCCATGAGCTGGGCAAACCCGAGGATGGCACTGAGCGGTGTGCGCAGCTCATGGCTCATGCTGGAAAGAAAATCCGACTTTGCCCGGTTGGCTTTTTCCGCAATGATCGTTGCACGTTCCAGGTCGGCGTTCTTGTCCTGGAGCGCATGACCCAGCAGTTCCCGCTCTGCGTCGGCCAGCCTTCTTTCGGTGATGTTGTTAAAGATGACGGCGACTTTCCGGCTTTCCGGCTCGCCGATCCGGAAGGCATAAACCTCAAACCAGCGGTTCAACACTTTCGCTTCCTTCACAAAGCGAATCGCCTCGCCTGTTCGCAGCACTTTGCCGTAGATTTCAATCCAGGACGCGTCGAAATCCGGCACAAGTTCAAGAATCCTTTTACCCGTTACCCCATGCAATCCGCTCTGCTTTTCGAACGGTGGATTCACTTCCAGAAAGCGGTAGTCGGCCGGCTTTTGGTGATCGTCAAAAATCACTTCGATGATGCAAAATCCTTCGTCCATGGAGTTGAACAAATTGCGATAGCGCGCTTCGGATTCCCGGAGGGCATCGTCTGTTCGCCTGCGCTCGGTGATATCACTCAGCACGATGCGGAGCATCGGCACGCCGCTGGCGTTGTTCTGGGCGGTAGCCTGAAGCGTGACCCAAAGGGGCGTGCCATCACTTTTTGCCATCTGCAGCTCGCAGACACGGGGCTCACCGGACGCCAGCACCTGTTGACGGTACAGGTAAAAACTGTCCTGCTGCGGTTTGACGATGAAGCGACTGAAACGCTGTCCGACAAGGCTGCTTCGGGTCATGCCCAGCAGCGTGGCAGCGGCGATGTTGGCTTCCAGAATCAGCCCCTGTTCGCTGACCGTGCAGTAGCCCACCGGGGCGAGGTCATAGAGGTCGAAATAGCGTGCCCTGGCGGTGTCCAGCTGAAATTGCGCATGCCGGAGCTCTTCGTTTTGCATCTCCAGCTCAATTTGATGAACTTGCAGCTCATGAAGCGTTTGTCGCATCGCTTCAGGCGACAGGGGTTCCAGACTTTGTGACGATAGCGGATTTTTTCTACGGGCCAAGTCTTCAGCCCGCTGCCGCAGGGCATGGCCTTCGCTGGCCACGGAAGTGTCGTTGCCGGTCGTTTTATCCGGCGCTTTCATCGCGCAACTCCGTGTTTGAACCGGTTTTTGGCTGTTTTGTCCGCTCCGTGGTGGCAATGGCATACATATGACCCGACTCGTTCACCAAGGCGGTGGAGGTCAGCGATACCGCCTTGATGCTGCCGTCTTTGGCTATCCTTTGGGTTTGGCAGGGCTCCAGCGTCTCCGCCTGGCTGAGCTGGCGCACGCTGGCCAGGGCTTGTTCCTGCAGCGCTGCCGGAATCCGGTCGCGCACGTTCATCTTCAGCGCCTCCAGCTCGGTCCAGCCATACATACGAACCGCGCCGGGGTTCCAGGCAAGGATGCGGCCATCGAGGTCCTGCACGGTGATGGCGTCAAACGCATCCCGCACCACCACGGCCAGACGCAGCAGCTCGTTGGCTTTTCGCAGCGCTTCGCGCGTTCGGACAATCTCGGTGATTTCGACAAAGGTAATCACCGCGCCCTCGATCACGTTCTCCAGCGTGCGGTAGGGCAGGATGCGCAAGGTGTAGGACTTGCCTTCCTCAGTCAGAACATCGACCTCTTTGGGGATCAGTGTTTTCAGCACTGTTTGCACGTCTGCCACTAGGCGGTCGTAGCCGACCAGGTTGGAAACAATATGGCCCACAGGCCTGCCCACGTCACTCCGGATCAGGTTGATGATGAGCGTAGCCGGGGGGGTAAAACGCAGGATGCGTAGGTCAAGGTCTACAAAGACGGTGGCAATGCCGGTGCCCGCCAGCAGATTGTTCATGTCATTGTTGGCCCGCGACAGGTCCGTTACCTTCGTTTGCAGCTCGGTGTTGACGGTGGCCAGCTCTTCGTTGATGGATTGCAGCTCTTCCTTGGAGGTCTCAAGCTCCTCGTTGGTGGACTGCAACTCCTCGTTCATCGACTGCATTTCTTCGTTGGAAGATTTGAGTTCTTCGTTGGACGTTTCCAGCGCCTCGTTGGCGGAATGAAGGTGCTCTTCTTTGGCCTGCAGCTCTTCATTGAGCTCCGCAATCTGCGCGCTGACATCCAGGCTGCGGCCCTCCTGGCTGGCGACGATTGGCCCTGCGTGCGCTTCAACTGCAGGTGCTTCTTCCAGGATGACCACGAACAGGGGCGACTCCAACGCAGCGGCCAACCCATGCACCACCGGGCAGACGGTGAGGTTGACCTGCGAGAAATGGCCGTTGGTTTTGACTCGCAGGCCCTGGGCATGCACGCGCTCTTTGCTGTTCGCCGCTTTGTGCAGGGCCGTGGTCAAATCGCGTCGCAGCCCTTCACGCGCCATTTTCAGAATGTTGTTGATGCCCGCATCGCCTGGGGCCGGCTCGAGGAACATGCCGGTACGGCCGTGCAGGTAAAGGATGTCCCCTTGGCCATTGACGAGTGCGCCGGTCGGGGTGACCTGCTGCAAGAGGGTTTGCTCGGTCAATTGACGCAAGGACAGCTTCGCTGCGGGCACTGCTTGTCCAGCCGTCAGCGGCTGCGCGACCTCCCTGGCTGTCGCGGTCGGCCGGTGCGACAGAAAGCGACCCAGCGCTGCGCGCTTCTCGCCCTGAAAATCCTCTTTGCGCTGGTAGGCCTTGGACTTGCGATCCAGCACGGCAAACAGTTCGCCAAATTCACCGACGGTTTCCGACGTGCCCAGAAAAAGCATGCCACCCGGCATCAAGGCGTAGTGAAAAAGGGCAATCAGCTTCTTTTGCAGGTCTGTGCTCATGTAAATCATGAGATTGCGGCAACTGATCAGGTCCAGTTTTGAAAACGGCGGGTCTTTGATCAAATCATGCTCGGAAAAAACCAGCATGTCGCGAATGCTTTTGTGCACGCGGTAAGCGCTGCCATCGGGCTCGACGGTAAAAAAGCGAGCCAATCGCTCCGGTGAAATGTCATCAACAATGCTGGCAGGATAGATGCCAGCTCTGGCCGTGGCAATGGCGCGGCTGTCAATGTCGGTGGCGAAGACCTGCACCTTGAAGCTTTGCCGGAGCAGTTCCAGGCGTTCTTGCAGCAGGATGGCAATGGAATAAGCCTCTTCGCCGGTGGAGCACCCGGCAGACCAGGCGCGAACCACGGCGCCCGCGGGCTTGCCATCAAAAAGTTTCGGGATGACCTGCTTTTCAAGCACCTCAAAGGCTTCCGGGTCGCGGAAAAAATTGGTCACGCCGATCAGCAGATCGCGAAACAATGCTTCGACCTCTACGGGCGTCTGTTGCAGAAACTTGACATAACTGTCAATGACATCGACCTGATGAACGGCCATGCGCCGCTCTATTCTGCGGTAGATCGTGCTGGTCTTGTACTGGGAAAAATCGTGGCCGGTCTGGGTCCGCAGCAGGATGAAGATTTTTTTCAACGCGTTTTCGTTGACAGGTGCCGTGTCGGTGGCAGGCCGGGGGGGCTGCCAAAGGCTTGGGCCACATAAGCCATGAGCTTGGCCGGCATCTCGGCCGGCGGGAGCTCGTAGTCCACCATGCCGGTGGCCACGGCGCTGCGCGGCATGCCGTCAAACTCGCAGGAGTCGGGGTTTTGTACCATGACCATGCCACCTTCGCCCTTGATGGCCCGCACGCCCAGGGTGCCGTCGCTGCCAGTGCCGGAGAGCACGATACCAATCGCCCGTTCGCGCTGGTCCTGCGCCAGTGAGCGAAACAAAAAGTCAATCGGCAACCGGTGGCCGCGCGGCGCTGAAGGCTCAAGCAACTGGAGTGTGCCGTTTAAAAACGCCATGTCACGGTTGGGCGGAATGATGTAGGCACAGTTCACCTGCACGGCCATGCCGTCCACAACCTCCATGACCTTCATGCGGGTGGTGCGCTGGACAAGTTCAGCGAGGATGCTGCTATGGTCTGGCGCCAGATGCTGCACCAGCACAAAGGCCATCCCGGGGTCGGCATCTGGAGGCATGCCGGAAAAGAAGGCCTCAAACGCGGCCAGCCCGCCCGCCGACGCGCCTATCCCCACAATCGGAAAGCTGGTGAAGCCGGTGCCGGACGTGTTTTGCGCGTCACTGCCCTCAGCGTCAACTGGCGCTGACTCCGTTTGACCTTTGCTTTTGTGTTCTTTTCCTTCGGTCATGATCGTCTCTTGTTCCGGCTAAATATCTTGTGCTCGCTTCAATGGTTGCAGTTTAGTCTTTGTAACCGGTCCACGCAGAGTGCTCCTGAAAATGTAGCTGCCTCCCAAATATCAACACGGGTCAGGAAGGATCTTCTCCTAAAAGTTCGGTGCGTAGGGGGAGAGAAATGGGGTCATATCGGCAGCCGGATCAGGGCTTTAGTCGATGTGAACATGGCTGCTGGCGATAAAGAAGCGGGTCATCGTGCGGGGTGGTGGCGTTTGTCGGACCGCTATACGGGATCCCAGGCACGAGACGCCAAAACCACGTGTCGTTGGCTGCGACCGGTCATCCTCACAGGGAGGCTGCTTCAAGTCTGTACACCAGGACGCATAAGCCGATCAACAGGGCTCGTATTTACCCGGTCAGGTTGCCGCAACTGCATTGATTGCGGAGCGATGGGAATCGCGGACGACGGCATGTCAACACCGTCAGGCGCATCACGTCGCCCTGTGTTGATCAACGGCATGGACCGGCAGAACAAATGAAGTCTGCGCAGGACGGTTGTGCAGGCAGTCCCCCTGCACCTTGTTTGTGACCTCGCGTCCTGGGCTTTGACCGCCAGCCATCGAGCTGGACCTGAGTCAGTTCAATTCGCCGGCACCAGGTAAAAGCAGCATTTTTTGAATCGGTGACATACCGCGCAGGAGTTGAATGGAGTTTTGCCCGGGCGCGCTCTCATTCCGACAGCTGACGGGCGTGGTGATCCAGGTGGTCGGCCATGAAGGTGGCGATGAAGTAATAGCCATGGTCGTAGCCCGCGTGCCGGCGTAGCTGCAAGGCCTGGCCGGCCTGGGCGCAAGCGGCTTCGAACAATTGCGGGTGCAGTTGCTGCGCGAGGAATTTGTCGGCCAGGCCCTGGTCGATCAGGATGCCGCCCGGGTAGGGCGCGGTGTGCAGCGCGGCCATCAGGGCCGTGGCGTCGTGGGCCGACCAGGTGGCGGTGGCGGTGCCCAGGTAGCCGGTGAAGGCCTTGTGGCCCCAGGGGCACTGGCTGGGCGCGCAGATCGGCGCAAACGCCGAGACCGACTTGAACAGGCCGGGGTGGCGCAGCGCCAGCGTGAGTGCGCCGTGGCCGCCCATCGAATGGCCGAAGATGCCGATGCGGCTGGCGTTCAGGGGCAGGGTGCCGGTCAGCAGCGGCAGCAGCTCGCCGGTGATGTAGCTTTCCATGCGGTAGTGCTGCGACCACGGTGTCTGCGTGGCATCGAGGTAAAAACCGGCGCCGACGCCGAAGTCCCAGCTCTCGGCTTCGCCGGGAAGGTTGGCGCCGCGCGGGCTGGTGTCGGGCGCGATCAGCGCCAGGCCGAGGCTGGCGGCCAGGCGCTGCGCGCCGGCCTTGACCATGAAGGTTTCCTCGTTGCAGGTCAGTCCCGCCAGGTAGACCAGCGCGGGCACCGAGCCGCCGGCGGCGTCTATCGCGCTCTGCGGCGGCAGGAAGACCGAAAACTTCATCGGCAGGCCGATGGTGCTGGAGGCGTGCCGATAAAAACGCTGCACACCGCCGAAGCAGGCGTGTTCACTGAGGAGTTCGGGGTTTGTGTTCATGTCTGGAGTCGCTGCTGCACGAGTTCAAGCACGGCGTCGGCAAACACCTGCGGCTTTTCCTGCGGCAGGTTGTGGCCGGCGCCGGGCACGATGCGGTGTGAACGCGGCCCGGTGAACAGGCGCGCGTGTTGTGCGGCGGCAGCGGGTGGGCGCACCCCGTCATCGCTGCCGTCGAAGGTGATGCTGGGCACGGTGATGGCTGGCTGCGCCGCCAGGCGGCTCTCGATGTCGGCCAGCGCGGGGTCACCGGCCACCAGGCCGAAGCGATGGCGGTAGGAGTGGATCACGACCTCCACAAAGTCCGGGTTGTCGAAGGCGGCGGCGCTGCGCTCGAAGGTGGCATCATCAAAGGCCCAGGTCGGCGACCAGAGCTTCCAGAGCAGCCGGCAGAAGGCGCGCCGGTCGGCCGCCAGGCCCGCACGGCCACGCTCGCTGTGAAAGTAATACTGGTACCAGAGACTGTGCTCGTTGTCCGGCGTGTCCGGCACCATGGCCTTGGCGATGTTCTGGATGTTGTAGCTGTTCAGCGACACCAGGCCGGCGCAGCGTTCCGGCCAGAGGGCGGCGACCACGCAGGCCGCGCGGCCACCCCAGTCGTAACCCGCGAGCACGGCGCGAGGCACGGCCAGCGCATCCAGAAGCGCCAGCAGGTCGGCGCCCAGGGCCGCCTGCTCGCCCGATCGCGGCGTGGCGTCGCTGAGAAAACGCGTGGCGCCATAACCGCGCAGGGAAGGCACGTACACCCTGCAGCCTTGTGCCGCCAGCAGGGGCGCCACCTCGGCGTAGGCGTGCATGTCGTAGGGAAAACCGTGCATCAGGAACACGGGCGGGCCGTCCGCCGGCCCGGTCTCGTACAGGGCCACGTCCAGCACACCGGCGGTGATGTGGCGAAGCGGCTGGAGGCTGTCCATGGGAAGGCCGTTCAGTACAGGACCACGCCGCGGATCGACTCGCCGCTTTTCATCAGCTCGAAGCCCTTGTTGATGTCTTCGAGCGGCATGGTGTGGGTGATCAGGTCGTCGATGTTGATCTTGCCGTCCATGTACCAGTCCACAATTTTCGGCACGTCGGTGCGGCCGCGCGCGCCGCCGAAGGCCGAGCCTTCCCACTTGCGGCCGGTGACGAGCTGGAAGGGGCGCGTGCTGATCTCGGCGCCGGCCTCGGCCACGCCGATGATGATGCTGCGGCCCCAGCCCTTGTGGGTGCACTCGAGCGCCTGGCGCATCACGGTGGTGTTGCCTATGCACTCGAAGCTGTAGTCGGCACCGCCGTCGGTGAGCTGCACGATCGCGTCCACCACGTTGTCCACTTCCTTCGGGTTGATGAAGTGGGTCATGCCGAACTTGCGCGCCATTTCCTGGCGCGCGGGGTTGATGTCCACGCCGATGATCTTGTCGGCGCCCACCATGCGGGCGCCCTGGATCACATTCAGGCCGATGCCGCCCAGGCCGAACACAACGACATTGGCGCCGGCCTCGACCTTGGCGGTGAACAGCACCGCGCCAATGCCGGTGGTCACGCCGCAGCCGATGTAGCAGACCTTGTCGAACGGTGCGTCCTCGCGGATCTTGGCCAGCGAAATTTCGGGCGCGACCGTGTAGTTGCTGAAGGTGCTGGTGCCCATGTAGTGGAAGATGGGCTGGCCGTCCAGGCTGAAGCGGCTGGTGGCGTCGGGCATCAGGCCCTTGCCCTGGGTGCCGCGTATCAGCTGGCACAGGTTGGTCTTGCGCGAGAGGCAGAACTTGCACTGGCGGCATTCCGGCGTGTACAGCGGAATGACGTGGTCGCCCTTTTTCAGGCTGGTCACGCCGGGTCCGACATCCACCACGATGCCCGCGCCCTCATGGCCGAGGATGGCCGGGAAGATGCCTTCCGGGTCCGCACCCGACAGCGTGTAGTAGTCGGTGTGGCAGATGCCGGTGGCCTTGATCTCGACCAGCACCTCGCCGAACTTCGGGCCCTCGAGGTCAACGGTTTCTATGGTCAGGGGTTGGCCTGCTTTCCAGGCGACGGCTGCTTTGGTTTTCATGGGGCTTGTGGGTAGGAGGGGAGAAAAAGAGGGGAAGAAGGCACTATATGCCAGCGCCCGCGCAATCGCAGGCCGGGTCATGCATGACCCGCCTGCGCCGGTGTTTTATATGGAGAAAAATTGCGGTGGCCGGCGGCCGGGTGGTGCCACCCGGCCATGCCCCGCACCGTTTTTTTGAATGAAAAGTGGCCTCAGCCCTTGCCAGCCGGGCGCAGGCAGCTATATTTTCAATAGCGGCCTGCGGCCTGACCTCAGGCGCTGAAAAAGCCCTTGAGCTTGTCGGTCCAGCTTTCTTCGGTGGGCGAGTGTTTGGCGCCGCCCTTTTTCAGGGACTCGTCGATTTCCTTGAACAGCTTGCGCTGGTGCTCGGTCAGCTTGACCGGCGTTTCCACCGTGATGTGGCAGTACAGGTCGCCGGGGTAGCTGGAGCGCACACCCTTGATGCCCTTGCCGCGCAGGCGGAACTGCTTGCCGGTCTGCGTGCCTTCGGGGATGTCGATGGCGGCCTTGCCGGCCAGCGTCGGCACCTCGATCTCGCCGCCCAAGGCAGCCGTCGCCATGCCGATGGGCACCACGCAGTGCAGGTCGTCCCCATCGCGCTCGAAGATGTCGTGTTTCTTCAGGCGGATCTCGATGTAGAGGTCACCCGGCGGGCCGCCGTTGGTGCCCGGCTCGCCGTTGCCGGTGGAGCGGATGCGCATGCCGTCGTCGATGCCGGCGGGAATCTTGACTTCCAGGGTTTTGGTGGTCTTGGTCTTGCCGACGCCGTGGCAGCTGACGCAGGGCTCGGGGATCAGCTTGCCGGTGCCCTTGCACTGCGGGCAGGTCTGCTGCACGCTGAAAAAGCCCTGGCGCATCTGCACCACGCCGTGGCCGTGGCAGGTGGTGCAGGTGACCACCTTGGTGCCGGGTTTGGCGCCGGTGCCGTGGCAGGTGTTGCAGTCGTCCCAGCTCGGAATGCGGATCTGCGCGTCCTTGCCGGTGGCCGCTTCTTCCAGCGTGACTTCCATCGCGTAGCTGAGGTCGCCGCCGCGGTAGACCTGGCGGCCGCCGCGCTGGCCGCCGCGTGCCCCTTGCTGGCCGCCGAAGACATCGCCAAAAATGTCGCCGAAGGCTTCGGCGAAGCCGCCAAAACCTTCCGCACCGGGACCGCCGCCGCGGTTCGGGTCGACGCCGGCGTGGCCGTACTGGTCGTAGGCGGCGCGTTTTTGCGCATCGGAAAGCATCTCGTAGGCTTCCTTGGCTTCCTTGAATTTCTCCTCGGAGGCCTTGCTGGCGCTGCCCTGGTTGCGGTCAGGGTGGTGCTTCATCGCCAGCTTGCGATAGGCTTTCTTGATGTCTTCATCGCTGGCGTTTTTCGGAACGCCCAGCGTGTCGTAGTAGTCTTTTTTGATAGCCATGGAATTGCGTGTTCAGTGGAAAGGATTCCTGTGCCCCGGATGCGGCAAAGCGGAATGCGGGGAAAGCCCCCGATTCCGCTTCGCTGCCCGGAGGCTGTGCATCAAAAAGGGGATCAGCCCTTTTTGACTTCCTTGACTTCGGCGTCCACCACATTGTCGTCGGCGGCCGGTTTGGCTGCAGCTTCTTCGCCGGCCGCGCCGCCGGCCTGGGCGGCCTGCGATGCCTGCATGTCGGCGTACATTTTTTCACCGAGCTTCTGGCTGGCTTCCATCAGGGCGGCATTTTTCGCGTCGATGGCGTCTTTGCTCTCGCCCTTGAGCGCTTCTTCCATGTCCTTGATGGCGGTCTCGATCTTTTCCTTCTCGCCGGCGTCGAGCTTGTCGCCGTACTCGGTCAGCGATTTTTTCACGCTGTGCACCATGGCTTCGGCATTGTTCTTGGCCTGCACGAACTCGACCCGCTCCTTGTCCTCGGCCGCGTGGAGTTCCGCGTCCTTGACCATCTGCTGGATCTCGGACTCGGACAGGCCCGAGTTCGCCTTGATGGTGATCTTGTTTTCCTTGCCGGTGCCCTTGTCCTTGGCGCCAACGTGCAGGATGCCGTTGGCGTCGATGTCGAAGGACACTTCAATCTGCGGCGTGCCGCGCGCTGATGGCGGAATGCCTTCGAGGTTGAACTCGCCCAGCGCCTTGTTGCCCGAGGCGATTTCGCGCTCGCCCTGGAACACCTTGATGGTCACGGCCGGCTGGTTGTCCTCGGCGGTCGAGAAGGTCTGTGCAAACTTGGTCGGGATGGTCGTGTTCTTCTTGATCATCTTGGTCATCACGCCGCCCATGGTTTCGATGCCCAGGGACAGCGGGGTCACGTCGAGCAGCAGCACGTCGGAGCGGTCGCCCGACAGCACCTGGCCCTGGATCGCGGCACCGACGGCCACGGCCTCGTCGGGGTTCACGTCCTTGCGCGGCTCCTTGCCGAAGAATTCCTTGACCTTCTCCTGCACCTTGGGCATGCGGGTCTGGCCGCCGACCAGGATCACGTCATGGATGTCGGAGCTGGCGACGCCGGCGTCCTTGACCGCCACGCGGCTGGGGGCGATCGTGCGCTCGACCAGCTCTTCGACGAGCTGCTCCAGCTTGGAGCGCGTCATCTTGATGTTCAGGTGTTTCGGGCCCGACGCATCGGCGGTGATGTAGGGCAGGTTGATGTCGGTCTGCGCGCTCGAGGACAGCTCGATCTTGGCCTTCTCGGCGGCTTCCTTCAGGCGCTGCAGGGCCAGCACGTCGTTCTTGAGATTGACGCCGGATTCCTTCTTGAACTCGTCGATGATGAAGTCGATGATGCGCTGGTCGAAGTCCTCGCCGCCCAGGAAGGTGTCGCCGTTGGTCGACAGCACCTCGAACTGCTTTTCGCCGTCGACATCGGCAATCTCGATGATGGAGATGTCGAAGGTGCCGCCGCCCAGGTCATAGACCGAGATCTTGCGGTCGCCTTTTTCCTGCTTGTCCATGCCGAAGGCCAGCGCCGCAGCGGTGGGCTCGTTGATGATGCGCTTGACGTCCAGGCCGGCAATGCGGCCGGCGTCTTTCGTTGCCTGGCGCTGTGCGTCGTTGAAGTAGGCAGGCACCGTGATGACGGCTTCGGTGACCGGCTCGCCGAGGTAGTCTTCGGCGGTTTTTTTCATCTTGCGCAGGATGTCGGCGCTGACCTGCTGCGGCGACATCTTCTTGCCGTGCACCTCGACCCAGGCGTCGCCGTTGTCGGCAGCCACGATCTTGTAGGGCATCAGGTCGATGTCCTTCTGCACTTCTTTTTCGGTGAACTTGCGGCCGATCAGGCGCTTGACCGCGTAGAGCGTGTTCTTGGGGTTGGTCACGGCCTGGCGTTTGGCCGAGGCACCGACCAGCACTTCACCGTTTTCGAGGTAAGCCACGACCGACGGCGTGGTGCGCGCACCTTCCGAGTTTTCGATGACGCGGGGGACGTTGCCCTCCATAACAGCCACGCAGCTGTTGGTGGTGCCCAGATCGATACCGATGATTCTGCCCATGATTTACTCCTAGATTTTCTTGGTTAAGTTGTTTGAAGACGGGTGGCCGAGGATTTCAGCCGGTGGTCACGCGACCATGTTGATGACTTGTGGATAACTTTTCTGGTTTCAAGTGCATCTCCCTCGTTCGCCGGTGTTTATTTCGGCGCGGCCACGGTGACCAGCGCGGGCCGCAACACCCGGTCGGCGATCAGGTAACCTTTTTGCAGCACGCTGACCACGGTGTTGGCTTCCTGGTCGGCCGGCACCATGCTGATGGCCTGGTGCTGGTGCGGATCGAACTTGTCGCTGGCGGCGGGGTTGATCTCGACCACCTTGTTGCGTTCCAGCGCGCTCTTGAGCTGCTTGAGCGTGGCTTCGGTGCCTTCACGGATTTGCGCTGCCGTCGCGTCCGGCTGCAGCAGCCCGGCTTCCAGGCTGTCGGTGACCGGCAGCAGGCTTTCGGCAAAACTCTCGACGGCGAACTTGCGCGCCTTGGCGATTTCGTCATCGGCGCGGCGGCGGGCGTTTTCAGCCTCGGCCTTGGCGCGCAGGAAGTTGTCGGCCAGCTCGGTGTTTTTGGCCTGCAGCACGGCCAGTTCGGCCTGGGCCGCGCTCAGTGCATCGGCCTCGTTGGCGGCCTGGGCGGCTTCCAGCTCTTCCGGGCTGGGTGCGCCACTCAGGTCTTGATTTTGTTCGGGGTGTTTGTGGTCGGACATGGTCGAAGGCAGTTGTTCATAAGGACAAGAGGGCAGTTTGGGGCAGCAAAGCCCTTTTCAAGACAAGGACTTGCAGCCTGGTGCCGCGCGGGTGGGCGCCACCTGCCGGCTGGTTGATGCTATCAAATAAATAGCTGGCTGCGCAAGCTGTAAAAGGGCTGCAGCCCGATTTTATGCCTGAAATCCGGCGCTGAAAGCGCCTGCCCCAAATAAAAAGACAGGCGCAGGGCCTGTCTTTGTGGGGGCGGCAGCGCCTTATTTCTTCTTGACGGCCGTGACCTTGGTCTGGCTGGCCGACCATTTGGCGGCAAAGGCCTGCACGTCGTTCAGGCGTTTGAGCAGGTCGGCACCGAGGGCGGTGACGATGTAGCCGTCGTTGCCGTGACCCATCAGGCCGGCGGCGCGCAGTTCCTTGATGCGGGTGTTCAGGGTGTTCGGCGTGATGCTGCCCACGCTGTCCTGCAGCAGCCGGAATGTCTGCGGATGACCGTCTTTGAGCGCCCACAACACGCGCAGGGCGTAACGCGATTCAAGCAGCTCAAACAGCTGTCCGACGGCGGCATTTTCTTTGGCACTCATGGGGGGCATCTCCTGGTCACGTTTTTTGTCAGAGTTGATCGGCAAGCGCGAGCTTGGAAGGCGAATATAGCGCAAATTCCGGACTGCTACTAGTTTTATAGCTGCCTGCGCCCGCAGGGTGTAGCTTCACAGCCAAAAGGGCTTGAAAAGTTGGAATGAATGCGGTAGGGGTGGGGGCAGCCGGGCGTTACAGGTAGATCTTTTGCAGCAGCCGCAGCAGGGTTTTGGTCTCACTGGCCGTGAGCCGGGCGGCGACGTCGGCTTCCAGCGTTGCCGCGGTGTGTTCGGCGTCGCGCATGAGTTTGCTGCCGCTGGCGGTGAGGTGCAGGCCCATGGCCCGGCCGTCGCGCGGGTGCGGCTTGCGCGCGATCAGCTCGCGTTTTTCCAGGCTGTTGACCATGGCCACCAGGTTGGGCGGCAGGATGCCCAGCGCCGTGCAGAGCTGGCGCGAGGTGATGCCGGGGTTGTGCGTGACCAGCGACAGCACCGAAAAATCCACGACCCGCAGGTCATAAGGCGCCATGCGCTCCATGAACACCTCGATGACCGCCAGCGCCGCGCGCCTGGCGTTGTAGCCGATCAGGCTTTGCAGGTAACTGGTGTCGACCTGGTCCACCGTGGCCGTGGCGGCCGGGCCGGGAGGTTTGGGAAGATCGCGGGCGCTCATGGTGTGGGGGTCTTGTTCTGTGCCTGGGTGTTGTTGGGGGAACTTTTGAGCCTGTCGATGCTATGAATTCGGTAGCTTCTTGCGCATGGAGGACGGGGGCTGCAGCCTGGTGTTATACCAAAACCGCGGGCGCCGGTGTGCACTGGCCCCGCATGATGCCGAGACGCATGTCGAATTCGGGCAACACGCGCAGGTGCAGCGCGGCGCTGGCCTGGCGCCAGCGCGGGGCATCGTCCGCGACGCTGTCGATGCGGCGCCAGGCCCAGGCCAGCAGGGCGAGGGCGACCGCGCGCAGGTAATCGTCGGCGGCTTCGCAGGCCAGCACCGGGTTGGTCCGGCTGGCCGCGGCCAGCAGGGCCGTGAGCTCGCGCAGGTCGGCAAAGCGGCGCAGCACGTCGGCATCGCCCGGGTGGCCGGCATCCAGGCCGGCCTGCAGGTCCTGCAGCAGTGCGGCCATGCCGGCGCCGCCGTCGGCCAGCACCTTGCGCACCAGCAGGTCGATGGCCTGGATCTCGTTGGTGCCTTCGTAAATCATGGGCACACGCGCGTCGCGCACGATTTGCTCGATGCCCCATTCGCGCACATAGCCGTGGCCGCCGAAAACCTGCAGGCATTCGCTGGCGCCGTAAAAAGCCTGGTGGGTGAAGGCCGCCTTGAGCACCGGGGTGACCAGGCTGCACCAGCGCTGCGCGCTGGCCTGCCGGGTGGCGTCGGGATGGTGTTTGGCGATGTCCAGCTCCATCGCCGTGCGGTAGGCCAGCACGCGGCCGCCGTCTATCCAGGCGCGTTGCGTGTCCAGTAGGCGGCGCATGGCGGGGTGGCCGGTGATGGCATCGGCCGCTTGCGTGTTGTCGCGCGGGCCGGGCACGCGCATCTGCCGGCGTTCGCCGGCATAAGCATCGGCCTTTTGCCACGCGGCCTCAAGCAGGCCAATCCCCTGCAGGGCCACATGCAGGCGCGCCGCATTCATCATCACGAACATCGCCGCCAGGCCGCGGCCCGGCTCGCCAACGAGCCAACCGGTGGCCTCGTCAAAACGCATCACGCAGGTCGGGCTGCCGTGCAGGCCCATTTTTTCCTCGATGCGATCGCAATGAACGGTGTTGCGCTGGCCGTCCGGCAGGACCTTGGGTGCCAGGAACAGCGACAGGCCCTTGGGGCCGGGTTGCGCGTCGGGCAGCCGCGCAAGCACGAGGTGAACGATGTTGTCGGTCAGGTCGTGTTCACCGCCGGAGATGAAAATCTTGGTGCCGGCGAGGCGGTAGCTGCCGTCGGTCTGGGCCACGGCCCGGGTCCGCGCCAGGCCCAGGTCGCTGCCGGCCTGCGGCTCGGTCAGGCACATGGTGGCCAGCCACTCGCCGGTCGCCACTTTTTCAAGGTAGGTCGCCTTCAGGGCATCGCTGGCATGGTGGCGTATGCATTCATAGGCGCCATGCAGCAGGCCGGGCGCCATGGTCCAGCCGTGGTTGGCGGCGCTGAGCATCTCGTACAGAATGGCCTCCAGCACCGCGGGCAGGCCCTGGCCGCCGTCCTCCGTCGCGCAGGCCAGCGCCGGCCAGCCGCCCTGCCAGAAGGCGGCATAAGCGGCCTTGAAGCCGGGTGGGGTGGTGACCTGTCCCTGGTCCCATGTGCAGCCGATCTCGTCGCCGGTACGTTGCAGCGGTGCGATCTGGCTGGCCACGAACTTGCCGGCTTCGCCGAGGACCTGCTCCATGAGTTCGGCATCGGTGCCCGCAAAAGGCGCGAGCGCCTGCAGTTGCGCCGGGGCGTCCAGCACTTCGTGCAGGATGAACCGGATATCGTCGAGGCGAGGCTGGTAGTCCATGGCCTCAGGCGGTGGCTGCAGGCTTGCGCGACGCGCCCAGGTAGGTGTCCACCACGCGCGGGTCCTTGGCGAGGTCGGCGGCCGGGCCACTCAGGCCGATCTCGCCCATTTCCAGCACGTACCCGTGGTCGGCTGCTTCGAGTGCGGCGCGCGCGTTCTGCTCTACCAGCAAGGTGGTCACGCCGGTCTGGCGCAGCGCCTCGATGGTGTGGAAGATTTCCCGCACGATCAGCGGCGCCAGGCCCAGGCTGGGTTCGTCGAGCATCAGCAAGGTGGGACGCGACATCAGCGCCCGGCCCAGGGCCAGCATCTGCCGCTCGCCGCCGGAGAGTGTGCCGGCCTCCTGCGCGCGGCGTTCCTTCAGGCGCGGAAACAGCTCGAACACCACCTCCATCTGGTCGCGCCATGCCTTGTTGCGCAGGCGCACCTGGCGAAAGGCGCCGAGCACGAGGTTATCTTCCACCGACATGCTGCCGAAGAGCTCGCGTTTTTCGGGCACCAGCGCGATGCCGAGCATGACGCGTTCTTCCAGCGGCAGGCCGATGATGGAGCGGCCGGCGTATTCGATGCTGCCGGTGGCCGGCAACATACCCATGAGCGCATTGAGCAGGGTGGACTTGCCCGCACCGTTGGGGCCGATGACGGTGATGATGCTGCCGGCTTCGGCCTGCAGGGCGATGCCGCGCAGGACTTCGGCCTTGCCGTAGCCGGCGTGGAGGTTCTTGACGACGAGAAGAGGTGAGGTCATGGGGGTCAATGTTCCGTGCCGAGGTAGGCGGCGCGTACCGCCGGGCTGGCCTGGATTTCTTCGGGCGTGCCTTCGATCAGGCGGGTGCCGAACTCCATGACCACGATGCGGTCGGTGACCTGCATCACCAGGTCCATGTCGTGCTCGACCAGCAGGATGCTCATGCCCTCGGCCTTGAGCTGGCGCAGCACGTCGATCAGCGCCTGCTTTTCCAGGTAACGCAAACCGGCGGCGGGTTCGTCGAGCAGCAACAGGGCCGGGTCGTTGCACAGCGCGCGCGCAATCTCCAGCAACCGCTGCTGGCCCATGGCCAGGTTGCCGGCCAGTTCATGCAGGTGGCTGCCCATGCCGACGCGGCGCAGCTGCTGCTCTGCTTCGCGCAGCAGGCGCTGTTCTTCCGTGCGGTCCAGCCGCAGCATGGCCGACGGTGCGCCCTTGCTGCCACGCAGGTGCGCGCCCAGCGCCACGTTTTCGAGCACCGTCATGTCGGCAATCATCTTGACGTGCTGGAAGGTGCGTGAGATGCCGCGTTTGGCGATCTCGCGTGAGGGCAGGTTGCTGATGGTTTCGCCGCGGAAGGCCACGCTGCCGCGTGTCAGGCTCAGCACGCCGGTGATCAGGTTGAAGGTGGTGGACTTGCCGGCACCGTTCGGGCCGATCAGTCCGACGATCTGGCCCGAGGCCACCGAGAAGTTGATGTCGTTGACCGCCACCAGGCCGCCGAACTCCTTGCGGATGTTGCTGGCCTGCAGCACGATTTCGCCGGCGGCCGGCTTGGCGCGGTGCGGCAACGGGGCTGCATCCTGCCAGTCCACCTTGCGCGGGGCCTTGGGCAGCTTGCGGTCCACAAAGGCCCAGATGCCGTCAGGCGCGTACTTGAGCGTGAGCACCAGCAACACACCGAACACGATGGTTTCGTAGCTGCCGCTGGTGCCTATGAGCATGGGCAGCAGCACCTGTAGCTGGTCGGCCATGAGTTTGGTAATGGCCACACCGGTGATGGCACCCCAGACATGGCCGGCGCCGCCGAGCACGGCCATGAACAGGTACTCGATGCCCACATGCACGCCGAAGGGCGAGGGGTTGACCGAACGCTGGAAGTGCGCAAACAGCCAGCCGGACACCGAGGCAAACAGCGCGGCAATCAGGAAGATGCCGATCTTGAAGCGCAGCGTGTCTATGCCCATGGATTCGGCCATCTGCGAGCCGCTCTTGAGCGAGCGGATGGCGCGGCCCACGCGTGAATCGAGCAGGTGAATCAGCGCCAGCGTGCCCAGCAGCACCAGCGACCAGGTCAGCAGCAGGTAGACCCGCCCCTGGCCCAGCTCCCAGCCGAACAGCGACAGGCCGGTGACACCGAGAATGCCGTCGTATTTGCCCAGCGCGTCCAGGTTGCCCATGGTGTAGTACAGCGACAGGCCCCAGGCCAGCGTGGCCAGCGGCAGGTAGTGACCCGACATGCGCAGCGTGATCCAGCCCAGCACCACGGCGCAGGCCGCGGTCAGGCCCAGGCCGACGAGCAGCGTGACCCAGGGCGACAGGCCGGCGTTCACCGTCAGGTAGGCGCTGGTGTAGGCGCCGATGCCGACAAAGGCCGCCTGCCCGAAGGATGTCAGGCCGCCGACGCCGGTCAGCAGGATCAGGCCCAGCACGGTCAGGCTGGAGATGCCGATGTAGTTGAGCTGGGTGATCCAGAACTCCGGCACCGGCAGGACACAGACCAGCAGCAGTGCGGCGACCAGGACCCACGGGCCCCATTTGCGAATGGTCATGTCAGTGCTCCTCGTCCGAGTGCCCGCCCTTGAGCGAGCGCCAGAGCAGCACCGGCAGGATCAGCGTGAAGACGATCACTTCCTTGAAAGCGCTGGCCCAGAAGGAGCCGAAGGCTTCGATGATGCCGACCGCCAGCGCGCCTATGGCCGCGCCCGGGTAGCTGGCCAGGCCGCCGATGACGGCCGCCACAAAACCCTTGAGGCCGATGAGAAAACCCGAGTCGTAAAACACGGTGGTGGTGGGACCGATCAGCAGGCCCGACAGCGCGCCAATCAGCGCCGCCATGGCCAGGGTCAGCTGGCCCGCGGTCTGCGAGGAGATGCCCATGAGGCGCGCGCCCAGCCGGTTCACCGCGGTCGCACGCAGGGCCTTGCCATACAGCGTGCGCTCAAAAAACAGCCACAACATCACGATCAGCGCCATGGATGCCAGCGCAATGATCACCGCCTGGCCGGACAGGTTGACCGCCCCCAGGCTGAAGCGTGCATCCCAGAAGGGTGGGTTGCGGAAACCCTCGGCGCCAAAAAACAGCAGGCCCAGGCCGGTCAGCGCAAAATGCACGCCCACCGAAACAATCAGCAGGACCAGCGAGCTGGCATCGGCCAGCGACTGGTAGGCCAGGCGGTAAACCAGCGGTCCGAAACAGGTGACGATGCAGACCGACAGCAGCGCCTGCACCAGCAGCGAAAACTGCTGCGGCGCGGCCCACAGCGTGACCAGCGACACCACCACAGGGGCGGCCAGCACCTTGAGCCCGGCCAGCAGCGCAGTGCCGGCAAGCCGGTAACGCTTCCAGCTTTGCCAGGCCTCGGCCAGCGCGGCCAGCCCGGCCAGCAGCATCAGCAGCCAGATCGTGCCCGGCACCTTGCCGGTCTGCAAAATGGCCAGTGTCAGCGCGCCATAGGTGACGAACTCGCCCTGCGGAATGAAGATGACGCGGGTCACCGCAAACACCAGCACGGTGGCCAGTCCCAGCAGCGCATAAATCGCGCCATTGGTCAGGCCATCGACCAGCAGGATGCTGGCAATTGAAAAATCCATAAATACCTTCAGGGAGCCCGTGAAACGGTAAGCCCCGGTCGGGGGCAGCCAGAAGCCGCCCCGACCGGGAGTGCCCGGAATGCCGGCTTATTTGGCCTGCAACTTCCAGTCGCCATTGACGATCTGCATGATCACGCCGGTGTCATCGGTGTAGCCTGCGTGGTTGGTCGCGGTGTAGTTCACGGTGCCGTGAAACAGCGCGATCGGGCCGGCGTTTTCAAGGGCGGCCTTCAGCGCACCGCGGAACTCCTTGGTGCCGGGCTTGGCGGTCTTGAGGGCGATGGGAATGATCTTCTGCAGGATCACGGACGCGTCATAGGCGTGGCCGGCAAACGGGTTGCGGCTGTTCGGGCCGTAGATCTTTTCCCAGGCCGTCACGTGGGTCATGGCCACCTGCTTGCTCGGATGGTTGGCGGGCAACTGCTCGGCCACGACGCCCGGGCCGGCCACGACAAACGCACCTTCCACGTCCTTGCCACCGACACGCATCAGGTCGCGCGAGGCTGCGCCGTGCGTCTGGTAGATCTTGCCCTTGTAGCCGCGCTCGATCAGCGCCTTGTGCGGCATGGCGGCACCGCTGCCCGAGGCGACGATCAGGATGGCGTCAGGATTGCCGGCAGTGACTTTCAGGGCCTGGCCGGTGACGCTGGTGTCGGTACGGGCAAAACGCTCTTCGGACACGAACTTCATGTCGGTGCCGGCCATCTTGACCTTCATGTCGCGCAGGAAGAGTTCCCCGTAGGCGTCGGCGTAGCCGAGGAAGCCGACCGTCTTGACGCCGATTTTTTTCATGTGAGCCGCGATGGCATGCGACATCACCAGCGTGGACTGTGGGGTGTTGTAAGACCAGGGGGCCTTGCCGGTGGACACGTCGATGGGCGCAAAGGTCATGTGCATGGTGCCGGTTTCCGCGGCAACGGCGGCGACGGCGTTGGCCGGCGGCGTGGCGGCCGAGCCCATCAGGATGTCGACCTTGTCGTCAGTCACGAAGCGGCGGGCGTTTTTTGTGGCGTTGGTCGGGTCGGTGGCGTCGTCAAGAATAATGACGTTGATTTTTTCCCCGCCAATGCTGGTGGGCCACAGGGCAATGGAGTTCTTGATCGGAATGCCCAGTGCCGAGGTCGGCCCGGTCAACGGCAGGCTGACGCCGATGTTGATGTCGGCCAGGGCGGCGCCAGCCGCCGAACCAGCCAGGGCAAGGACGAGTAGGGATTTGGTAAAGGTCATGCTAGGTCTCCTGTTGTAAAAATGGACATGAAAATCAAGGTAAGAACGAGGTCAGCAAGGGTCAGCAAGGTCCGGCAGGCGTCTTTCGCCTGTGCCTGTTTCAGCGCGGCGCCATGCGCAGGGCGCCGTCGAGCCGTATCACTTCGCCATTGAGGTGGGTATTGGTGACGATATGGCATGCCAGCTGTGCGAACTCTTCGGGTTTTCCCAGGCGCGGCGGAAACGGGATCGAGGCGGCGAGTGACTGTTGCACCGGTTCGGGCAGTTGCTTCATCAGCGGCGTGGCAAACAGACCGGGCGCGATGGTGCAGACGCGGATGCCGTGTTGCGCCAGGTCGCGCGCCATCGGCAGGGTCATGCCGACCAGGCCGCCCTTGGAGGCGCTGTAGGCCTGCTGGCCCACCTGGCCGTCGAAAGCGGCGACCGAGGCTGTGAACATCATGACGCCGCGCTCGCCGTCTTCCAGCGGGGCCAGCTTCACGCAGTCGGCCGCAAACAGCCGGCTCATGTTGTAGCTGCCAATCAGGTTGATGTTGATGACTTTCGCAAAATCTTCCAGTGGCGCGGCCTGGCCGTCCTTGCCGACCACGCGTTTGGCCGAGCCGATGCCCGCGATGTTCATCAGGATGCGGGCCGGGCCATGCGCCGCTGTGGCTTTGGCCATGGCCGCGGCCACGCTGTCGGTGTTGGTGATGTCGCAGGGGCAGGCCACGCCGCCGATGTCGGCCGCCACCTTTTCGGCCAGCGCCAGGTTGACGTCGAGCACCGCGACTTTGGCGCCCAGCCGCGCGAGTTCCCGCGCGGTAGCCTCGCCCAGGCCCGAAGCTCCGCCGGTGACGAGGGCAGCTTGTCCGTCGATATTCATGGTTTGTCCTGTTGCGGCTGAATCGTGAAAGGCAGCGTGCCGCCATGCATCGCGTCGGCGAGCGCTGCGCGGTGTTTGAGCACCGCGCGCTGGTTGATGGAGCCCTTGTCGGTGACCTCACCCTTGTCGATGGACGGCGGTTCGGCCATCAGGTGCAACCGGGCCACGCGGCTGGAGCTACCGGTGGCACTGGCGGCCAGCGTGTTGGCCACCTTCTGGAAATGTGCCTGCACTGGCGCACTTTCCAGCACCTGCTGCAGGGGCGTATCGGCTGGCAGGCCGGCCAGCTTGCGCACGGCCGGGGTCGGAAAAATGAGCGCCCCGACTTCATTGAGGTTGATCCCGGTGATGACAGCGTCCTGCACATAAGGTGCGCCGGCGGCAATGATCTTGGCCCGCAGCGGCCCCACGCTGACAAAGGTGCCCGTCGCGAGCTTGAAGTCTTCGGCAATGCGGCCGTCAAAGCGCAGGCCCAGGTGGAGGTTGTTTTCGTCGATCCACAACACGGCGTCCCCCGTCGAGAAAAAGCCTTCCTCGTCGAAACTCTCGCGGGTGGCTTCGTCATTGCGCCAGTAGCCCGGCGTGATGTTCGGGCCCTTGTAGCGCACCTCGGTCTTGCCGTCGACAGGCACCAGCTTGAGCTCCAACCCGGGTGTAGGAACGCCGAGGTGGCCGGCCTTGACGTTGGGGTTGGTGACGAACACTGCAAAAGGCGAGGACTCGGTCATGCCCAGGCCGGTGCCCATGACGATGCGTTCGCCGATCTCGCGTTCCTGGGTCTCGTGCAGCGCATCCCACACGGGCTGGGCCAGTGCCGCGCCGGAGTAGAAAAACATCTTCACGCGCGACAGCAGGTTCTTGCGCAGAACGTCGTCGGTCTTCATGGCGTTGGCGATCGCTTCGAAACCGGTCGGCACATTGAAGTACAGCGTGGGCGCCACTTCGCGCAGGTTGCGCAGGGTCTCGCCCATCAGTGCCGGCGTGGGTTTGCCGTCGTCGATGTAAAGCGTGCCGCCGTTGTACAGGGTCAGCCCGACGTTGTGGTTGCCGCCGAAGGTGTGGTTCCAGGGCAGCCAGTCCACCAGCACCGGCGGCTCGTCGGCCAGGACCGGCATCGACTGGCGCATCTGCTGCTGGTTGGCGCACCACATGCGGTGTGTGTTGACCACGGCCTTGGGCATCTTGGTCGAGCCCGAGGTGAACAGGAACTTGCTGATCGTGTCCGGCCCGGTCGCCTGCATCGCGGCGTCCACCTGCGCGGTCGGTGCGGTGGCCAGCAGCGAGGCCAGCGAAGTCGTCGGCCGGCCCTCGAGCGAACCCTCGTGCAGCACCACTTCCACGTCGGTACCGACGGCCGCCTGGATGGCCTTGCCGTAACGCGCCGCATCGGTGGCAAACACCAGTCCGGGGGTCAGCGTCTGGAGAATGTGGCGCAGCTTGTCATAGTCCTGGCTGACCAGGCAATAGGCCGGCGAGGCCGGGCAGTAAGGAATGCCGGCATACAGGCAGCCCAGCGCCAGCTGCGCATGCTCCAGCCCGTTTTCGCTGAGGATCACCACCGGGCGATCGACGCTCAGGCCGCGGTCCAGCAGCGCCTGCCCGAGGGCGCGTGCGCTGGCCAGGGCCTGGCCGTAGCTCAGGTGCTGCCAGTCGCCCGTGCTGCCGTCGGCCTGGCGAGTCCGGCGCGCCAGAAAGCTGCGCTCCGGCACGGTTTGCGCCCAGTGGAGAAAGCGGTCCGTGATGCGCGCCGCATAGTCGCCCAATGGCTGGTCGGCCTTGATGTAACGGGTTCCGCCATCACCCTCGCGAGCGGCGATACGTGTCACGCCGAAGGTCAGGGGCCGGTAGCGGGGGGCGGAGGTGAGTTTTGTCTCGCTCATGTCTTTTCTTGTCGGGGCTGGGGAGGGAATCAGTCCTTGCTGACCTTGTTGGCTTTGCCATCGAGGAAGGCCTTGACCCGGGCCTTGGCCTCGGGCGCGCTCTGGGCAATGGCGGCCATCAGGGACTCGGTGAAAAAGCCCTGGTCGGCGGGTTGTTCGGCGATGCGGGGCAGGGCATGCATCAGCGCGTAGTTGGTCAGCGGTGCATTGGCGGCCACCCGCTGCGCCAATTCAAAGGCCTTGTCGAAGGCCTGGCCCTCGGGAACCAGGTACTGCGCAAAACCGGCGCGTTCACCGTCCTCGGCGTTGTAGACCCGGCCGGTCAGCATCATGTCGGTCATGCGGGCGACACCTACCAGCTTGGGGATACGCACCGAGCCACCGCCGCCGACAAAAATGCCGCGCGAGCCTTCCGGCAGCGCATAAAACGCGGACGCGTCGGCGACCCGGATATGGCAGGCGCTGGCCAGTTCCAGGCCGCCGCCGACCACCGCGCCGTGCAGCGCGGCAATCACCGGCACCGGTCCGTACTGGACCCGCTCCAGCGCCGCGTGCCACATGCGGGAGTGGTGCAGGCCCTGGCCGGCGTCGCGTTCCTGCAGTTCGCCGAGATCCAGGCCGGCGCAGAAATGGGCGCCTTCTCCGTGGATCACGGCCGCGCGCACGGCGGCCGGCAGGTTGTCAAACATGTCGCGCAGCGCCAGAATCAGCCCGTCGTTGAGGGCGTTGCGTTTGGCGGGGCGGCTCAGGCGGATCACGGCGATCTCCTGGTGGTCGCCGCGGAACTCAAGCTGGAGGTCGGTGGAGGATTTTTTGGTGCTCATGGGAGGTTTGCAAGTTGCATCGATTATTGTTATAAACAATAACCAATTCAATTGACTTTGCAGCCTCATTTCTCAGTGTTAACCCGAATGAGGTGGGCAGCAAGTCGAACCACCAGGAGACAGCATGGACTACGAGAACCTCATTGCGATTGACATCCACACCCACGCCGAGGTCAGTTGCTGGAACCCGTTCGACAACTACGGCGAGGAATACGACCGCGCCGCCGACAAGTATTTCAAGAACAGCCGCCGGCCGACGATTGAGGAAACGATTGCCTACTACCGCGAGCGCAAGATCGGACTGATCATGTTCACAGTGGATGCCGAGACGCAGATGGGCCGGCGCCGCATCCCCAACGAGGAAATTGCCGAAGCCGCCAAGAAAAACAGCGACATGATGATGGCCTTTGCGAGCATCGACCCGCACAAGGGAAAAATGGGAGCCCGCGAGGCACGCCGGCTGATCGAGGAACACGGTATCAAGGGCTTCAAGTTCCACCCCACGGTGCAGGGCTACCACCCGTACGACAGGATGGCCTGGCCGATTTACGAGGTGATTGCCGAGTACAAACTCCCGGCGATCTTCCACACCGGGCACAGCGGCATCGGCAGCGGCATGCGCTGCGGCGGCGGCCTGCGGCTCGAATACTCCAACCCGATGCACCTCGACGACGTGGCCATCGACTTCCCGGACATGCAGATCGTCATGGCGCACCCCAGCTTTCCCTGGCAGGACGAGGCCCTCAGCGTGGCGACCCACAAACCCAACGTCTGGATCGACCTGTCGGGCTGGAGCCCCAAGTACTTTCCGAAGCAGCTGGTGCAATACGCCAACACACTGCTCAAGGACCGCATCCTGTTCGGTAGCGACTACCCGCTGATCACGCCGGACCGCTGGATGAAGGATTTTGAAGACGCCGGCTTCAAGCCGGAAGTGATGCCCGGCATTCTGAAAGGCAACGCCATGCGGCTGCTGGGCCTGGGGCAAGCTGCCGCTGCATGACCACGCCCGCCTTCCGTAGGCTGGCCGACATCGAGGCGCTGGAGCGCACGCCTTATGACCAGGCGATCCCGGCGCGCACCACCTACGGCCTGATCGCCCATGCGGCGGGGCGTTTTGCCGGCCGTGATGCGTTTCGCTACCTGCCCAGCGGCGACCTGCAGCAGCCGGCCGTGACCGTGAGTTACGCCGCGTTGCTGGCGCAGATCCACCGGGCGGCCAACCTTTTCCGCTCGCTGGGTGTCGGGCCTGACGATGCCGTGGCCATTCTGGCGCCGAATATTCCCGAGACGCAATTCGCGCTCTGGGGCGCGCAACTGGCGGGCAAGGTCTGCCCGATCAACTACCTGCTGCAGCCTGACCACATTGCGGCCTTGCTCGAGGCGTCGGGTGCCAAAGTGATTGTTGCGCTCGGTCCCAACGGCGAGCTCCCGCTCTGGCCCATGGTCGAAAAAGTGCTGGCGATCCGGCGCCTGCCGGTGCTGCAGATCCGGGTCGGTGACAACGCGGCGCCGGGCGTGCCGGTGTTCCAGGACCTGCTGGCGCAGGCCGGCGACGTGCTGGCGTTTGACCCACAACTCACGCCCGAGCGTATTGCCGCCTGCTTCCATACCGGAGGCACGACCGGCTCTCCCAAACTTGCGCAGCACACCCACGGCAACGAGGCGCACACCGGCTGGTTTGCCCATCAGTTTTACGGCTTCGACGAACACACGGTGGAGCTCAACGGTTTCCCGCTGTTCCATGTCGCCGGGGCTTTTGTGTACGGCCTGTCCATGCTCGCCATCGGCGCGACCCAGGTCTTGCCCACGCTCAGTGGCATGCGCAACCCCGCCTTCACCAAAAACTACTGGAAGTTCTGCGAGCGCGAACGCGTGACCGCGCTGGCCTGCGTGCCGACCATTCTCGCGACGCTGGCCAACCTGCCGGTCGATGCGGACATCTCGTCAATCCAGGTCGCCTACACCGGCGGCTCGCCGCTGCCCACGGAACTGGCGGCGCAGTTCGAGCGCAAGCCCGGGATTGCGGTGCGCAACATTCTGGGCATGACCGAGTGCGCGGGCCTGGTGTCCATCGAGCCGCTGGCGGCGCCGCGTGTGCCGGGCTCGACCGGCCTGCGCCTGCCCTACACCGAGGTGCGCGCCGTGCCCTGGCAGGGCGGCGTGGCGCAACTGGGCGAGACCTGTGCAGCCGGTGAAACCGGCGTCATCGTGCTGCGCGGCCCGCACGTGAGTCCGGGCTACACCGAGGCCGCGCGCAATGCCGGCATGTTCGAAGGCCCTTGGCTGGTCTCCGGTGATCTCGGGCACATCGATGCACAGGGCTACATCCACCTGACCGGCCGCGCCAAGGACGTGATCATCCGCGGCTCGCACAACATCGATCCCGGCCTCGTCGAAGACGCTTTCCTGGCGCACCCGGCGGTGGCCCTGTGCGCCGTGGTCAGCGAGCCGGACGCCTATGCCGGCGAGTTGCCCGTGGCCTTTGTCACGCTCCGGACCGGCATGTTCTGCGACCCGGCCACGCTGCTGGCCGACGTGGTGCCGCATGTGTACGAGCGGCCGGCGGCGCCCAAACGCGTGACCATCATCGAGGTGATGCCGGTGACGGCGATCGGCAAGATCTACAAGCCGGCGCTGCGCCTGCGCGCCATCGAGGTCAAGCTGGCCGAGATGCTGGCGGACACAGCCGGCGCCACCGTGCGGGGCGAAGAGCATGGCGGCCGTCTGTCGGCCGTGGTGACGATTGCGTCGCCGCGTGATGAGGCGCTGGAGCGCCGGCTGCGCGAGCGCCTAGCCGCGATTGCGGTTCCGGTGGCGTTTGTTTTTTCTGGCGCTTGAGCGCTTCGAACAGGTTCTTACCAGCCGCCGCTGTCCAGCCACTGGTCCACCAGCCCCAGGTTTTCCACGCCCCAGAAGGGCTCGCCGTCCACCACCACGGTGGGTGAGCCGAAAATACCGGCTTGCAGCGAGGCTTCAACCGCGCTGCGCAGCAACTGCCTGGCTTCCTCGCTTTCGATGCCTTCGCGCAGGCGCTGTGCATCCAGGCCGGCAGGCAGGTCGATGGCCGCAACCGCCTCCGCGGTGGACAGGTCCCGGCTTTGTGCCCAGCAGGCGTGGTAGATCGCATGGGCCAGCGGCGCGGCGAGGGCCGGGTGGTGCTGCTTGACCCAGTAGAAAGCGCGGCTCGCCGCGCGCGGGTCCATCACCGCATCATCCAGATCACGTTTCACCTCCAGGCCGTGGCGGCGCATGTAGCGCTTGGCGTCGCGGCGGATGTAGTCGCCCTTGAGCGGCGTGTCCAGCAAGGGCTTGAGCCCCATGACCTTGAGCACTGACACGCCCAGCAACATCGCGTGCCATTCGACGGTACGGCCGTGCCGTGCCGCCAGCGGCTCGACGCGCAGCGACGCGAAGTAGCCGAAGGGCGAGATGAAGTCGAAGTAGAAGTGCAGCGGTGCGGGCGTGGAGGAGGGCGAGGGGGTCATGACCCCAAGCGTAGCCGAAAGACCCGCCGTCAGGCCGTGAGGGACACGGCGGCGCCGCTGCCAGAGGACACCATCATGGCCGCAATCAGCCGGTGCACCTGCAGGGCCGAGCGCCCAGTGACGGCCGGCTCCGCCTGGGTGCGGATGGCCGCCACAAAATCCTGCAGCACCGCGCGGTGGGCCTGGTGGTCGAAGGCCATCATGTTCGCGCCCGAACCCGACGCCTGTCGCCTGCCGGCATGGAATGTCTGGCCGTCCAGCAGTTCGGCGTGACACTCCCCGGCTTCGAGCGTGGCCGAGCCCCCGGTGAAATTGAGGGCTATCCGTTCAGGAAATCCCGGGTAAGCCGCGGTGGTCGCGTCTATGCTGCCAATGGCGCCGTTCGGGTAGTGCAGCACGGCGGCAACGGTGTCTTCACATTCCATGCGGTGCAGGGCGCTGGTGTTGGCCATGGCACTCACCTTGTCCGGCATGCCGGTCAGGCTCAGCAGCAAGTCCAGCGTGTGGATGGCCTGCGTCATCAGCACGCCGCCGCCGTCGCGCGCCAGTGTGCCGCGGCCGGGTTCGTCGTAGTAGCTCTGCGGGCGCCACCAGCGCACGCTGGCCGATGCGCTGACCAGGTCTCCCAGCGTGCCGCTGGCAACCAGTTGCGCCAGCGCGAGGGCGGCCTCGCGCATCCTGTGCTGCAGCATGACGGCCAGCTTCACGCCTACGCGCTCGCAGACCTCCACCAGCTGCTGGGCCTTGTCCAGACTGACTTCCAGCGGTTTTTCCACCAGCACATGTTTGCCGGCCCCGGCTACACGCCGCACGATGTCCAGGTGGGTGTTGGCCGGTGTCAGCACCAGCACCGCCTGCACGGTAGCGTCGTCCAGCAGGTCTTCCAGGCGCGTGCTGGTCCGGGTGCCGGCCGGTAGTTCCAAGGCGGCCAGGCGCGCCACGTCGCGGCCTATGACCCAGGCCAGCTCCAGCTCGTCCTGCAGGTCCTTCAGGCTGCGGAAATGCGGCGCGCAGGCCTGACCCGAACCGACCACCGCCACCCGCATTCTGGATGCGCCGTGCTTACTCAAGCTTGATGCCGGCGGCCTTGATGACTTGCGCCCATTTCTCGACTTCGGCCTTCTGGAAGGCTGCGACCTGATCGGGCGTCATGCTGGAAGGCTGCATGCCCAGGCTTTTGAGCCGGTCCTGCATTTCGGAAGTCTGCAGGATCTTCATGATCTCCGCGTGCAGCCGGTCGATGATGGGCTTGGGCACACCGGCCGGCACAAAAATACCCTGCCAGGACACCACCTCGAAGCCGGGCACGCCCGACTCGGCAATGGTCGGCACATTGGGCAGCGACTCCAGGCGTTTGGCCGAGCTCACGGCGATGGCGCGTACCTTGCCGCTCTGGATGTGCGGGCCGGCCACCACCGTGGTGTCGAACATCATGTCGACCTGGCCGCCCATCACGTCCTGGATGGCCGGGCCGCTGCCCTTGTACGGTACATGGACGAACTGCGTGCCCGACTTGAAGCCCAGCAGTTCCAGCGTCATGTGCTGCGAGGTGCCGTTGCCGGCCGATGCCGAGGAGATGGTTTTCGGTTTGGCCTTCGCCGCAGCCAACACGTCCTGCAGGGTCTTGTAGGGACTGTCCGCCTTGACGATCAGCACCACCGGGTTCGAGCCGATCAGCACCACGGGTGAAAAGGACTTGATCGGGTCGTAGCCGAGCTTGGGGTACAGGCTCACATTGATGGCGTGCGAACTGATGGTGCCACCCAGCAGGGTGTAGCCGTCGGCCGGTGCGCGCGCGGCAACTTCCGAACCGACACTGCCGCCGGCGCCGCCCTTGTTTTCGATCACGATGGTGGTGCCCAGCGCCGCCCCCAGCTTCTGGCCGATCAGCCGCCCGAGGATGTCGGTCGTGCCACCGGCCGGGAAGGGCACGATGTAGCTGATGGGTTTGGACGGCCATTTGTCCTGGGCCCAAGCTGCGGCGGAGCCGAGGAGGGGGAGAAGTGCGGCCGAGGCCAGCGCGGTTTGAAGCAATGAGCGGCGTTTCATGGTTTGTCTCCTTCTTGTGGTGATGAAAATCAGGCGCGAAAACAGGGCAGGAATTACCGGACCATGCAGGGCATCCTGGCGTTGAAGGTCCAGTTGGGCAGCAGGTACTGCATGGCGATGGCGTCGTCGCGCGCGCCCAGGCCGTGCTGCAGGTAAAGCTGGTGGGCTTTTTCAACCTCTGCCATGTCAAGCTCCACGCCCAGGCCGGGTACTTTGGGAACAGCCACGCTGCCGTCCACGATCTGCAAAGGCTGTTTGGTCAGGCGCTGGCCGTCCTGCCAGATCCAGTGGGTGTCGATCGCGGTGACCTGGCCCGGTGCCGCCGCCGCCACGTGGGTGAACATGGCCAGCGACACGTCGAAATGGTTGTTCGAATGCGAGCCCCAGGTCAGGCCCCAGGTCTGGCACATCTGCGCCACCCGCACCGAACCCTGCATGGTCCAGAAGTGCGGGTCGGCCAGCGGAATGTCGACCGACTGCAAGGTGACGGCGTGCGCGAGTTCGCGCCAGTCGGTCGCCACCATGTTGGTCGCCGTTTTCAGGCCGGTGGCGCGGCGAAACTCCGCCATCACTTCACGGCCGGAGAAAACACCTTCGGCGCCGCATGGGTCTTCGGCGTAGGCCAGTTCCCGCTGCCGGTCGCGGCACAAACGAACCGCGTCTTTCAGCAGCCAGCCGCCGTTCGGGTCCAGCGTGATGCGCGCCTGCGGGAAACGCTCCGACAGCGCGATGATGGCCTCGATTTCTTCCTCGCCGCGCAGCACGCCACCCTTGAGTTTGAAGTCCTTGAAGCCGTAGCGCTGGTGTGCTGCTTCGGCCAGCCGGACCACGGCCCGGGCATCCATCGCGGGTTCATGGCGCAGCCGCAGCCAGTCGTCGTCAGCATCCGGCTCGCTCCGGTAGGCCAGGCCGGTTTGCCGACGGTCGGCAATGTAAAACAGGTAGCCCAGCATGGCGACGGAGTCGCGTTGCTGGCCTTCGCCCAGCAGGGCGGCGACAGGCACACCGAGAAACTGGCCCAGCAGGTCGAGCAGGGCGCTTTCCACCGCGGTCACGGCGTGGATGGCGACACGAAGGTCAAAGGTCTGGTTGCCGCGGCCACCGCTGTCGCGCCCGGCAAATTGTGTGCGCAGGCTGCTCAGGATCTGGTTCCAATGACCCAGGGGCTGGCCTTCGACCAGTACACGGGCGTCCTCCAGCGTGCTGCGGATTTTCTCGCCGCCCGGCACTTCGCCGACACCCGTGCGGCCCGAGCTGTCTGTCAGCAGCAGCAGGTTACGCGTGAAAAACGGGCCGTGCGCGCCACTCAGGTTGAGCAGCATGCTGTCATGGCCGGCGACCGGAATGACTTGAAGGCGGGTGATGTGCGGCGTTTGCGAAGCTGCCGGGGAAGGGGAACGGGCGTCAGGCATAAAGGCAGGAAGTAAGACAACGAACCGGTTTAAAGATCAGTCATCGTACAACATGAAGGGTTTTATTCCCTTGGGGAATTCCCTGATTCGGCCCTGCTGGCGTGTCAGCTCAGCGCAGGTCAGCTCGCCGCGGAAGGGCTTGTTGGCTCGCCGGCCTGGCCCTTGCGCAGCCGCTCCCGGCTGTTGGAAAGGTGGGTGCGCATGGCCGCCCGGGCGGCTTCGGCATCCTGGCTGCGAATGGCGTTGTAGATGTTTTCATGCTCCCCGTTGACGCGCTGCAAATAACTCAAGCGGCCTTCGGGCGCGCTCTGTGGCGTGTTCACGCGGGTGCGTGGAATGATCATGGTGCCCAGGTAGGTCATGAGGTCCGCAAAGTGACGGTTGCCGGTGGCGCGGGCCACCTCCATGTGAAACTGGAAGTCTGGCGGGACGGCATCGGAGTCCGCGTGGATCGAGTCCTGAAAAGCCCGCAGGGCCGTGGCCATGGCTTCGAGGTTTTCCGTGCTTCTCCTTTGGGCAGCGAGGCCGGCGGCCTCGGTTTCCAGGCTGATGCGCAACTCCAGCACCGAAATGACATCGGCCACCGTGGCAAAGTCCGCTGCCGCAATCCTGAAGTTGCCGGCGTCGCGGTTCTCTATCACAAAGGTGCCGATGCCGTGGCGCGTCTCCACCAGACCGGAGGCCTGCAGTTTGGAAATCGACTCGCGCACCACCGTCCGGCTCACGTCGAAACGGGCCATGATTTCGGCCTCGGTGGGCAGCTTGTCGCCGGGCTGGAGCTGCCCCGCGCGGATGCTGGCGGCCAGGCTTTCAACAATTTCGGTGACCAGGCCGCGAGGGCGGCGCACACGTGGTGCGTCGTCAAGAGGGGTGGCCGTTACGTTCGATTCCATCGGGTTTGCTCGGGTAGGGGTTTGCCTTGAGCGGATCAGAAAACACTTGACAGGGGATGCTGCCTCATTAAAAATTCTTAGTCATCAGACAACGTATAACTGATATCTTATTGAATAGAAGCTACTTTAGCAAACCTGATGCAAAAGTCCAGCGTTTGCCACCCTCCTATTTTCAACCAGAGACAAGCATGACCATCCGGGCTCACGAAAAATTGCTGCTGACCGGCGCCGCCGGTGGCCTGGGCCAGGCCCTGCGTGGTCGCCTGAAAGCCAACTGCAGCGTGCTGCGCCTGTCGGACCGGGTCGCCTTCGGCGCAGCCGGCGCGGGGGAAGAAGTGGTGCTGGCCGATCTGGCCGACGCTGCGGCCGTCGACGCCATGGTCCAGGGCGTGCAGGCCATCGTGCACCTGGGCGGCGTGTCGGTCGAAGGGCCGTTTGGTCCCATCCTGCAGGCCAACATCCTGGGCCTGTACAACCTGTATGAAGCGGCGCGCAAACACGGCGTCAAACGCGTGGTGTTTGCCAGTTCCAACCACGTCACCGGTTTTTACCGCCAGAGCGAAACCATCCATTCCGATGCGCCCGCCCGCCCGGACGGCCTTTATGGTGTCAGCAAGGCTTTTGGCGAAAACCTGTCGCGTTTTTACTTTGACCGCTACGGCATTGAAACCGCCTGTGTACGCATTGGCTCCTCCTTTCCCGAGCCGAAAGACCGGCGCATGCTGGCCACCTGGCTGAGTTTTGACGACCTGCACCGCCTGATCACCGCCTGCCTGACCACCCCGGTGCTGGGGCACAGCATTGTCTTCGGCATGTCCGACAACGCCGTCACCTGGTGGGACAACAGCCGCGCCCGCCACATCGGTTATGCGCCGCAGGACAGCTCGGACATCTTCCGCGAGGCGGTCTATGCCCGCACCCCGGCGCCCGACCTCAGCGACCCGGCGGTGCAGTTTCAGGGCGGCGGATTTGTCAAAGCCGGCCCGTTTGCCGATTGATGCCATGAACACCGGCGCCGAGCTCCTGGTGGACTGCCGCAATGCAACCGGCGAGAGCCCGGTCTGGCACGTGGCTGCACAGGCGCTGTACTGGGTGGACATCCCGGCGCGCCAGCTCTGCCGCTGGCAGGCCGCGACCAGCCAGGTCACGACCTGGCTGGCGCCCGAAATGCTGGCCTGCATCGCCTCCTGTGGCCCCGCCGCGCATTGGGTGGCGGGCCTGGAAACCGGGGTGTTCGAATTGCGCCTGCATGAGGACGGCCGGCTTGAGTCCAAACGCCTGGCCGAGGTCCGGCATGAACAGGACGGCATGCGTTTCAACGACGGCCGCTGCGACCGGCAGGGTCGCTTTGTGGCCGGCACCATGATGCGCGATATGTCGCTGGGCGCCCGTACTGGCTGCGTCTACAGCTATGAAAAAGAGAGCGGACTGAAAGAGCGCCTGAGCGGCTTCATCACGCCCAACGGCCTGGCCTTCAGTCCCGATGGCCGCACCATGTACCTCTCGGACTCCCATCCCTCGGTGCAGATGATCTGGGCCTTCGACTACGACACCGCGACGGGCACCCCCTCGCGGCGCCGGCCCTTTGTCGACATGAACCCCTTGCCGGGCCGGCCCGACGGCGCCGCTGTGGATGAAGACGGTTGCTACTGGATCTGCGGCAACGATGCCGGGCTGATCCACCGCTTCACGCCCGAAGGCAGGCTGGACCGCTCGCTGGCCGTGCCCGTCAGGAAGCCCGCCATGTGCGCCTTCGGCGGCGCCGGGATGGACACCCTGTTCGTCACATCGATACGCCCACACGGCGTTGACCTGTCCGACCAGCCGCTGGCCGGTGGCCTGTTCGCCCTGCGCCCCGGTGTGCGGGGCCTGGCCGAGCCGCTGTTTTCCCCTGTTCCCTTCCGTCATTCATGAATAACCATTCCTACAAGGAGACAACCATGACTTTCCGCAGACAACTCATCGCCTCGGCGGCACTGGCCGCTGCCACGTTCGCCTTGCCGCTGGCCGCGCAGGCGCAAACCATCCTCAAGGCCGCCGACGTGCACCCGCCGGGCTACCCGACCGTGGTCGCCACTGAAAGCCTGGGCAAGAAGCTTGAAGCGGCCACCAAGGGCAAGTTCAAGATGCAGATGTACCCCGGCAGCGTGCTGGGCGACGAAAAAACCATGATCGAGCAGACGCAGATCGGCGCCATCAACATCCTGCGCACATCGCTGGGCCCTGTCGGGGCCGTGGTTCCGGACGTCAATGTTTTCAACATGCCCTTCGTGTTCCGCAACGAGGCCCACATGCGCGCCGTGATTGATGGCCCCATTGGCCAGGAAATCCTCGACAAGGTGTCCAACGGTCCGACACGCATGGTGGCGCTGGCTTGGATGGACGGCGGCTCGCGCCACCTGTACACCAAGAAGCCGGTCAAGACCCCGGCCGACCTCAAGGGCGTGAAAGTCCGCATGATGGGCAACCCGCTGTTTGTCGACACCATGAACGCCATGGGCGGCAACGGCATTTCCATGGGCTATGGCGAGGTCTTCAGCGCGCTGCAGACCGGTGTCATCGACGGTGCCGAGAACAACCCGCCCAGCCTGTTCACCTCCAACCACTACACCACCGGCACCAAGTACTACGCCCAGACCAACCACCTGATCATTCCCGAAATGCTGGTGATGTCCAGGGTGACCTGGGACAAGCTGAGCAAGGACGAGCAGGCGCTGGTCAAGAAGTTCGGCCGCGAAGCGCAATTCGAGCAGCGCGCGCTGTGGGACAAGAGCGTCGCTGACTACACGGCCAAGCTCAAGGCCGCCGGCGTGCAGTTCACCGAGGTGGACCAGAAGCTGTTTTTTGACGCCACCGCACCGGTGCGTGCCAAGTACGGCGCTCCATACGCCGACCTGATGAAGCGTATCGCGGACGTCAAGTAAAAAGCAGAAGGACGAAGCAGGAGGCAGTAGCCGGCGCGAGCCGGTGTGCTGCATCCCCCCGGCGCTGCCGCGGCAGCGTCATGAACAAGGCGCGCAGGCCGGTCCACCCAAGGACCGACCTGCGGGCATGAGACAACAAACATGATCTACACCCTTCAACGCGCCATCGACGGGCTGTACCTGGCCTGCATCTGGGTCGCCGGCCTGTCCATCGTGGCCATGAGCCTCATCATTCCGGTGGGCGTGTTTGCCCGCTATGTGCTCGGTTATGGCGCGCAGTGGCCCGAGCCGATTGCCATCTTGCTGATGGTGGTGTTCACCTTCATCGGCGCGGCAGCGGGTTACCGCGCTGGCGCCCACATTGCCGTCGGCATGGTCACCGACCGCCTGCCGCCGCCGCTGCAGAAGGTTTTTTCGATCGTGGTCGATCTGCTGATGATCATCGCCAGCCTCTTCATGATCGTCTGGGGCTTCAAGCTGTCGATGGAAACCATGAGCCAGTCCCTGGCGGCGATCCCGTCGATTCCCGTGGGTCTGACCTACGCACCGCTGCCGCTGGGTGGCCTGTGCACGCTGGTGTTTGTGCTCGAGAAACTGTTTCTCGGCGCCCAGCACGGGCGTGCCGTGGTGCGCTTTGACCACCAGGTGGATGACGCTGCGGCGGAGGCCTGATCATGGACGCGCTCGTTTTGCTCGGAAGTTTCATGGTGTTGATCCTGATCGGCATGCCGGTCGCCTATTCGCTGGGCCTGGCGGCCCTGATCGGCGCGGTGTGGATAGAACTGCCGCTGGACGCGGTCATGATCCAGATCGCCAGCGGCGTCAACAAGTTCTCGCTACTGGCCATCCCGTTTTTTGTGCTGGCCGGCGCCATCATGGCCGAGGGCGGCATGTCGCGCCGCCTGGTGGCCTTTGCCAGCGTGCTGGTGGGGTTTGTGCGCGGCGGGCTGTCGCTGGTCAACATCCTGGCGTCCACCTTTTTTGGGGCCATCTCCGGCTCGTCGGTCGCCGACACGGCGTCCATCGGCTCGGTGATGATTCCCGAGATGGTCAAGAAGGGGTATCCGCGCGACTTCTCGACCGCGCTGACGGTCAGCGGCTCCATCCAGGCGACGCTGATTCCGCCCAGCCACAACGCGGTCATTTATTCCATGGCTGCCGGCGGCTCCATCTCCGTGGCCGCGCTGTTCATGGCTGGCGTGTTGCCGGGCCTGCTGCTGGGCCTGACGCTGGCGGTTTACTGCCTCTACATCGCGCGCAAGCGCAATTTCCCCAAGGGGCATGCGATTCCGCTGAAGCAGGCGCTGCGCATCTGCGCCGACGCCCTGTGGGGCCTGATGACCATGGTCATCATCCTGGGCGGCATTCTTTCGGGCGTGTTCACGGCTACCGAGTCGGCCTCGATCGCGGTGCTCTGGGCGTTTTTTGTGACCATGTTCATCTACCGCGACTACAAGTGGAACGACCTGCCCAGGCTGCTGCACCGCACGGTCAAGACCGTGTCCATCGTGATGATCCTGATCGGCTTCGCGGCGGCCTTCGGCTACATCATGACCCTGATGCAGATCCCGCTGAAGGTCACCGCCTTGCTGACCTCGATGACCGACAACCGTTACCTGATCCTGCTGGCGATCAACTTCATGCTGCTGGTGCTGGGCACGCTGATGGACATGGCGGCGCTGATCCTGATCCTCACGCCCATCCTGCTGCCGGTGGTGACGGCCGTGGGCGTGGACCCGGTCCATTTCGGCATGATCATGATCGTCAACCTCGGCATCGGCCTGATCACGCCGCCGGTGGGCACCGTTTTGTTTGTCGGCAGCGCCGTGGGCAAGCTGCCCATCGAAAAAGTCGTGCGTGCGCTGATGCCGTTTTTTGCGCTGCTGGTGGTGGTGCTGGGCATCGTGACCTACGTGCCTGCGCTGTCGCTGTGGCTGCCGCGCCTGGTGGGCGTCTGAAGTGAGCGACATGGCTTCCGCCCGCGCGCCCCTCTACATCCGCATGCACGCGGACGACAACGTGGCCATCGTCGCCAACGACGGCGGCCTGGGCCCGGGCGCCACCTTTGCCGACGGCCTGGTGTTGCGTGAAAAGGTGCCGCAAGGCCACAAGGTGGCGCTGGTCGATCTGCCGCAGGGCAGTGCAGTGCTGCGTTACAAGGTGTCCATCGGCTTTGCGCTCAAGGACATTCCAGCCGGCAGCTGGGTGCACGAGCGCCTGCTTGAGATGCCGGCGGCGCGCGGGCTCGAAGGCCTGCCGATGGCTACCGTGAAGCCGCCGGCACCGGCGCCGCTGGAAGGCTACACCTTCGAGGGTTTCCGCAATGCCGACGGCTCCGTCGGCACCCGCAACATCCTGGCCATTACCACCACGGTGCAGTGTGTGGCCGGCGTGGTCGAGTTTGCGGTCCAACGCATCAAGGCCGAGCTGCTGCCGAAATTCCCCAACGTCGATGACGTGGTGGGCCTGGAGCATACCTACGGCTGCGGTGTCGCCATCGACGCACCCGACGCCATCATCCCGATACGTACGCTGCGCAACATCAGCCTGAATCCCAACTTCGGCGGCGAGGTGATGGTGGTGAGCCTGGGCTGCGAGAAGCTGCAGCCCGAGCGTCTGCTGCCGCCCGGCACGATACAGATCGTAGATGAACGCAGTGTCGCCGACGTCGGTCTCAGCGCCGAAGCGCAGCTCGACGTGGTCTGCCTGCAGTCCGAGAACCATGTGGGCTTCATGTCCATGATTGATTCCATCATGCAGGCCGCGCTGCTGCACCTGGAAAAGCTCAATACGCGCCGCCGCGAGACCGTGCCCGCCAGCGAACTGGTGGTCGGTGTGCAGTGCGGCGGCAGCGACGCGTTTTCCGGCGTCACTGCGAATCCGGCAGTAGGCTTTTGCACCGACCTGCTGGTGCGTGCCGGTGCCACGGTGATGTTTTCCGAAACCACCGAGGTGCGCGACGGCATAGACCAGCTGACCTCACGCGCCAGCACACCGGAAGTTGCCGAAGCGATGATCCGCGAGATGGCCTGGTACGACGCCTACCTGCAAAAAGGCCAGGTGGACCGCAGTGCCAACACCACGCCCGGCAACAAGAAGGGCGGGCTCTCCAACATTGTCGAAAAGGCCATGGGCTCCATCGTCAAGTCGGGCAGCGCGCCCATCAGCGGCGTGCTGGCGCCCGGCGAAAAGCTCAAACAAAAGGGTTTGATCTACGCGGCCACTCCGGCCAGCGACTTCATCTGCGGCACGCTGCAGCTCGCCGCCGGCATGAACCTGCATGTGTTCACCACCGGCCGCGGCACGCCTTACGGCCTGGCCGAGTGTCCGGTGATCAAGGTCGCCACGCGCAGTGATCTGGCCAGGCGCTGGCACGACCTGATGGACATCAACGCCGGCCGCATCGCCGACGGGCAGGCCAGCATCGAAGACGTCGGCTGGGAGCTGTTTCACCTGATGCTCGACGTCGCCAGCGGCCGCAAGAAAACCTGGGCCGAACACTGGAAGCTGCACAACGCGCTGGTGCTGTTCAACCCGGCGCCGGTGACCTGATTCTCATACCCCTGTACCGCCCCGTACCCCAACTCATTCAAAAGCCAACTCCTCATGACACAAGTTATTCCCTATCAGTCCTTTCCCAACAGCTTCAAGCGCGATCTGCGGGCCGGCAAGAAGCTGATCGGCTGCTGGTCCTCGCTGTCCAGTGCCATCACCACCGAGGTGCTGGGCGTGGCCGGCTTCGACTGGATACTGCTTGACGGCGAACACTCGCCCAACGATGTCGCCACCTTCATCCCGCAACTGATGGCGCTGAAAGACAGCCCCAGCGCGCCCGTGGTGCGACCGTCGTCCAACAACGAGGTCGAGATCAAGCGCCTGCTCGACGCCGGCTTCTACAACTTCCTCGTGCCTTTTGTTGAAAGTGTGGACGAGGCCAGGCGCGCGGTGTCCGCCACGCGTTACCCGCCCCAGGGCATACGCGGCGTGTCGGTGTCCCAGCGCAGCAACCGCTACGGCACCGTGCCCGACTACTTCAAGTCGATCAACGAACACATCTGCGTGATGGTGCAGATCGAAAGCCGCGCCGGCGTGGCGGCAGCGCGCGACATTGCGGCGCTCGACGGCGTGGACTGCATTTTTGTCGGGCCTTCCGACCTGGCTGCCGGCCTGGGCCACCTCGGCAACGCCGGCCACCCCGAGGTGCAGGCCGCCATTTCCGCGGTGTTTGCCGATGCGAAAGCCTGCGGCAAACCCACCGGCATCCTCGCGCCGGTGGAAGCCGATGCACGCCGCTACATGGCCATGGGCGCCACCTTTGTGGCCGTTGGCAGCGACCTGGGTGTGTTCCGCTCGGCAACGCAGGCTTTGCGCGACAAGTACGCCGACTAGTTTTGTCTGTCATCCCGGACTCGATCCGGGATCCATGCCCCGCTTTTTCACATGAGTGGCCATGGATACGCAGATTATTTTTAACGAACAACTGGAGTATTTGAAATGAGCAAGCTGGGTTTTATCGGTCTGGGCATCATGGGCGCACCCATGGCCGCACACCTCATCAAGGTCGGTCACGAGGTCTTCCTGGCCACCCGCAGCAAGGTGCCCGCCGAGCTATTGACCGACCAGGCCGTGGCTTGCGCCTCGGCGCAGGAAGTCGCCGAGAAGGCCGACATCATTTTCATGATGCTGCCCGACACGCCCGATGTGCAGAAGGTGCTGTTCGGCGACAAGGGCGTGGCCGCCGGCCTGAAGAGCAAGGGAAAAGGCAAGACGGTCGTCGACATGAGTTCCATCTCGCCCATGGACACCAAGGAGTTCGCGGCGAAGATCAACGCCTTGGGCGCTGACTACCTCGACGCGCCGGTCTCTGGCGGCGAAGTCGGCGCCAAGGCCGCCAGCCTGACCATCATGGTCGGCGGGCCCGACGCGGCGTTTGAACGCGTCAAGCCGCTGTTCGAGCTCATGGGCAAAAACATCACGCTGGTCGGCGGCAATGGCGACGGCCAGACCTGCAAGGTGGCCAACCAGATCATCGTCGCGCTCAACATTGCCGCCGTCGGCGAAGCCCTGCTGTTTGCCAGCAAGGCCGGCGCCGACCCGGCCAAGGTGCGCCAGGCGCTGATGGGCGGTTTTGCTTCGTCACGCATTCTGGAAGTGCACGGCGAACGCATGATCAAACGCACTTTCAACCCGGGCTTTCGCATCGGCCTGCACCAGAAAGACCTGGGTCTGGCACTTAGCGGTGCGCGCACGCTGGGCGTGGCGCTGCCGCAAACCGCCGGTGCCGCGCAACTGATGCAGGTCTGCAGCGCCAACGGCATGCAGGACCTGGACCACTCGGCCCTGGTGCGCGCTCTGGAGTTGATGGCCAACCACGAAGTCGCCAAGGCCTGAACACCGTATCCGTATCCCCCAATATTCCGCACCCGCTACCCACATCACAACATTCACAGGAGACATCATGACCCTCAACCGCCGCAAAGTTCTTGCTTCCTCACTTGCCATGGGCCTGGCCGCCTCTGGCGTCCAGGCGCAAACCCAAGCCTGGCCCGCCAAGCCGATCCGCCTCATCGTGCCTTACCCGCCGGGCGGCTCGTCCGACATCATTGCCCGCGCCATCAGCCAGCCGCTGTCCGAAGCGCTCAAGCAGACGGTGATTGTGGAAAACAAGCCGGGCGCCAATGGCAACCTCGGCGCCGACTTCGTCGCCAAGTCGGCCCCCGATGGCTACACCCTGCTGCTGTGCGACACCGGTGCGCTGGCCATCAGTCCGTCGGTGTACACCCGGCTCCAGTTCGACCCCAGCAAGGACTTGCGCGGCGTGACCATGCTGGCCTATTCGCCGCACCTGCTGGTGGTGCATCCGTCGGTGCCCGCGAACAACCTCAAGGAACTGGTGGCGCTGTCGCAAAAGACGCAGCTCAACTTCGCCGTCACCGCCATGGGCAGTGCGCCGCACCTGGCCGGTGTCGCGGTCGAGCGCGCCAGCAATGCGAAGTGGCAGTACATCCCGTACAAAGGCGGCTCGCAGGCCATCACCGACACGGTAGGCGGCCAGACCCAGGTGCTGATGAACGGCATGCTGGCCACGCTGCCGTTTGTGCAGAACGGCCAGCTCAAGATCCTCGGTGTGTCCAAGGCCACACGCATGCCGCTGATCGGCAACGTGCCGACGCTGCAGGAGCAAGGCATCACCGGTTTCGAGTCCGGCACCTGGCAGGGCATTCTGGTGGCAAAGAACACGCCGGCGGACGTCGTGACGCGGCTCAACACCGAACTCATCAAGGTCATCCGCAGCCCCGAGATCCGCGCCAGGCTCAGCGGGCAGGGCGCCGAGGTGGCGACCATGTCGCCCACCGAGCAGGACAACTTCTTCAACCAGGAGCGCAAGCGCTGGGCCGCAGTGGTGGCGGCGGCCGGCATCAAGCTGGACTGATGAATTGCTCTTGATTTGATAGCTGCTGGCGTACGTCGCATAAGGGCTAAGGGCCGATTTGGCTTGTAAAAAGTAAACGCTCAGGCAGTCTGGGCTGGTTTTTACTCCCTCTCCCCCCGGGAGAGGGCAGGGGTGAGGGTAGGCGGCCCTCACCCCCACCCTTTCCCGGAGGGCGAGGGGGCAAGAAAGAGCAGCTTTTTCGGCCGCTCAGCCAGCGCGGCGCCGCCGCATCAGCCCCTCCACACCTTCAAACAACGCTTCGCTCAGCAGCGCCAGCAGCGTGGCGGGCAGGGCGCCGGCCAGCAGCAGCTGGCCGTCGTTGAGCGCCAGGCCGGTGACGATGCGTTCGCCGTAACCGCCCGCGCCGATGAAGGCCGCAATCGTTGCCGTGCCAATCGTTATGGCGGTCGCCGTGCGCACGCCGGCAACAATGGTCGGCAGCGCCAGCGGCAGTTCGATGTGGCGCATGCGCTGGCCTGCCGTCATGCCCAGCGCCTGCCCGGCCAGACGCAGGCCGGGCGACACCTCGTTCAAACCCGCCACCGTGTTGCGCATGATGGGCAGCAGCGCGTACAGCATCAGCGCAGTCAGCGCCGGCACCGTGCCGATCACGCCCATCAGCGAGATCAGCATGGCCAGTAGCGCCAGCGAGGGCACAGTCTGCATCAGCCCGGTCGCGCCCAGCACCAGCGCGCGCAGGCGTGGGTGCGGAAACACCCACACCGCCAGCGGAATGCCGATCAGCGCCGCCAGCCCGACCGAGACCAAGGTCAGCGTCAGGTGCTGCCGCGTCAGCCGCGCCAGGTCGGGGCCGAAGAGTTTGGCCCAGAAGCCGCGCTGGTTCGGGTCTTGGGTGGTGCTGCTTGCAGCGGCTGCGCCGCCGGCCTTGACAGCCAAATGGTCGCGGGCGATCACGTCAAACGCCACACCCTGCAGCTCGGCCCGTGCGTTCATCGCAATCATCGCGTTTTCGTCAATGCTGCCGCCGAGCTTCTGCAGCGCCGCCCAGGCTTGCGGAAAACGCGTGGGCACATCCAGCCGGTACAGCAGCACCGCGTCGTAACGCGGAAAGTAGGCCTGGTCGTCCTTCAGCACGCGCAGGCCCAGGTGGCCAATCTTCGCGTCGGTGGTGTAGATGTCGATCACGTCCACCTGCTTTTGCGCTATCGCGTCATAAGCCAGCCCGTGGTCCAGCGCCACCGGCACCTGCGGCGCGCCATAACGCTGCGCCAACCCGCGCCAGCCGTCGGCCCGGCCAATGAATTCGTTCGACAGGCCGAGCTTGAGTTCCGGGTGTTTCGCCAGGTCACTCAGCGAGGTGATGCCCAGGCGCTGCGCCGTGTCTTCGCGCATGGCCAGCGCGTAGCCGTCGTTAAAGCCCAGCGGCACCGCCACCCCCAGGCCCAGCGGCGCCAGCGCGGTGTTCATGGCCGCCGTCGTCATGGCGGCATCACCCTTGAGGATTTCCTGGCTGATGGTGCCCACGTACTCCGGGTACAGGTCAATGCTGCCCGAGCGCAGCGCCTCGTAAACAATGGCGGTGTTGCCCAGGCCCTGCAGTACCGAGGGCGGCGTGGGCGTGTGCGGCGCAGCCGTCTGCGCCAGCACCTGCGCAAGGATGTAGGACTCGGTGAACCGTTTGGAGCCAATGCGCAGCGTGTCGTTAGTCGGCGGCGCGGCGAGGGCCAAGCTGCTGATGGCGGCCAGCATCAGGGCGATGCAGCAGGCGGCAAAGGCGGGGAGGCGGCGCGTCATGCCACCAGTATCGCTGCGCTGGCTGCAAGTGCCAACCCGACTGACTTGTCGTCCCGCTTCCCGGACTGTCATCCCGGACTCGTTCCGGGATCCATGCCCCCGCATTCACGCCCCCGGCCCCGACCCCTTCCTGCATCCGCGCCCAACACCATCCCCCATCCTGTGGCAGACTGCCTCCCACCGAACGCACCCCCCCCACCACACAACACCCCATGCCCATCCAGCTCTACGCCTTCGACACCCCCAACGGCCGCAAGATCAGCGTCGCCCTTGAAGAAATGGGCCTGCCCTACGAGGTGCACGTGGTGGACATCACAAAGGGCGAGCAGACCGCGCCCGACTTCCTGAAGATCAGCCCCAACAACAAAATCCCCGCCATCATCGACCCCGACGGCCCGGGCGGCCAGCCCATCAGCGTTTTCGAGTCCGGCGCCATCCTGATTTACCTGGCCGAGAAGACCGGCCAGTTTTTGCCAAAGGAGTCCCGCGCCCGCGTCGCCGTCATGGAATGGCTGATGTTCCAGGTGGGCGGCTTCGGCCCCATGCCCGGCCAGGTGCACCACTTCGCCGACCTGACCAATGAAGCCGACCGCCGCTATGGCCTGGAGCGCTTCATGGCCGAGACGCGCCGCCTCTACGGCGTGATGGACCGCCGCCTGGCCGACCACGCCTTCTTTGCAGGGGAAGAAATCTCAATCGCCGACTTCGCCATCGTCGGCTGGGTCTGGCGGCATGAGCGGCACAAGATTGACCTGGTGGATTTTCCGAATGTGCAGCGGTGGTACCGGGCGATGATGGCGCGGCCTGCGGTGGGGCGGGGGTTTGGGGTGGCACTGCGACTAGCTGTGTAAGTGTGCCGGTAAAACAATGCCAGGGCGGCATTTACGGCGCGCTTCGCCCCTGCGCCTCGCTGGTTATAGCGAACACCATGTCCCCCACAAATCGCTTGAACGACTCGTTCTCCACAAACTGCTTGTAGATCTGCGTATCGTCCCGCAGCAAGATCTGCATTTCCCTCCCCAATGCCTGGTCATGCGCCATGCGCGCCGTGTGCGGCGTGTTTTCCTTGGCGTTCTGGTAGGCCGAGTCCGCTGCCACTTTGGGTGCAATGTCATCGCGGATTCGCTTGGCCACCCGGTCGGCATCGGTAAACAGCGTGCCAAAGTTGTCGTTAAAGGTTTTGAGAATGTTGCTCAGACGGTCGAGCTCCGGTTGTGGGCGGCGCCCGGCGGCTTCTTGCGCGGGTTCTATCTCGCCATCTGCATCGGCCAGCGCAATCTTCATCGTTGCCTGCTTGTCGGCCCGGTAGCTGCTCATGTCGATGGCGTCGATGATGCCTTTGGCCAGGTCATCCTCTTTGGGTGACGGCAGCTTGGCCACCAACAGGTTCAAAAAGATGGACAGCTTTTCCCAGCCCACGTTGTGGCTGGTGGTGATGGATGCCAAAAAGTCGTAAGTGCGGCAAAACGCCTTGGCGCTGCCTTTGAACTCGACTTGCTGGTCTTCGTCCAGCGTGCTTTTGTACACCTCAGTGCAGGCATCCAAAATCGGGTCAAACTGGTCGCGCTCCACGCCTTCCAAAAACAGCTTCACAAAGGCTTCTACCTGTTCGGGCGCGTACACCTGCGCATTGTCCAGGGCCTTTTTCAGGTCGTTGAGCTTGTTGGGGTCTGTCTCTTCGGCCAGGATGGTTGTGCGGTAGTAGTCCTGGAACGACAGCTTGATGCCTTCGATATCGTTTTGAAAGTCCAGCACAAAACAATCCCGCTTTTGCGGGTGTGCCCGGTTCAAGCGGGACAGCGTTTGCACCGCCTTGATGCCAGAGAGCGCCTTGTCCACGTACATGGTGTGCAGCAGCGGCTCGTCATAGCCGGTCTGGAACTTGTCGGCGCAAATCAAAAAACGGTACGGATCGTCCTGAATCTTGTCGGCAATGTCTTTGCTGGCAAACCCGTTCAGCGACGACTCGCTGACCTTCACCCCACCGTATTCATGCTCTCCTGAAAACGCCACGATGGCTTGATACGGGCTTTTGCGCTCTTCCAGATAGGCCTGAAACGCCTTGAAATACTGAATGGCCCGCTCGATGCCGCTGCACACCACCATGGCCCGCGCTTTGCCGCCAATCTTTCCAGCGGCCAGCACCTGCGCATGAAAGTGGTCCACCATGATTTCCGCCTTGAGTCGAATGGCGTGGTCGTGGCTCTCCACATACTTGCGCAGCTTTTTGCTGGCCTTTTTCTTGTCAAACAGCGGGTCGTCCTCCACCTTCTTCACCAGGCCAAAGTAGCTGGCTACCGGCGTGTAGTTCTCGAGCACATCCAGAATGAAGTGCTCCTTCACCGCCTGCTTCATGGTGTAGGTGTGAAACGGCTTGTGCTTGACCTTGCCTTCGGCGTCGGGTGGCAGTGGCTCGCCAAACATCTCCAGGGTTTTGTTCTTGGGCGTGGCGGTAAAAGCGAAGTAGCTCGCGTTGCCCATCATCTGGCGCGCAGCCATGCGCTTTTCCAGCGCGTCGTTGATGATGTCCTCGGGGTCCTTCTCGGGGTCAATGTCAGGGTCTTTGTCCCCGTCTACCTCACTCAGCGTGGCGCTCATCGACGCTGCCGTCTTGCCGCTCTGGCTGGAGTGCGCTTCGTCAATGATGATGGCAAAGTGCCGCCCCCGGTGCTCATCGCCAATCACCTTCAGCACAAACGGAAAAGTCTGAATGGTGGAAATGATGATCTTCTTGCCCTCGGCAATAAACCCGCGCAGTTGCTCGGTCTTGGAGCTCGCGTCGCCCGTCACCGCCCCCACGGTTGAACCTACCTGCATGAACTGTTTGATGGTCTTCTGAATCTGGTCATCCAGGATGCGCCGGTCGGTCACCACAATCACCGAGTCAAACACCGCCTTGTCATCGCGCCGCACACCAATCAGCTGGTGCGCCAGCCAGGCAATGGAGTTGGACTTGCCGCTGCCTGCCGAGTGCTGAATCAGGTATTTGTGCCCCACGCCGCGCGCACGCACATCGGCCAAGGCTTCGCGCACCACCGCCAACTGGTGGTAGCGCGGGAACAACTGGCTGCGCTTCACCTTGCCCGTCTTGGGGTGCCTGGTTTCCACAATCTGGGCGTAGTTCTCCAGGATGTTGGTCAGGCTGGCGGGGGTTAACAGCTCTTTCCACAGGTAATCGGTCTTGAGCCCCAGCGGGTTGGGCGGGTTGCCCGCGCCATCGTTAAAGCCCTTGTTCAGCGGCAAAAACCACGATGCCTTGCCTGCCAGCTGGGTGCACATGCGCACCTCGTGGTCGTCCACCGCCAGGTGCACCACACAGCGGCCAAACTCAAACAGCTTTTCGCGCGGGTCGCGGTCGCGCTTGTATTGCTCAACCGCGTCTTCAACGTTTTGCTTGGTCAGGCTGTTTTTCAGCTCAAAGGTGGCAATGGGCAAGCCGTTGATAAACAGGCCCAGGTCCAGCGCGCGGCGCTTCTCGTCCATGCTGTAGGCAAACTGGCGAGTCAGCACAAAGCGGTTTTGCGCGTGCAGCGCCTGCGCCTTGGCATTGCCCGCAGACGGTGTGCCGTAAAACAAATCAAAATGCCCCGCCGGGTGGTGCTCAATGCCTTTGCGCAGAACATCAATCACACCGCGCTTGCCCACCTCGCTGGACAAGCGGGTCAAAAACTTCAGGCGGTTGATGTCGCGCACATCGTGTTCGTCCAGCATTGCCAGCTTCTTGAAGGCGTCAGGTTGGGTGGCCTTCAAAAAGGCGAAGAGTTGGTACACATCCAGCGCGTGGGCGCGGTCGTAGTCCTTGGGGCTACCCGCCAGGTAGCCGCTGCCACCAAAGGCCGTAGTGGGCTTGGCTGCCACATCGGTGGTGGGACCACTGCCAGTGCCGACGGGTGCCATGGGCGGAAACCCATCGGTGCCGGTCATGTAGCGCACGATCAGGGTCTCAAGCCCTTTTTCTGAAGTGTCGGTGGCCATGGTTTTCTCCCCGCTTTTGCTTTTGCTTTTGGCTCAGTGGTAGTCGTCTTCAAGCTGGTGCCGCACGGGCAGTATGTTGACGGTGGCAGCCCCCTCAATCTCAAACAGCGCAACGTAGCCCGCGTTGCCGAACGGAATGATCAGCTCCCGCACAAACGCGCTGTCGCCCGCCTTGCGGTAAATGAATGGGGTGCGACTCAGGTGGCTTTGTACCGCGGTGCGCAGCGCATCGATGGCGGTCTGCGCGGCATCAAAGTCTTCAATGGTTTTCGCCCGCTCCAGCAAAAAGTCGAACAAGCGCAGCAAATCCTCACGCGCCGCTTCGGTGTAGCGGACATCAAACTGCGCCGTCAACCCAGCACCTGTTTGCGCCTGGCATCCAGCCGCTGGGCCAGTTCGGTGTGCACAGCCTCGGCTGCGTAGTAGATGCCGGTCTGCTTGGCATCTTGCGCGGCGCGCAGCCCACGCGCCAGAAATTCGTCTTGCGTGCGCCGCCGCGCAATCGTCTCGCGCATGGCGGTTTCTATCAGGCTGGTCAGGGTCTCGCCCTCGCGCAGCACGCTTTCGGCCGCGGCGCGCAGCTGGGGTTCAACACGGAGCGAGGGCAGGGTGGCGGTTTTCATGGTGGCGGGTATTGCGTTGCAGTTGCGATGCAATCAGTGTAGCGGTTTTGCCAAGCAGCGTCACGCTTCCAGCTCGGCCTCGGCCTCGGCATCGCTGGCGTCCATCGGGTCCAGCGCTTCGGGCTCCAGAGCGGCGTTCACCGCGTCTTGCGGCAGCCGGGCTGCGGCCTGGCGCACGTCGAGCTTGCCTGTCACCACGTCGGCGACCAGGCGGGTGCGGTATTCGCGCAGGAAATCGATTTCGCGTTCTAGGCGGCCGATGCCTGTATCGAAGGCAGCCGTCTCCACCTCGACGGACTTGGCAATGAGTTTTTGTTCGACCAGCGACGGCAATGGGATGCCCATCACGCCAATTCGCTCAACATTGAGGTTGCCTTGGGTGTTCACCGGTGCTTCAGCAATGAACTCTGCTTTCATGCTGCCAAAAACCAGGTAAAGGTAGTCGCGATCCACCTTCACAGATGGCACGAACCCAACAATAGAGTCTGGAAAGCAAGCATCAAACGTCAAAACCGCAACTTCACCAATGTTCGCCGCGATAGTCATTACCAAAGTGCCACTCGGAAACATTTTGCTGACCGCCAAACCTTTGTCATTCAACGTCTGGTTGTAGTTATCAATAAATTTGTCCGCTTGCGCAACTGCGCCAGTTTGAATAAACGGATATCTACCGTCGTAAAAGGCGGGATCGTTCCGAGGACGATGCGAAAACTTTCCCCGAAGGATTCGAGTCACTTGTTTGATGCGTCGAGCTTCCCAATGCGCCGGAATTTCTCCCAGCCATGGAATGTCGGAAGGCTTGAGTGGGACGGCGGGGTCCAGGCCATGTGTGACGGCGCGGTGGATGATGGCCCGCTTCTGTTCGGTGAGCAGCGCAATCACCCGCCGCTTGGCGCGGATGGTGCGCTCCAGCCGGGCGTTGGCCCAGTCCAGGAATTTGACGATGGCGGCTTGTTCGTAGGGTGGAGGCAGCAAGGACTCGATGCGAAACAGATCGTCGGAATACAGGCGAAGGCGGCTTTCAACAACGCCAGTGGACATTGCTTTGATTCGTGCCTTGTATGCAGGCGACCTGAACAGGTGGTGAAAGTACCAAGGCAGTGCACCTTGGTTGAACCGGTAAACGCAATACGCTGGGCTGGCCATCCCCGCAAAGCGGGATACGCCCATGCTGCCGTTCCAGGCCAGCATGATGTTGATAACCAGGTCATCGGGCTCGACCCGCTTGTACCCGACCAACGAAGCTGCGCGGGTGTCCTGCCCATCTTGCCCTTCCAACCGGAGGCGTTGCGTAACTCCCGTGAATTGGGACACGCGCAGAAGTTGCTCTTCACCCGTTTTCGAACGGGAATCGACCTCCTGCACGATGTACTTGATGCGCCGCACTGTCCAGTGGGCGGGAACGTCGCCAAGCCATTCGCCCTCCGCAGGACGGTACGCCGGATACGGTTTCAAATCCGCAATCACGCACGGCTCCTGGCAGTCGTGCATTCGACACGCTGCAAGCGCTGGGCGTTTGATTTGCTATCAAAAAAGAAGCTGCTCGCGCATATTCCACAGGGGCTAGAGGCTAATTTCATGCTGAAACTCCCTTCAGCAGCCCGTCCAGCAGGCCATCGGCCTCTTTCTCAATGGCCAGTATGTCGGTGGCAATTTCGTCCAGCGTGCGCAGGGGCTGGGGTTTGTAGAAGTGGCGGGTGAAGCTGACCTCGTAGCCCACCTTGGTGGCGTCCAGCTTCACCCACGCGTCAGGCGTGTAGGGCTGCACTTCGCGCTGGATAAAGGCGGCTATGCCACCGTCTTCCAGCAGGGGCACCTGCTCGGTGTCGCGCAGGTCGGGGTCGGGCTCGTATTCCACCAGCACGGGTTTGCCGTCTACTACCGCGTCGTACAGGCCGTGCAGCGGGGCGGCCCTGGCTTTGAGTTTGCCTTTGGCAAGTTTGTGCACCTTGGCGCGCACGGGCGGCGCGGCCTCAGCCCGCCAGCTCACGGCCTTGAGGATGGTTTTAAGGTCGGGGGCCGAGAGTTTGGTTTGGCTCTGCTTGAGGTGGACGGCCACCTGGTCGCGGAAGTCGTTGTGGTCTTCAAACAGGTGGCTGCCCAGGGCAGCGCGCAACTCGTTGGCGACCTGGTAGAGGCGGGCATCGCGCGCCCAGGTGGTGGCGTCCAGCAGCTTGCGTTTGGTTTTTTCGGGCAGGCCTTTTTTGGCCTTGGCGGTGCTGGCTTCGTCATCGTCGTCGACTGCGTCGCTGTCGTCCGCATCGTCCTCGGCATCGTCGTTGCCCCATTCGGCCAGACGCTTTTCCAGGGCCTTTTCCACCTTGCTGAAGTCGCTGAACAGGGCTTGGCCCAATTCATCGACCAGCGCGCGGCGGATGGCTTCCTCACCGCTGGCAAAGCGCAGGCCTTCAATGCGCGGCAATGACAACTGGCTGTGCAGGCGCAGCGGGCGCTCCACCACCACTTTCCAGTAGCCAAAAGCGGCGTTGGGGAATATTTTGGACTCGGGCGTTTGGGCAAAGTCGAAAAAGGTTTGGGTGATGCGGGAGATGTCTTCGGCGCTGAGTTCGCAGTTTTTCTTGCCCAGATTTTTGCGCAGGGGTTTGAACCACTGGCTGGCATCGATCAACTGCACCTGGCCCTTGCGGTGCGCGGCCTTGCGGTTGGACAGCACCCAGATGTAGGTGGCAATGCCGGTGTTGTAAAACAGGTTGAGCGGCAGGGCGACGATGGCCTCCAGCCAGTCGTTTTCAATGATCCAGCGGCGGATGTTGCTTTCGCCCTGGCCCGCATCGCCGGTAAACAGCGAACTGCCGTTGTGCACCTCGGCAATGCGGCTGCCCAAGGCCGACTTGTGGTTCATCTTGGACGCCATGTTGACCAGGAACAGCATCTGGCCGTCGCTGGAACGGGTGACCAATGACAGCTCTTCGCCTTGGTGCGTGACCTTGAAGCGGGGGTCGCGCATGCCGTCTTTGCCACCCATGGCCTCCAGGTCTTTCTTCCAGCTCTTTCCATACGGTGGGTTGGCCAGCATGAAGTCGAACTCTTGCGCAGGGAAGGCATCGTTGGACAGGGTGGACCACTCTGCACCGCCAACGATGTGATCAGCGTTTTCGCCTTCGCCCTTGAGCAGCATGTCGGCTTTGCAGATGGCGTAGGTTTCGGGGTTGATCTCTTGCCCGTAGAGGTGACTCTTGATGTGCAGGCCGCGCTTGGTGGCAATGGCGGCCAGCGTTTCTTCGGCCACGGTGAGCATGCCGCCTGTGCCGCAGGCGTCGTCAAACAGCAGGTAGCTGCCGGACTTGAGCTGTGATTCGATAGGCAGGAACACCAGGTCGGCCATCAGCCGCACGGCGTCGCGCGGGGTCCAGTGTTCACCGGCCTCTTCGTTGTTTTCTTCGTTGAACTTGCGCACCAGTTCTTCAAACACCGTGCCCATGGAGTGGTTGTCGATGCCGGCAGGCGACAGGTCAATGTCGGGGTCCAGAAACTTGTTGATCAGCGTGCCCAGGGCGTCGGCTTTGGACAGGGTGGAGAGCTGGTTGCGGAACTTGAAGTTCTCGATGATGTCCAGCACATTGGGTGAAAAACCATTGAGGTAGTCCTCAAAGTCGGCCAGCAATTGCTGCCGGTTGCCGCGCGATTGCAGATCGCGCAAGGTGAAGCGGGAGGTGTTGTAAAACGCCTGTCCCGCTTCGTCGCAGAGGGCCGCGCGCTGTTCGGTGATGCCAGCATCGTCCAACATCTTTTTGACGTCCAGCACACTTTGCTTGGTTGATTCGAGCACTGAGTCCATACGTCGGATGACGAACATGGGCAGGATGACGTCAGGATACTTACCGCGCCTGAACAGGTCGCGCAGCACATCGTCTGCAATGCCCCAAATGAAGGAGACGATTTTGTTGATGGTTGATGGATCCACTGACTTTCACTTTGCTATTTTTGATAGAGGGGTATGACGGACGCCCCGAGACAAGGTCGCCGCGCGACGGACAGCAGCAGCTGCTTCCTGCGTGAGTAACTGTACCGCACGCCGTGCTGGTGGACACAGCTAGGCGGCGATGCACGAGGCTGCACGCTCGGATAAAGTCGCTTTAACCGGAAGCACATGTGATGACCAAGACGAAGTTGCAGCCCGCTGCGAAACCCGCCAAGCCGGTGCTGCTTTCCGGCGGCAACCCGCAGATCGCAAAAGGCGAGGGCGACGCGCCGGTGCAGGCCTACATCGCGGCCATGCCGGGCTGGAAGCAGGGTGTCGGGCGGCGGCTGGATGAACTCGTCGTGGCCGCCGTGCCCGGTGTGCGCAAGGCGGTCAAATGGAACTCGCCGTTTTATGGGGCGCCGGGGCAGGAGGGCTGGTTCCTCAGCTTCCATTTCTTCACCAAGTACGTGAAGGGGACTTTTTTCCGCGGGCAGTCGCTGTCGCCGGTGCCGCCCGGCGAATCCAAAAGCCAGGACACGCGTTACCTCGACATCCGCGAGGACGTTGAACTCGACGAAGCCCAACTCAGCGCCTGGATCAAGCAGGCCAGCAAGCGGCCGGGCGAGAAGATGTGAACATGCCCATCGTGAAGGAAACGGAGTCAACATGAGCAAACCTCCAAGCAAATCGAAGGACGGCGCGGAAGCCGATTCTCCTTCCAAACTCATCGATGAAAAGATCAAGTCCCTGGCCGACTGGCGCGGGAAGACGCTCCCCCATGTCCGCGCGCTCATCCAGCAGGCCGACCCGGCAGTGGTCGAGGAGTGGAAGTGGAACATTCCGGTCGGGTCGCACGATGGCATCCTCTGCACCGGCGAGACCTACAAGGACAAGGTGAAGCTGACTTTCCCCAAGGGCGCTTCGCTCAAGGACCCGGCCAAGCTGTTCAATGCCAGTCTGGAAGGCAACACCCGCCGCGCCATTGATCTGGCAGAGGGCGATGCCATCGATGAAGCGGCCTTCAAGGCGCTGGTACGCGCGGCCGTGGCGCAAAACGCCAAACCGGCGCGCTAGGCGGACCCGGCACCGCAGGGTGTCTGTCAGTTCAAGGCCTTGTCAAAAAACGCAGGAAGCTCACGCTGCAACTGGCCCAGAAACGCAGCGCGGTCAAAGCCGGGCGGGTTGGCGCCAATGTCGCCGTCTTCGGAGGGGATGGGCATGGTGGGCATGTCCTGAAACGCGAAGTGCCAGGCATTGGGCACGCGGTGCACTTCTACGGCGGGCACATTCGCAGCCACCCATTCGGCATGAAAGCGCGGCACCAGAAAACGGTCTTGCTGCGCCCCATACACCGTCACCGGCATGCGGATTTGCGCCAGCGAAGCAGCGCTGAACAAGGCACCCATAGGCGCCAGGGCCACCACGGCGCGCACACGTGTATCGGTCAGGGGTGGAATGGCCGGCGCTGCGGCGCCAGGGTTGGTGGCCGGGATGCGCTCTTTGCCGGTGTTGCAGAAAATCGGGTCCTCGGCGCGCTCGGTGTTGCAATGCGCGTCGAAGCGGGAGGGCTCGAGCCGTGCACCTGCCAGGGCCAGCACGGTGTAACCCCCGGCCGAATGCCCCACGGCGCCGACGCGCGGCCCCCTGGCGTCGCTGGCGATGCGGTCTTTCCATAACGGGTCGTTCAGCAGGGCGTCGATCACGCGCGAAGCCTGCCGCGGCCGCTCGGTGGCATAACGCTCCAGGCTGCCCTGGCGCAAGGAGCGGTCCTGCCAGTTGTCGCCGGGGTGGCGCAGGGCGGCCACCAGGTAGCCCTGCTGCGCCAGCGCCTCGGCCAGGCTGCTGTGCGCAAGTTCACTGCCGCCGGTGCCGTGGCTCAGGACGATCAGGCCCTTGACCTTGGCCTCGGGCGCGGCCTGCATGGCCACGTTCACCGTGAACGGCCCCATGGCGATCGTGCGCGCGGCCGCCTGCGTGGGGTAATACAGGGCCGCCACGATGGGCGCGGCATCGGTCGCGGTGCCTGGAATGGTGATCTGGCGCCAGCCGGCTTGCGCCGCCATGGCCTGGGCCGCCGTCAGCAGCAGGCCGCAGAAAACGAGAGAGAGTCGGTGGGGTGAAAGGGACATGGTGAGCTCCGTGGGTGTTGACTGGGTTGAAACTGGACGCGATGGTAGGAGCGCAAAGGCCGGCGCTGGCGTTGATTGCGACGGAACGGCCGGGCAGCGGCGCGAGATGCTGTTTCGGGCGGATGAAAGGTAACCGGCCGATGGGGTTGACTGCCGACTTGCCGGTGAAGTCTGCCGGTCGCTCTTGTTTTGATAGCTTCTAGAGCCCGTGCTTATTGGACTGCAGCCGTTTTTTGCATGAATAGTTTGCGTGTACGCGGCCCTTTGAAGGCATGCAACAGGCCTGCGGGGGCTGATGCGCATAACATGCGCTTGAGTCTTGCCGAGAAGATTCGACCCTGCCCATCGGCCCGGAAATACCAAGACATGAACCAAGATATCCCTTCCCTGACCCAGTCCCTGCGCGACTTCGCCCAGGCGCGCGACTGGGAGCAGTTTCACTCGCCCAAGAACCTGGCGTCGGCCCTGTCGGTGGAGGCGGCGGAGTTGCTGGAGCACTTCCAGTGGCTGACGGAAGAACAAAGCCGCACCCTGGCCGCACCCAAAAAGGCCGAGGTGGCCGCCGAGGCGGCCGATGTGCTGCTCTACCTGCTGCAGCTTTGCGACAAGCTGCAGATTGACCTGCTGGAAGCCGCGCGGCTCAAGCTGGCCGTCAATGCCGAGAAGTACCCGGTGGACCGTGCCCGCGGCTCTAGCCAGAAATACACGGACCTCACCGACCCGGAGCAGGGCGCGTGAAGTCAGCGATTTGCTCTTGATTTGATAGCTGCCTGCGCAATGCCTGTAAGGGCTATCGGCCAATTTGACTCAATAAAACCATGCAAACCCTTCCCATCCGCCTGAGCCCCGGCCAGGACTTGCGCAGCGCCATCGAGGCGGCGGTGCGCGGCGCCAACTGCCGCGCGGCCTTTGTGCTGTCGGGCATCGGCAGCCTGTCGAGCGCGGGCCTGCGGTTCGCGGGCGCGGAGCAGCCGCGGCGCCTGACGGGCGACATGGAAATCCTGAGCCTGTCGGGCACGGTGGCATTCAACGGCACGGGGGAGGGCGCACGCAGCAGCTCGCACCTGCACATGGCGCTGTCCACCGCCACCGGCGACGTGTTGGGCGGCCACGTGGCGCCCGGCTGCACGGTGCGCACCACGGCGGAGGTCTTGCTGGCGCTGCTGCCGGAGTGGGCGTTCTCGCGGGAGCCGGATGCGGTGACGGGCTACGACGAACTGGTGGTGCGGGCGGTGGAGGCGGCCAAGGGCGACCTCCCACCGGGCGACCAGGTGCTGGGCGGGCTGGGCGGGCTTGGCCCGCGGGGCGAGGATGTGGCGGATGCGGTGACACGGGCGCGCAAAACGCCACGGCCATGAGTCCCGGCGCTGCTATTTAATTTGTAGCTGTACATGGACGCTCCCGGTATGCCAAGCTTTCAATTCATGCTGACTCGAAGGTAAAGATTGCACCCGTACATTCGGACTTTTCTTGTGACTTTGGGTCACTGTCCCTGATGGGATTCGCTGGTTGGCTCCTCGATTGCTTGCGCGCACTCCGGGTGCAGCAGCTATAGCGGGCTTTGCCAACCACGGTCTGACCTGTCTTGCCATCACTTCATGATCGCCTGAGCAATCGGTGGTTCAGTTCTCCCTGCTTCGTTGTTTTCGTTGACTCTACTGACCGACTTGACTATGCGGCCACCCTGGTGGACACGTAGTCGGCTCGGAACTCTCTGTCATGGGCCAATAAGGCCCACACAATGCGCGCATTCTTGTTGGCCAGCGCAACGGCCGCCACATTCTTGTTGCGCCGCTTGAGCACGCCGCTGACCCAACTGCAGCAATCGGGTTTGCGACTCTCCCAGTGAATCACCGAGTGGGCACCGTGGATCAGCAAGGTGCGCAGGTAGATGTCCCCGCGCTTGCTGAGTCCCAGTAGATTTTGTTTGCCCCCGCTGGAGTGCTGCCGGGGCACCAAGCCCAGCCAGGCCGCCACCTGCCTGCCGTTATCAAAGTTCCTGGCGTCTCCTATGGTGGCCACCAAGGCGCTGGCGGTGATGGGGCCAATACCAGGCACTCCTGCCAGTTTGCTGCTCAGTTCACTCTGACGGTGCCACTTCACGATCTGGGTTTCCAATTCCTTGACTTGGCCATCAAGCTCTTTCAAGTGATCCAGCAAGCGTTGCACCAGCAGCCGAAAGGCCCCCGGCAGCTCGTTGCTGGCGTCTTCAAGAAGTTCAGGCACCCGGTTTGCAATATGCCCAATGCCCTGGGGAATGATCAGCCCAAATTCCGACAGCAAGCCCCGGATCTGGTTGGCTTGGGCAGTGCGCGCTTTGACGAACCCCTGGCGCACGGTGTGCAATGCCAGGACGCTTTGCTGTTCAACGCTTTTGATCGGCACAAAGCGCATGTTGGGCCGGGCGACCGCTTCGCAGATCGCCTCGGCATCGGCTGCATCGTTCTTGTTGGTTTTGACGTAGGGCTTGACCAATTGCGGGGCCATCAGTTTGACGGTGTGACCGAAGCCTTGGAGCTTGCGCGCCCAGTAGTGGGCGCTACCGCAGGCTTCCATGCCGATCAGGCACGGCGGCAGGTTCACCAAGAAGGCTGCCATCTGCTCACGCTTCAATTGTTTCTTGATGACGGGTTTGCCAAATTCGTTGACCCCGTGCAGCTGGAACACGTTCTTTGCCAGATCAATGCCCAATGTTGTAACCTTCATGTCGGACGCTCCTGTCTGTTCAAGTGGGTTGCTAAACACTCCCACTTTGGCACATCGCGATGCCGCTAAGGTGGGAGCGTCCATCCCATTGCTTGCGCTTGCCCGCCATGGGCTCAGGCTTGGTTTGGATTTTTTTCTGATCTGTGCCCTGCGGGAATCCGATGTTCATTTTTTATGAACGTGCCTGTTTTCTGAACAAGAGGGAGCTTCACCAGAAGTTGGACCGGTGTTCCTTATATTCGTCAATTGATTGCAATTGACGAACAAATGGAACATACTGCATCACCATGCCCACCGACACGCATAGCCAACGCATCCTTGATCTGGCGCGCCAGAAGGGCATGCTGCGCCCCGGCGACCTGAAGGAAACGGGTGCCGCGCGGGTGACGCTGACGCGGCTGACTGCCAGCGGCCAACTCGAAAAAGTGGGCCGCGGCCTGTACCGGCTGCCGGGCACCCCCGCATCCGAGCACGAAAGCCTGGCCACCATCGCGGCCAAGGTGCCGCAGGCGGTGTTTTGCCTGCTCACCGCGTTGCAGTTCCACGGCATCACGACGCAACTGCCGCGCCAGGTCTGGATCGCCATGCCGCGTGGCAGCCATGTGCCCAAAATCGATTACCCGCCGGTGAAGATGATTCAGTCCACCGGCGCGGCTTATGCAGCAGGCATAGAGGTTTTTGAGCGCGACCAGGTGTCCCTGAAGGTGTACGGTGTGGCCAAAACCGTGGCCGACTGCTTCAAGCACCGCAACAAGATCGGCCTCGACGTGGCGCTGGAGGCGCTGCGTGATGCGCGTGCGCAGAAAAAAGCCTCGGCCGATGAGCTCTGGCACTTCGCAAAGGTCTGCCGCGTGGCCAACGTGATGCGCCCTTACCTCGAGGCGATCGAGTGAGCAAGGATCTGGCTGCCTCGGTACGCGCGCGCCTGCTGAATGTGGCGAAGGCCGAGCAATCGGACTTCAATGGCGTTCTGGTTCGTTATGCGCTGGAGCGCCTGCTGTACCGCCTGAGCCAGTCCGCACACGCCGAGCGCTTTTTGCTCAAGGGCGCGATGCTCTTCACACTCTGGTACGACATGCCGCATCGGCCCACGCGGGATGTTGACCTGCTGGGCTTTGGCGCCAGCGACCTTCCTTCGATTGAGCAGACGTTCAGGGACATCGTCTCGGTGGTGGATGAGGACGGCATCCGCTTTGACCCGGACAGCGTGACTGCGGAAGAGATTCGCAAGGAGGCCGGCTACGCAGGCGCACGCGTGCTCATCAGTGCAGAGCTCGCGGGTGCGCGCGTGAAGACGCAGGTGGATGTCGGCTTTGGCGACGCGGTGACGCCCGGTCCCGTCAGGGCCAGCTACCCGGTGCTGCTTGATGACTTTCCGGCACCAAGCCTGCAAACCTACCCGGTGTACACCGTCATTGCCGAAAAGCTCCACGCCATCACCTTGCTGGGCATGACCAACAGCCGGCTGAAAGACTACCTGGACTTGTCGGTGTTGCTGCAGCGCGAGGTGCTGGATGCGGACATCCTGGCAACGGCCATTGCTGCCACCTTCAACCGTCGCGCCACGCTCGTACCGACCGAATTGCCTATCGGGTTGAGCGATGAGTTTGCCCTTGATACATCGCGCCAGGCGCTTTGGCGGGCTTTTCTGAACAAGAATCAGTTGGTGGCAGTGCCGCTGCCAGAACTGCTTGTTTTGTTGCGTGTCAGGCTGCAGCCTGCATTGCAGCAAGCGGCGTTGATGGTGTGAGGGCAGCGCTTGAGGTCACAACATGTGACCTCAAACCCGGCGACGAGGGCAGGCTCAGAACAGCCTGACCCACCACAGGCGCAGACGCATGCCCAGTTCGGTGGTGTAGCCGGCGCTGGCGCCGCGCAGCCGGCCTTGCCCGTCAATCACCACAAAAGAGGGCACCGACTGGAAGCCGAAGGCGCGCGTCAGTTCGCCCTGCGTATCGATGGCCGTTTGCCAGGGCAGCTGGCGCTGCTGCAGCACCTGCCCGACCTTGGCGGCCGGTCCGGACTGCATGGCCACGGTGAGCACCGGCCAGTCCTGCGCCAGCCGGGTGACACTGCTTTCCTCGGCGCGGCAGATGGGGCACCACTCGGCCCAGAAGTGCAGGGCGACGGGCTGGCCGGGGTGGGCCTGGCGCCACTGGGCCAGTGTGGTGCTGATCGTCGTGCCGTCGGGCTGCAGAACGCTGATGGCCAGATCGGGCGCCGGCCCGGCCGGCACATGCCGCGTCTGCCAGGTCTGCGCCGCGACCACGATGGCCACCAGCAGGGCCAGTTGCAGCAGATGGCTTTTCCAGTGGGTGCGTAGGTGCGCGGCGAAGCGGGTGATCAGGGTGTTTGGCATGTGGTCCGAGTATCGTCCAGGCCTTGCTGGCCTGTACCACCGCTGCGGGAAGCCCGGCAGCGGCAAGGTGAGGCGCCGGCGGGGCTGCGGGCTTGCGCACGGCGCATGATTTGCTATTAAAGGCATAGCTGCTTGCGTCCGTGGTTATTGGGATGGAGCCCGATTCAATCTTTGGTTTCGTGCTGCGTGTGGTTTTTGCTGGTTTTTGGGCTGCTGAGAACTTGTATAGCAATATGCATATTGCAAACAATCGTGATTTTATTGTTGAATTTTTAAATTATTCATGGCATATTCTGTATGCATATTGAATACAAGGTCGTCAATGAGCTCATCTGGAATCAAATCCCGCCTTGGCCATGCGCAGTGGTCGCTGAAGCCGCAAGACTTGGCCATGGCGTTCAAGCTGGTGTGTCTGGCGGGGCAAAAGCTGCCCTACACAGCGCTGGCGCTGGTCATGCACATGTCGCAGTTTGAAGCCCACGCCTGCATGGCGCGGCTCAGTGGTGCGCGTCTGTTGGCTGAGGTTAATGACGTCCCCACGCTGGTACTGGCGGCTTTCAGGCCCATGGTGTTGCACGGCGCGCCTTATTTTTTTCCTGCGGTAAGGGGCGAGATCACCATGGGTTTTCCTACGGCCTATGGTGTGGAGCCGCTCAAGTCCAAAGTGCTGTTTGCTGATGAGACGCCGCCCGTGTGGCCCCATGCAGACGGCCCGGTGCGCGGCAGTGCGCTGCTGCCTCTGTACCCCAAGTTGCCCTTGGCCGCAGCGCAGGACCCTGCTTTGTACGAGTTGCTGGCCTTGTTTGACGCGCTGCGCATAGGCCAGGCGCGCGAACGCGAAATGGCCCGCAAGCTGCTGGAAGAAAGGTTGAGCTGATGGCAGCCTTCAGCAACCCCAATCTGGCCATTCTGGAGCTGGTGGCACTTGCCTTGGGCCCGGTACGTGAGCGTGTGATCTTTGTGGGCGGTTGCGCTACGGGCCTGTTGTTGACGCAAGACCGGCCCGACCGTATCCGCATCACCGAAGACGTTGACATCGTTGCGCAAGCGTTGACGGTGCATGACTACCACGCGATAGAGAAGCAAGTCCGCGCTCAGGGCTTCAGCAACGACATGCGGCCCAATGCACCCATTTGCCGGTGGGTCTATAAAAACGTCACGCTTGACTTGATGCCCATGGTCAAGGACATCCTGGGCTTTGCCAACCGCTGGTATCCATTGGCCCTGCAGACTGCAGAATTGGTCACATTGCCAAGCGGCATGAACATCCGGCTCATTGGCGCCCCGGTTTTTATTGGCACCAAGTTGGAGGCGTTCAAGGACCGGGGCAAAGACGCCGATGGCAGGCCAGACTTTCTGGGTAGCCATGATCTTGAAGACATCATCACCGTGGCAGACCGGCGGCCCGAACTGCTGGGCGAGTGCCGTGCCGCAGCGCCTGAACTGCGCGCCTACCTGGCGGCAGAATTCGCAGCGCTGTTTGCCAATCCCGAGTTCGAACAAGCCCTGTCAGGCCATTTACCGGGTGACACTTTCAGCCAGCAGCGCGCCAGACCGCTCGCAAATACATTGCGCGAACTGTCAACGCTTTCAGCATGAAATACATGGAGGTCACTGACCCGAATCCGGGGGGTTAGGGTCGCGATCTGCTCATTATTTGATAGCTGCTTGCGCCCGTATTTACTGGGCTATGGACCGATTTGGCATAAAAAAAGCCGCCTGCGAGGCGGCTTTTCAGCAGCTGGGCGCGTGGTTCAGGTGGTACCCCACACCTCCTGCGCCGTCTCGATCACCAGGCGCAGCTTGGCGCGCTGCGCTTCCACTGCGATGTCGTTGCCGTGCACGGTGCTGCTGAAACCGCACTGCGGTGACAGGGCCAGCTGATCCAGCGGCGCGTATTTCGCGGCTTCCTCGATGCGGCGTTTCAGGTCGTCCTTGCTTTCCAGCGTGCCGAACTTGGTGGTCACCAGGCCCAGCACCACGGTTTTGCCTTTGGGCAGGAAACGCAGGGGCTTGAAGTCGCCGGAGCGGTCGTCGTCGTACTCCATGAAGTAGGCGTCCAGGTTCATTTCCTTGAGCAGCGCCTCGGCCACGGGTTCGTAGTTGCCGGCGGCGGCGTGGGTGCTCTTGAAGTTACCGCGGCACAGGTGCATGGCCAGCAGCATGCCTTCGGGCTTTTGCGCCACCACCTTGTTGATGAAGGTGGCGTAACGGTGCGGCAGCTCGTCGGGGTCGTCGCCGCGCTGGCGGGCGGCTTCGCGCATCTTGGTGTCGCACAGGTAGGCGAGGTTGGTGTCGTCCATCTGCACATAGGTGCAGCCGGCGGCAGCCAGGCTGCGCAGCTCGTCGCCGTAGGCCTTGGCCACGTCGTCATAAAACTGGGGGTCGAGCTCGGGGTAGGCTTCGCGGCTGATGCCGGCACGGCCGCCGCGGAAGTGCAGCATGGTGGGCGACGGGATGGTCACCTTGGGCGTGTTGCCCGCGCTCACCTGGCTCTTGAGGTACTGGAAGTCGGCGAGCTGGATGTCCTTGACGTGGCGCACCTTGTCGATCACGCGCATCACCGGCGGAGCCAGCTCCTGCGTGCCGTCGGGCCGGATGATGGTGACCGGAATGTCGGTCTTCACGCCGCCGATCTGCTCGAGGAAGTCAATGTGGAAGTAGGTGCGGCGGAACTCGCCGTCGGTGATGCTTTTCAGGCCCACGTCTTCCTGGAACCTGACGATCTCGGTGATGGCCTTGTCTTCCACCTTGCGCAGCTGCTCGGGCGTGATCTCGCCCTTGGCCTTCTGCTCGCGGGCTTCCAGCAAATATTTGGGGCGCAGAAAACTGCCAACGTGGTCGTAACGGGCGGGGAGCTGGGTCATGTCTCTTTTTCCTTTGAGGTCGTTGAAATCGGGCAGGGGAAGGTGAATGATATTAGGGCACAGCGACCGATGGCCGGTCTACAGGTCCAGCACCAGGGTTTTGCTTTTGGCGCGCGAGCAGCAGGGCGTGAACTGGTCGTTCTTCGCCTTCTCCTCGTCGGTGAAGTACATGTCGCGGTGGTCGGGCTCGCCTTCGAGCACACGTGTGATGCAGGTGCCGCAGACGCCTTGCTCGCAGGAGGTCAGGATCTCGATGCCGTGGCCCTTGAGCACCTGCACAATGTTCTGCTCCGCACCCACCGTGTAGCTTTTGCCGGTGCTGGCGATCTTCACCTCAAAGCCGGTGTCGCCCGCCGTGTCCTGCGGCGCCGCGCCGAAATACTCGAGGTGGATCTGCTCGCTGCGCCAGCCGCTGGCTTTGGCGCTGTCCACCACGTGGGTGATGAAACCGGCGGGGCCGCAGACATACAGCTGGTGTTCGGGGGCGGCGCCGGCCAGCACGGCCGGCAGGTCGAGTTTTTGTTCGGCAGGACCCGCGTCGAAGTGGAACCGTACCTTGTCGGCAAAGGCCGAGTCGCTGATCTCCTGGCGGAACGCGGTGCGTTCGGTCGAGCGGGTGCAGTAGTGCAGGGTGAAATCCGCATGGATGGCTGCCAGCCGCTGCGCCATGCTCAGCAACGGCGTCACGCCGATGCCGCCGGCCAGCAGCAGCGTGCGCGGCGCGTGCTGCAGCGGGAAGTGGTTTTTGGGCGGGCTGATGCGGATCAGGTCGCCTTCGTTGACGGCCTCGTGCATGGCGGCGGAGCCGCCGCGCGAGGCGGGGTCGCGCAGCACGGCGATGCGGTAACGGTGCTGCTCGACGGCGTCGTTGCACAGCGAATACTGGCGCGTCAAGCCGCCGGGAATCTGCACATCGACATGCGAGCCCGCGCTGAAGGCCGGCAGCGGCGCACCGTCGGCGCGGGCCAGCTCGAAGCTGGTAATGCCCTCGGCTTCGATGGTTTTTCGGATGACCCTGACTTCAAGACTGTCCATGGTCAGGCGGTCTGATGTTGAGCTGGGGCCGGGGCCTGCTCCTGCGCGATGAGGCGGTCGATGATGCGGCGCGACTGCACGCCGCCGGCGTCGATGTTGAGCATCAGCAGCTTGCGCTGCGGGAACAGCGTGAGGTTGCGCTGCTGCGCTTCCAGCACGGCGGTGTCTTCGGCAAACACCTTGCCCTGGCCCTCGCGGATCTGCGCGGTGAGGGCCTTGTCTTTCGGGTTGAAGTTGCGCGCCATGCCCCAGAAGTACCACATCGAGGTGTCGGTTTCGGGCGTGATGAAGTCCACCACGATGCTGCTGACCTTGTCTTTCGGGTCAGCGTTGTAGCCGCCCTTGCCGGCGTGGGCGACGCCGACTTCGATCAGGACATGGCTGGGCGGCGAGAAGCGGCAGACCTGCCAGCGGTCCACCGGCACGTCGTCGGCCAGGTTGTTGGCGCGCAGGTTGGCGCGCCAGAAGGGCGGTGCCATCACGTTTTCCATGAAGCGGCTGGTCACCACGCTCTCGCCCTCGGTTTTGGTGCTCACCGGCGTTTCGTCGATTTCCTTCTGGCCGATGCTGGTGGTGTGGACGTAGGTCTCGTGGGTCAGGTCCATCAGGTTGTCGATCATCAGGCGGTAATCGCAATGGATGTGGTACAGGCCGCCGCCATAGGCCCACTCGGGGTTGTTGGCCCAGTCGAGGTGGGGAATTTTGCTTTCGTCGGCCAGTTTTTCGTCGCCGGTCCAGACCCAGATGAAACCGTGGCGTTCCACCACCGGGAAGCTGCGGTTGCGCGGGAAACCCTGCACGCGCTGGCCGGGCATGGAGGCGACCTTGCCGTCACATTCCATCACCAGGCCGTGGTAGCCGCAGACCAGCTTGCCTTCGCAGACCGTTCCCAGCGACAGGGCCGCGCCGCGGTGCGGGCAGAAATCGTCCATCGCGACGACCTTGCCTTCGGGGCCGCGGTAAAAAACAATCTTCTCGCCGCAGATCTGCCGGCCCAGCGGCTTGTCGTCGATTTCGGAAGGGGTGCAGGCAACATACCAGGTGTTTTTGGGAAACATGACGCTTGTCCGTGGAGGTGTGGAGGTGGGGGTGGAAGTTTCTGGCGATACCGGCCGCGTCAAACGGCCAGTGGTTCTGGCGGCGATTATGCAAAATAACGAGATTGATGTATACATTGATCTTGTCAATTTATCAAAATATACGTTGAATAGGGCAAAATTCAATCTGAACAGGTCTTTGCTGTATACATTGAGAGATCCAGATGAACGACAAAACCACTTCCCTGGCCGCCGCTGACGCGCAGGAGCCGGGCGCCTCCCAGACCGTCAAGGCGCAGCTGCGGCTGCGTGAAATGATTCTGGCCGGCGAGCTGCCCGGCGGCGCGCGTATTGCCGAACTGGCCATTGTTGAAAAGCTCGGGGTGTCGCGCACGCCGATTCGCGCGGCGCTGATGCGGCTGGAGCAGGAGGGCCTGCTGGAAGGGCTGGTCAATGGCGGTTATGCCGTGCGCACGTTTTCGGAGCGCGATGTGTCCGAAGCGATTGAACTGCGCGGCACGCTCGAAGGGCTGTCAGCCCGGCTGGCGTCCGAACGCGGGGTAGCTGGCGCGCTGCTGGCCGAGGCGCGCGCCTGTCTCGGGCAGATCGACGGCGTGCTGAGCCAGCCGGCCCTCGACGACGAATCTTTCCTGCGATACGTCACGCTGAACCAGCGCTTTCACAACCTGCTCAGCGAGATGGCCGGCAGCACGGTGATCACGCGTGAACTCGAACGCGTCGTCAACCTGCCTTTTGCCTCACCCTCGGGGTTTGTGGTGGCGCAAGCCAATTCGCCGCAGGCGCGCGACATGCTGATCGTGGCGCAGGACCAGCACCGCCAGGTGCTGGATGCCATTGAGCGGCGCGAAGGCGCGCGTGCCGAAGCCATCATGCGCGAGCACTCGCGCATCGCCCAGCGCAACCTGCTCGAAGCCATGCAAAGCCAGGACCTGGACCGCATGCCCGGCGTGCGGCTGATTCGCAAGCGCGGCTGAGCACTGCAACGCGTGGCTCCTGGTATGCATATTTGCTATAACTGCAAGGCTGAAATCCATCTTGCGCATCTGCCCATAGCGGGGGATAGTCCCGGGTGATCTGTTGAATGCCCCTTTTTTCGAACCCTCTGGAGAGACCATGCAAAAACGAATCTTTCTCGGCTCCATCGCCCTGGCTGTCGCCACCCTGGCCGCAGGCAGCGCTGTCGCGCAGACCAACACCTTCAAGGTCGGCCTGATTCTTCCCATGACCGGTCCTTTCGCCTCGACCGGGCGCCAGATTGAAGCGGCGGCCAAGCTCTACATGGCCCAGAACGGCGACAATGTGGCCGGCAAGAAGATCGAGCTGATCATCAAGGACGACACCGGCACCCCCGACGTGACCAAGCGCCTGGCGCAGGAGATGATCGTCAACGACAAGGTCAACGTGCTGGCCGGCTTCGGCCTGACGCCGCTGGCCTTTGCCACCGCGCCGCTGGCCACGCAGTCCAAGACACCGATGGTGGTGATGGCGGCGGCCACCTCCAGCATCACGCAGGCTTCGCCCTACATCGTGCGCACCAGCTTCACCTTGCCGCAGGTCACCATCGGCATTGCCGACTGGGCGCCGAAAAACGGCATCAAGAAGGTGGTGAGCCTGGTGTCCGACTACGGCCCGGGCATCGATGCCGAGCGCACCTTCAAGGACCGCTTCACCTTCAACGGCGGCGTCGTGGTTGATGCCGTGCGGGTGCCGCTGCGCAACCCCGATTTCGCCCCCTTCCTGCAAAAAGTGCGCGACGCCAAGCCCGACGCGGTGTTTGCCTTTGTGCCGTCTGGCGCCGGTTCCGCGCTGATGAAGCAGTTCGCCGAACGCGGCCTGGACAAGGCCGGCATCAAGCTGATCGCCACCGGCGACGTGACCGATGACGACATCCTGAACGACATGGGTGATGTCGCGGTGGGTGTGGTGACTTCGCACCACTACTCCGCGGCGCACAAGTCGGCGCTGAACCAGAAGTTTGTCGACGCTTTCAGCAAGGCCAACAAGGGCCTGCGCCCCAACTTCATGGCCGTCGGCGGTTACGACGGCATGCGCGTGATCTACGAAGCCCTGAAAACCACCAAAGGCAACGGCGGCGGCGAGGCCCTGCTGGGCGCGATGAAAGGCCAGGTCTTCGAGAGCCCGCGCGGCCCGGTGTTCATCGATGCGCAGACCCGCGACATCGTGCAGAACGTCTACATCCGCAAGGTCGAAAAAGTCGGCGGCCAGCTCTACAACGTCGAGTTCGAAACGATCAAGGACGTGAAAGACCCGGGCAAGACGAAGTAGTGGCACACCCCCATCCAGGCTCACTGCGTGTAGCCTGTTTCCCCCTTGCAGGGGGCAACGCCTGCGGCCCGGCGAAGCCGGTTCCGCGGCGTTCCTGAAATGGCCTCCTTCAAGCAGCTTCTGACTATCCGGCCAAAACATGTTGACCATTCTTTTTGACGGCATTGCCTACGGCATGCTGCTGTTTGTGCTCGCGGTCGGCCTGGCGGTCACCATGGGCCTGATGAATTTCATCAACCTGGCGCATGGCGCGTTTGCCATGGTCGGCGGCTACATCACGGTGCTGCTGATGCAGCGCCTGGGCGTGCCCTTCCTGCTGTGTCTGCCGCTGGCTTTCCTCGGTGCCGCGCTGCTCGGCGGGGTGCTGGAGCGCACCTTGTACCGGCCCATGTACGCACGGCCGCACCTGGACCAGGTGCTGTTTTCCATTGGCCTGACCTTCATGGCCGTGGCCAGCATGGACTATTTCATGGGCTCGACCCAGCAGATCATCCAGCTGCCCGACTGGCTGCGCGGGCGCACCGAGTTCGGCAGTGGCGACTGGGTGCTGGGCATGGGGCACTACCGGCTGTTCATCATCGCCGTGTGTGCGGCGCTGACGATTGCGCTGCAGTATGTGCTGGCCCGCACCCGTTTCGGCAGCCGCCTGCGCGCCTCGGTCGATGACCAGCGTGTGGCCGCGGGCCTGGGCATCAATGTCAATGTGGTGTTCCTCTCCACCTTTGCGGTCGGCTCGGGTCTCGCCGGCCTGGGCGGCGCGCTGGGCGCCGAAGTGCTGGGGCTGGACCCGACCTTTCCGCTGAAATTCATGATTTACTTTTTGATCGTTGTCGCCGTCGGCGGCACCTCGTCCATCACCGGGCCGCTGCTGGCGGCGCTGCTGTTGGGCATTGCCGACGTGGCGGGCAAATACTACGTGCCCAAGCTCGGCGCCTTCATCGTCTACAGCCTGATGATCGTCATCCTGATCTGGCGCCCGCAGGGCCTGTTTGTGCGCAAGGGGGGCAAGTGATGAACAACACTGCCCGGAAATCCCTGCTCCACAGCTCGCGCCTCAAGCCCTGGGAGCCGGTGTTGTGGCTGCTGGCCTTTGCCTCGCCGCTGCTGCTGTCCAGCCACGCGCTGATCATCAACGAAATTGCCATCGTGGCGCTGTTTGCCATTTCGCTGGACCTGATCCTGGGCTACACCGGCATCGTCTCGCTCGGCCATGCGGCGTTTTTCGGCATGGGCGCCTATGCGGCCGCCCTGTTTGCCAAACACGTGATGCCGGACCCACTGGTCGGCCTGGCCTTTGCCATTGGCATCTCGACCCTGCTGGGGGCGATCTGCAGCCTGACCATCATGCGCGGCAGCGACCTGACGCGGCTGATGGTCACGCTGGGCATGGGCCTGATCCTGATGGAGCTGGCGAACCGGCTGGACTGGCTCACCGGCGGCGCCGATGGCCTGCAGGGCGTGGTCATGGGGCCGCTGCTCGGCGCCTTCGAGTTCGACATGAGCGGCCGTACCGCGGCGTATTACTCACTGTGTGTCGGTCTGGTGTTTTTTGTGCTGGCCCGGCGCCTGGTGCGTTCACCGTTCGGCGCCACACTGATGGCGATTCGGGACAACCGCCTGCGCGCCATGGCCATCGGCATTCCGGTGCATTCGCGGCTGGCGCTGGTCTACACGGTGTCGGCCGGTGTGGCCGGTGCGGCGGGTGCCTTGCTGGCGCAGACCACCGGTTTTGCCTCGCTCGACGTGTTCGACTTCCACCGCTCGGCCGACGTGATGCTGGTGCTGGTGGTCGGCGGTGTGGGCTGGCTGTACGGCGGCATTGTCGGTGCGGTGGTGTTCAAGCTGATGCAGGACACGCTCTCGAGCATCACGCCGCAGTACTGGACCTTCTGGATCGGCCTGTTCCTCGTGGTGCTGGTGCTGGTCGGGCGCGAGCGCCTGCTACGGCCCTGGACCTGGTTCAGGAAGCGGGGCGGCGCATGACACAGACCGTGCTTCAGGCCAGCGGCCTGGTGATGCGTTTTGGCGGCATCACGGCGACCAACAACGTTACGTTGAACCTGCAAAAAGGCGCGCGCCACGCGCTGATCGGCCCCAACGGTGCCGGCAAGACGACGCTGATCAATCTGCTGACGGGCGTGCTGCAGCCGACCGAAGGGCGCATCACCCTGCTCGGCGAAGACATCACGCAGCTGGCGCCGCACCAGCGCGTGCAGCGCGGCATGGTGCGCACCTTCCAGATCAACCAGCTGTTCGACTCCCTGACCCCGCTGCAGACGCTGGCGCTGACGGTGTCGCAACACCAGGGCCTGGGCCTGCGCTGGTGGCAGGCGCTGGGGCGCAACGCCGCGGTGAGCGAGCGCTGTGCGCAACTGCTGGAGCAGTTTCACCTGACCGAGGTGATGGACCAGCCGACCCGCGTGCTGGCCTACGGCAAGCGCCGGCTGCTGGAAATTGCGATTGCGCTGGCCTGCGAGCCGCGCGTGCTGCTGCTCGACGAACCCGTGGCCGGTGTGCCAGCCGGCGAACGCGAGGAGCTGCTGCAAACCGTGGCGGCCCTGCCGGCCGACGTGTCGGTGCTGCTGATCGAACATGACATGGACCTGGTGTTCAGCTTTGCCACACGCATGACGGTGCTGGTCAACGGCACGGTGCTGACCGAAGGCGACCCGGAACAGATTGCCAATGATCCCGAAGTCAAGGCGGTCTATCTAGGCCATGGCGAGGAGGCCCGGCATGACTGAACTGCTCAGGGTTGAAGGTCTGAGCGCCGGTTACGGCGAGGCGGTGGTGCTGCAGGGCGTGTCGCTGTCGCTGGCCGAAGGCAAGACGCTGGCGCTGCTGGGACGCAACGGCACCGGCAAGACCACGCTGATCAACACGCTGGCCGGCGCCACGCGCCAGCACGGCGGCAGCATCACGCTGGCGGGCAAGGCCCTGCACAAGATGGCGCCGCATGAACGCGCGGCTGCCGGCATAGGCTGGGTGCCGCAGGAACGCAACATCTTCAAGTCGCTGACGGTGCATGAAAACCTGACTGCGGTGGCGCGGCCGGGCCGCTGGACGCCTGATAGGGTGTACGAGATGTTCCCGCGCCTGGGCGAACGCAAGAGCAACCTGGGCACGCAGCTGTCGGGTGGTGAGCAGCAGATGCTGGCGGTCGGCCGCGCGCTGGTGCTCAACCCGCGCCTGCTGCTGCTCGACGAGCCGCTCGAAGGCCTGGCGCCCATCATTGTCGAGGAGCTGCTGCTGGCGATTCGCCGCGTGACGCGGGACGAGGGGCTGTCGGCCATCATCGTCGAGCAGCATCCTCAGGCGATCCTGAGAATCTCCGACAGCGCGGTGGTGCTGGACCGCGGCACGGTGGTGCACGCCGGCACGGCGGACGAGTTGCTCGACCAGCCGCAACTGCTCGAGCAACTGCTCGGCGTCGCGCGTTGACCTTGATGGGTTGTTGATTTGCTATTTAATTGATAGCTGCTTGCGCACGGCTGATAAGGGCTGGAGCCACTTTTGGTTCATATTTCTGCCGGCGCAGCCCCTGGCCGGTACCGGCTGCGCCGCCGGATGGACCAAAATGGCGCGGTGCAAACGATTCCGAGGACTCCATGATTTTTCAACGTCTGGCCGGCAGCCTGCTGGCCTTCCTGATGCTGGCCCTGCCGGCCGCGGCCCAGACCTTTCCCAACAAGCCGATCCGCATCGTGGTGCCCTTTGGGGCCGGCGGCGTGGCCGACCTGACCGCGCGCACGGTGGCGCAAAAACTCAGCGAGTCGCTGGGCCAGCCGGTGGTGGTCGACAACAAGCCCGGTGCCGGCGGCGTGGTGGCGGGCGAGACGGTGGCCAGGGCCGAGCCTGACGGCCACACCCTGCTGCTGATGTCCAACGGCACGGCGGTCAGCGCGGGTTTGTTCAAGTCGCTGCCGTTTGACGCGGTGCGCGACTTCGCGCCGGTCTCCACGCTGGGTTTTTTTGACATCGCCGTGGTGACGCCCGCCGATTCGAAATTCAGGACCCTGGGCGACCTGCTGGCTTTTGCCAAGGCCAACCCCGGCAAGCTCAACCTTGGCAGCATCAATATCGGCAGCACACAAAACCTGGCGGCCGAGCTGTTCAAGATCAGCTCCGGTGCCGATGTGCAGATTGTTCCGTTCAACGGCACGCCGGCGGTGGTCACGGCCCTGCGCGGCGGCCAGATCGATGCCGCCGTGGAAATCCTCGGCCCCATCCTGCCGCAGATCAGGGCCGGGGCCCTGCGCGCGCTGGCCGTCACCGGCGACAGACGCGCCGCGGTGCTGCCCGAGGTGCCGACGGCCAAAGAAAGCGGCCTGCCCACTTTTCTGGCTTCCAGCTGGAACGCGCTGGCCGCGCCGGCCAAAACGCCGCCCGCTGTGATCGCGCGGCTGAACCGCGAAGTGGTGGCCGCCGTCAACGCGCCGGAGGTGCGCAGGAAGCTGGCCGAGCTGAATGTCGAAGCGCGCGGCAGTTCGCCCGAACAGGCCGCCGAACTGCTGGCCGGCGAAACCAGGCGCTGGGGCGAGGTGATCCGGCGCGCCAGGATTCCGACGCAGTAATGACGTTCATGAAGCGACCGGTCGGCCGCAGATGAAGCAGGAAAAGCAGGAGAAACATCCGTGAAGTTTGAACATATCGGCATGATTGGTTATGGCGAGGTCGGCAAAATTTTCACCACCGGCCTCAAGAACCGGGTGGCGGGCATCAGCGCGTGGGACCTCACCTTCGATGCGCCGGCCCTGCGCGACGCGCAGCGCGCCCATGCGGCGCAGGCCGGTGTGGCGGCGTGCGCGTCCATGGCGGAGCTGTGCGGGCGGGCCGACCTGATCATTTCGGCGGTCACGGCGTCCAGCACGCTGGCCGTGGCGCAGGCGGCCGCCGCCCATGTCCGGCGCGGCACGTTTTTTCTGGACCTCAATTCCGCGTCACCCGGCACCAAGCAGCAGGCCGCGGCCCTGATCGACGCCGCCGGTGGGCGCTATGTCGAAGCCGGTGTGATGACCTCGGTGCCGCCTTACGGCATCAAGGTGCCCATGCTGCTGGGCGGTGCGCGTGCGGCAGAACTGGCCGGCGTGCTGGCGGCCTGGGGCATGGATGCGAAGGCGGTCAGCGAAAAGTTGGGCGTGGCCAGCGCCATCAAGATGTGCCGCAGCGTGATGATCAAGGGCCTGGAGGCGCTGGTGATCGAGAGTTACACCACGGCGCGCGCCTACGGCGTGGAAGACCACGTGCTGCCGACGCTGGCCGAAACCTTCCCGAGCATCGACTGGGACAAGCAGGGCGCCTACTTTTTCAGCCGTGTGGTCCAGCACGGCCAGCGCCGTGCCGAGGAAATGCGCGAGGCGGCCAACACCGTGCGCGAGGCCGGGGGCGGCTTCGACCCCTTCATGGCCTCGGCGATTGCCGACAAGCAGCAGTGGGTGGCCGACCAGGCCAGGGCCGGCGTGTTCGCCGGCCTTGGCAAGGACGCCCGCTGGCAGGACTACGCGGACCGGTTGCTGCTGCAGCCGGGTCAGGCGTAAGGCTTGATGGCCTCGACCACCACCGACTTGACCACCTCGACCGCCATTTTCTGCGTGTCGGTACTGGCGCGGCGCGAGGAGCGCGCCAGCATCAGCTCACTCATGATGCGCGGGGAGTGGATGCTGCGCAGCAGGAAGGGCTCGGGATCGTCGACGTTGCTCAGCGTGTAGCTTGGCAGAATGGCATGGCCCATGCCTTCCTTGACCAGGCTCAGGATGGCGTTCAGGCCGTCCACCTCCAGCGTGATCTGCGGCTTGCGGCCTATCGTGATCATGTCGCTCTCGATCAGGATGCGGAAGGCATTGGGGCGGCTGGGCAGGATCAGGGGCAGGTCGGCTACCTCGGCGAGGCTGATGGGCTGCCGCTTGGCGGCCCTGCCTTTTTTCGCCGCACCGGCCTTGACGCTGGTCTTGGGGGAAATCAGCACCAGCTCTTCGGTGTGCAGCGTCGTGATGTCCAGCTCGGGCGAGCGTTCGGAGTTGTAGAGCACGGCCATGTCGAGGTTGCCCACACGCAGGCCCTCGTGCATCAGCACGGAAAAGCCTTCGGTCAGCGTCAGCTGGGCGTGCGGCAACTGTTGGCGGAAAGCCCGGGTGAGCGGCACCGTGATGAGTTTGGACAGGCTGGGCGGCAGGCCGATGGACACGCGCCCGGCCAGGGCGCCACGGGCGGCGCCCAGTTCTTCGCGGGCCACCTCCACCTGGTGCAGGATGCCGCGTCCGTGCTTGAGCAGCAGCTTGCCGGCTTCCGTCGGGATGGCGCCGCGCCCGTTGCGGGTCAGCAGGTTCTGCCGCAGCTCCACCTCCAGCAGGCGGATCTGGCGGCTCAGCGCCGGCTGGGCAATGTCCAGCGCAATGGAGGCGCGCGTGAAGCTGCCGAGTTCGGCCACGCGCACAAAATATTCAAGCTGCTTGAGGTCCATGTCGGGGAAGGGCGGCGGGGTGTCCCGGGAGTTGTCCTGAAGTGTCCTGAATGGATATAACAGGCGTCGATCAATGCCGGTATGTTATATCAGCTAGAAACCGCGCTGCCTTGGCGGGAGGCAGGGCTGTGGTCACAATCACTGGCATGACCACCCACGCTGACTGACCGCCATGACGACCGACATCAAGGGCATTTCCTCCATGGCCACCCGCCTGGTGCTGGCCGATCTGGTGGCAGCCTTCGAACAGCAATCGGACTGTCGCGTGGCCATCGAGTCGGTCGGCGGCGTCGATGCGGCCCGGCGCGTGCAGGCCGGCGAGGCCTTTGACGTGGTGATCCTGGCGTCCGACGCGATCGACAAGCTGATTGCCTCCGGCCATGTGCTGGCCGGCAGCAAAGTGGACCTGGTCCGCTCGGGTGTGGCTGTGGCCGTGCGCGCCGGTGCGCCCAGGCCCGACATCTCGACGGAGGACGCGCTGCGCGAGGCCGTGCGTGCCGCGCGCAGCATCAGTTACTCGACCGGGCCCAGCGGCGTGGCGCTGGCCGGCTTGTTCGAGCGCTGGGGCATTGCCGGCGAGATCCAGAGCCGCATCGTCACGCCGCCGCCGGGCATTCCGGTCGGTTCGCTGGTGGCGCGCGGCGAGGTCGAGCTGGGCTTTCAGCAACTGAGCGAGTTGATGCACCTGGAGGGCATCACCGTGCTGGGCCCCTTGCCACCGGCCATCCAGATCATCACCACTTTTTCTGCCGGCGTCTGCACTGGCTCCGGCAATGCCGGCGCAGTGCGCGCCATGCTGGCGTCCATGAACACGTCGCAGGCCGCCGAGGCCAAGCGCCGCCAGGGCATGGACCCCGCTGCCTGACAGACACCCCCTTGCATCCCCAGGAGACCTTTATGAAAAAATCATTGATCATCGACTGCCACGGCCACTACACCACGGCGCCCAAGGCGCTGGAAGAGTGGCGCAACCGGCAGATCGCCGGCATCAAGGACCCGGCCATGATGCCCAAGGTGGCCGACCTGAAGATCAGCGACGACGAGCTGCGCGAGTCGATCGAGACCAACCAGCTGCGCCTGATGAAAGAGCGCGGCAGCGACATCACGCTGTTTTCGCCGCGCGCCAGCTTCATGGCCCACCACATCGGTGACTTCAATGTCTCGTCCACCTGGGCGGCCATCTGCAATGAACTCTGCTATCGCGTCAGCCAGCTCTTCCCCGACCACTTCGTGCCGGTGGCGATGTTGCCGCAGTCGCCCGGTGTTGATCCGGCCACTTGCATCCCCGAGCTGGAAAAATGCGTGAAGGACTACGGCAACGTCGGTATCAACCTCAACCCCGATCCTTCGGGCGGCCACTGGACCTCGCCGCCGCTGTCCGACAGACACTGGTACCCGATCTACGAGAAGATGGTCGAGTACGACATCCCCGCGATGATCCACGTTTCGACTTCGTGCAACGCCTGCTTTCACACCACCGGTGCGCACTACCTGAACGCCGACACCACGGCCTTCATGCAGTGCCTGACCAGCGATTTGTTCAAGGATTTTCCGACGCTGCGCTTCCTGATTCCCCACGGCGGCGGCGCCGTGCCTTACCACTGGGGGCGCTTCCGCGGCTTGGCGCAGGAGCTGAAAAAACCATTGCTGTCCGAGCACCTGCTCAACAACATCTACTTCGACACCTGCGTCTACCACCAGCCGGGCATCGACCTGCTGAACACGGTGATCCCGGTGAAAAACGTATTGTTCGCCTCCGAGATGATTGGTGCGGTGCGTGGCATCGATCCCGAAACCGGCAACTACTACGACGACACCAAGCGCTACATCGAGGCCAGCAAGATCCTCAGCGCCGCCGACCGCCACCAGATCTACGAGGCCAATGTGCGCCGTGTGTTTCCGCGCCTCGATGCGCGCCTCAAGGCCCAAAGCCTGTAAAGCCTGTAACTGACGGAAGGACGAATCATGACCACCTTGGGAATTGTCAAACGCAACATCGTGCGCGCCGACCAGGCCGCCGTCGACCGGCTGACCCGCCTGGGCGCCGCCACCGTGCACGAGGCCATGGGCCGCGTCGGGCTGATGAAGCCCTACATGCGCCCCATCTACCGCGGCGCGCAGGTGTCGGGCACCGCGGTGACCGTGCTGCTGCACCCCGGCGACAACTGGATGATGCATGTGGTGGCCGAGCAGATCCAGCCTGGCGACATCGTGGTGGCGGCCCTTACTGCCGACAACTGCGACGGTTTTTTCGGCGACCTGCTGGCCACGTCCTTCATGGCGCGCGGCGCCCGGGCGCTGGTGATCGACGCTGGTGTGCGTGACGTCAAGACGCTCGAGGAAATGGGCTTCCCGGTCTGGAGCAAGGGCATCAGCGCCAAGGGCACGATCAAGGCCACGCTGGGCTCGGTGAACATTCCGGTGGTGTGCGCGGGCGTGAGTGTCAACCCCGGCGATGCCGTGGTGGCCGACGACGACGGCGTGGTCGTGGTGCCGGCCGAGTGGGTGAAAAAGGTGGCCGACGCCGCCGAAGCCCGTGAAGCCAACGAAGGCGAAAAACGCGCCAGGCTCGCCGCGGGCGTGCTGGGCCTGGACATGTACAACATGCGTGAACCGCTGGCCAAGGCCGGCCTCAAGTACATCGACTGAGACGCTTTTCCCCTTCTGTTTTTTTATTCATAGCCTGTTTAACCCGGTCACCCTCATGTTCATTGCAACCCTTTGTTTGTCGCGCAGGCTGTCCATGGCGCTTGCCGCGGCTGCGCTTGCCGGCGTCTTCCCGTCGCTGGCGTCGGCCCAGTCCTATCCCGTCAAACCCGTCAAGGTTGTGGTCGGCTACTCGGCCGGCGGCGCTGTGGATGCCGTGGCGCGCACCGTGGGCCAGGCCATGTCGGCCAGCATGGGCCAGACCTTTGTGGTGGAAAACAAGCCCGGGGCCGGCACCAACATCGCCGTCAAGTCGGTCATCGCGGCCGAGCCCGATGGCTACACCCTGATGATGGCGGCCAATGCCCTGGCCGCCAACATGGCGTTGTACCAGCCCGCCCCCTTCGATGCCGAGCGCGACCTGGTACCGGTGTCGCTGATCGGCCGTGTGCCGGTGGTGATTGCCGCCAATGCCAGCGCCCCTTATGCCAACATCCAGCAGCTGATCGCTGCCGCCAGGGCCAAGCCTGGCAGCATTTCCTTCGCCAGCCCGGGCAACGGCTCCACGCCGCACATGGCGGTGGAGTTCTTCAAGCGTGCGGCTGTGGTCTCCCTGCTGCACATTCCCTACCGCGGCGGTTCGCAGGCGCTGACCGACGTGATCGGCGGCCAGCTACCGCTGGTGGCGGTCAATGCGCTGGAAGTGCAGCCGCATGTGAAGAGCGGCAAGCTCAAGGTGCTGGCGGTGCTCAGCACCAACCGTTCGACCATCTTTCCGGATGTGCCGACCATTGCCGAGTCCGGCTTCCCCGGTTTCGAGGCCTCGGTCTGGTACGGCCTGGTGGCGCCCGCCGCGACGCCCAAGGCCATCGTGAGCCGGCTCCACGCCGAGGTGCAGAAAGCCCTGCAGACCAAAGAAGTGCGTGAGCGCATGACCCAGGTCGGCGGCGAGGTCCTGCCCGGCAGCGCCGAGATGTTTGCCGCCCTGATCCGTTCCGAACGCCAGCGCTACGAAAAGCTGGTGCGCGAAGCCAACATCAAACCTGACTGAGACTGATCAAGATGACCCAGGAATTCACCAAGACGCCCGGCTGGCTCGACTGGTACGACGGCCCCGCCAAACCCCGCTTCAAGCTGCCCGCCGGTGCGGTGGACGCGCACTGCCATGTGTTCGGCCCGGGTGCGCAGTTTCCCTATGCGCCCGAGCGCAAGTACACGCCGTGTGACGCCTCCAAGGACCAGCTGTTTGCCCTGCGCGACCACCTGGGCTTTGACAAAAATGTGATCGTGCAGGCCACCTGCCACGGCAGCGACAACCGTGCGCTGGTTGATGCCCTGAGGCACTCTAACAACAGGGCACGTGGTGTGGCCACTGTCAACCGCAACGTCACCGATGCCGAGCTGCAGGACATGCACGAAGCCGGCGTGCGCGGCACGCGTTTCAACTTTGTCAGGCGCCTGGCCGACTTCACGCCGCGCGAGGTGTTGCTGGAAATTGCCAACCGCATTGCGCCCCTGGGCTGGCATGTGGTGGTGTATTTCGAGGCGCAGGATCTGCCCGAGCTGTACGACTTTTTCACCGCGCTGCCGACCACGGTGGTGGTGGACCACATGGGCCGGCCCGACGTGAGCAAACCGGTGGACGGCCCCGAGTTCGAGCTGTTCGTCAAGATGATGCGCGAGCACGCCAACATCTGGAGCAAGGTCAGCTGCCCCGAGCGCCTCAGCGTGAGCGGCCCGCCGGCCCTGAACGGCGAGCAGAACGCCTACCGCGACGTGGTGCCCTTTGCCCGGCGCCTGGTCGAGACCTTTCCCGACCGTGTGCTGTGGGGCACCGACTGGCCGCATCCCAACCTGAAAAACCACATGCCCGACGATGGCCTGCTGGTGGACTACATTCCCCATATCGCCACCACGCCCGCATTGCAGCACAAGCTGCTGGTGGACAACCCGACCCGGCTTTACTGGAGTTGAGAGTTAATACCGTTCGGGCTGAGCCTGTCGAAGCCACCCTTCGACAAGCTCAGGGAGAACGGAAAACGGAAAACCATCATGTCACTCGAAAAACCCTACCTCGACGTCCCCGGCACCACCATTTTTGATGCCGAGCAATCCCGCCTGGGCTACCACCTGAACCAGTTCTGCATGTCGCTGATGAAGGCTGCCAACCGCGAACGCTTCAAGGCCAATGAACGCGCCTACCTCGACGAGTGGCCGATGACCGAGGAACAGAAACAGGCGGTGCTGGCACGCGACCTGAACCGCTGCATCAAGGCCGGCGGCAACATCTATTTTCTTGCCAAGATCGGTGCTACCGACGGCAAGAGCTTCCAGCAGATGGCAGGCAGCATGACCGGTATGACCGAAGAGGAATACCGCGACATGATGATTGCCGGCGGCCGCTCCGTCGAGGGCAACCGCGTGGTCGGTGAAGACGGGACCGCGCAGGCCCAGCACCAACCCCAAGGCCGAGCCGGCCAAACCCGGAATTCCTGAACATGGCCAAAATCACCGCATCCGTTTACACCTCCCACGTGCCCGCCATCGGCGCGGCCCTCGACCTGGGCAAAAGCGGCGAGCCTTACTGGCAGCCCGTGTTCAAGGGTTACGACTACTCCAAACAGTGGCTCAAGGACAACCCGCCCGACGTGATTTTCCTGGTCTACAACGACCACGCCACCGCCTTCAGCCTGGAGATGATTCCGACCTTCGCCATCGGCACCGCTGCCGAGTTCACGCCGGCCGACGAGGGCTGGGGTCCGCGCCCTGTGCCCAAGGTCATCGGCCATCCCGAACTGGCCGCGCACATTGCGCAGTCGGTGATCCAGCAGGACTTCGACCTGACCATCGTCAACAGGATGGACGTGGACCATGGCCTGACCGTGCCGCTGTCGCTGATGTGCGGCCAGCCGCAGGCCTGGCCCTGCCCGGTGATCCCGTTTGCCGTCAACGTGGTGCAGTACCCGGTGCCGTCGGGCCGGCGCTGCTTCGAGCTGGGCAAGGCCATCCGCAAGGCGGTGGAGAGTTTTGACAAGCCGCTCAATGTGCAGATCTGGGGTACGGGCGGCATGAGTCACCAGCTGCAGGGCCCGCGCGCCGGCCTGATCAACAAGGAGTTCGACAACGCCTTTCTCGACCAGCTGATCACCGACCCGGCAGGCCTGGCCGGCAAGCCGCACATCGACTACGTGCGCGAAGCCGGCTCCGAAGGCATTGAGCTCGTGATGTGGCTGATTGCCCGTGGCGCCATGTCCGACGTGGCCGGTGGCCCCGCGCCCAAGGTGGCCCACCGCTTTTACCATGTGCCCGCCAGCAACACCGCGGTGGGCCATTTGATTCTGGAAAACCAGACCTGATGAACTACCTCCCCCGCTGGGGCAGGGCAGGGGTGGGGGCTGGCGCGCGAAGCCCTCACCCTGCCCCTCTCCCAGGGGGAGAGGGAAAATGAAACTGACAGGAGAAAACACATGAGCAAAACCATCAAAGTCGCCCTCGCCGGCGCCGGTGCCTTCGGCATCAAACACCTGGACGGCATCAAGAACATCGACGGCGTCGAAGTCGTCTCGCTGATCAGCCGTGACCTCGATAAGACGAAAGAAGTCGCCGCCAAATACGGCATCAGCCACGTCAGCACCGACCTGGCCGACAGCCTGGCGCTCAAGGAGGTGGACGCCGTCATCCTGTGCACGCCGACCCAGATGCATGCCGAGCAGTCCATCGCCTGCATGAAGGCGGGCAAACATGTGCAGGTGGAGATCCCGCTGGCCGACACCCTCCAAGGTGCCCGGGATGTGGTCGCCCTGCAAAAGCAGACCGGCCTGGTCGCCATGTGCGGCCACACGCGCCGTTTCAACCCCAGCCACCAGTACGTGCACAAGGAAATTGCGGCGGGCCGCTTCAACATCCAGCAGATGGATGTGCAGACCTATTTCTTCCGCCGCAGCAACATGAACGCACTGGGCCAGGCGCGCAGCTGGACCGACCACCTGCTGTGGCACCACGCGGCCCACACGGTGGACCTGTTCGCCTACCAGTGCGGCAGCCCCATCGTGAAAGCCAATGCCATCCAGGGGCCCATCCACCCGGCGCTGGGCATTGCGATGGACATGAGCATCCAGCTCAAGGCGGCCAACGGCGCGATCTGCACCTTGAGCCTGTCCTTCAACAACGACGGCCCGCTGGGCACCTTCTTCCGCTACATCGGTGACAGCGCCACCTACATCGCGCGTTACGACGACCTCTTCAACGGCAAGGAAGAAAAAATCGACGTCAGCCAGGTGGACGTGTCCATGAACGGCATCGAGTTGCAGGACCGGGAGTTCTTCGCCGCCATCCGCGAAGGCCGCGAACCCAATTCCAGCGTCGCCAAAGTGCTGCCGTGTTACCAGGTGCTGCACGACCTGGAACAGCAACTGAAGTAAACCATGCCCATCTCCCTGCCCACCCGCCGCATCGGCCCCTTCGACGTCTCGGCCATCGGCCTGGGATGCATGAACCTGAGCCACGCCTACGGTGCGCCGCCGTCGGCGGAGCAGGGAGAACGCGTGTTGCTGGCCGCGCTCGATGCCGGCGTCACGCTGTTCGACACGGCGGCGCTGTACGGCTTCGGGGCCAACGAGACGCTGGTGGGCAAGGTGCTGTCAAAGCACCGCAGCCGCTTCACGCTGGCCAGCAAGGGCGGCATGGCCGGCGTGTATTTTGAGGACGGCGTCAAACGCGTGATCGACGGCCGGCCCGAGGCCATCCGCAAGAACTGCGAGGACAGCCTGCAGCGCCTGCAGACCGACGTGATCGACCTCTACTACCTGCACCGCTGGGACAAGAAGGTGCCGATCGAGGACAGCGTGGGTGCCATGGCCGAGCTGGTGCGCGCGGGCAAGGTGCGGGCCATCGGCCTGTCCGAAGTGTCGGCCGCCACCTTGCGCAAGGCCCATGCGGTGCACCCGATTGCGGCCGTGCAGACCGAGTATTCGCTGTGGACGCGCAACCCCGAGATCGCGGTGCTTGATGCCTGCCGCGAGCTGGGCGCGGCCTTTGTGGCCTTCAGTCCGGTGGCGCGCGGCTTTCTGTGTGATGCGCTGCACGACGTCAGCACGCTCCAGCCCAAGGACATCCGCAGCGCCATGCCGCGTTTTGCACCCGACAACTACGCGGCCAACCTCAAGCTGCTGCCGCCCTACAAGGCCCTGGCGCTGGAGGCGGGCTGCACGCCGGCCCAGCTCGCGCTGGCCTGGCTGCTGCACAAGGCGCCGCACATCGTGCCGATTCCCGGCACCACCAGCGTCGAGCATCTGCACGACAACCTCGGCGCGGTGAACGTCCGGCTGGACGCCGGGCTGCTGGCCAGGCTGGAAGCGCTGGTCAACCAGCGCACGGTGACCGGCCACCGCTACAGTGCGCAAAGCGCCAGCGAAGTGGATACCGAGGAATTTGCCGCCTGATCGGATTTTTGGGAACTGCTATTGTATTGATAGCTACTCGCGCATGATTCATGCGGGCTGATGGCCTGTTTGGTTTGAAAATCTAGCCTGATGCGGCGTCGGCCAGCGCCGGACCCACCACGGTGTCCAGCTGCTCCCGCAGCCAGCGGTGTGCCGGGTCCTGCTGGTAGCGCAGGTGCCAGATCGCGTACATGGGCATGCTCGGGCAGGGCACAGGCGGTGGGCAACTGGCCAGCCCCTGGAAGCTGTGGTGCACCAGCAGCCCCGGCACGGTGGCCAGCAGCGGCGTACCGCGCAGAAAGGCCGGCAGTGCGCTGAAGGACGGCACCATCACCGTGAAGTGCCGCTTCAGGCCGCGTGCCGCCAGGACCTGGTCCAGCTCCAGGCTGCGGCGTGGCTCGTACACCACGGTGGCGTGGCTGGCGGCCAGGTAGTCGGCCTCGGTGCATGGGGCCTCGCGCACCGCCGGATCGTAGAAAACCCGGTACTGGTCTTCGAACAGGCGTTTTTGCACGATGTCGCTGCCTTCGGGCGGGCGCGGGCTGATGGCCAGCTGGCAGTCGTCGCTGCGCAGCATTTCCAGCCGCGGCACCGCCGACGGGATCACGCGCAGCAGCACACCAGGCGCCTGCGCACGCAGGCGCGCGGCCAGCGCGGGCAGCAGCAGGTCGCGCTGGAAATCATTGGCGGCGACCGTGAAGGTGGTTTGCCAGCACGCCGGGTCGAAGCTGCCCAGCCGTGCAAAACGTTCCAGCGCGCCCAGCAGTTCGCGCGCCGGTGCGGCCAGGGCCTCGGCGCGCGCGGTGGCCACGATGCCGCGGCCGGCCTTCACAAACAGCGGGTCGCCGGTGATGGCGCGCAGCCTGTCCAGGCCGTGGCTCACGGCGGACTGCGTCACGCCCAGGCGCTGCGCCGCCGCGGTCACGCTGCCGGTGTCGAGCACGGTCAGCAGCAGTTGCAGCAACCTGGCGTCCAGGCCGGATCCATCGGATTCATTCATGGGTTTCATCAGCATTCATCGGTTTATCTTTTGTAACGGGGCGGCAATACTGGGGTACTGATACAGGTCAACCTCAGGAGATTTCCGTGCCCCATTCCCCGCCAAGGCCACCGATTCCCGGCACCACGCTGTTTGACGGCGAGCAGGCCCAAAAAGGGTATGCGCTCAACAAGATGTGTTTCTCGTTCGACAGCGCGGACAACCGTGCGGTCTTCAAGGCCGATGAGGTGGGCTACATGCTTCGTTATGGCCTGAACGAGCAGCAGATTCAGGCGATACGCACGCGCAACGTGCCGGGCCTGCTGGCGGCCGGCGGCAACGTGTATTACCTGGCGAAGTTCGCCGGCATCCTGGGGCTGGACGTGCAGGACCTGGGCGCTGCGCAGACCGGTCTGAGCAAGGAGGCCTTCAAGGCGCGGCTGCTCGCGCAGAACGATCAACCCGCCACACTGTTGGCCTGAGGAAAAGTACCATGGCAAAAATCATCGGTGGCCTGACTACTTCCCATGTGCCCGCCATCGGCGGCGCGATCGCCCGGGGCGCCCAGCAGGAGCCTTACTGGAAACCTTTTTTTGACGGCTTCCTGCCGGTGCGGGCCTGGCTCGACGAGGTCAGGCCCGACATTGCTGTCGTGTTCTACAACGACCACGGCCTGAACTTCTTCCTCGACAAGATGCCGACCTTTGCCGTGGGCGCCGCGCCCGAGTACCGCAATGCCGATGAAGGCTGGGGCATTCCCACGCTGCCGCCGTTCAAGGGCGTGCCCGCGCTGTCCTGGCACATCATCAACGAGCTGGTGGACAAGGAGTTCGACATCACGACCTGCCAGGAAATGCTGGTGGACCATGCTTTCACGTTGCCGCTCAAGCTGTTCTGGCCCGAGGGCCTGTGCCCGGTGCTGACGGTGCCGATCTGCATCAACACCGTGCAGTTTCCGCTGCCCAGCGCCAAACGCTGCCTGGCTTTGGGCAAGGCGGTGGGCGAGGCGATTGCCTCGTGGGACAGCGACAAGAAGGTGGTGGTGATAGGCACCGGCGGCCTGAGCCACCAGCTCGACGGCGAACGCGCCGGTTTCATCAACAAGGCCTTTGACCTGAAGTTCATGGACAGCCTGATCAGCGAGCCCGAATGGGCCGCGCAATACAGCATTCATGAACTCGTCGAAAAAACCGGCACCCAGGGTGTGGAATTGCTGATGTGGCTGGCCACGCGCGCCGCCGTGCCCGGCCGCGTGCGCAAGGTGCACACCAACTACCACATCCCGATCTCCAACACCGCCGCCGGCATGATGGCGCTGGCCGCGCTGGACTGAGCTTGGGTCAGGCCGCAGTGCCCAGCCTGGACGGGCTGAGCATGGCGGCCGTGAGGCCAAAGGCCGCGATGCGACCGGGAACGGGCAGGCTGCGCGCCAGCGCGGCGCAGGTCTCGCCCATGGCGGCCGAGGTCTGGATGCCGTAGCCGCCCTGGGCCGCAACCCAGAAGAAGCCCGGCGCCTGCGCATCGAAGCCGCCCACCAGGTCGCCGTCGGCGACAAAGGAGCGCAGCCCGGCCCAGGTGCGCGTGGGCCGGCGGATGGACAGCGTGGTCATCTCCTCGATGCGGTGGATGGCCAGGGCGATGTCCATTTCCTCGGGTTGCACGTCATGCGGGGCCACCGGGTCGGCATTGGCCGGCGAGCCGAGCAGCATGCCGGCATCGGGTTTGAAATACCAGTCCTCGGAGACGCCGCCGGTCATGGGCCAGCCGCTCGTGTTCACGCCTTCCGGGGGCGCGAAGATGAAGGCCGAGCGCCGCCGCGGCTCCAGGCCGATGCCGGGCAGGCCGGCGAGGGCGGCGACCATGTCGGCCCAGGCGCCGGCGGCATTGAGGACCACGGGCGCTTCATACACCTGGCCGCCTGCCTGCGCCCGCCACAGGCCGCCCACGCGTGCCAGCGCGGTTACTTCCGCATCACACACCACGCGGCCGCCGGCGTGGCGCAGCCCGCGCAGATAACCCTGGTGGATGGCATGCACGTCCATGTCGGCGGCATCGGGTTCGTACACCGCGCCCAGCACCTTGCCGGGGCGAAGCGCAGGCACCCTGGCGCAGGCGCCTGCGCTGTCCAGCAACTGCGCATGCGGCGTCATGGCACGCAGGATGTCCCAGTGCGCCGCGAGCAGTGCATCCTGTCCGTGGGTGGCCACCATCATGGCGCCGCGCGGGCCCAGCAGCGGGTGTTCGGCAAAGCCCTGCGGCGGCGACTGCAGGAAGGCCCGGCTGGCCATCGTGAGGGCGCGCACCTGGGGCGTGCCATAACTCTCCATGAACAGCGCGGCCGAGCGGCCGGTGGAATGGTAGCCCGGCTGCGCCTCGCGCTCGAGCAGGGTGACGCGGCCGTGCGGCGCCAGCCAGTAGCCGACGGAGGCGGCGGCGATGCCGCCGCCGATGATGAGAAAGTCGGTGGATTCAGACATGTCGTGCAGCGCTCATGGCAGTTTGGTGAACGAGTTCGGTCAATGCCAAGTGTAGGGTGGCGCAGGCGAAGGCCGCTTGCGCGGAGCAGGGCGCTATCCCTTATGAAGCACCCCAGGTCCAACCCATGCGGGCTGCAGCTCATTCAATGCACAAAAAAAACAACGCCCCGGGCCGCTGTGGGCGGGCCGGGGCGTTGGGCTGCCGTGCCGCTTGCGCGGCAAGGAGTCCGGGTGCTTACAGCGTGTCGATGAAGCTGCGCAGCTTGTCCGAACGCGAAGGGTGCTTGAGCTTGCGCAGCGCCTTGGCTTCGATCTGGCGGATGCGTTCACGCGTCACGTCGAACTGCTTGCCGACTTCTTCCAGCGTGTGGTCGGTGGACATCTCGATGCCGAAACGCATGCGCAGCACTTTGGCTTCGCGTGGCGTCAGGGAATCGAGCACGTCCTTGACCACGCCCCGCATGGACGCGTGCAGCGCTGCGTCGGCCGGCGCCAGGGTGTTGTTGTCCTCGATGAAGTCGCCCAGGTG